>NZ_VYKK01000016.1 GCF_008710135.1 Paenibacillus spiritus | reverse complement strand
CTCTCGATTAATACTCACTCGTTGTTCAGTTTTCAAAGATCAAACCATCTTCATCACCGATGCTCGTTCGCACCAGCAACTCTTATACTATATCACGTTCGGCCGTTTTGTGCAAGCACTTTTTTTGATCTTGTTTCATTCGATCGAATCAGGATCAATCGGCCGGAATAAGAATATACCACGAATCGAAGTTACTTGGCAAGTGTTTATTTGAATTATTATTCGGCTGGCTTAAAACATAGAAAAAACCGCGGGCATACGCCCGCGGTCGATCGTTTCCTTCCGGTCTTATTGCTCTCCGCCTTTGTTCCGCATATGCGGGAACAGCAGTACGTCTCGGATCGAAGCAGCGTTGGTCAGCAGCATGACCAGACGGTCTACACCGATGCCGAGACCCCCGGTAGGCGGCATACCATGTTCCAGCGCCCGGATGAAGTCCTCGTCCATCTCATGCGCTTCGTCGTTGCCCTGCTCCTTCTCGCGGAGTTGGGCTTCAAACCGCTGCCGCTGGTCAATCGGATCGTTCAGCTCGCTGAACGCATTCGCATGCTCGCGGGCGACAATGAACAATTCAAAGCGATCCGTGAACCGCGGATCCTGGTCGTTTTTCTTCGCCAGAGGCGAGATTTCAACCGGATGTCCGGTAATAAAGGTCGGCTGAATCAGCGTCTCTTCTACAAAATGCTCGAAGAAGGCATTCAGAATATGACCGAACGTCATGTGCTTCTCTACCGGTACTTTATGCTCCTTAGCCAGACGATGGGCTTCTTCATCCGACATCTGCACGCCGAAGTCAACACCGGTCACTTCCTTGACGGCCTCGACCATGGAGACGCGGCGCCACTGCGGAGTCAGGTCCACTTCATGGCCTTGATACTGGATCTTTTGCGTACCGAGGACATCCTGGGCGATATGGGCGATCAGGTTCTCGGTTAACTGCATAATGTCCTTGTAATCCGCATAGGCTTCATACAGCTCGATCATTGTGAACTCCGGGTTATGACGGGTCGAAATCCCTTCGTTCCGGTAGACGCGGCCGATCTCATACACTTTCTCCAGACCGCCTACAATCAGGCGCTTCAGATGCAGCTCAATGGCGATCCGCATGTACAACTGCATTTCCAGCGTATTGTGGAATGTAATGAACGGGCGGGCTGCCGCTCCGCCGGCGATGGCATGCAGGGTCGGCGTCTCAACTTCCAGATAACCGAGCGAATCCAGATACCGGCGCATCGACTGGATGATCCGGGAACGCGTGATGAATGTCTGCTGAACTTCGGGATTGATAATCAGATCGACATAACGCTGGCGGTAGCGCAGCTCGACGTCCTGGAGTCCGTGATACTTATCCGGCAGCGGAAGCAGGGACTTGGAGAGCACCTCCAGATCTTCGACTTTGATGCTGGTCTCGCCGGTCTTGGTCTTGAAGACTTTGCCGGTAACGCCGATGATGTCGCCCAGATCCAGAATGCCAAACGCTTCATACTTGTCCGCCGGCACGCTGTCCTGACGAACATAAATCTGAATGCGGCCGCTGAGGTCCTGGATATGGGAGAAGCTCGCCTTGCCCATCTTCCGTTTGGCCATAATCCGGCCGGCTACGTGGACGGTTACGTCCAGCTCTTCCAGCTCCTCGTTGGTCATCCCGTCATATTGCGCCAAAATATCGCCCGCATGGTGAGTGCGCGCGTATTTTTTGCCGAACGGATCAATTCCCAGCGCTCGCAGCTCGTCCAGCTTGCCCCGGCGAATCCGCAGCAGCTCGCTCAGCTCCTCCTCCGGCTGGACCTGACTGTTGTTCATCTGTTCATTCATCTTCGATTCCATTCCCTTCTCCAACTGCTGTTCATATGAGTCCGCCAACGCAAGACAACCCCACCAGGCACGACTTGCTCCGAAACGATCGGGCACCTGGCGGGGAGCGACGCGGGTATTTGTGAGAAAAGGCTTCCCGGAGGAAGCCGCCTATTTCATTTGGATATCAATGATTTTGTATTGAATGACGCCTGCCGGTACGCTGACATCGACGACAGCGCCCTTCTTCTTGCCGATAATCGCCTTGCCTACCGGACTTTCATTGGAGATCTTGTTGTTCAGCGGGTCGGACTCCGCTGTACCGACGATAGTATATTCCATCGTGTCGCCGTACTCCATATCTTCCACGGTAACGGTAACCCCGATGCTGACCGTCTCCGTATCGATCTCGTCGCTGTTGATAATGCGGGCGTTGCGCAGCATCTTCTCGAGTGTAATAATCCGGCCTTCAATAAAAGCCTGCTCATTCTTGGCGTCCTCGTATTCCGAGTTCTCGCTGATGTCGCCGTAGCCGATCGCCACCTTGATCCGTTCCGCCACCTCGCGGCGCTTGACCGACTTAAGGTTCTCCAGCTCTTCTTCCAGACGCTTCAACCCGTCCGGGGTAAGAATAACTTCTTTATCGCTCATCTAACCGATTCTCCTGTCGTCTGCATAATGAAAAACACCATAACTATATGCGTATCCGGGGGGATCAGAACCCTCTTCCTGCGCTCTTGTATCGTATCTTCAAATTTATACTGTGAAATTATATGGGAACCGTTACAAAATGTCAATGACAGGGTGTAAAGCGTTCCCGCATCCACGGCAGCAGCAGATAAGGTCGGTCAGACGGCGGATAATCCGGATTCTTCATAGGTGGCGTACTCGACAAAATCACTCAAAATCCGCACCATTTCGTCGCGCTTCGTCTCTTCCATAATCAGGTCTTTGACGCGGGCAGCGCCTTTCAGACCTTTCAGGTACCAGGCCAAATGCTTGCGCATTTCTCGCACGGCGACCGCTTCTCCCTTGAGCGCGATCAGCCGGTCCATATGCAGAATGGCAACCTCGATCTTCTCCTGCGGCGACGGGTCGGGCAAAAGCTCGCCGGTGCTCAGATACTGCACCGTCCGGTACAGCATCCACGGATTGCCGAGCGCTCCCCGGCCAATCATAACGCCGTCGCAGCCGGTCTGATCCAGCATCGCCCGGGCATCCTGCGGCGTCTGCACATCACCGTTGCCGATGACCGGAATCGATACGGCCTCCTTGGCCTGGCGGATGTAGCTCCAGTCAGCATGGCCCGTGTAGAGCTGTTCCCGCGTGCGTCCGTGCACGCTGATGGCCTGGCCCCCGGCCCGTTCCACGGCGCGGGCATTCTCGACCACATAGATATGCTCGCTGTCCCAGCCGATCCGCATCTTGACGGTAACCGGCTTCTCGACGGCGTCGACAACGGCCGACACCATTTCGTAGATTTTGCCGGGGTCCAGCAGCCAGCGGGCACCGGCATCGCATTTGGTTACCTTAGGCACCGGGCATCCCATATTAATGTCAATAATGTCGGCGTTGGTCTCTTTGTCCACGACCTTGGCCGCCTCGACCAGCGACTGGCGGTCGCCGCCAAAGATTTGCAGACTGAGCGGCTTCTCCCGGTCGTCGACGAACAGCATTTCCCGGGTTCGCTTGTTGCCGTGCATGATCGCTTTGTCGCTGACCATCTCGGCGCACACCAGACCGGTGCCGAACTCCTTGGCGATCAGGCGGAACGCCGGATTGCAGACGCCCGCCATGGGAGCCAGCACCACCTGATTCTTCAATTCAATATCGCCGATTCTCAGCATTGGGGTTCCCTTCCTTCTAGTTGGACGACCTATCGGACAGTTCTTCCGCACTTATATCCAATACAGTCGCAATTTTATTTAAAATTTGTTCTTCAAGGCGCCGGTTGCCCCGCTCTACAGCGCCAAGCAGCGCCAGAGAAATACCGGCCCGATCGGCCAGCTCCTGTTGGGTATATCCCTTCAGCTTGCGGAATGAACGAACCCTCAGCCCCACACGCTTGGTGTCCACAGTTCCATTCCATCCTTTCCGTCTAGCCCTTGCAATGCTCCCTGCACCAGGGCGCGCAGGCCGGTGGAATCGTCCTCGGGTACAATGTCCGCCAGCGGTACCATAACAAAGGCCCGTTCCCACATCCGCGGGTGCGGCAGCGACAACAGCGGCGTGTTCATGCGCCGCCCTTCCATCCACAGCAGGTCCAGATCGAGTGTTCGCGGACCATTGACAATCTGACGAACCCGGCCGAGCCGGTTCTCTGTTCTCAGCAGGGTCTTCAGCAGTTCTTCCGGCCCCAGCGAGGTCCGCAGGGCGGCCGCCATATTGAGGAAGCGGGGCTGGTCCAGGTAGCCGACGGGTTCGGTCTCATAGACCCCCGATGCCCGCAGCACGGTTAGACCCTCTTCGGCATCGAGCAGAGCCAGTGCCTCGCGCAGGGTCCCCAACCGGTCGCCCAAATTGGCCCCTAAAGCAATATAAGCCTCTGACGGCTCAGAGGTGGACAATGACTTCATCATGATTCTCGCTTTCTCGTTCTCCGCAGTTCTACGGTAACGCCTTCGAAATGAATGTCGAACGGCGGATGCGGCTTGGTCACTCCGACCAGGACCGCAGCAACTTCAGTATACGTGTCCAGCAGTACGGATGCAATACGTTCGCCCAGCGCCTCGATCAGCTTAAAGGACTCGTTCTCTACGATCGACCGGACCCGCTCATGAATTTCGGCGTAATTGATCGTCAGCTCCAATTGATCGGTCCGGCCGGCCGGAGCCAAATCCAGATCGAGTTCCAGGTCTACATAGAAGCGCTGGCCCAGACGGCGCTCCTCTTCAAATACGCCGTGACGGCCGTAGTATTCCATGCGGTGCAGCTTCATTTTATCCAAGTTAAGTCGGCTCCCTTCCTGCTGTTCCCCTGTCTCTTCAGTGAATCTCCGGCCGGCCGGCATACAGCATCGCGTCGCACATGGCCACCGTCCGTTTCATCTGCCGCACATCATGAACGCGCACAATCTGGCAGCCTTGGGCAATGCCGAAGGCCACGGTGGCAGCCGTTCCCTCCACGACATCATCTGCCGGAAGGTCCAGGACGGTGCGGATGAACTTTTTGCGGGAAGTGCCCAGCAGCATCGGATAACCGAGCGCTCCCAGCGCGTCCAGCTTCATCATGGCCTGCAGATTCTCGTCATAATTCTTGGCAAAGCCGATACCGGGGTCCAGAATGATGCGGTCGGGTTGAACCCCCGCGTCCAGCGCAAGCGTTATACTCTCAGCCAGATCCGTCTTCATATCGGTCTCCAGATCGGTATAGTTCCGGTCCTTGCGGTTATGCGTCAAAATAATCGGGCAGCCCGCCTCGGCGGCCACCCGCGCCATCCCTTCGTCGGCCTTACAGCCCCATACATCGTTGATGATATGGGCCCCCGCCGCCAGCGCCTGCCGGGCGACTTCCGCTTTGTACGTATCCACCGACAGCGGAAGATGCGGAGCCGCCCGGTGAATACGCTCCACAACCGGGATAACCCGCCTTAATTCCTCTTCCAAATCCACCGGCTCATGCCCCGGACGTGTCGATTCGCCGCCGATGTCAATGATATCCGCTCCTTCTCCCGCCAGCCGAAGCGCCTGCTCCACCGCCAGATCGGGATGGTCCCACAGTCCGCCGTCCGAGAAGGAATCGGGGGTTACATTCAGTATTCCCATAATGAGGGTCCGCGTTCCCAGCTTAATCCGGGCCTGCCCCATTCTATAATCGCGTGCATATAGGTTCGGTCTCATGGCTTCTCTCCCGTCTCAAGGTTGTATCTTCGCTGCAGTTCAAGCGTGATGGGCCCGGGTGCGCCCCGGCCGATTGCCTTCCGTGTGCCGCCTGTCCATACGCCGGTAACCGGCGTAATTCCCTGCACCGACCCGGTTATGAACATCTCCTGTGCCATCAGCAAACATCCGGCATCATATAATCCGGTCTCTGCCTCGATCCCGGCCTGCCCGGCCAGCTCCAGCACCATTTCCCGGGTAATGCCCGGTAGGATGCCGGCGGATACATCCGGCGTATAGAGCTTCCCCTCCCGGACCCAGAACACATTGCTGACCACTCCCTCCGCCACATGGCCGCCTTGGGTAAGCATCAGCCCTTCGGCTCCGGAAGAGGAGGCGGGATGGAGATTCAGTTCCCTTTTGCCGAGAATGCTGTTCATATAATGAAGGCTTTTGCGTCGGACAGGGGCCTCGGGGGTATTGCGCACCGTATGAAGCAGCACGGCGTCCCGCACCGGGACCGCCGGCGGGAGCGCCTTGGCGAACAGCACCCGGTTGGGATTACGGTAATCGCCGGAAGGCAGGCCGAGCAGATCCTCACCGGCGGTCACGGTATACCGGATATAGGCCTCCTCCAAGCCGTTGGCAGCCATGAGGCTCGCGATCCATTCTGCCAGTTGCCCGGCACCTCCCTGGTACGGAATTCCCAACTCGCGGCAGCCCGCCTCCAGACGCTTCAGATGGCGCTCCAGCAGAAAAGGCTTGCCCTTATAGGTGCGGAACGTCTCGAACAAGCCCATCCCGTACAAAAAGCCGTGATCCCTGACGGACACCACGGCCTCTTCAGCGGCGCAGACCGCGCCGTTCAAGCCTATAAAATTCATGCCGGCTCTCCGGCCGTACGCTTCAGGAAATTGCGCAGCATCGTATGCCCGTGATCGGTAACAATTGACTCCGGATGGAACTGAACGCCTTCGATCGGATATTCCTTGTGGCGCAGCCCCATGATTTCGCCTTCCGCCGTCTCTGCGGTAATCTCCAGGCAATCCGGCAGGCTCTCCCGCTCGACGATCAGCGAATGATAGCGGGTAGCCGTGAACGGCGATTCCATCCCTTCAAAAACGGACTCGCCGCGGTGAAGAATCGGCGAAGTCTTGCCGTGCATCAGCCTTGGGGCCCGGATGACCTTCCCGCCAAAAGCCTGTCCGATCGCCTGGTGGCCCAAGCAGACGCCGAAGATCGGAATCCGGCCTTTGAAATGCCGGATCAGATCGAGACTGATGCCGGCCTCAGTCGGCGTACACGGTCCCGGCGAGATCAGAATATGATCCGGTGCGAGCCGCTCGATCTCCTCCAGAGTGATCTCGTCGTTGCGGAACACCTTGACCTCCTGATTCAACTCGCCCAAATACTGCACGAGATTATAGGTAAATGAATCGTAGTTGTCGATGACCAGGATCATGCGCTTATCTCTCCTTCTTGTCCGCCGCTTAAGCATTTGTCCGTATACCCCTATTAAATTCCATAACGCTGCTGCAGTCAATCCAGTCCGGCGGAATCCGGTTTGCCTGTCAGTATACGGCATGGGACATGCTTTTGGGAACCCCGCGCAGCAATTTCCTTCCCATGCCATTCCCAAGCCTTTCCCATGCCTCCCCAAGCAAAAGCCCCTGCCGCCCATTGGCGGTCAGGGGCTTGCAAGCCGTTCGGCAGCCGGAGATCCGGCCGCCACGGCGATAGCAGCAGTCTTAAGCTTCGAAGTTATACAGCGGCGTGCTGAGGTAGCGTTCGCCGTTGCTTGGAACGATGGCGACCACACGCTTGCCGGCGCCCAGTTCCTTGGCGACCTTAATCGCGGCAAAGATGGCAGCGCCGGAGGAAATACCGGACAGAATGCCCTCTTCCTTGGCGACGCGGCGAGCCGTCTCAAAGGCCTCGTCATTCTCGACATGAATAATCTCGTCGTAGACATTCTGGTTGAGAATATCCGGGATGAAGTTGGCGCCGATCCCCTGAATCTTGTGCGGGCCCGGCTTGCCGCCGGCCAGAATCGGCGAGGCTGCCGGTTCTACCGCATAGATCTTGATGTCCGGATAGTTCTCCTTCAGCACTTCACCCGCACCGGTGATGGTGCCGCCCGTTCCGATCCCGGCTACGAATGCATCCAGCTTGCCGTCCAGCGATTCAATCGCTTCTACAATTTCCGGTCCGGTGGTCTCCCGGTGAATCTTCAGGTTCGCCGGATTCTTGAACTGTTCGGCGATGAAATAGTCCGGGTTCTCCGCCAGAATCTGCTCCGCTTTCTTAACCGCACCGTTCATGCCTTCCGATCCCGGCGTCAGCACCAGCTCGGCGCCGTAAGCGCGCAGCAGGTTGCGGCGCTCAAGGCTCATCGTCTCAGGCATAACGATGATCACCTTGTAGCCCTTGGCCGCGGCTACCAGAGCGAGTCCGATTCCCGTATTCCCGGAGGTGGCTTCCACAATGGTGGCGCCCGGCTTCAGGCGGCCCGCCTTCTCTGCTTCTTCCACGATGCTGATCGCGATACGGTCCTTGACGCTGGAGCCGGGGTTCTGGTATTCCAGCTTCACATAAACTTCGGCAGCGCCTTCCGGCACCACACGGTTCAGGCGAACCAGTGGCGTGCCCCCGATCAGTTCCGTTACGCTGTTGACCACCTTGGCTGAAGACGAGCGTGTTACGTTGGACATAATCAAAAACCTCCTTGAAGGAATATGGGATCGTCTAACCGCTAACCTGCCGACGCTATTTCCGACTAAATCGGTAGGTTTTACTTTACCCTCATCTTATCAATCCTGATCGTCCTTGTCAACCGTCAGATCGGCACCGTACTTCTTCCTCAGCTCCGCTTCTGCATCGGCCAGCGCCGGCGCCTGTTCAAGCGCCAGTTCCTGACGAATCTGCCGGCGAATCTCCTCGTCCCCGAGCGTCTTCGGAACGGTGATATGATCGGTGCGGATGACCGCGAACCCGTCGTCCAGCGCCAGCGGACCCGCCATATCTCCGGGGTTCAGCGTCAGCGCTGTCTTCAGCAATTCCTTGGGCCAGAACGGGTCGTCCTCTTCAATCGTGCCCATTCGGCCGCCGTTCTGTCTGCTGTCCGGGTCGGTCGATAATTCCCGGGCCAGCGTCTCGAAATCCTCTCCCCGGTCGAGCCGGTTCAACACGTCTTCGGCGGCTGCATAATCATCCAGCTTAATCAGACTCAGCTCGATCTGCCACTTCGGCCGGAACCGGTCCGCATTCTCCTGGAGATAATCCTCAATCTCCTGATCCGACACCACGATACCGGATGTTGCAACGGCCTGAAGCAGAAGCCGATAGCGGGTATCGGACCGAACTTCCTCCCGGGTCAGGCCCAGCTCACTTTTCATCTGCTGATAATACTGCTCTTCGGAGCCATATCCGGCCGCCGTCTGCCGCAGTTCCTGATCCACCTCTGCCTCGGATACTTCTACTCCCAGACGCTGTGCCTCCTGCTCGACTGCAATCCGGTTAACCATAGACAGCAGCACCTCGCTGCCATACCTGCGCCGAAGCTCATTCTGCCACTCCGCCTGCGTGATCCCGGTCCCGGCGACCCGGGCAACCACCTGGTTCCCGCCGCCGTCCGGCTCCTTCTGTCCGCTTCGCATCCACTCCCGGCCGAGCAGCGCTCCCAGCAGCAGCGCAACGACGGACAGGGCTGCCACCGCCTTGCGGAGCGCCCGTTCCTGTCTAGTCATTTCCCCGCACTCCCGATTTTACGATTTGGCTTGGTCCAGAATGTGCTGAAGCTGGCTCTTGTCGAATGTATAGGCTTCATTGCAAAAATGACAGACGACCTCCGCCTGCTGATCCTCCTCGATCAGCCGCTCCAGCTCATGCCGGCCCAGACTGATCAGCGTCTGCTCGACGCGCTCGCGGGAACACTGGCACACGAAGGAGATGGGCATCTCATCCAGCACCTCCGCATCCGGGCAGATGCGGCGCAGCATTTCCTCCGGCTCCAGTCCGGCATCCAGCAGGGACGTGACCGACGGCATCGCGGAGATCGCCTTCTCGATGGTGCCGATTTCATCATCGCTGAGCCCCGGAAGGAGCTGGATGATGAATCCGCCCGCCACCTGAACCCGGTTGTTCGGATTGACCAGCACGCCGAGTCCGACCGCCGAAGGCGTCTGCTCCGAAGCGGCAAAATAATACGTGAAGTCTTCCCCGAGCTCTCCCGAGACAATCGGAATGCTGCCCCGGTACGGCTCTTTCAGACCCAGGTCTTTAATGACATGGATGAATCCTTCTGTTCCGACCGCTCCGGCCACATCCAGCTTGCCCTTCGCGTTGGCCGGCAGGTGAACATGCGGGTTCTGAATCATCCCGCGCACTTCGCCCCGGGCATTGGACTCGGCGGTAATCTGCCCGACCGGTCCATCCCCTTTTACCTGAATATTCAGCTCTTCCCGGCCCTTCAGCATCGCGCCCATCATGGCAGCGGCCGTGACCGTGCGTCCCAGGGCGGCGGTAGCCGTCGGATACGTATCGTGGCGGCGCTGCAGTTCGTTGACGAGGCCGGTTGTACGTACGGCAAACGCACGGACTCTGCCTTGCATGGCGGTTCCGCGCACCAGCCGGTCGCTAGTATTGTTCATGGGTGCATGCTCCTTTTGTTAATAAAATATCGTGGTTCTGCCTTTATTGATTGCGTTCATAAATAAGGCGCAAGCCTTCCAGCGTCAGCATCGGATTGATCTCGTCGATACAGTCCGTCTCGTCCGCTATCAGCGGGGCCAAGCCGCCGGTGGCAATCACCTTCAGATCAGGCGCCTTCATCTCGGTCTTGATTCGTTTGACGATCCCTTCCACCTGTCCTGCATATCCGTAAATGATACCGGCCTGCATCGCATGAACCGTGTTGCGGCCGATGACCTTCTTCGGCTTCTCGAGCTCAATGCGCGGAAGCTTGGAGGCGCGCTGGTAGAGCGCTTCCGTCGCAATCCCGATCCCGGGGACAATCGCTCCGCCCAAATAGTTGGCTGAGGCGTCAATGCAGTCGAACGTAGTGGCTGTGCCAAAATCGACCACGACCAGCGGACATTGATACCGCTCGACAGCGGCTACCGCATTCACAATCCGGTCGGCTCCGACCTCGCGCGGGTTCTCATAACGCAAATTAAGGCCGGTCTTGATGCCTGGCCCCACAACAAGCGGTTCAATTCCGATATATTTGACGCACATATCGACGAACACCTGGACAATGGGCGGCACAACCGAGGAAATAATGACGCCCTCTACTTCTTTAACGGAAAGGCCGGACATCTGAAACAAATTATGAATCCGGATGCCGTATTCATCGGCGGTGGACTGCCGATCCGTACTCAGCCGGAAGTGATGAAGCAGCTCCTGCCGGCGGTAGACGCCGAGTACAATATTCGTATTTCCGATATCGACAACCAGCATCATGCCGGAGCCCCTCCCTTCTTCGCGTTCAGATCCAGGCTGATGTCCAGACTGTTGAACGAGTAGGTCAGACGGCCGACGGAAATAATGTCCACACCCGATTCGGCGATCGAGCGCACCGTCTCCAGCGACACATTGCCGGACGCTTCCGTCTTGACCCTGGGGGCTGCGGCCTTGATCCGGGCGACCGCTTCACTCATCAGGGCGGGCGGCATATTGTCCAGCATAATAATGTCGGCTCCGGCCTCCAGCGCTTCCTGGACTTGATCCAGATTCTCGGTCTCCACCTCAATCGTCATCGTATGCGGAATATTCGCGCGGGCCCGGCTTACCGCCTGGGCAATGCCGCCCGCGCCCTTGATATGGTTATCCTTAATCATGACAGCGTCATACAGGCCGAACCGGTGATTGCCTCCGCCTCCGATACGGACCGCGTATTTCTCAAGCATCCGGTGCCCGGGAGTGGTCTTGCGGGTATCGACAAGCCGGGTCGGCAGTCCTTCGAGCGCCTGAACGAACATTTGGGTTCGCGTAGCGATACCCGAGAGCCGCTGCATGAGATTCAGCGCCAGCCGCTCTCCCGTCAGGATGGCATGGGTGCTGCCCTCCACCTCGGCGATGACCGTTCCCTTGGCAATAGACTGTCCATCTTGAACATGGGCCGTGAACGACAGGCCCGGATCGACGATCTCAAAGACCAGCTCGGCGATCGGCACGCCGCAGATTACCCCGGCCTCTTTGGCATGAATAATGCCCTTGGACTGATGGCCGACCGGTATTGTCGTCCGCGTCGTCACATCGCCGGAACCGACATCCTCCTGGAGCCAACCTCTTATGGACTGAACCAATTCTTCATTATATCCGTTAAACATCATGCTTCGTTCTCCTCCACTATACCCAGCTCCCGAATCTGGAGCAGGTGCTTCCGCCAGCACACATCGTCCCGTTGGGCAAAGTCTTCACGGTAATGAGCCCCGCGGCTCTCCTGGCGGGCCAATGCAGACTCCGTGATGAGCAGGCTGCAGGTCAGCATATTGGCGAACTCCAGATCTTCCGGCGTTGTCAGCCGGGAAGCAAAGATCGGAAGCTGCCGTTTCAGCTCTTCCAGCCCCTTCGTCAGCGTCTCTTCGCTGCGCCGCAGACCGACTTGGCGCACCATGACCTTCTGCAGCTTGAGCCGCCGTTCCACTACCGCCTGGGATGGATGCTCGCTGCGGCCTTCATCGCAGCCAGCACTCGGCAGCACTTCTCCGAGACCGGGAAGACTGCGGATGCGGTCTACAATCCGGCGGCCGTATACAATGGCTTCGGACAGCGAATTGCTGGCCAGCCGGTTCGCGCCGTGTACACCCGTCGAAGAGACCTCTCCGCAGGCGAACAGACGCGGGATGCTGCTCTCGCCGTTCAGATCGGTCTTGATCCCGCCCATCATATAATGCGCAGCCGGAGCCACCGGAATCCAGTCTGTCGTAATATCGAGTCCATAGCCGATGCAGGTCCCGTATATGGTCGGGAACCGGTGCTTCACTTTCTCGGCCGATTCGTGGGTAATATCCAAATACACAAACGTCGATTTGGTCGCTTCCATCTCGTCAATAATCGCCCGGGCCACAATGTCGCGCGGAGCCAGCTCCAGCAGCTCATGATAGCGTTCCATGAACCGCTCGCCGTGGATGTTGCGCAGAACGGCGCCCTCCCCCCGAACCGCCTCAGAGATCAGAAAGCGGGGAGCGCCCGGATAACTCAGCGCCGTCGGGTGGAATTGGATAAATTCCATATCGCGGATATGCGCGCCGGCGCGGTAGGCAATCGCTACCCCGTCTCCGGTCGCCACCTCCGGATTGGTCGTATACCGGTAGAGCTGGCCGGCCCCGCCGGAACACAGAATCGTCGCATCGCCTTGAAGAAACAGCCGGCTTCCGTTCGGCCGCTGAACCAGTGCGCCGCGGCATTCGCCGTCTTCGGTAATCAGGTCGATGACATAGTGATCGTCCCAGACTTCAATCCGGTCATGGTTCGCAATCTGCTCCGACAACGCGCGCACAATCTCGTAGCCGGTGGCGTCGCCGTTAGCATGCAGAATCCGGCGGTGACTGTGCGCCCCCTCCTGAGTCAACGCCAGTACGCCGTCTTCCTTATCGAACTTGGTCCCGAGCCGAATCAGCTCCTGCACGCCCTCGGGCCCTTCGTTTACCAGTACCTCGACCGCTTCCCGCGAACACAGCCCGGCACCGGCCATCAAGGTATCCTGCAAATGAAACTCCGGCGAGTCATCCTCGGCGATTACGGCGGCGATGCCGCCCTGGGCATACCGCGTATTGCTCTCCATCAGCGATTTCTTGGTCAGCATCACGACCTTGCGGTCCTCGGCGGCACGGATGGCCGTGAACAGGCCGGCAATGCCCGATCCGATAATGATGCAGTCCGTGCGGACCACCGGCAGTTCCCGAAGATCAAAATCAACCAAATATTGTGGAATCATGAGACCGTTTCACCTGTTTCAACGAAAGAGTAGCGCATGCTACTTGACTTGTAGCATGCGCTCTAAGGAGATTCTGGCCTTGTCGGCGATGGCCTGAGGCACATAAATCTGCGGCTTCATGGTCTCCAGACATTTGACCAGCTTTTTGAGATTGTTGACCTTCATGTTCGGGCAGACCAGGAATTTGCTTGCAAAATGGAAGCTCTTGTCCGGACTGTCCTTGCGGAGCTGATAACCGGTCCCGTCCTCGGTTCCGACGATGAATTCCTTCCGGTCCGACCGGCGGCAGTAATCAATGATTGCGGTTGTGCTTCCGACAAAATCGCCCAGGGCGACCACTTCCGGCCGGCATTCCGGATGAACGACAAATTCCGCTTCCGGGTACTTGGCCTTCATCTCATAGACATCCTTGACCGTCAGCATATCATGCGTGTTGCAATAGCCTTCCCAAATAATCATCTTCTTGCCGGTCTTCTCCTGAACGTAGCGGCCCAGATTCTTGTCCGGTACCCAGATGATCTCTTCGGCATCCAGGGATTCGATTACCCGAACGGCATTGGCCGAGGTGCAGCAAATATCGGTCTCCGCCTTAATCTCTGCCGACGAGTTGATGTACGTAACCACCTTGGCGTTCGGATGCTGCGCCTTCAGCTTGCGCAATCCGTCCACATTGACCATATCGGCCATCGGGCAGCCGGCACGTTCGTCCGGGATCAGGACGGTCTTGTTCGGCGCCAGAATCTTGGCGCTCTCTCCCATAAAATGAACCCCGCAAAAGACGATGGTCTCGGCGTCCGTCTCGGCCGCCTTCTGAGCCAGCAGGAACGAGTCGCCCCGGAAATCGGCAACCTCCTGAATCTCATCGCGCTGATAATAATGCGCCAGAATAATGGCATTGCGTTCCTTCTTCAGCTGTTCGAGCCGCTCGCGCAGTTCCCGGTTCTGCTCCTGCTTGTGCTCCAGCGCCAGAGCTTCCAATTCTCGTATCCCCCTTATGTCTCACGGCCGACAGCCATGCTCTATGCCGCACACCCATGATCGTGAAATGAGTAACATAATCGCGCGCTGCATAGTCTCCGGCAATCACCGACGATTCCGCTTCCCGGAATCTTCATATTCAGTCATTGTTAATCACTAATGTACACAACGGATTCTGCTGTGTCAATGAAAGCGGACGGGGAGTTACAGCAAATTTTAAGTATCAGAAGAAGAAGTCCGAGGCTGCCAAAATAAAAGAGACGGCCCCGCCGCAAGTAGCCTTGCGGTCGTAACCGTCTCTTGAATAATGAGCAGCGCCCTTAGCTCAACGGGCCGCCGCTGCCATTGCCGTTGCCGTCATTGCTTCCGCCATCCTGCGGGCGGGTCGGAATGTCCTTCGTCACATCGCCGCCCGGCGTTGACAGCGGTTCTTCCGATTTGCCCTGGATGCGCACGCGCACATCGCCGACGTTGTCGATGACGGGTTCACCTGTCTCCGGAGCCGTCTCGGCGGAGGCCTCATCCGGCTTGCCGTCTTCGGACAAGTAGCCCTGCTCGATCAGTTCACGGATCTGGTCGAGTTCGAGCGTCTCCTTCTCGAGCAGCGTGTTGGCAATCAGGTGCATCTCATTGGCATGCTCTTCGAGCAGCTTGCGGCAGCGTTCATAGCAATCATTGATGAAACGCTGCATTTCCTGATCAATCTCGTAGGCGATCGAATCGCTGTAGTTCTGCTCGTGGCCGATATCGCGGCCCAGGAATACCTGGCCCTGGCTGGTGCCGAACTGCATTGGTCCGAGCTTCTCGCTCATTCCGTACTCCATAATCATGGAGCGGACAATCCGCGTCGCCTGCTGGAAGTCGCTGTAAGCGCCGGTGCCGATCTCGCCGATGAACATTTCTTCGGCGACCCGGCCGCCGAGGAGGCCTGTCACTTTATCCAGCAATTCCTGCTTCGTTACCAGCATGCGGTCTTCCTTCGGCAGCATGATCACATATCCGCCGGCACGGCCGCGCGGGATGATCGTTACCTTGTGGACCATATCGGCATTCTCCAGGTAATAACCTGCGATCGTATGACCCGCTTCGTGGTAAGCCACGATGCGTTTCTCCCGGTCGCTGATTACCCGGCTCCGCTTCTCGGTGCCGACGATCACACGGTCGATGGCCTCGTCGACTTCACGCATGGTAATATCCTTGCGGTTCCGTCTGGCGGCCAAGAGAGCCGCTTCATTCAGGAGGTTCTCCAGATCCGCGCCGGTGAAGCCGGTTGTGCGCTTGGCGATGACGTCAAGCTTCACATCCTTGGTCAGCGGCTTGTTGCGGGAGTGAACCTTCAGCACCGCTTCGCGTCCCTTGACGTCCGGACGGTCTACCGTAATCTGACGGTCGAAGCGTCCCGGACGGAGCAGGGCGGGGTCGAGAATATCGGCACGGTTCGTCGCCGCTACGATAATAATGCCTTCGTTGCCACCGAAGCCGTCCATCTCAACGAGGAGCTGGTTCAGCGTTTGTTCGCGTTCATCGTGACCGCCGCCAAGTCCGGCGCCGCGCTGGCGGCCGACGGCGTCGATCTCGTCGATAAAGATAATGCAAGGCGCGTTCTTCTTGGCGTTCTCGAAGAGGTCGCGGACGCGGGATGCGCCGACCCCGACGAACATTTCCACGAAGTCCGAACCGGAAATGCTGAAGAAGGGAACGCCTGCCTCGCCGGCAACAGCGCGGGCAAGCAAGGTTTTACCGGTACCCGGAGGGCCTACGAGCAGAACGCCCTTCGGAATGCGCGCGCCCACGGCAGCAAATTTGCGGGGGTCTTTGAGGAACTCAACCACTTCCACAAGCTCCTGCTTCTCTTCGTCGGCCCCGGCAACATCCTCGAACGTGACCCGCTTCTTCTCTTCATTGTAGAGGCGGGCTTTGCTCTTGCCGAAATTCATGACCTTGCCGCCGCCGCCCTGCGCCTGGTTGAACAGGAAGAAGAACAGAATGAACATGATTACGAGCGGAATAATGGAGGAGAGGAACGTCAACCAGATGCTGTCGCCTTCCATCTTCTTCTGGGAATATTCCACGCCGTTCGCCTCGCTGGCGTCAACCAGCTCATTGAGAGCCGTATCAGTAGGAGGAATGTAGGTAGAGAAGTTCTCGGATTTGGCCCCTTCGGGCTTCTCCTTGTATTTGCCGGTTACCTGGAAGGCACCGTTCTCCGCCTGTACGGTCAAGGTCTTAACGTTGTTGTTCTTGATCTCCTGGCGAAGTTGGTCGTATCTAGGGAAATCGGCGGCTTCATTTCCGTTGCTGACAAACTGGACGATGCCCACCACGACTAAAAATAAAATCAAATAAAAACCAGAATTTCGGATGAACCGATTCATCCCCTACCTCCTCTCACAACACTTAAGTTATTGTACCATAGCCTGTCGGAGCACCTCAAATAGAGGAACTTCGGGAAAATGAGCCGGACATCCGGTCTGTCAATAGGCTATTTGGAGTAAATTTCCGGCTTCAGCACCCCGATGTAAGGGAGGTTCCGGTATTTCTCGGCGTAGTCCAAGCCATAGCCGACGATGAACTCGTCGGGAATGACGAAGCCGGTATAATCGGCTTCCAGCTTAACGGTGCGTCCCGCCGGCTTGTCGAACAGGGTAACAACTTCAATTGAAGCCGTTCCGCGGGCTTGCAGCAGCTCGATCAGATAACTCAGCGTCAGTCCGCTGTCGATGATGTCCTCGACGATCAGAACATCCCGGCCGCTGACCGGCACGTCGAGATCCTTGATGATCTTCACTACGCCGGACGACTTGGTCTCGGCTCCGTAGCTGGAGACGGCCATGAAATCCATCTCTACCGGTACTGTAATGACTTTAACCAGATCGGCCATAAAAATAAACGCGCCTTTCAGCACGCAAATGACAAGGGGAGTCCGCCCCTCGTATTTGGCACTGAGCTCGGCGCCCAGTTGCTTGATCCGTTCCTGGATCTCCTCTTCGCTGATCAGCACTTCCTGAATGTCATTCTGCAACTTGCGTACCTCCTAAGGTAATCTTATGCTTGCAATCCGTCACTCCTGTCGGAGCGCGTCCGGCGCATCATTCCCTTCCTCCAGAGACAGAAAAAGGACCGCTGCCGTGTGCCGGCCAACGGCGGCGTGAGCCGATCGCCGGACGCCGGGAATCCAGAGAATCTGGCCCAGTGCGTCGCAGACAATCGGAATGCGATGGCGTTCGGAAGAAGGTATTTTATCATCAATGTAAATATCTTTAACCTTTTTGCTTCCGTTTAATCCCATGATTCGCATGGTATCTCCAGGCAGGCGTGACCGAACGGTCAGGGGAAATGCCAGACCCTCCAGATCAAACCCCGCCGTCAGGCGGTTGCCTTCAACCTTCCGAGATGCCCAATCTTCCCTCTGCAGCACCGCAGCTGCGAGACTTCGGCCGATCTCCGGAATTTCCAGCCGGGACACAGGCATCTCCATCTCGTATGTATAGCTGGTCTGCTTCCCGGAGGGAGCAGATGTGAAGACGATCGTATCGTACTGCCGCTTACAGGTTACCCCGCCGCCCAGATCCAGATTCCAGACTGTCGGACGGGCCTGCAGCGCCCCTCGTCGGACCGCTTCAATCTTGGGAAAATCCACCGCCGACGTGTCCGCCGACAGATAATTTAATATTAGTTTAATCAAACGCCGTTGTAAAGCGGACGCCTCGCCGGCAAATGCATGCCGGTCGAACGATATCCGTTCTCCTTCCCTGCGCGCGATCTTCAAGTACAGCTTCTCGGCGCTTGCTTCCATATAATCGTCTTCGGCTGCTGCGATCTCGGCCAGCTGGTTAAGCGACTGTCCAAGCCTCGGGCTGTACTTCTCCAGGAAGGGCAGAATCTCCAGCCGTACCGCATTGCGGACATACAGGCTCTGAAGATTGCTGGCATCCTCGGCAAAAGGAAACCCCTGCTCGCGGCAGACTCCGACCAGCTCCGCCTTCTGTATACGGAGAAGAGGCCGCAGCAGTTCCACTTTTTTGTACGGACGTCTCCACCGCATTCCCGCGAGACCGGTCGGACCGCTTCCCCGCAAAAGCCGCAGCAGCACCGTCTCCGCCTGGTCGTCGGCATGATGGCCAAGCGCGATGCCCGTGGCCCCGTGCCGTGCGGCCGCTTCCGCCAGAAAGGCATACCGCAGCTCCCGGGCGGTCCCCTCCGGTCCAAGACCGCTCTCTGCCAGATGGGCCGGCACATGAAGCTCTGCCGTCTCCAGCGGAAGTCCCAGCTCGTCCGCCATCTTGCGGACCAGCTCGGCTTCCGCTCTGGATTCTTCCCGAAATCCGTGATCGGCATGCGCGCAAATCAGGCTCAGAGGGAGCGAATGCAGGGAAATATGGCGAAGGACATGCAAAAGAGCCACAGAATCCGGCCCTCCGGATACTGCGACCACAATCCGGTCGTTCGCCTTCCACAGCCCATGCTCGCCCGCCGCTTCCTCTACGGCCCGCACCAGCCGGTTCCACTGCTCCATATCGGCCCATCCTCTCCGCCTGCACCCATAGCTTAAGATCTATCATACCGCGTCAGAACCCGGCCATCCAGTACAGAGTGGCAGCCAGCACCAGAAGCGACAGCACAAAGGCGCCGACCAGCCAGCCCGGCGTTGCAACCCGGTCGTGGCGCATCGCCTCTCTCCCGGCGCGATACACCCGGGTCTTCCAAGCTTCTCTGGCCTCGCGGGAACTCGGAAATCCGCCCTTCAGCGCAAGCTTGAGCCATGAGGACAGACCGCGGTCCGGTAGCCGGACGGCCAGCTTCAGCAAATCATCGACGCTCCTGGTCTGGGGAAGTCCGGCCGCCGCCGTCTTCAATCCCTGCTCATCAAGCAGCCGCAGACACAGCACCGCAAAGGCAAACAGATCATAGCCCTCGTCGGCGCTGCGGCTTCCGGCGTTCCAGAAGCCGCGGTCATGCCATTCCGTGAACTGTTTCACGCTCCGCCCCTTGGGGCCCGCCCCGCCGTAATCGATCAGCTCGGCTTCGCCATAGTCGGAGACAACGATATTCTCCGGCTTCAGATCCCCGAAGACAAATCCGCATTCGTGCAGCGTGCACAGCCGGTCGAGCAGCTTCAGTCCGATCAGCCCCAGCCAGCTTCGCCCTTTGCGTCTCAAAAAAACATGCGGCGGCGAACCCTGTACATACCGCATGACATAGAAAGGAAACCCGCCCTCCTGGTCATCGTCGGCTTCCAGCAAATAAGCCGGGCGGGAAGGCTTCTTCGCCCGGCCTCCGCGATGTTCGCGCGACTTCTCCCGCGACTGAAGCGACGTCAGGACATTGATCTCGGATTGCAGATCCAGCGTATCGTATCCGATCTTCAGCGCATACTTCTCCCGCCGGCCCTCGCGGTGCACCAAATATACGATTCCGTTGGCCCCCTTGCCGAGCAGCCGGTCCACGATATAGCGATTGCCGCGCCACTTGCCGACAATCGCCGTTCCCGGCGCCCAGGAGGGGCTAGACGAGATAGCCACCCGATCTTCGTTCCCCTTCCTCGTAATCCCCTGCAGCCCTTCGATCCATTGGTGCATCCAGTGTACCATAACCGAAATGCCGAAGCACCCGGAAGATCGCCGGACCGGTCGGCGTTGCCCCCCTCATCCGCAGCCGGCCGAACAGGGAGCGAAGCTCCGACTTATCCGAGGTAAAGTCCTTATCGAGCGCTGCTTCTTCCCCGGCCGAACCGGGAAAATGAAAGACCGCAATCTCGCTAAGGCCGCCCCGCGCCTCCAGACTGAGCGCCAGATCGCGGATCGCCTCCTCGACGGCGGCCAGCTTCGGCTTCATGCTGGCGCTGGCGTCGATCAGCAGCGCGATACGGAGGGGAGCCGTCTCGCTCAGGTCGTCGACGACCTGAACCATCTCGGCGCGTTTTCCCGGGGGAAGCTCCTCGATCGAGGAATCTCCCAGCACCCTCCGCACCTCCCGGTTGACGGCCTGATGAATCGTCTCCACCACCGTCTTGCGAGTCATCATCTGCATCGTTCCCGCCAGTTGGGGCGTGCCGACGATCCGGCTCAGACCGCCGCCCGCCCTGGCGATGTCTTCAATCTCCCGGCTGCCCAGCTCGCCGATGGTCCCGTAATCAATCACCCCGATCACATTGACTGTAACGCCTTCCTGAAGCGCATGCGCCGCCGCCATCACCGGACTTTCCCCTACATTGGAGCATCCGTCGGTAATCAGCAAAATTTGATTCAGCATCCTCTTCCCCGCCTTTCCATTCTCTCTTCCTAGCATTTCCGCTGCCGAGAGATTTCAAACGCGGTGAAAGACCAAACAGAGAAAAGGTCAGCTGACCGTCCGCGGCCGTTCCATCCGCGACAGGCCAGGCATATGCAGCGTCGACCATTCCGGTTGATAATGGTCAAGCCGGCTGACCAGAATCGTCATATCATCATGGATCTCGCCGCCCGAATAGCGGATGACTTTCTCCAGCAGGCAATCGGCGATCTCTTGCGGATCGCTGCTGTCTATCTCCTGAATCAGCCGCTTCATCCAGATTTCCTTGTTGACGGCATACCCCGGCGCATCGTAGATGCCGTCGGTCATCAGGATGAGCAGATCGCCCGGATGAAGCTGCAGCGTAATCAGCTCGATTTCGATTTCCTGAATAATGCCGATGGGCAGATTGCTCCCGCTGACCGGGATCACCTCGCTCCCCCGCTTGATGAAGCTCGGAGCGGATGCAATCTTCATGAATGTGGTCTGAGCCGAGTATTGATCAATCAACGCCATGTCCACCGTGGCATAGAATTCATCCGGGGAGCGGAGCAGCAGAATCGAGTTGACCGACTTCACCGCCAGCTTCTCGTCCATTCCCGATTGCAGCAGCTTCTCCAGCATGCCCAGCGCAGCGCTGCTCTCCATGCGCGCCCGCTCTCCGTTCCCCATGCCGTCGCTGACCGAGATGGCAAACGTTCCGTTGCCCAGCTCGACGGTGCTGAAGCTGTCGCCAGAAAGAATATCCCCGTCTTTGGCCGCGCCGGCGATTCCGGTGGTGACTTCGTACGCTTTGGCCGACCCGAATACGACGGTGGACAGGCCCTGACGGCTATGAACGGCCGTCTCGCTCACCACTGCGATATTCTCGCCCAGGATGTCGGAGAGCAGCGGGGCAATCATTTTCCGGCATTCATCGAATCCCCGGTTGTAGGCATGGACCACCTCGATCTCGACCCGCCCCGGGTCCAGGCTAAGAATGTCTATCCCGTGAATCGACAGGCCGAGCCGCTCCAGCGCCTCGCGGATCTGCGCCTCCTGCCGGTACATCGCCTGCCCTTCGCGCTTGATCTCCCGGGCCAGATCCTCCATTACCTGCGACACGCCCGACAGCTGCTCGGCCACGAATTGGCGGCTGTCGTATATTTGCCGCTTCCAGCGCATATCATGCTGATAGAGGCTGTACTGGTTCTTCATCACCTCCAGCACCTCGCCCGTCCTGCCGCAGTGGCGGCTCCATTCGCCGGGCAGCTCGGACGCCGAAATCTCCGGCTTCTCTTCGACCTTGGTCATCATATCCGTCATATATTTATAAGTCTGATAAAATTTATGGTCCCAGCATTGGCCCCGCCGGCTGCATCCCGAGCAGAGCCCCTCGGTGACCGCGTTCATAAAATGCTCCATCTCCCGTTCGGTCGCTCCGGCTCCGGCCGCGTTCGGAATCTGTCCGAAGCTGCTGGAGAGCTGGCGGAAGACCTGGGAGAACTGCGTTACCCGCTCGGCGGTCAGATCGCGGACTCTTCGCGCATACTCATGCTGGGAACGGCTGTGATCGGCCGTACCCGGTACATACCGGGCAATCAGCCGGGTGATCGCCTTCGGCGTAGCCAGGAACAGCGCAATCGCCGCGCAGGTCTCCCAGGTGGAAGCCAGCATATCGCCCGGACCGGTAAAATAAACCGAGAGAATGCTCGAGCCGAGCAGCATCCCGAAGGCGACCGCCGCCTTCTTCCCGCTCTGGAGCATCCCGGCCAGCATCCCCGAGAAGGCAAGCAGGCTCATCTGGTAGATGGCTCCGATATCCGCCAGACTGAGAATCAGCCCGGTCACGACGCCGACCGAAGCTCCCAGAGGCGCACCGCCGGCCATGGCGAACAGCAGAATCAAATAACGGGACATGATATGCTCCAGCGACAAGCCGGCCACCGACCAGCCGACCAGCCCCGTCATCACGGAGGCCAGCATAATAATCAGGCAGAGAATCTCCTCGCTCTGAAGAGCGCGGCTCTTCTGGCGGTAGATCAGCACCGGGATAGCCTGAAGGAAGACGAGGGTCAGCACAAACGACAGCAGGGAGTTCAGCGCCGTCATCATCAGCGGATACCAGGAGATGGAGGGCCCGATTACCGCCTGGAACAGTCCGACCATGAACGAGGCGACGAATACCATGAGGGGCGTATACGACAGTTCCACCCGCTGAAACGCCTCCAGTCCCCGGTGAAGAAGAACGAGCAGGGCGAGTTCGGCGGCGATGGACAGAACGCCCGGGAACGGCGTGAAGGCGCTGCCGATAAGAATGGCGGCGGCTACCGGCACGGCGGAGTCGCGCCGCATGAACAGGACAACGGCGAAGAAAGCGGCGGCGAAGGGCGACAGCTCGTCCAGAATCATCGCGCGGCCCAGCAGCAGGCCCATCACCGTCAGCAGAAGTGTCCATTTCCGCGTAATCAGCAGATTGTACATTCGGCTGTTCCGTATCCGGCCGGACATCCCCGGCTGTACCGGCTCCGATTGCTCCTCGCTCTGCTCCGCTCTTGTCCATTCCGGAAATTGGATCACATTGCTCTTTCCCATCATTTTCCCAAGCACCACCCGTCTAAAGATTTGTGTTGCCATTATAAGACGGGCTTCGGTGGAAAGTTTGTCAGAACAAGAGGGCCGCTCCCATGAAATTTCCGACAAAAACGCCCGGGCACGGAGTAGGGCGTGCGCCGGGGGCGATCCCTTGGCGGGCGGCCCGTTGAGCCTTGCCGGCCTGTGCCTGTTCCCCGGCTGTTCGCTCCCTCCAGGCCCAAGCATTCGCCAGCGGATGCCCCCGGCTTAGCGGGGATCGGACGGGATGCTGTCGCAAATTTTAAGAAGTCCGACAAAAAGGGACGACTCGGGAGAGCGGTGAGTCTTTCGAACGGGACCGGTCGATGCGCAGATGCCCGCTGCCCGAAGACAGGCAGGGGAAGGGGAGCGCGGGCCGGGAAATAAGGACATAAAAAAACCGCGGGAGCTGGCGCTCCTGCGGTTATGTTATGGATTTCAGACGCGCTTGGCCCCTCGGCCTCCGCGTTTGCCTTCAGTGTTCTTCTTGAGCGAAGACATGCGCTCTTCGCTGTCCTTGAGAAAACGGGACATTTTATCCTCGAATGAGGGCTTTCCGGCAGCCGGTTTGAAAGGACGTCCTCCCCGTTCACGGTTGTAGCCGCCGCCTCCTCCGCCGCCACCGCCGAAACGGTCGCCGCCTCCGGGACGATCGAATCTTGGCGCTCTAGGCGGGCGAGCCTCGGACGCGGGCTTATCGACAGCCTGCTTGATGGAAAGTCCGATCTTGCCGTCTTTGTCCACATTGATCACCTTAACGGTCACTACATCATTGATCTTCAGATGATCGTTGACATCCTTGACGTAATTATCGGCGATTTCCGAGATATGAACAAGACCTGTGACACCTCCTGACAGATCCACAAATGCTCCGAAATGCGTGATGCCTGTCACCTTGCCTTCTAACTTGGTGCCCACTTCAATTGCCATAGAATAAAATGATCCTCCCTTAAAAATATGCCTGCGGTGATTTGATTATACAGGAAAGAGCAGGGCAAGGCAACAGAGTCAACTGCCCGTTTTGACCGTATTATTGCCCGTTATCTTCCACGCGAATCGGCACTTCGCCGGGCTTGTACATATTGTAGCGCTTGCGGGCAAGTTCGCCGATATACTCATTGTCGCCCAGGCGCGATACCTCGTACTTCAACTGATTCAGGGATTGGTCGGCCCCGGCCTTGGCTTCCTGCTTGCGGGCAAGCGCTCCGCTCTTGTCCGAGATGGCGGCGCTCTGCGCCACAAAGATATAGCCGGCCCAGGCAAAGAACAGCACGACTGTCGTCATCCACATGATCTTGCGTCTTCTCACTCCGGCCGTCTTGGCCGGAGGACGACTTGAGCTGACGGTTTCTTCGGTTGTGGCAAATCGGTTCATGCCGCTTCCACCCTCACTTTCAAGTTGCTTCGTCTATGTACCCTTAAGCGGCGCCCGGAGCCTCATTCCTTCGGCTCCGGCGGGTCCTTCGGCTTCCTGGAGAATCGGTTCCGGACGGAAGCAATCCAGGGAAGCGCTGCCAACCGCTCAGCGGCCGGCTTCAGATACCGCACCGGCAGTACCCACAGCGGCCGGGTCAGCCGCAGAAGGAATCGAAGCATGCCGCGAAGCACCCGCAGGACAAGCTTCAGCGTCCCGTACAGCACCCGCCACAATCCGAGCAGGGGCGTTCCGATCAGCACGGCCAACAGCTTGGCCAACATGCGGCCGCATCGCTGCACGGCCTGAATTAACATTACCACAAATCGCCGAATCGTAACACTGAAGATTAGAAAATAGAGCCAGGCGCCCAGAAATAATCCCAGGAGCGCATAGAAGCGAAGCTGCCCCTGATTGCCGGCATAGAGAAGCCGGAAGACCAGAAGCGCTGCTCCCGCCCAGTATACGAGATCCAGCACGGCGTTCATCCAGGCGGGAAAGCGCAGCTTCCACGACAGTACCCGGTAACTGTCGTAGGCCAGTCCCAGCAGAATGCCGGCGAGGGCCATCAGGAGAAGCGTCGTCCATTGGACGGACAGATTCATTTGAACAGCTTGCCCAGAAGGCCCTTGGACTTGGTCTGGCTGCCGGGATCAAAATAGACGAGCGACTGCACGTTGCCTTCCAACGAGAGCTGCCCGTTCTCCAGACTGAGATGCTTGATATGCAGATGAGTTCCCCGTATCGTCAGTCCCCCGAGCTCCGTCCGGAGCAGAAATTCCTCGCTGTCAAAGCTCTCCACGTTCTGTATCCCCGTCAGGTCAAGCTGCTTGCGGCTGCGCAGCTGCAGATCATGCTGCTTGGCCGGTCTGCCGGAATCCATCATGAATCATGCCCCCCTTTCTTCTCGTTCTAATCTATGGCGGGCTTGTCGAGGTTAGAACAGAACGGGAACGGCGAATCCGCGTCGGCGAGCTTGAAGGCTGACGGAGCTGAGGCGAGCGACTTATCCAAAGCTGAGGAGAACGACTCATCCAAGCCTGTGCAAGGAGAGGCGGCCGACGGGGAAGCGGCTCTTCAGCGGATTGCCACAGCTCGTGGCAGCCCGTGTCAGTCTCAAGGCAGCGCCTTCCGCCGTGCTGAAGTTCTGAATGACAACAACCCCGCCGTCTGCTCTCCCGAGCGGACAACGGGGTTGTTCCGTGTAAGAACGCTATGCGGTTTCACCCGGCTAGGCTTCTCTGTACCGGCCGGTTCCGGCAAGCCGCGTGCGGCTGCTTACCAGTCCAGACCGGTGCTCTTGGGCAGCGGTTCTTCCCGAAGCAGTGTGTACATACCGGCCGCTTCATCCTTGCGGGTCGTCTCGACCAGCTTCTCTACACGGACGGTCACCAGCTTCTGGCCGAACTGCACCGTAATCTCGTCGCCGATCTTCACGGTGCTGCTGGGCTTCGATTCCTTGCCGTTGATCAGCACCCGGCCCTGCTCGGACACGTCTTTGGCCACGGTGCGGCGCTTGATCAGGCGGCTGACCTTCAGAAATTTATCCAGCCGCATTAGTTCACGGCTTCTTTAAGCTTGTTGCCGGCTTTGAATGCCGGAACCGTGGATTCCGGAATTTCAATGGTATCGCCGGTCTGCGGATTGCGTCCTGTCCGTCCGGAACGCTTGCGGGTCTCGAAGGTGCCGAACCCGATGAGCTGCACTTTGTCGCCTTGGGCGAGCGCGCCGCTGATTTCGTCGAGGAAACCGTTCAGCACAACCTCTACGTCCTTCTTGGACAGACTGTGCTTCTCGGAAATGCTGTTGATCAAATCGGTCTTGTTCATCGTTACACGTTCCTCCCGGTATTCGTGAAATTCAGAAACGGTGCGGATAGCCTGGGAGCCGGCACGCGCTTCATGCTTGTTGATATTCTGGATGGGCTTTCAAATTCCTGCCGCCTGCTGTCGATTTATTCAAAAAGGAGGCGAAAGGCCCCCCTCTAGCCTTCCTCCCGCTTCGCCTCCTGCCAGAGGGTCTCCATCTCCTCCAGGTTGCTGTCCTGCGGCGTCTTCCCCTGCTGGAGAAGACGCTTCTCGATATGGGCGAACCGCTGCAGAAATTTGCGGTTCGTCCGGCTGAGCGCCTCTTCCGGATCGGCGCCGATGAAGCGCGCGGCATTGACCGCCGCGAACAGAAGATCGCCGAGCTCCAGCGCCTGCTCCTCGGCAGGCATTCCCTCCGCTATGGCTTCCCGCAGCTCGTCCAGCTCTTCGGCGATCTTGTCCAGCACTTCGCCGACCGCTCCCCAGTCAAAGCCGACCTTGGCGGCCTTCTTCTGCAGCTTGTAGGCCTTCATCAGCGCCGGAAGATCGCGCGGCACGCCGCTTAGAGCGGACTGCTTCTCCGGCTCCAGGCCCTTGAGCCGTTTCTCCTCCGCCTTCATGCCTTCCCAGTTGCGCAGCGCCGCCTCGGCATCGGGCGCGTTCTCGCCGCCGAACACATGCGGATGGCGGAAGATCAGCTTGTCGTTCAAGCCCTGGATGACATCGTAGACATTGAAGATCCCGGTCTCTTCTTCCATTTGGGAATGAAGCAGAATCTGCAGCAGCAGATCGCCCAGCTCCTCCTTCATGTGCTCGGGATCGTCCTCATCAATCGTCTCCAGCACCTCATAGGTCTCTTCAATGAGATTCTTGCGCAGCGATTCATGCGTCTGCTCCCGGTCCCAGGGGCAACCCTCGGGGCTTCGCAGAATCCCGACAATCTCGTGCAGACGCTCGAAGGTACGGCGGCGCAGCTGTTCCGAAGAATCGGCGGGAATATATATCAGCGACAGATTGCCGTATCCCTCCAACCGGTCCAGCTCAAAGAGCGGGACCTTGACGATGGTTTCTTCCCCTTCTACGCCGAGCGCATGGCCGACCGTCACTTCATACTCGGCCGGGTACCGCTCCAGCAGACAGAGCTTCGCTTCCGAAGCCGTGAAGGAATCGTAGACCTGGCCGATCAGCGTGTGCAGCTCCGGCCGCACATGCGACGGCTGCATGCCCGTGGCGTCCAGAAGCTGAAAGCCCTCGATCGGATCGAAGCCAAGCCGGACAAAAGCTTCATCCAGGAAGCTCTCGCCGCCCAGAATCTCCAGTTCGATGCCTTCTTCCGGACAGCGCCGGAGCAGCTGCGATACGGCCGATTCCGCCACCATGGGATGGCCGGGAACCGCATACAGGATACGGTCGCCTTCAGCTCCCGCCTTGGCTGCCGCGATCAGGGCATCGGTAATGGCGGCGTATACCTCCGGAAAGGTCGGCAGCGACTCGTACAGCCCGTCGAAGGAGCGGCTCTCAACGCCCAGCTCCTCCAGCGCGGCCATAACCGGATGCTCCCGGGTACGGACATAGACAGCCGATGCGGACTGAAGCCGCTTGACGATACCGAGCGTCAGCCGGTCCGGATTTCCGGAGCCGAGACCGACGATGGTCAGACTTGCACTCATCCTTTATCTCTCCTCTGGCCCGTGCGGGCCTGTCAAATTTCCAAGCTGCTCCCCGCTCCTGCACCGGTCAGCGCATCAGCCGGCCGAACCGGTCGGCCAGCTTCGGCCCGAAGCCCGGGAGTCGGCGCAGCTCGCTCTCGGAGATCAGGCGCAGGCGGACAGCCAGCACGGCGAAGGCGGCCACGCCGGCCGCTACGCCAAGCAGCGTCTCCGCCAGCGCGCCCAGGCGGCCGCCGACGCCGGCCGCAGCCAGCGCCGCGCCGCCCCCGTAAGCGGCGGCGGCAGCGGCCAGGCCGAGGCCCGCGGCAAGTCCGGCGGGCTGAAGCAGCACGTCTGCGGGGCGAAGCCGCAGACCGGCGGCCTTGCGCAGCAGCAGCACGTTCAGCGCTGCGGCCAGCACCTGGGCGGCCACGCCGGCGACGGCCGCGCCGACAATGCCCTGCTGCGGAACCAGCAGCAGGTTGAGCGCCGCCTTCAGCGCGGCGGAGGCGAGCAGGTGCAGCGCGGGAGCGCGCACCTGGCCGAGCCCTTGCAGCAGCGCGGCGGCGATAATGCTCACCGTGCCGGCGGCGGCGGTGAGCCCGAGCAGCGCGATGACGGCCGTGCCGGAGCCGTCGCCGTAGAGCGCGCGGTTGATCGGCGCGGCCAGCACGGCCAGACCCGCAGCGGCGGCCAGGCCGAGCAGCCAGAACCAGCGCAGGGACAGCCGCGTCCGCGTCCGGATCTCCTCCAGGTCGCCCCGGTACTTGGATTCCGCCATGAACGGAATGAACAGCACCGACAGCGAGGTAGCCAGCATCGTCACCAGCTGGACGAGCGGCAGGCCGCGGTTATAGATGCCGAACTGGGCCATCGCCTCCGCTTCGCTCCGCCCTTCGGCGAGCAGCCGCGGCATGGTGAACACATCCACCAGATTGACGAGCGGCACGGCCAGACTGCCGAGCATGACGGGAATGCTGTAGAGCAGCATGGCCCGAAGCAGCCCGGAGGCTCCCGCCCGCGGCAGACGCTCCGCCCCCGCGGCCGCTTCGGCCAGCGCGGCTTCCGCTTCCCTTCTCTGCCGATCCGACAGGCCCGGCACGGCCGCAGCCGTGCCTCCGTCTGCCGGTCCGGCCGGCTCTCCGTTCCCCGCCGTCTTCGGTTCCACCGGCCGCAGCTCCTCTGCGCTCTTCCGGTGCCGGCGCCAGAAGACCAGCATGACGCCCAGGCCGGCCAGTCCGCCGCCCGCCGAGCCCAGCATGGCTCCGGCTGCGATCTTGCCGCCGCCGGCACCCGCCCCGGTCAGATACAGCAGCAGGCCGACCATGACAGCCACCCGGGCGCTCTGTTCGATAATCTGGGAGAGGGCGGTCGGCGCCATGTTCTGGAGGCCCTGAAAATACCCCCGGAGCGCGCTCATGGCCGGAACGACGGCCATCGCCAGAGAAGCCGCCCGAATCGCCGGCACAATAGGAGAGCTTCCGACCCAGAGGGCGATCAGGGGCGCTCCGGCATAGGCGGCCGCACCCAGCACAAGTCCGGCCGCGCCCGACAGCAGCGCTCCCAGCCGGAGCACCGTCCGGGCTGTCGCAGAATCCCCCGCCGCAGCCGACTCGGCCACAAATTTCGAGATTCCGGTCGGCAGTCCGAGCATCGCGACGGTCAGGAGCAGCGAATAAATCGGGTTCACCGTATTATAAATGCCGAAGACGGCATCTCCGCCCAAATTCTGCAGCGGAATCTTCTGAAGAGTGCCGATCAGCTTCGAGAGCAGCGCCGCGGCGCTCAGCATGAACGCCCCTTCCAGCAGCTTCGAGCTTGTCGTGGATGATTTCATGTGCGCTTCCGCCCTGCTTTCTCCTTGCTTATACCGTTCTTCATTATACCGTAGATTCCGCCGCGGCCAAAATAAAACCCGCTTTTCTCTTCCCGGCTTCTTGCCGCCGGGAAGAGAAAAGCGGGAGAACGTAAGACCTTTTACTGCTCCATCTGCTTGCCCAGAAAGGCGGCGGCCGTCTCGGCCATCTTGACTTCCATCTGCCCCATGTTGACCGATTCGTCCTTGCTCATCATCACGACGGAACCAATCGGGTCCCCGCCGGAGATGATCGGTGCGATCACGTAGGAAGACAGCTCCTCCGGGTGATCCTTGCCGATCTCATAGCTGCCGCTTCCCGTTTCCAGCACGGTTTTGCGGCTGTCCATGCATTTCTCCAGCAGCGGCCCGACCGGCTTCTCCAGATAATCCTTCTTGGAGCCGCCTGACAGAGCGACGAAGGTGTCACGATCGGTAATGAGGGTAATATGTCCGGTGCTTTCAAACAAGGACTCCGCGTACTCCTTGGCGAAATCGCCGAGCTCGCCGATCGGGGAGTATTTCTTGAGAATGACCTCGCCGTCGCGGTCTACAAAAATTTCGAGCGGATCGCCTTCGCGGATGCGCAGCGTCCGTCTGATTTCTTTGGGAATGACCACCCGACCGAGGTCGTCGATGCGTCTAACGATACCAGTTGCCTTCATTTCACCTGTTGCCCCGCTTTCTAAGGAAGTATAGTGCCTATTGCTGCGCGGTGGGCTCAGAAGGCCTCCCACCCGGGTCGCTTTGAGTACTGACCATAGTATTCATCTGTTCCCAATTCCTTATACATCCCGGTACGCCCGGACGACAGGCATCCTGCCTGCGGGAACGCCAAAAAAACCCGGCGAAGACGGCAGAGCCGTTCCGCCGGGCCTGAATGGCCGCGGGATCAGAGAAGAAGGTTTTATTGCGCCGCCGGGCTTGCAGCCGGCGCTGCCGCAGGGGCCGATGCCGCCGGTGCGGCGGACGCTCCGGTCGCTGCCGAAGCGGAAGCCTTCGGCAGATTGATTTTCGTAATAATGCCATCCAGATCCTTCTCCAGGAAGCTCTGCACCTTCTCGGAGGACAGCGTGTCCTTGATCTGCGTCTTCTCGTCGTCGGTCAGCTTGTCGAACGTCTTCTCGGTGCGCGATTCCACCTTCATGATGTGGTAGCCATAGGTCGTCTTGACCGGATCGCTGATCGTATTGAGCGGCAGCGTCAGCGCCGCCTGCTTGAATTCCTCGACATACGTGCCGAGCGCCTTGTTCTCATACAGCCCGCCGGTCTCCTTGGAGCCGGTATCGTCGGAGTATTCCTTCGCCACGGCAGCGAAGTCGGCGCCGCCGTCCAGCTTCGCCTTCACTTCCTGCGCCCGCTTCAGCGCATCGGCGTCCGTACGCTCCTTATTGTTGCTGTCGGTGAAGCCGACCAGCACGTGGCGGACCGAAGCGACGGTGAAATCGCCCTTGTGTTCGTCAAAATACTTCTTCACATCGTCGTCGGTCACCTTGAGCCGCATATCCTGATAGACGGTCAGCACGCGGACCATATAATCGCGGACCTGCGATTCCGTCAGATTCTGTTCCTTCAGCGAGCTCTCATAGCTCTCGCCCATCCCGCTCTTGTAGGTCTTGATCTGGGTATCCGCCTGGGACTCCGCTTCCTTCTTCGCCTCATCCTTGGCTTGTCCCTGCAAATATTCAAAAGCAGCAAGCTGCTTAAGCAGTGTCTCTTTGAACACATCCATATCCAGGTACTGGGACTGATCCGGAGACAGAAACTTCATCACATGAATGCTGGTGTCGAATTCCTTCTGGGTCACTTCCCCGCCCTTGTAAGTCGCCAGCGCCGTGCTGTTGTCCTTCTCTTCCTTGTTGTCGCTGCAGCCGGCCAGCATGGAGAAAGAAAGCGCCGCGGCCATCGAGACCAGCAGAACCTTCCAGGATTTACGGTTACTTAAACGCATCATGTAGTTCTCCCTTCGGTTTGAAAGACGACTTGACCTCTTCGAGGAACCGCTCCAGCAGCTCCAGAAGACCGCGGTCGTCCAATCCTTTCGTTTTTACACGGATGATCGCCTTGTCACCCTTCTCAAATTGTACACGTCTTTCAAAAGAATTGCCAACCTTGGCCAGCCCGGCGGTGTCGAACGCCGCGATCCGGCCTTCGAAGAAGCTCAGCGACACCTCGTCTCCCCGGCGGCTGATCGTCTCCAGTCCGTAGACTCTTCCGTAAATCTTCAGCCGTGCTACCGACAAGAGGTTGACGACCGCCTCCGGCAGCTCTCCGAACCGGTCCAGGAGCTCGTCTTCCAGCTCCGCCGCTTCCTCGAACGTCGAGACGGCAGCCACCTTTTTGTAGATCTCGATCTTCTGCACGCTGTCATAGATATACTCGGACGGCAGATAGGCGTCGATCGACAGGTCGATGACGGTGCTGACCTCCTTGGCCGAGGTATCCTCCTCGCCGAGCATCGTGACCTTGCGCTTGCGGATTTCCTCCGCCAGCATCTGGGAGTACAGATCGAAGCCGACCGACGCGATGAAGCCGTGCTGCTCGGCTCCGAGCAGGTTGCCGGCTCCGCGGATCGAGAGGTCGCGCATCGCGATTTTGAAGCCGGAACCGAGCTCGGTGAACTCCTTGATCGACTGCAGGCGCTTCTCGGCCACTTCGGTCAGCACCTTGTCGCGCTGATAGGTGAAATAGGCGTAGGCAATCCGGTTCGAGCGTCCGACCCGGCCCCGAAGCTGGTAGAGCTGGGACAGCCCCATCTTGTCGGCGTCGTGGACGATGAGCGTATTGACGTTCGGAATGTCCACCCCGGTCTCGATAATGCTGGTGCTGACCAGCACATCGTACTCGCCGTCAAGAAAATCAAGAATTGTCTTCTCCAGCTCCGACTCCGACATCTGGCCGTGGCCCACGCCGACGCGCGCTTCCGGCACCAGCATGGAAATCTGCGCCGCCATCTCGTGGATACCCTGCACGCGATTGTAGAGATAGTAGACCTGTCCGCCCCGCGCCAGCTCCCGTTCAACGGCTTCCCGGACCAGGGTCTGGCTGTACTCGACCACATACGTCTGCACCGGGAACCGGTTCTCCGGCGGCGTCTCGATGACGGACAGATCGCGGACGCCCAGCATGGACATATGCAGCGTGCGCGGAATCGGCGTCGCCGTCAGGGTCAGCACATCGACATTCGTCTTCAGCTTCTTGAGCTTCTCCTTATGGGTCACACCAAAGCGCTGCTCCTCATCGACAATCAGCAGGCCGAGATCCTTGAACACCAGATCCTGCGACAGCAGGCGGTGCGTGCCGATCACGATATCGACCGTCCCCTGCTTGACGCCCTTGATGGTCTCGTTCTGCTCCTTGCGGCTGCGGAACCGGCTCAGCACCTGAATGTTGATCGGGTAGGAGCTGAAACGCTCGCGGAACGTCTCGTAATGCTGCTGGGCCAGAATGGTCGTCGGAACGAGCACCGCCACCTGTTTGCCCTCGATCGCCGCCTTGAAGGCCGCACGGATCGCCACCTCGGTCTTGCCGTATCCGACATCGCCGCACAGCAGCCGGTCCATTGGCCGGTTCTGCTCCATGTCCTTCTTGATCTCTTCGATGGCCCGGACCTGGTCGCGCGTCTCCTCGTACGGGAACATCTCCTCGAATTCCTGCTGCTCCGGCGTATCCCGGTCAAAAGCGAAGCCCGGCGCGCTCTGGCGCTCGGCGTACAGCTTGATGAGATCGTCTGCAATATCCTGCACGGACGAACGGACTTTATTCGTGACACGGGTCCACTCGTTCCCGCCCAGCTTGTAGACCTTCGGCTCCTTATCCTCGGAGCCTACGTATTTCTGGATCAGATCAATCTGCTCGATCGGAACCGACAGCTTGTCTCCGCCCGCATACATGATATGCATGTAGTCGCGGTGAATGCCGCTGACCTCCAGCGTGCCGATGCCCATATACTTCCCGATGCCGTGGTTCTGGTGAACGACGTAATCGCCGATCTTCAGTTCGGTATAGCTCTTGATCCGTTCGGCATTGTCCACGTTCTTGGACAGCTTGCGCGCTTTGCGCTGCTTCTGGGAGAACAGCTCGTTCTCGGTGACAACCGCCAGATGAATCGACGGCAGCTCAAATCCGGAGCCGAGATTTCCCTGAAGAATCGTCGGCTCTTCAATGTCGTAATCGTCGAGCACCCGGCGGATGCGCTGAATCCGGTCTTCGCCGCCGGCCAGCATGATGACCTTCACGCCGGACTTGTGCCAGCGCTCCATCTCCGCCTTCAGCACGTTCATTTGGCCGTGGAAATCCTGCATGCCCCGGCTGATGAACCCCAGAATGTTCTGCGGCTGCACATGCGGAACCTGGCGGAGGAAGATCGACATGAAGAGGCTCTGGAACGGTCGCTTGTACATGACCGTATCGCTGTCGACCGACAGATGGAAGTCCGGCAGCGTCTTGCCGTTCTGAAGCAGATGCAGATTCCACTCGGATTCGTCGCGTTCCAGCTGTTTGGCCGTCTCCAGAAGCCGGGCCGGCTCGTCCAGAATGAGCAGCGTATCCTTCTGCATGTAGTCGTACATATGGAACCGCTCGGGGTAGAGCAGCGCGATATACTTGTATATCTCCTGAAAATGGGTTCCTTCCCGGAGGAACTCCATCTCACGCCCGATCTCTTCGCGAAGCCGCTGCTTGGCCTGGCGGTCGGCTGTCTTCTCCAGCTGCTTCTCCAGCAGCGCGGAGGCCCGGTCGGCCGCCTCGGCCAGCCGCTCCCGGCTGGCAATAATCTCCTGGACCGGCTCGATAACGATGCTGCGCACCTTGTCGATGGAACGCTGATCGGCCGGATCGAACGTGCGGATGGAATCAATCTCGTCGTCGAACAGCTCCACCCGGTAGGCGAGCTCCGACGTCATCGGGTAGAAGTCGATGATGCCGCCGCGCAGACTCATCTCGCCGCGGTTCTCGACCCGTTCCACCCGCTCGTAGCCCATCCCGATCATGGACCGGAGGAACTCCTCCAAATTCAGCGTGCCCTCCTGGTCAATCGTGAGCCGGGCCTGCTCGAACACCTGCGGCGCCGGAAGGAGCCGCCGCACACCCGAATACGGAGCCACGACAATACCCCGGAAGCCTCTGGCGCACCGGTTCAGCACTTCAATCCGCTGGGCCAGCGTCTCCGGTCCGGATACGGCGGCTTCCGCCGCCACCAGCTCATTGGCCGGATAGAGCAGCACGCGGTCGGGGGATAGGATCTCTTGCAGATCATCCGCCATCTTCTGGGCGGAGAACATATTATGCGTAACCACCAGCAGCGGCCGTCCGGTCTCTTCATGCAGCGCAGCCAGCATAATCTGGCGGGCCGAGCCGGAGAGGCCAGAGACGAGCTGCTCCTTCATGCCCGCGGCCACACCCCGGGTCACCGACTGGAAATCGGAATCTTTGGAAAAAGCCTCAATAAGACCTTGTAGCAACAGGCGCACCTCTCTAACGGATCGCTGCCGAAGGGGCAGCGCATATATAAGAATGGATTAAACTGAAAAGAAGCCTCAGCTCACGACGCCAAGGCTTTGTCATTACGAATGGGATACAGGCGTACCGCTCTCATGCTTCACTGAAGCGGGCTGGACAGCAGGCTGAGCTCCGGATGATGCTCCAGAGCCTCCTTGCAATAATCGCAAGTAACCCTGACGGTAACCTCGCCCTCTGAATCATACGCTATTATATCCCTGCGCTCCGCGGGGGTCAAGGAATGAAGACCGAGCCTTGCCTCGCTGATTCTGCCGCCGTCGATGCTGCCCAGATAGGTCCGGCAGTGTCTGCACACATAATGTATAGCCATTGTTATGCCTCCTGAAGGAACAATATGCCTTCAGTATGCCCGGGGCGTCCCCGGCTTAGCCCTACTGCCGTCCCCGCTTCTACCCGTTGAATCTGGCCATCGTCTGTTCGAACGTATGATCCAGGCTGTACTCCAGCGCGTCGCAGGCCGATCCGATCATGGACGCCAGCGCCTCCGACTCTTTCTTCGGGAACGCGGCCAGCACATAATCGACAATCGCGTAACCCGGATCTGGACGGGAGATACCCATCCGCACGCGGTTAAAGGTCTGCGTGCCGGTATGCTGGATTATCGACTTAATGCCGTTATGCCCGCCTGCGCTGCCCTGATAGCGCAGGCGGATTCGGCCGATCTCGGTGTCCAGATCATCGTACACGACAATCAGGTCGTCCAGCGATACCTTATAGTAATCCATATAGGCCCGGACCGATTCCCCCGACAAATTCATAAAGGTCATCGGCTTAATGAGCACCGTCTTGACGCCGCCGATGACGCCTTCGCCGATCGATGCCTTGCATTTGTTCTGGTTAAAGGCAATGCCGTGTCTGGCCGCCAGCTCGTCCAGCGCCATGAACCCGACGTTATGCCGGGTTCTGGCATACTGGGTGCCGGGATTGCCGAGTCCCACAATCCATTTCATTTTGGTCGATTCCCTCTCTTTTTGGTACAATACTATACACAGACCGCGTGATCTTTAAACGCGATTCCACCAAAAGACGGGTGATCCCATGCAGCAAGGCGAGAAACTGAGTCACCACCGCCAATTTCAGTATCATCTGCAGCATGCCATACCGGTCGAGGTGACCTGCAACGGCGTTCATGTCGACATCGGCGTTCTCACCGCCGTCGATGCCCATTTTGCCGAACTGCAGGGTACGCTGTACAGCCGCACCCGCTTCACCTTCATCTCCCGGCCCGGGTATTAGAGAAGCCCGGGCAGGAGAGACCGGCAAGGCCCCATACGCCGACAAGGGTTACATCTCCCCCACGGGAGGTGTAACCCTTTTGGGTTGCGCCGGCAGCAGCCGGTTTATTCAATCTCGAACAACTTGCTGATCGAGAGTTCTTCGTGAACGCGGATAATGGCTTCGCCCAGCAGAGGCGCCACGGACAGCACCTTCAGCTTCGATGTCGGATTCTCATTGCGAATCGGAATCGTATCCGTCACGACGACTTCCTTGATCGGAGAATTCTCCAGCCGCTCATGCGCCGGTCCGGACAGAACCGCATGCGTACAGCAGGCGTATACTTCCTTCACTCCGCCTTCCATCAGCGCATTCGCTCCGAGAACAATCGTGCCGGCCGTGTCGATGATGTCATCGATCAGAATGGCCGTCTTGCCTTCAATATGACCGATGATGTTCATGACCTCGCTGACGTTCGGTTCCGGGCGGCGCTTGTCGATAATCGCCAGCGGCGCATTCAGGAAGTCGGCCAGCTTGCGGGCGCGAACCACGCCGCCGTGGTCCGGCGATACGATAACCGGATTCTGGATCTGCTTCGAGCGGAAATACTGCGCCAGAATCGGCACGCCCAGCATATGATCGACCGGAATATTGAAGAAGCCCTGGATCTGCATGGCATGCAGGTCCATGGTAATGACACGGTGCGCGCCGGCTCTCTCGATCAAATCCGCGACCAGCTTGGCCGTAATCGGATCGCGCGAACGGGCCTTGCGGTCCTGGCGGGCATAGCCGTAATACGGAATCACCACATTGATGCTCTTCGCGGAAGCCCGCTTCAGGGCATCGATCATCACCAGCATTTCCATCAGATTGTCATTGACCGGGGCACAGGTCGACTGAACAATGTAGACATGGCAGCCGCGCACGCTCTCCGACAGCTTGACCTGAATCTCCCCGTCGCTGAAGCTGGTGGTGTGCGACTCGCCCATCGGAATGCCGATATAATCGGCGATTTGATGGGCAAGCTTCGGATTGGAGTTGCAGGTGAAGATCTTCAATTTGGAATCAAGATAAGCCATAAAAGTTAAACCCTCCGTGACGGTTCATAAATTTATTACACCCTGTGCGCCATGATCCTGTTCGCTCAAATGATCCTTAGGACGGATGGGACTGCCGGGACTGTTCCTTCTTTGCCTTCGCGCGGGAGCGGATCTTGTCCGCATAACCCGGCTTGTTCTCCTGCCGCTGTCTGGCGATGGCCAGATCGTTCTCCGATACGGAGCGGGTAATGGTCGATCCGGCTACCACATAAGCGCCCTTGCCGACCTTGACCGGCGCGATCAGGTTGACGTTGCTGCCGATGAAAGCTTCGTCCTCAATCTCGGTGAGCGCCTTGTTGAATCCGTCGTAATTGACGGTTATGGCTCCACAGCCGACATTGACGTTCTTGCCGACAGAAGCGTCGCCGATGTAGCTCAGATGCGACACCTTGGAGCCGTCTCCGATCGTCGCCTTCTTGATCTCGACGAAGTCTCCGATCTTCACATCCTCGCCGAGCACGCTGCCCGGCCGCAAATAGGCAAAAGGCCCAACGGTTGTCCGTGCGCCGACTTCCGCCTGATTCAGCACGGAATGCTTGATCTGCGCCCCGTCTGCAATCACGCTGTCTTCAATTTCCGCGGAAGGACCGATGATGCAGTCTTCCCCGATTACGGTTCTGCCCTTCAGCAGAGTGCCGGGATAAAGTACCGTGTCCGAGCCGATGACGACGTCGGCGCCGATATAGGTGGATTCCGGATCAATAATGCTGACGCCGCCAAGCATATGGCGTTTTACAATGCGCTGACGCATCACCGCCTCGGCCTCGGACAGCGCTACCCGGTCATTGACGCCGATGGACTCGGCTGCGTCCGTCGTCTGATAGGCCAGCACCCGGTCTCCCTGGTTGCGCAAAATGCCGATCACATCGGTCAGGTAGTATTCCTGCTGGGCATTCTCGTTGGTCACCTGATCCAAAGCGGCGAATAACTTCTTATTATCGAAGCAATAAATGCCTGTATTGATCTCCTGGATGGCGGCTTCCTCCGGCGTGGCGTCCTTCTGCTCGACAATGCCCAGCAGTTCCCCGCTCTCTCCCCGAATAATGCGTCCCAGTCCCGACGGATCTTCCATCACGGCGGTCAGAATCGTAGCGGACGCTCCTTCCCGCTCATGCAGCGCCATCAGCGCTACCAGCGTTTCCGGCGTAATCAGCGGCGTATCGCCGTAAGCTACAATGGTCGTGCCCTCTTCCGCAGCAATCCGTTCGGCCGCCTGCTTCACCGCATGGCCCGTACCGAGCTGCCGATCCTGCAGCACATACTCGGCGGAATTGCCCAAATAAGCCTGAACGGCTTCTGCTCCGTGCCCGACCACGACGATGCTGCGCTCGCAGCCGGTCGCCTTGACCGTATCCAACACGTGTCCTACCATCGGCTTACCGCATACGGGATGCAGCACTTTGTACAACTTGGATTTCATGCGCTTGCCCTGTCCCGCAGCAAGAACAACAGCCATTCTCTTCAAGAATGCCAACCTCCTACTTCTTGAACTCCATACTGAATATACTTCATTCCAGGCAAAAAGAAAAGGGAACCATAAGCTGGTTCCCTTTTCTTCGAACCCCAATAGCGAAGAGTTATGCCCCCTCTTCAATGACTTCCTCTTCCGTTGCAGCGCGTTCATATTCGGCCAGAACAGCCGACTGGATCTTCTCCCGCGTTCCCGAGGAAATCGGATGCGCGATGTCGCGGAATTCGCCGTCCGGCGTACGCTTGCTGGGCATAGCAACAAACATACCGTTGTTACCGTCGATGACGCGAATGTCATGAACAACAAACTCGTTGTCGATGGTAATGGATGCGATCGCCTTCATTCTCCCTTCGGAGTTGACGCGGCGGAGTCTTACATCCGTAATTTGCATGTGTGTGTTCACCACCTTTTTCCATCAGAGACTTGGGTGTAATATTCCACACTGCTGGGCGAATTCCTTCTTTTTGGTTCCATAAAATGCCTGTAAAAGCAGATTATTTTGGGCTATCCAACGTTTCCGACACCGTTCTCCACGACTCCCCATCTTTCCCCAAGCTTTCGCCACAACCCGCTACTGGGCGCGTCCGGCAAAGTAATTCCCGGGATGGGCCGAAATGATGCGCTCTCTCGCGTCCACCTCGCCGAGAGATACCAGCGACACATAATCATGCAGCAGCCGGTCCTTGACATCGGCAACTTCCGATTCCACCAGTACGCCGACTCCGGCCACCTGGGCCCCGAACTCGCCGAGCAGATCGACCATCCCGCGAATCGTACCGCCCATCTTCATGAAGTCATCCACAATCAGCACCTTCGATTTCTCGCGCAGGGCGCGGCGGGACAGCGACATGGTATGGATACTCTTATGGGAGCCCGATACATAATTGATGCTGACCGCAGACCCTTCCGTTACCTTATGGTCCCGGCGCACCAGAATGACCGGCAGCCCAAGCTGGCCTGCGGTAGCGTAGGCGAGCGGAATTCCCTTCGTCTCCACCGTCATCACGGCATCAATCTCCACTCCGTAAAAAGCGGTGGCGATCAGCTTGCCGGCCTTCTCCATTATGGCGGGCTGTCCGAGCAGATCGGACATATAGAGATAGCCTCCGGGCAGAATCCGGTCACTCTGCTCCAGCATCTGGCACAGCTCCGCAATAAAGGACGACGCTTCGTCGGCAGGCATCCGGGGAATGAACTTGACGCCTCCGGCGGCGCCGGCCAGCGTCTGCAGCTCGCCCATGCCCTCGCCTTCAAAGACTTCCTTGATGATCGCCAGATCCTCGCTGATCGACGATTTGGCCGACCCGTACCGGTCGGCGAACAGAGAGAGCGGCAGCAGCTCGTGCGGCTTCTCCAGCAGAAAATGAGTCATGTCCACCAAGCGTTGGCTTCGTTTTAATTTCTTCAACGGAAAGCTCCTTGTCAAAACCGAATATTATAGAGAGAATATACCACTTTTGTACGGCTTTGCACAAGGCAGGCGCTTTCGGTCAAGAGAGCGACCGTACCGCGTATACTTCCTTGCAGAAGCCGCGCAGTCCGTTATAGATGCGCGCCACCTTGGACGGACGCGACACCAGGCCGAACACGGTCGGTCCGCTGCCCGACATCAGCACTCCTTCCGCGCCGAGGCGGATCATCGCTTCCTTGATGCGCCGCACCTCCGGATGCCAGGGCAATGTGACATCCTCCAGCACATTTCCGAGCCCGCTGCAGACGGCGCGGAAATCGCCCGCTTCAATCGCAGCCTGCATCGCCGCCGCGGAAGGGTGATGCTCGATGGCGCCCGCCCGCAGACGGCCGTAGACATCCGCCGTCGAGACATTGATCGGCGGCTTGGCCAACACCACCCAGCAGGGCGGCGGATTCGGGATCGGCGTCAGCTGCTCGCCCCGCCCTGTCGCCAGGGCGGTCCCTCCGCTGACGCAGAACGGCACATCGGAGCCGAGCTCGGCTCCGAGCCGCTGCAGTTCCGCCTCGGCGATTCCGAGGTTCCAGAGGCGGTTCAGCCCGCGCAGCGTAGCCGCGGCGTCGCTGCTGCCCCCGGCCAGCCCTGCGGCGACCGGAATTTTTTTATCCAGATGAATATGTACGCCGGCCTTGACGCCGTAACGGTCCTTCACCAGTCTTGCCGCCTGGAACGCCAGATTCTTCTCGTCCAGCGGAATGTACCCGGCCTGGCTTGAGATAATGATCGTTCCCTGTCTCAGCTCCGACAGCTCCAGCCGGTCCGCGAGATCGACCATCGTCATGATCATCTCGACTTCATGGAAGCCGTCCGGGCGCTTGCGCAGCACATCGAGCATCAGGTTGATTTTGGCCGGTGCTTTTTCATAGATTCTCAAGGCGTTCACCTTCTCTTCGTAGTTCCCACTCCAAACAGCTTAACATATTATAGGGGAATCCGGTGGCCAAGTCCATTCCATGAGATCCGTCCGGGAAGAGACGCGCGAACAGGGCCGTCCCTTTAAGGAACCGCCCTGCCCTCCTGTAGAACGTCTACGACCGGCGCGCCGCCTGTTCGGCAAGCTCAATCGCCCGCTTCACCATGTTGCCGGCATCGGCGGCTCGAATTCCGCCCCAGCCTTCGCGCTGGACCGTGTCATAGAACCCCAGTTCCTTCGCCAGCTCCGTCTTCAGCTCTTCCGACATTACACCGCGTCTTCTTCGGCTCATGTTCTGCCCTCCTGCTGTAGATCTGGGATGAAGTATTGCACTCTTAGTGTGCCTGAACCGGCTCCCGATTATCCGGCAATCAAAAGCGGCCCCTCTGCCAGCGCAGCGGGACCGCTTGTGGAAAGCTAAATCACTTCTTCCCCGCAGACCGTGATTTCCACGGATTCCGTCAGGACGTCGGTATAGCTGTAAGATACACGCTTGAACGACTGCTGCTCGTCCAGCTTGACAATAAATACAGAAGGGTACGTTTCTTCCAGGACACCCGTGCGTTCCACGGTTTTACGGCGACCACCATTTGCTCTCAGCGTAATCTTGGATCCGACATGAGCTTCGAGATTCCGTTTGATTTCCAATAGCGTGTTATTAGCCATTGCCTGACGACCACCTCTTTCCTTGTCCATTATACCTCATCTTCAAGATAAATGTCAAGGTAAACCCATAATTATAGGGGATGCTTATTGGTGTTGTCAACGGGTTTTTTTGCTAAAAAAGAGAAGAATTAGCGACAGTCGCTGCCTCTTCTCTCTCCTTCTGCCAGCTGCCGAAGACCGCCTCTTCAGACTGCCGACGGCGTTACTTTCAGCGTTGCCAGATTGCTGAGTCTCGGCATTCCGATCCGGAAGCTTCCGCGAGTCTCAATACCGCCCACGCCCTGGCTGCCGCTGATGGTATGATGCAGCACATCGTTCAGGTTCACCGTCTCGCGTATGGACGTCACCGCCGCCTTGGCCGCAATATAGACGGGGTCGAGTGCATGGATGAGGACGCGTGCCGGGGAGGAAGCAAAATTCGCGCCTGCTCCCAGCAGGGCTTCAAAATGCGATTGGCAGGCGCCCGCCACTACCGTCAGCGCATCGTAATGCCGCTCATACTCCCGGGCTACCCGGATCGCGGCTACGAAATTCTGCGAGTTCTTGTAGCTGCCAAGACTGTACAGGTCGTACGTGTGCGGCGGCTTCAGCACGCCGTCATGCCCGGTAATCACCACAATGTCCGGACGCACGCGCGGCAGCAGCCGGTACAGCGTATCGGCCATCGCCGCTTCCGGCACATGGTGCCCCTCCGCCGGGATGCGAAGCTGTTCGTAGAGACTCAGGCTTTTGCTTAAGTAAGCCCGGTCTCCGTCCAGATGAAGCACCTTGCCCGGAACTTCAAAATAGCCATGATCCGCAGCTCCCGGAATCCAAGAGCCCGAACTGCCGGGGCCTGACGGCCGAATCCCATCCTGCCGTTCCTTCTGCAGAAGCGACAGCGACTCGACCGCCTTGATGCGGGCCCGATGCCCCAGCTCCGTCTCCTCGGCCTCGCGGGCGGGCAGCAGATCGTCGACCGGCGCGTCCGCCAGAAGCCGGAACTCGGTCCCCTTGATGATGGCCTGATTCCGCTGAATCTGCTCCACGCGGAATGTGATGTCGGCCCCATACGATTTGCGGACGACCAGATCTCCCAAATTCATCAGAACATCACCTCTACCCCATCGTATGGGCAAGTGCGGGGGATGGTTCTGCCTATCTTCAAAATTATCGCCTCTAGGCTACGCCCGCGGCCAGCAGCACATCGCTCAGGCGGGCGAACTCCTCCAGGCTGAGCGTCTCCCCCCGGCGGGAAGGCTCGATCCCGGCCTCCGCCAGAAGCTCCTCCAGCCGCTCCCGCCCTTCCTTCGCAAAATAGCGGGCCTTGAGGTTGTTCGCAATCGTCTTGCGCCGCTGGGTGAACGACGCCTGCACGACGCCGAAGAAATGCTGCTCGTCCTGCACTTCCACCGGCGGCGTCTCTCTGACCTTCAGCCGGATTACGGCCGATTCCACATTCGGCTGGGGAATGAAGACAGTATGGGGAACCGTACAGATGAGCTCCGGCTCGCTGTAATACTGAACGGCAATGCTCAGACTTCCGTAGTCCTTGCCGCCGGGCGAAGCCGCCATGCGCTCTGCCACTTCCTTCTGGATCATGACAACAATATTCTTGAGCGGCAGCTTCTCCTCCAGCAGCTTCATCAGAATGGGTGTCGTCACATAATAGGGCAGGTTAGCCACGACGCTCACTCCCTGGACGGAAGCAAAGTCTTCCTCGAACAGCGCCTTCAGGTCTACCTTCAGCACGTCGTCATTTCGCACCTTTACGTGCGGGTGCGGCGCCAGCACCTCCTCCAGAATCGGAATGAGCCGGCGGTCGATTTCGACCGCCGTTACCGCTCCGGCCTGGTCCGCCAGACGCTCCGTCAGAGCGCCGATGCCGGGGCCGATCTCAAGGGCGCCGTCCTCCTTGGTCAGTTCGGCGGCGCCGACGATTTTGTCCAGAATGTTCCGGTCAATCAGAAAGTTCTGGCCGAGGCTCTTCTTGAAGGAGAAACCGTGCCGCGCAATAATCTCTTTCGTCCGCTTGGGGGACGAAACCTCTTCTCTGCCGTTCATGCCCTGTTGTCCTCCCTGCTTGTCTCCATCCGTTCCACCTGCTCCAGCGCCCCGGCGAATTCCGCCGGCGTGATGCCGAACATCGCCAGCCGCTTGTAGAGCTGCTTGCCGTTGCAGTATCCGATGCCCAGCGCATTGCCGAGAGCCATCCGGCGCTCCGCCGCTCTGGGGTGCACGATCAGGCCGGCATCCAGAAGGTCATCCATCCCGATCTGGGGCGGCGCGCCCTCAAAGGACGTATGCACCCGCGACAGCGCGTGGCGAATGGCTTCGGGCGAGGCGTTCTCCACTCCGATGTCGCCGCGCCGCGTCGCTTCGGCTTCCGGAATAAAGGCGTGCTTGCAGCCCGGAACCTTGGACGACACGATCTTGCGGATGCGTTCACCGGCATGGTCAGGGTCGGTCAGAATAATCACGCCGCGCCGCTCCATCGCCAGCCGAATCCGGGAAATGACCGCCGGCCCAACCGCAGAGCCTCCGGTCTCAATTGTGTCCGCCTCGACGGCCCGCTTGACCGCCACCGTGTCGCTTCGGCCTTCCACCACTATGACTTCTTTGATCATCATCTATCAGGCATCCCTTATTGATAAAAAGTTATAGCCTCCCGCAACTTCCCGCGGAATAAATCCGTCGGATATAACAAAAAGAAGGGTTCGCTCCCCTTCTTTTTGGCTAAAGAATTGTATAGGCGAGAGCTTAACTCACTATAGCGTAAGTCCCGCTTTTTTGCAAAAACCGTCCCACCTCACTGCCGTCAGTTCAGCTCGGGTTTGACCGGTCCGATCACATACACCGTACGTGACTTGCGTCCGAAATTCCGTGCATGGCTCAATGAATCGTAGTAGACGTCGATCTTGTTGCCTTTGATGGCACCGCCCGTATCCTCTGCGCGGCGGAATCCCAGACCTTCAATGTACACCCACCAGCCAATCGGAATGATATTCGGATCGACCGCAATGGTCCGTCCCTCGGTTACCCGCGTCCCCGAAGCCGTCCGTGTGCCAATGCCCGGCTCTTCGGAAGAGTAGGCCGTCATGGAGACATTCTTGATTACCCGTTTATAATCGAAATTTACGCCGGATTTCTTGGCCGTTCCTCTGCTTGAGGTAGTTTTGGCCTTGGTTGTGGTGGCTTTGGCTTTGGTTGTGGCAGCGACAGCAACTGCTGGCTTGGGAATCGGCTTCGCCTTGGTGCCGACGGCAATAACTTTGTCTTTCGTTACCGTCTGAACCTCTTTGCCGACCATGACCATCGAAGCGAGCTGACCATCCTGATAGGTCTTCTCGATATGCTGGATCATGACTCCCGGTTTGCCTGCCTGTGCCACACGCACGTCACCCACATAGAGGGAAGGGTCCGCCGTCTTGATGACCCGGAACGGCAAGTTCTGCGTCCGCTGCACGACTTGCTTCGTGATACGAACGACCTTGACATCCAGACGATTGGCGGAAATTGCGGTGTCGGTCGAAGGAAATACTTTGTCATGCTCGCCCAAGTTTACCCCGAGCTTGGTTAATGCGGTGCCGAGGTGATCCTCGGTCGTATATACGGTCTTCGTCTTGCCGCCTTCGGTCAGGCTGATCTGATGCGCCCGGTCGATGGCGATACGGTCACCGTTCTTCAATTCGTCGCTTACCGAGGCCGACAATTGGTCATGCGGCGATACCGTAATTCCGGCTTCCGCCAGAATGTCGCCAAGAAGCGTCTTGCGCGTCTCCAGCGTCCGGATGTCTCCGTCGACAACAACTGTAATTTGCTTAATGCTGCTGCCGCCGGTCAAGAACACGATCAACAGCACCACCGCGGCAGATGCGGCTCCTGCGAGCAGCAGGATGCGAATATGGCTCTGAATCCATTGTACTGCGTTCGGCCTGCTGGATGTCTGCGAATCATGGGTCATCTCTGGTTGAATTGCGCCCATACTCTCCATCCTCCTTGCATAGCTTCCGGCCGCGAACTTCTCTCTTTGATGACTGTCACGGCGTTCGCGTGAAGCTACATGAGATTGTCACAGGATACGCGGTAGATCAGAAGCATGCGTCTCCCGTTCACCGATCGGCTGCCCGGCACTCGTATTTATCCGGCGGATACTGTAAAAATTCAAACAAAAAAAGCCTGGAAAGAGACTCTAACAGAGGACTCTTCCGTGGCTTTTCCAAGGCCGGATCAGGGACTTGTGCACGAGGTTTCCTCTCTTACTTGCGCTTACGGGGTTAGCTGTCGGGTTCGGACGAAAGAGAGACGCCCTATCTCAGGTCATCCGCTCATGGCGAATGCCCTCAAATTCACCCCAAAGACCACGAAAAGAAATCAAATACTGTTCTGCAGACGCGTCCGACGATGGCTTATGTACGACCGGGATACGGCAGATCAATATCGGTTCCCCCGTTCTCCGTGACGGAGACTCAGCGAGACGATCGGTGAATCAACGGCTGACCAGCAGCTCGTTGTACTGAAAAGATGATATCCTGTTTTAATGCAGATTGTAAAGCGCACTTCAACCACGTTTACAAACATAAAAGGTTAAATATTTGTAATAAACAGCGGTTTCTTCGTTAAAAAAGTTTAATCCTTCGAGAATGCTCCCTTTTTCACCCCTTTTCCTCCGGATTTCGCTGGATACCAAATCGTTCCAGCGCGTTCGCATACGTTTTTTTAGATAATTCTTCCAAATGTAAGCCCTTTATTTCAGCCGCCGCTTCTGCCACCAACCTGACATGAGCACTCTCATTCCGCTTACCGCGGAAGGGGTGAGGCGTCAGATAGGGGGAGTCCGTTTCGATCAGCAGCCGGTCCATCGGCGTCTCCTTCAAGACCTCTTTCGGAACCCTTGCATTCTTGAATGTAACCGGTCCCCCAAAAGACAAATGGAAGCCCATGTGAAGGCATTGTTTGGCCGTCTCCCAGCTCCCCGAGAAGGAGTGCATGACGCCGCCAACCTCCGATGCTTTTTCCTCGCGGAGAATTTTAACAATATCCTCATGGGCATCGCGATTATGGATGACAATCGGCATGTTCAATTCCCGGGCCAGTCCGATCTGACGGCGTAAAAGCGCCTGCTGCACATCCTTCGGCGATGTATCCCAATAATAATCCAGCCCGATTTCGCCGATAGCGACGACTTTGGGATGGGCGCATAGGGAAGCGATCCATTCCAGGTCGCCTTCGCGGAAATCAATGGCATCCACAGGATGCCAGCCTATGGCGGCATAAATGCTGTCATACTTCTCGGTCAGGCTCATCGTGGTCGGGATGGTCTCACGGTTGAAGCCGATATTGATCATTCGGGTGACCCCGGATTCGAAGGCCCGGGCTATAGTCTCCTCCCGGTCGCCGTCGAACTGCGGCGCATCCAGATGGGTATGCGTGTCGAATAATTCCATGGGTTCAGGCTCCTCTCCTTCTGTCTACAATCGTTCAAATATGGCGCGCACATTCCCGGGAAGATGCGGGAGCAGTGGCATGAGCTTATCTTGCGGGACATATAAATGATAGCGGCCCCGGTGAATGCCGCTGATCGAGCGGACAATGTCCGATACTTCCGAAATTTCACGCAGCCGTTCCTGGCGGTCCAGCAGCAAAATCTGCTTCCCGTGAAAGCCCTCTCCGGGACGGAATACATCATAGGGCAGATCGGTAGGGAAATCAATTTCCAGGTCATATTCCGGGTGAAGTCCCGCTTCCCGGAAGCAGCGGCGAATCTCGTCGATTGTCTCCATATCCAGACTTTCCATTTCTACATACTTATACAATCTACGGTGGATGAACCGGTTACAGAGATCGCTGAGCAGCTCATCCTTCTCCCGGGTCCACTGCATAAAGGCCGTCTGTACCAGCGCTTCATCCAGCAGCAAATACTGCCGGACACTGATTTCATCCTCGAATAAATCGGACAACGGTTCAATCATGAAGCGAAACGGGTAACCATTCGTATACAGTTCTTTCGCCCGGCGAAAAATTTGGCGCAGAATAATCTCCGAGCTTCGGGTGACCGGATGAAAGTACACCTGCCAGTACATCTGATAGCGGGACATTAAATAATCCTCGATCGCATGCATCCCGGACTCCTTCACTACAACGCGGCCGTTGTAAGGCCGCAGCACCCGGAGAATCCGGTCGATGTCAATCGTACCGTAATTAACCCCTGTATAGTAGGCGTCCCGAAGCAAATAATCCATCCGGTCTGCATCCAGAGGACTGGAGACCAGATTGACCACAATGTCATGTTCATAGGTTTTGCAGATGACGGACGCGACCTTTTGTGGAAAATCGGGGCTTACCTCCCGCAGAATCTCTGTAATGGCTGTATCCTCCTGAATAATCCGGCAGGTCCAATCTTCGTGGTTCATTTCAAAAGCTTCTTCTATAGAATGAGAGAACGGCCCATGCCCGAGATCATGGAGCAGCGCCGCGCAGAGCGTGACCAGACGTTCCTCGGGAATCCAGTCGCCGTAACCGGCGCGCTCGAACTGCGAGATAATGCGGCGGGTAATTTCATAGACACCCAGCGAGTGGGAGAAGCGGCTATGTTCCGCGCCATGAAAAGTCAGATAAGTCGTTCCAAGCTGACGAATGCGGCGCAGACGCTGGAACTCCGGAGTATTGATCAATCGCCAGATCACCGTATCCTGGACATGGATATAATTGTGAACCGGATCTTTAAATACCTTTTCTTCCGTAAGCGGTCGTGTCATACGCGATCCCTCCCTAAAAATAACAAATATAATGTCGTAAAATGTCGAATAATAGCATGTTTAATCATTTCCAATTCGACAATTCAATATCCCAGTCCTTCTTGCTCTCAACCCCTCCAGTACCGCCATTTCAAAAAGAACAACCTTCCAAAAAAATTCGCCCGCTGAACTCGGGTTGACTGTTCTGGGAATGCTTGGTATTATAAGGTACACAAAACAGAGAAGATTGTCGAACGCTGACACTTTTTGATGACTATTTGAGAGGAGCAAGATTGGATATGATGAAATCAACTGGGATTGTTAGAAAAGTAGATGAATTGGGACGGGTCGTTATTCCGATTGAACTGCGCCGCACCCTGGGCATCGGCGAGAAGGACGCCCTTGAAATTTATGTAGACGGCGAACGGATCATGCTGAAGAAATATGAGCCGGCCTGCATCTTCTGCGGCAACGCCGAGAACGTTACGTATTTTAAAGGAAAAATTGTTTGTCATGAATGTATTTCTGCCATTCCTGCCCCTGTGACAAATTAAACGAAATCCGTTATAATAGAATCCATACTACTGTTAATTCTAACCTTTTTAATATCTCCTTGACCCTCCGCCCCAAGCGGAGGGTATTTTTTGTTCCTCTTCTTACTGTTCCTTCAGCAGTTCATTGTAGATCTCCCGCTTGGCAACCCCTCGATCGGAAGCGGTCTTCTTCATCGCCTCTTTGCGTTCCATGCCTTGCGCTTCATAATGGGCGACATGTTCGGCCGTCGTCAAGCTCTGCCACCATGCTGCCTCTGCCTCCGCAGCGGCCTCGGCGCTCTCCCCCTCAATTACAAGCACATATTCCCCCAGAGGAGGATGCTCGCTCAGCCATTCCAGACAGTCTTCAAGCGTCCCGCGGACAAACTCCTCGTAACGTTTGGTCAGCTCCCGCGCCAGCGCTGCCCGCCGATTGCCGAAGGCTTCCAGCATGAGTGCCAGCGTCTTGCCGACCCGGTGTGGAGATTCGTAGAACAGCAGGGTTCCTTGGGCGGACCTCAATCCGGATAAGATCTTCAGAATATCCTTGCGTTCGCGCGGAAGAAAGCCGATAAAGGTGAAGCTGTCTGTCGGAAGACCGGATGCAATCAGCGCCGACAAGGCGGCGTTCGCTCCGGGTACGGGAACCACCGGAATTCCGGCTTCGACGGCAAGCTGCACCAAGTCTGCCCCAGGATCGGAAATCGCCGGCAGACCGGCATCGCTGACGAGTGCCAAATTTTTACCTTCTATTATATATCGAATCAGTTCAGGTCCGCTTGCCGCTTTATTGTGCTCATGGTAGCTGAACAGCAGCGACGGTGTAATCTCAAAATGGCTGAGCAGCTTCCGCGTCTGCCGGGTATCCTCGGCGGCGATAATGTCGCATTCCTTCAGCATCCGAACGGCCCGGTAGGTCATATCCTCCAGGTTGCCGATCGGCGTAGCGACAAGATACAGCGTACCGGTCCCCTGCACGCTCTGCTGGAAGCTGCTCTGAATCTGTATCGTCATGACAGTCCCTCTTTTGTCCCGAAATAAATATCCTGAATCTCCGGTGTATACCGGTTGTCTTCATTATAAACAATGAGCGGGGGCTTCAATCGCACCTCCGGCTTGCCGTCCCGAATGGCCTCGATCAGGACCATATTGGCTTCCAGCGACGCACGCGGGTGTACAAACCGGACAATCTTGGGTTCCAGCCGGTACTGCCGCATCAGACTGAAGATATCCGCCAGCCGCTGCGGCTTATGAACCATCGCCACCTTGCCGCCGGTGCGGACCAGCCGGACACAAGCCTGGATCACTTCCTCCAGCGTACAGCCCAGCTCATGCCTTGCCATCGCCTGATGCCGGTTCAGCTTCAGATCGCTGCCGTTCAGCGGCATATAGGGAGGATTGACCGTTATGGCGTCGTAGACGCCGTAACCGGCAATCTGGTGGAATTCCCTAAGATCGCCTTCATGAATCATAACCCGATCTTCCAGCCCGTTCAATTCTACACTCCGGCGGGCCATTCCAGTCAATCGGGGCTGGATTTCAACGCCTTCAATGGAGGCGTTCGTCCGCGTGGTGAGCAGGATCGGAATAACCCCGTTCCCCGTACACAGATCCAACACCCGCCCCCTCGGCGGAAGAGAAGCGAACCGGGCCAGCAGCACCGCGTCCATCGAGAAGCTGAACACCTCGTCGCTCTGAATGATTCTCAGGTTATGGCTGAGCAGATCGTCGATGCGCTCCGTCTCCAGCAGCGGAACTTCCGGTTGTATGGAATCCATAGTCTCTCTCCTTCAAAAAAAACCGTAGGCGGCAATCCCCTACGGTTCAAATGTTCTTATTTATTGAGAAAAGCCAAACAGAACAGGCAGTCTCCTTCGGTACGCAGATGGCCGAAATAGACGTTGCAGATATGGAACCCTTCATTATAGAGTCTGGCCAGATTGTCATAGCCTTCTCCAACCACCTCATCGGCCTTCTCTCCGGCACCCGCCGGATGGCTCTTCGGCTCGATTCCCCCGTCGGCATGATCCGGCGGAGCTTCACGCAGCAGAATCTTGCGAAGCTGCTCGTTCTCGAGGCTAAGAAGCTGGTTGCTCTCCATCAGTTCCTTGACGGATTGCCGCCACTCCCCAAGGCTGGTCCGCATACGGTCCATTTGATCTTCCATTTCCTGAATGTGTGCAAAAATATCGAATATATTGTGTTTATCCAAGTCTCCACCCCGAAGGTATCTTTATGGTTTACTTGACAACAACATCATCCATGGAAAGTTCCTTGACTTTGCCGATCTCGAACAGCTGAACATGAAGCGTCCGTTTGCCGGCATTGATACCGACAACCTTCCCTTCGCCCAGCGGACTGACGACCAGTTTGCCCACGGCAGGCATTTCTTCCTTAACGCTCTCGTAGTTATCATGCTCAAATTTCAGGCAGCACATCAGCCTTCCGCAGAGTCCGGAAATCTTCGTCGGGTTCAGCGACAGATTCTGATCTTTCGCCATCTTGATGGATACGGGTTCAAAATCCCCCAGCCAGGACGAGCAGCACAGCACACGCCCGCACGGTCCGAGTCCGCCCAGCATCTTCGACTCGTCGCGGACGCCAATCTGGCGAAGCTCAATCCGGGTACGGAAGATGCTGGCCAGATCCTTGACCAGTTCCCGGAAGTCCACACGCCCTTCGGCGGTGAAATAGAAAATAATCTTGTTGCGGTCAAACGTAAATTCGACATCCACCAGCTTCATCTTCAGCCCGTGGTCGCGAATCTTGTTCAGGCAGGTGGCAAATGCGTCCTTTGCAGCCTGTTTGTTCTCTTCCACAACGCGCGCATCGGCATCGCCGGCGATCCGCATGACCTTCTTCAACGGAAGAACGACATCCGTCTCCTGCACTTCTTTCTTCCCAATAACAACCTTGCCGTACTCGACTCCCCGCGCTGTCTCAACGATGACGCAGTGATCGCGCTCCACCGGCAGATCCATGGGGTCAAAATAATATATTTTACCCGCTTTTTTGAAGCGGACACCTACTACGCTGTACACAAAAAAACTAACCTCCCTTGTATGCCGGCAGGGCCGGCAAGTCCGCTCCCTGATGATTCGTGACTGTATTTCTTGCCCGCAAACCGTTGGCATCCGGGGAAGACCTTATACCGGAGGATAAATCCGCTGCCTAATGACGCTCCAGTTGAATCAGGAATTGTTCCAGAGTCAGTTGGGAATTGGCGTTAAAACGCAGTTTTTTCTTGCTCTCAGCGGCGTATTCCATATAGGATGCCCACTCGCCGGGGGTTCGCAATCGGGCCTGAGACGAAATCACGTCCAATTGATCGATAAATACGATAGCCTCGTGTTTCCGGTACAGGAAATACAGCATATCCTTGAACCATAGGTGGAACATGCTGAACAATACATCCAGATGTTCTCCAAGCCCTGTCTTCTGCAGTCTCGAGCCGGCGGTCGCCACCGCCGAAGTTCCTCTGCCAAAAGACTCCTTTGCTAATTGTAACACTAGATTTCTCATTTCTGCAAACCAATTCTGCTCTAGCAGAGCCTTACAGCCATCGACTCCCGAGCTTAGAGAAACGGCGCAGCGGGCCAAGGGACCCGTCCACCCCTCCTCTGCCAGAATCTGCAACATGATCTCCGGCGCAAGCGGCGAGAACGGAACCGTCTGCGCCCGCGACAGGATGGTCGGCAGCAGCGCCCGGCTGTTGTCCGACAACAGAATCGCCACAGCGGGAGCCGGCGGCTCTTCCAGGAACTTCAGCAGACTGTTGGCCGCCTGAACCGTCATCGTATCCGCCTGGTCAATGATATAGACCTTCGGATGATCGCCCTCCGACCGATAAGAAAAAATCCGCTGAAGATCGCGGATCTGTTCAATCTTGATATGGCTGCCGTCCGGTACCACCATCTTTAAATCCGGATGATTGCCATGCTCGACTTTGCGGCACTCCAGGCAGGCTCCGCAGGCATCATCGGTCTTCTCTGTACAAAAAAGCGCCTGGGCAAACGTCAACGCCGTCTTCATCTGCCCGCTGCCGCCCGGTCCCGTGAACAAGTACGCATGGCTGACCGTGTTCCGGCGCAGGGCATTCTGAAGCATCGTCTTCGCCCGCTCCTGGCCCCGTATATCTCCAAAAGCCATGATGTCCTCCTCCACAATCTATACTAAAACGTCAGATTAATCAGCATACCGCGGATTTCGCCAACTTTGCCCAGAAGCTCAATACGCCCCTGCTCGCTCTCCAGCAGCTCATCGGCCATGGCCAGCAGCGCCTCATCAATCTCTTCCAGCAGCTTATACTGCTTGCCCCGGCCTCTGCGGTCCCAGCCTTTCTTGTCCCTCAAGGCAACGCCGCGCCGTGCGGTCTCCTCCAGAAACCGCTTGACCATTGCCCGGTAAATCGCCAGCTCCCGGACGGTCATCGACTTGGAGAGACGGTCCCCCTGGGTCCGGATCTCCTGCAGCTGACGGGTCAGTTCATCGCGCGAAGCCTGTTGTCCCTGCTGTTGAAAGACATCGGAGAAATTCTTCTGTTGAACCGGCTTCCCCGCCGATTCACCGACCGACAGCTCCCCTTTGATGGGGCGGAAATTCGGGTTGATCTTCACGGTTGATTCACCGCCTCTATATAAAATGAAGAATATGAATTCCCTGCTCATCTACCGCTTAACCGCCGCTGCCGAAGGTCTTCCGGCAGCGGCTCTTTTGCAGCTTCTAGTAATGCTCGAACCGGTCTACCGGCATCACGAATACCGTCGCGCCTCCGACCTGAACCTCAACCGGAAGCGGCAAGTAGGAATCTGTCGTGCCGCTCATCGGCGTCACCGGAGTCACGAGCTGCTCGCGAACCTTGCAGCTGTTGCGGATTACGTTCAGCACGGCCTCCACCTGTCCGTCATCGACCCCGATCATGAATGTCGTATTCCCTGCGCGAAGGAAGCCGCCGGTACTGGCCAGCTTCGTTGCCCGAAAATTCGCCTTGACCAGTTCGCTCGACAGCCGGTTGCTGTCCTTATCCTGAATAATGGCAATAATCAGTTTCATCGAACGTTCCTCCTTGTGATTTGACCTTTAACCGGTTAGCTTACTCTTATTTTTATTCGTCGTCCCGGTCTATAAATCCTTTAGAATCCGATCTTCCAGCGTCCGGATCAATTCCTGCTCGACCACGGCCACCGGGCGGTTCGCATCCAGCGTCACGATCCGTTCCGGATGCTTCTTGGCCAGCAGAAGGTACCCTTCTCTTACCCGCTTATGGAAGGCCAGACTCTCGAGATCCAGCCGGTTCACCTCTCGCTGTCCGCTGGCATTGATACGGGCAAGTCCATCTTCAGGGGGAATATCGAGATATACCGTCAGATCCGGCGTACGTCCGCCTGTAGCGAACTGATTGATTGCCTCGACCTCATCCATTCCAAGCCCTCTGGCATGTCCCTGATAGACCAGACTGCTGTCGACAAAACGGTCGCATAGTACCACCAGTCCGTCCTTCAGCGCCGGTTCTACCCGCTCTGCCAGGTGCTGCGCGCGCGAGGCGGCATACAGGAGCGCTTCCGTTCTTGCATCCATGGCGGTGTGCTCCGGGTTCAGAATAATACTGCGGATCTTCTCCGCGATCTCAATTCCGCCCGGCTCTCTCGTAATCAGATAAGGCAGCGAACGGCCCTGTAAATAGGCAGCCATTCTTCCGATTACAGTGGTTTTGCCCGCCCCGTCTCCGCCCTCAATCGTAATAAAAAGTCCCTGATGTCTCAATGTTCTGACTCACGCCTCTCTTCGGTATACCTGTATCGTTCCGGTCTTCGTGGATTCCGCTCCTTGGAACCTGGCCCCTGCCGTCTGCAACGCCTTCAGCCGCTCCGCCGTCTCCCTGCGAATGACCTCTCCGGGATAGAGCAGCGGTATGCCGGGCGGATAGGGGATGATCATCTCCGCGGCTCTTCTTCCCGCACACTCTTCAAACGATACATGCTCTGTATCCTGCGGGCGCACCGGCGCCAGAGAGAAATGAACCGGCTCTGAGAAGCCGGAAGCAGAAATGTTCCACGTGGAAAAATCCCCTTGAGGGCTGCCTAAGCCCTCTCTCTCTTTATCCTCTCCGCTCTTCCATGCGTCTGAGCCAGCAGGAGCCTCGCGGTCAATTTCCCGCAGCGCATCCAGCAGATTCGCCATCTCCTCGGCCCGCGATCCCAGGCTTAGCGCCAGGACGACATAGCGGTCATCGCACATCTCCGGCACGAAGCCTTTGGCTTCAAGCCGCGCCTGCAGCTCGAACCCGCCCAGTACGCCGCAGCCGTCATGAATGACGGCCTTGAACGGGTCCTGGGCTGTATATCCTGCCCCGGCTCCGCACGGGGCGGTCGCTTCCCCCGGGGAATCGCTGTCCCCGGGGCTGCGGTCCTCCTGCTGCGCCGGCAGCAGGAGCGGAAAGCGCGGCAGCTCCGCCAGGCCGCGCCGGAGCCTATCCACGGCGGCCAGCCCCGCCGTGAAGGCTTCCTCGCGCCGGACATGCAGCTCCCGGCGCGCCAGATCGAGCGAAGCCATCAGCGGATACGATGGGCTGGAGCTCTGAATCATGGCGAGCCGCTGCCGCAGCAGCGCGCGGTCGAGCCTTGGCCCCTGAACATGGAGCATTGCTCCCATGGTCATCGCGGCCAGCATCTTGTGCGTGGACTGGACGACACCGTCCGCGCCGGCCTGCAGCGCACCCCGCGGCAGCGCCGGGTGCAGCCCGTAATGCGCCCCGTGGGCTTCATCCACCAGCAGCGGCACACCGTGCTCGTGGCAGACTTCCGCCAGGGACGCGAGATCCCCTCCCATGCCATAGTAATTCGGCATGGTCACCAGGACGGCGGCGGCCTCCGGGTAGGCCGCCAGAGCCCTGCGCACCGTTTCAGCCCCCGGTGCAACCGCCAGCCCGCTGGCCGGATCAAGCTGCGGGTCCAGAAAGACGCCCCGCGCCCCGGCCAGCATCAGCCCGTGGAGGACTGACTTGTGAACGTTTCGCTGGAGCAGCAGCAGCTTGCCAGGCTGATCGCATACCGTCAGAATCAGCCCGAGATTGCCGGCCGTGCTTCCTCCTACCAGCAGGAAGCTCTCTTCCGCCCCGAAGCAATCCGCTGCCAGCTCCTGCGCCTCGCGGATGACCCCTTCCGGATGATGCAGATCATCGCTGCCTGTAATCTCCGTCAAATCGACTTTCATGATATCCCTCAAGAATCCTGCTGCTTCAGAGGAATAGACAGCCCCGTCTTTATGTCCGGGAACATGCAGAGATACATCTTTCCTTCGCGCGTACGCTTCCATCATTTCATAGATCGGTGCCCGTTCATGCCTGCGACTCATCCTTGCCTTCTTCCCTCCAGCTCTCATAGCTTCATTTTAACGCATAACAGGCAGATTTGTCGCTTTTTCCGTCTTCCATTGTAAAAAGGCTCCGCTCCCCTATGGAAACGAAGCCCTTTCTATTCCCCTGGATCCGCTGCGCCTCATGCATTCTTTTGCAATCCAATCTTCTTCATCCGTCCGATAAAAAAGCGGTACTTGGCATCCTCTGTCTCCGTCCGCACCATTTCCGCCTCACAATCCTCACATATAAAATGGGAGACGATGCGAATTCCTTGCTCCTTCTCCTGTCCGCAAATAATGCAGGTACAGTCCTTCTCCATTTCCATAGCCATCCCACCTTGACTCTTTTAGAATCAGTATGATACACTCCCTAGTATTTTAAACCCGGTTGCTAGTCTTTTTACGCCTTTTTTTATTCTACGCCCATTTTATGCCGGGCCGCTTGCCCCCGTGAACCTCTCATTTAAGATTTTATCCATTCTGGCCGATAGAAGGGTTATGAGAACTGCGACAGGGAGGTTCAAATGCTTGGTTAGAACGAAGGATACCGACAAATCCGCCGCTACCTACTACCACTACAAACTGATTAAGAAAATGACGGTGCCCCGCCCCGTTCTGCTTATCTTTCAGTGGGCTCCACTCCTTTTTGCAGTGGCAGAGACTTTCACACTATCCGTGTTCAGCGTTGTCTATTGCATGATCGCCCTGCCGGTTGTGCTCTGGATCCATTATGTAATTGCCCGGTCCGTTCTGCTGATTGCCGGATATCCCGTCCGAAAGCGATGGAGATTCACCCTGAATCTTCCCTGGGTCGGTTATATGCCCGAACAGTATGCGCCTTATCGACTGTTTCGTGCCGCCCAGCTCCACACCTTCTGGATTGGCTTCGCGGTAACCGCCATGTTCATCGTATGGACGCCTCCAGCCTTCACCGTATCCCTGGCATTAATTCATTTATGGATTCTCGGTCCGCGCTTCTATATCCTGCTGCGCTTTGGGTGGAGACGTCAGGATGATATGCTGAAATTTGGGCCAGCCGAAGCGGCATGCTATTCACCGTAACCCATGAGATTCTAAAACAGACAGGGCGGTTCACCAGCCAATGAATGGCTATGAACCGCCCTAATGTGATTAAGGAGCTCCGATCTCCAGGACTGCCTCCTTCTTTTCTTTGGGAACCATCACGATAAAATAACCATTATGCAGCGTTAAGTGAATGATTCGCCCTTCCTTCATAAAGGTATAGGAAGATTCTGATCCGCTCTGCTCCTTCTGATCATTCTGCTCCTCCTCTTGCCATCCCCACGCCTCTATCTCCTTGTAATAAGGGTCCGGTATCGGCTTCTCGCCTTTAAGTCCCGGCAGCGAATAACGTACATAATCCATCGCGGCATTTGTCGTGGTACGGTCGGATGAATTGGCTTCTTTGGGAACGGGAAAAGATTTCTCATTCTGCGCGCCCTCATAAGTTTTCCAAGAAGGCTGGTTGGAACCGCATGCGCTCAACCAGATAACGGACAGGCATAGAATCAGGAGCATTCTTACCCTGACAAGTGCTCTCATTTCCGGCTTCCCTCCTTGCTTCACCATGTATCCAAGGATACATGCGGATCTGGATTGTCTGCTCTTTGAGTAGTCCATGAGTCGCTGCTCATTGTGCATATAGATTGCATACTTTCATTATACTTGTAACTTAAGACCTGTCGGTGACAAAAATGTCACTCAAAACACAGGCCGTTAGCCTCGGTTTCATAACAAAAAACCACCGCCGAAAGATGGTCAAGACCCCATTTAGTGGACATTGAAAAAAACACCTAGGTT
>NZ_VYKK01000015.1 GCF_008710135.1 Paenibacillus spiritus | reverse complement strand
AGGTGGTCCCTCTCAGCTTAGAAAATTCTACTTTTGGGACAGCCTCTTTTTTTATGCTATACTGACAGTCATGAATTCAAGGCGGGAGAGTGAAGGTTCATCATGAGAACGATGCTGGTAGCCGACGATGATCCCCATATCCGGTCGCTGCTCCGCCAGGTGCTGACCGGAGAGGGATATCAGGTACTGGAAGCGGCGGACGGCTTGGAAGCCAGGGAGCGCCTGGAGGCTGCGCCGGTTGATCTTGCTATACTGGATGTGATGATGCCTGGGCTGGACGGACTGGAGCTGTGCCGGATCATCCGCGATACGTACGACATCCCGATTATTCTGCTCACGGCGCGGCAGCAGCTCAGCGACAAGGAGCAGGGGTTCCTTCAGGGGACGGACGATTATGTGACCAAGCCGTTTGAACCCGAAGAGCTGCTGTTTCGCATCAAGGCGCTTTTCCGACGCTATGACGTGCCTTCCCTGGACAAAATCCGGATCGGCCGCGTGCTGATCGACCGGCGGAACTATGAGATCACCGCAGGCGACGAGACGCTGCTGCTGCCGGTGAAGGAATTCGAGCTGCTCGCGCAGCTTGCCCAGTATCCCGGGAGGCTCTTCTCGCGCAGCGAGCTGATTGAGCGGGTATGGGGCTTGGATTATGAAGGAGACGACCGGACGGTCGATGTCCATATCAAAAGGCTGCGGCAGCGGTTCGCCGAGCATGACGGGAGCTTCCGAATCCGGACGATCCGGGGAATCGGCTACAAGCTGGAAGCGGGGAACGCATGAAATCCCTCTATGTGCGAATGTGCGCGGTCTTCTGCTCCGTCGTTGTCGCCAGCAGCGTTCTAGCTTTTCTGATGTCCAATCTGTATTACCAGGTCAATGTCAAGTCGAGAAACGACGCCAAATTGACGCGGATGGCCCTTGAAGTCAGCCGCTTCGGCGAATCGCATGCCGGGGAACTGGACAGCTACCTGCGGACGACCGCCGCTCTCGGCTACAAAATCTATCTCACCGACGGCAGCGGCGAGAACCGGTTCTACGGGCAGCCGTTCCGAGAGAACGACCTGCCGGAGGCCGAAGTGGACGCCGTGCTCGCCGGCGGCATCTACCACGGAATTGCCGATTTTCCGAGGGAAGCGTTCGTAACCGGCTTCTTCGACAATGAGCTTCGGAATACGGTCGGGGTGCCGCTCGGTTATCAGGGCCGGAGCTACGCCCTGTTCCTGCGGCCCGATCCGGTCACGCAGTTCGGAGAACTTCGCGGTTTTTTTGCCATGATTATTGCCCTTACCCTGCTGCTGAGCCTCGTGTTCCTGCTCATTACAGTGCTGCATGTCGTCCGCCCGATTGTCCGGCTGACGGAAGCCGCCCGCACCATTGCCCGGGGAAGGTACGACATCCGTCTGAACACAAGGCGGCGGGATGAGCTGGGCGATCTGGCCCGCAGTTTTACGGCGATGAGCCGCGAATTAGAACGCACGAACCGGAGCCGCCAGGAGTTCGTGGCCAATGTGTCGCATGAGATCGAATCTCCGCTGACCTCGATCCAAGGATTCGCCCATACGCTCCGCGACGACGGGCTTGCGCCGGAGAAGCGGCGCGAATATTTGGCGATTATCGAAGAGGAGAGCCGCCGTCTGTCCCTGCTCAGCAAGCAGCTGCTGACCTTGTCCGCGCTCGATGACGACCCGGGCCGACTGGAGCTGTCCCGCTTCAACCTGCGGGACCAGTTCCGTCAGCTGGCCCGGATGCTGGAGTGGCGACTCAGCGAACGTCAGCTGGCTCTGCGCCTGTCGGTTCCCGACCTGGACACGGACGGCGATGCCAATCTGCTGCACCAGGTCTGGATGAATCTCTTGTCCAACGCCATCAAGCACACGCCGCCCGGCGGGGAGATTACCGTCAGCGCCGCATCCGCGAAGGGGGGCGGCTGCACGGTGGAGATCCGGGATACGGGCGAAGGCATTCCCGCCGAGCGGCTGCCGCTGATCTTTGACCGATTCTACAAAGCGGACGAAGCCCGGACAAGGGAGGCGGGCGGCAGCGGCCTGGGCCTTGCCATTGTCCGCAAGATCGTGGAGGTGCACGGCGGCTCCGTGGAGGTATCCAGCCAGCCGGGACAGGGGACCGTATTCACAGTGCATCTGCCCGGCCGCCATTTGTAACCTGTTATTCATACTGCGTTCATTTTTCTCCGGTAGACTGAGTCCATCACGGATTCAAGGAGGAGAACTAGATGTTTCTGGCTTTGCGGGAAATGCGCCATGCCAAGTCCCGGTACGCACTGATCGCAGCCATCATGCTGCTGATTTCTTTTCTGGTGCTGTTCGTAACCGGACTTGCCAAAGGGCTGGCTTATGCCAATATTTCGGCTCTGGATCATATGAAGTCCCCCGTGTTTGCCGTTCAGGAAGATGCGGAGCGGAAGTTCCGCGGCTCCATGCTGGACGGGGACCAGCTGAGTGCGGTCCGGGCAGCGGCCGGGGAAGAGAATGCCGACTGGCTCGGCGTTCAGACCGCCACCTTACTTGCGGGCGGAAGCGGAGGCAAGCTGGATGTGACCTTGTTCGGAATCGACATGAAGCGTTCGCTGGCTCCCGAAATTGCGGAAGGGCACGCGGTCTCCGAAGCCGGGTCAGGCGAAGTTGTGGCTGATCTCAAGTTGAAGGAGTCCGGCGCCCGAATCGGCGGGAAGCTGGAAGACCCGGTCTCCGGGCTGAGCTGGACCATCGCCGGCTTTGTCCGGGACTACTCCTACAGCCATACTCCGGTCGTCTTTCTGAATTCGGCCGATTGGCTGAAATACAAGCAGGCGACGAGCGGGGCCGGGAAGAAGCTGACGTCGGCGCCTTACAACGCCATTGCGCTGACGGCCGGGGCCGGTCAGAACAATGAGCTGGCCCGCGCGGCCAAGGCCCAGGGGCTGGAGCTGCTGACGAAGAACGAAGCGATCCGGGCGGTGCCCGGCTATGCGGCCGAGCAGAATTCCCTGCTGATGATGATTGTCTTCCTGTTCGTCATTTCCGCGTTCGTGCTGGCCGTCTTCTTCTATGTCATCACGATTCAGAAGACCGGCCAATTCGGCATCCTGAAAGCAATGGGCACCCGGACGGGCTATCTCGGCTGGAGCGTGCTGTCGCAGGTGCTGACGCTATCCGTGGTCAGTATCGGCGCCGGCACCGCGCTCACCCTGCTGGTGAAGGGGATGCTGCCCGAAGCGATGCCGTTTCGGCTGGAGCCGGACACGATGCTGCTCACCGGAACGCTCTTCCTGGGTGTAGCCGCAGCGGGATCGCTCGTATCCGTGCTGCGCGTGGCCCGAATTGATGCGCTGGACGCAATCGGGAGGGCGGCGGCATGAATAAGACTCAATTGAAGATGAGCGGCGTAACCCAGACTTACGGGGACGGTGACCGTACGCTGACGGTGCTGCAGAACCTCGATCTCGAGGTCCGCGAAGGCGAATTCGTCGCGGTTCTCGGCCCTTCGGGCTCCGGCAAGAGCACGTTCCTGTCTCTGGCCGGGGCGCTTCTGACCCCGACCGGCGGCGAAATCTCCATCGGCGGCGAGCTGTTGTCGGGCAAAAGCAAACGCGAGCTCGCCGATCTCCGGCTCCGCCGGATCGGCTTCATGTTCCAGAGCGCCCACCTGCTCCCTTATCTCAAGGTGGAAGAGCAGCTTCATCTGGCCGCCCGGCTCGGCGGTCTTCCGGCAGGCGAAGGCAAGCGCAAGGCAGAGCGCCTGCTGAAGCGGCTCGGTCTGTGGGACCGGCGCCGCCATTATCCCGAGCAGCTCTCCGGCGGAGAACGCCAGCGGGCGGCAATCGCCCGCGCCTGGATGAACGATCCGGCGCTCCTTCTGGCGGATGAACCGACGGCAAGCCTCGACTACGAGCGGGGAATTGAAGTCGTCCGAATGCTGGCGGACGAGGTGAAGGAGGAAGGCAAGGCGGCGGTAATGGTAACCCACGACGAGCGGATGCTGGAATGGTGCGACCGGGTGCTGGTGCTGGAGGGCGGCCGGCTGCGGCCAAGAGCGGAAGCGGCAGGAGGCGGGAAGAAATAGAGCCGGCGAATTGAGCCGGCGCAGCAAGAGAATGATCGGCGGCAGTCCGGAGAGAACCCGGACTGCCGTCTTTTTTGCATGAAATCTGAATTTAGGCGGGGGAATGGTTTACAAAACGGGTATGAAAGTCTATAATGAACGTAATCAAAAGTTGCATTGAGCAAACATTTATGACTTGGACTAATATTTAGGCGGGGAGGAAAGAAAGATGGAACCAACATACACTGTTAGCGCTGCCCGAAGCAAGGACGCGCATTCCCGGACCGCCGAATCGGTCTTTCAGGGAGGGGGGAAGGGTCTGCAGCGGCTGATTCCGTTCCTCGGGCCGGCCTTCATCGCCGCTGTGGCTTATCTGGACCCCGGCAATTTTGCAACCAATATTACCGCAGGCTCCACCTATGGGTATATGCTGCTGTGGGTCATCTTCGGATCGAATCTGATGGCGGTGCTTATTCAGACGTTGTCCGCCAAGCTCGGCATTGCCACCGGACGCAATCTGCCCGAAGTCGCGCATGACCGATTCCCGAAGAAAGCCTCCTGGTTCCTCTGGGTCCAGAGCGAGCTGGTCATTATGGCTACCGATCTGGCGGAGTTTCTGGGAGCGGCGCTTGGACTCTATCTGCTCTTCGATATTCCTATGCTGCCCGCCGCGCTGATTACGGCCGTCGGCTCCTTTGCCATCCTGGGGCTTCAGCGCCGCGGCTACCGCTGGCTTGAGGCCGGCATCGCCGCCATGATTCTGGTGGTCGTCCTCGCTTTTGCCTTCCAGGTGTTCATGGCGAAGCCGGATATGGCCGCCGTCGCGCATGGCCTCGTTACTCCTCGCTTTGACGGCGTGGACAGCGTTCTGCTGGCCGCCGGCATTCTGGGGGCAACCGTAATGCCCCATGCCATTTATCTTCATTCCTCGCTGACCCAGAACCGCATCGTCGGCAAGAACGATGAAGAGAAGAAGCGCATCTTCAAGCTTGAATTTATTGATATCATTATCGCGATGCTGATTGCGGGAGCCGTGAATATGGCGATGGTCATCGTCTCCGCGTCGCTGTTCCACAAGAGCGGTCTGGCCGTCGAGGATCTGGAAGTGGCCTATTACGAATTCGGCCGCCTGATCGGTCCGGTTACCGCAGGAGCCTTCGGTCTTGGCCTTCTGATTGCCGGACTCTCCAGCGCCTCGGTCGGCACGATGGCCGGCGATGTCGTCATGCAAGGCTTCATCAACAAGAAGATCAATGTGTATCTGCGCCGCGCGATTACTACGATTCCGCCGCTGGCCATCATTCTGTGCGGGGTCGATCCGACCCGGGCGCTGATTATCAGCCAGGTCATTCTCTCGTTCGGCATTGCCTTTGCCTTGATCCCGCTTATTATGTTCACGAGCAGCAAGTCGGTGATGGGCGGTCTCGTCAACCGTAGGGGCACAACGGTGCTTGGCTGGATGATTGCGGCCCTTGTCGTCGCGCTTAACCTGTTCTTATTGGTGAAGACGTTCGTCTGATCCTGGTCTCTTCCTACAAAATGGCCCAAGACGGTTCCTCCCTCCGCGGGAGCGGATACCGGGCTTGGGTCATTTGCCGTTTCCGCTTCTCCCCGCCCCGCATAGCATGACGGCATAAGGGAGGAATGATGCTCAATGATGGATGCATATTATAACTGCATGCAATTGAAGAACCGGCGCGTCAAGATTCTGACCCACGACGGCCAGCAGTATCAAGGCGTGATCGTGAATGTCGACCAACAGAACGTGTATCTCCGTCCGGATCAGAAAAGCGCCTCGACGTCGGCGTTCACCCCGTACGGCTACGGGTACGCCTATAATCCGCTTATCACGCTAAGTCTGTTCACCCTGCTTGCCATTGCGCTGATCTGACGCCGACAGCCGTGCCTGCACGCGCGCAGGAAGCACCCCGCCCGCCCGGATGGGCGGGCTTTTTGCATGCGGAAGAGGGACACAGCAGAACGAACCAGCACCCGGCAGAGACAGGCGGGCGGCCCGGATACGGGAAGGTATAAAGGGAATTGATAGCTTCCATAAATTCAAGCGAATTGACCGTTCCCGGAACCTGTGTTAGCTTCAATACAGAAAACATTAATCTGGACTAAAATACTAGGATTTGGACCAGGGCCAAATTTGCGGGGTGGAAATTGTGGAACTTCAAGTAACCAACAGTCCTTTTAATCAAGAACAGACCGAGCTTCTGACGCGTCTGTTGCCGACGCTGAACGCGTACCAGCGCATCTGGCTCAGCGGATATTTAACCGCCGCACCGGGAGAAAGCCTTGCCGTCTCCGGCTCTCCGGCAGCCGGAACCGGGACGGAGGCTTCCGGCTCGGCGGCTCCGGCTGCGGCGCCGTCTCCGGCGGTCTCCCGCGAGGTGACCGTCCTGTTCGGATCGCAGACGGACAACTGCCGGGGGCTGGCCAAGAAGCTGGCGAAGAAGCTGGAGGAAGGCGGATTTGCCGTCACGCTCTCGGCCATGAGCGATTTCAAGCCGAATAATCTTAAGAAGGTGGAGAACCTCCTGGTGCTGGTCAGCACGCATGGCGAAGGCGAGCCGCCGGACAATGCGCTGGCCTTCCATGAGTTCCTCCACAGCAAACGGGCGCCGGGACTGAACGGTCTCCGCTACTCGGTGCTGGCGCTTGGCGATACCTCTTACGAGTACTTCTGCCAGACCGGAAAGGACTTCGACAAGCGTCTGGAAGAGCTGGGCGGCGAGCGGCTCGTGCCGCGGGTCGACTGCGACGTGGACTTCGACGAACCGGCGGCCGGCTGGATGAACAGCGTGATCGGAGCGCTGTCGGCGGAGAGCGGCTCGGCTTCCGCCGCTGCCGGAATTCCGGTGACGGCTCCGATCGACGCGGGCGGCGAACCGCAGTACTCCCGCAGCAATCCGTTCTATGCGGAAGTGTTGGAGAATTTGAACCTGAACGGCCGTGGCTCCGACCGGGAGACCCGGCATATGGAGTTGTCGCTGGAAGGCTCCGGGCTGACCTATGAGCCGGGAGACAGCCTCGGCGTCTACCCCGAGAACCATCCGGAGCTTGTGGCCGAGCTGATAGAGGCCATGGGCTGGGATGCGGAAGAGCGCGTGACCGCTGGGAAGTCCGGCACTCCGCTTCCGCTGCGCGACGCGCTCACCCGGTATTATGAGATTACGGTACTTACCAAGCCGCTGCTTGCCAGCATTGCGGCGACTGCGCCGGCTAGCGGAATCGGCGGACTGCTGGAATCCGGACGGGAAGAGGAGCTGCGCAGCTATCTCGCCGGCAGCGATCTGCTCGACCTGGTCCGCGACTACGGTCTCCGTGGCCTGTGCGCTCCGGAACTGACCGGCCTGCTGCGCCGCATCCCGCCCCGGCTGTATTCGATCTCGAGCAGCCCGACAGCGCATGAGGGTGAAGTCCATATCACCGTCCGTGCCGTTCGTTATGAAGAGCGGGGCCGGAGCCGGTACGGCGTCTGCTCCGTCGGACTTGCCGAACGCGTCCGGCCCGGGGACAAGCTGCCGGTCTTCATCCAATCGAACTCGAACTTCAAACTGCCCGAGGACCCGCAGACGCCGATCATTCTGATCGGACCGGGAACCGGCGTAGCGCCGTTCCGGTCGTTCCTCGCCGAGCGCGAGGAGACCGGCGTATCCGGGAAGAGCTGGCTGTTCTACGGCGATCAGCATTTCTCCACCGATTTCCTGTACCAGACCGAGTGGCAGCGCTGGCTGAAGGACGGCGTGCTGACCCGGATGGATGTGGCCTTCTCCCGGGATACCGACCGCAAGGTCTATGTGCAGCACCGGATGCTGGAGAAGAGCGCCGAGCTGTACCAATGGCTGAAGGAAGGCGCGGCCGTCTATGTATGCGGAGATGAGAAGCGGATGGCGCATGACGTTCACGCCGCGCTCGTACAGATTCTCCGGGAACACGGCGGCCTTGCGGCTGAAGCGGCGGAGGACTATCTGACAGAGCTTGTTCAGCAGAAACGTTACCAGCGGGATGTCTACTAAGACTTCCCCGGCACTGCGAGAGGAGAATGGAAACATGGCACTGAATGAACTTTATCCGCCCCAGGACCGTCCCCACAGCGATGTGGAGGACATTAAGCGGCGCAGCGATTATTTGCGGGGAAGCCTGGAAGAGACGCTGGCGGATCCCATAACCGGCTCGATTCCCGAGGACGACAACCGCCTGATGAAGCACCACGGCAGCTATATGCAGGATGACCGCGATCTGCGGGCCGAGCGCGCCAAATCCAAGCTTGAGCCGGCCTACCAATTCATGCTGCGCGTCCGGGCTGCGGGAGGCGTCGTTACGCCGAACCAGTGGCTGATGATGGACCGGATCTCCCACAAATACGGCAACGGCACGATCCGGCTGACCACCCGCCAGTCGTTCCAGCTGCACGGCGTAATCAAGTGGAACCTCAAGAACACGATCCGGGAAGTCAACGAAGCGCTATTGAGCACCCTGGCGGCTTGCGGCGACGTCAACCGGAATGTGATGTGCAATCCGAACCCTTATCAATCCGACATTCACAGCGAAGTCTATGAGTTGGCCCGCCGCGTGAGCGATCACCTCGATCCCCGCACGCGCGCTTACCACGAAATCTGGCTGGACGAGAAGAAGGTCGTCGATTCCCGCGATGCCGGCGAGGTGGAGCCGATCTACGGACCGGTCTATCTTCCGCGCAAATTCAAGATCGGCATCGCCGTTCCGCCGTCCAACGACGTCGACGTCTTCTCCCAGGATCTCGGATTTATCGCCATTGTGGAGAACGGCGTTCTACAGGGCTTCAATGTCGCGGTAGGCGGGGGAATGGGCATGACCCACGGCGACACCAAGACGTATCCCCAGGTAGCCAAGCTGATCGGCTTCTGCACGCCCGACCAGCTGATCGAAGTGGCCGAGAAGACCGTTACCATCCAGCGCGACTACGGAGACCGGGCGGTGCGTAAGCACGCGCGGTTCAAGTATACGATCGACGACCGCGGTCTGGACTGGCTCCGCGGCGAACTGCACAGCCGTCTGGGCTGGGAGCTGGCCGAGGCCCGGCCGTTCAATTTTCTTCACAACGGCGACCGCTACGGCTGGGTCAAAGGCTCGGACGGCAAATGGCATTACACCCTGTTCATCCAGAACGGACGCATCCAGGATGAGGAGGGCTACCCCCTCATGACGGGACTGCGCGAGATTGCCAAAATCCATACCGGGGACTTCCGGTTGACCGCCAACCAGAACCTCATTATCGGCGGCGTCACGCCCCAGAAGAAGAAGAAGATTGAAGCGCTGATCGCGCAGTATGCCCTGACCGACGGCGTTCACTATTCCGCACTCCGCCGCAATTCGATGGCCTGCGTAGCGCTTCCGACCTGCGGCCTTGCGATGGCGGAATCGGAGCGCTACCTCCCGTCCCTTCTCGACAAGCTCGAACCGATGCTGGAGCAGAACGGGCTGCGGGACGAGGATATCGTCATCCGCATGACCGGCTGCCCGAACGGCTGCGCCCGTCCTGCGCTGGCGGAGCTGGCGTTCATCGGGAAGGCTCCGGGGCGGTACAATATGTACCTGGGCGGCGGATTTACCGGCGACCGGCTGGCTAAGCTGTACCAAGAGAACATTACTGAGAGCGACATTCTCGGCACCTTGGAACCCATGTTCGGGCGCTACGCCAAGGAACGCTTGGCAGGAGAGCATTTTGGCGATTTCGTCATTCGGGCCGGGTATGTAGAAGCGGTTCGGGACGGACGCGAATTTCACGCCTGACACAGATAAAGTCAAGCAAGAAGAAGACCTTCGGGAATCCCGAAGGTCTTTTTTACGATGGGACTGACCGCTGTCCTTATTCCGGTCGCTTGGCAAGCAGCGGAGGAGGAACCAGCCAGCCCTTCTCCTTCAGCAAGTGCAGCGTCTTCAGTCCAAGCGCGGCCTTGGATGCATGGTACTTGGCGAACAGCGCGCCGATGTCTTCGCGGATGCTCTGGCCCATCACCATGCTGCAGGCAACCAGAGCAGATGCGTTGTCGGCGGCCAGCTTAGCCGCAATCTCGGGATCGGTGAACCGGGCTCCGGCCGGAATATCTTCCAGTCTGGCTTCGGCTCTGTCCGGCATGGAAGGGGCCAGGGCCAGACCCTGGTCCGTCAGCAGCTTGTCGCATTCGCTCACTTCCAGCTCGGCCTGATCGATAAAGGAATCCAGCAGCTTCTTCAAATCCTTGTCTCCGGCATGAAAGTGATAGGCCCGGTAACAGGAAATGGCGCCCTTGGCTACCATGGAAGCCTGCCAGACCTGATAAATTTCTCCGTAGTGCATCGGTTCGTCTTTAGAGTTGCCTCCCAATATTCCGCTCAAGCAATGATCGCTCCTTTGAGTTGAATTTCGCAAGCGCCGTTAGGTTGCCCGTCTTGCGAAGGTTCCATTCCGTTCGCCAAACGGATTCGCAAAAAGAGGGTCGTTTCCCGCCCAAGTGGGGTATATGTCATATAACGAGCCTGAATCTAACGAGAATGGAACCCAGAAGAGCAAGGAGGCTGACTTATGAAATGGCAGGGTAGAAGAACAAGCAGCAATGTGGAGGATCGCCGGGGCATGAGCGGCGGCGGCAAGCTCGTCGGAGGAGGAATCACCGGCGTCATTATCGTAGCTATCGTGACCCTGCTCAGCGGAGGAAGTCTTGGCGACGTGCTCGGCACGGTGCTGTCCACCAATTCGGGAACCGTGGCGGGTACCCAGCAGAGCGCAGTATCGCAAGAGCAGCAGGAGGAGCTGTCCCAGTTCGTATCGGTCGTTCTCGCGGATACCGAGGATGTATGGGGCGAGGTGTTTAAGGAGCAAGGCATGACTTATAAGAACCCGACGCTGGTCCTGTACAGCGGAAGCGTGCAGTCGGCCTGCGGGTACTCCAGCTCGGCCGTGGGGCCGTTCTACTGCCCGGGCGATCAGAAACTGTACATCGACCTCAGCTTCTACAACGAGCTTCAGAGCGAGTTTCAGGCGCCCGGCGATTTTGCCATGGCCTATGTCATCGCGCATGAAGTCGGCCACCATGTCCAGACGCTGCTCGGCACCACAGACAAATACAGCGCCCGGATGCAGCAGGATAATGCCTACCAGGTCCGCTTTGAGCTCCAAGCCGATTATTTGGCGGGGGTCTGGGCCCATTACGCCCAGGACAAGAACCTGCTGGATGTCGGAGACATCGACGAGGCGTTGACGGCCGCAAGCGCGGTCGGGGACGATACGCTGCAGAAGAAAGCGCAGGGCTATGCCGTTCCGGAGAGCTTCACCCACGGCTCGTCGGAGCAACGGAAGCGCTGGTTCCAGAAAGGATTCGATTCCGGAACCATTGAAGGCGGGGATACGTTTGGCGCCCGGTCTTTATAGCGGCACTTCCGAATTATTGTGACCCAAGAACAAGGAACAAGAAGAAGCCGGCGGATTCGCCGGCTTCTTCTTGGCATGTGCATGTGCATGGTACAGATACAAGTGCAGAATGTGCAGATTGAGAATGGACCGCTCTTACGGTCTGGCCGCCTCGGCACTGCCGGCATAGAGCTGCCGCTCCAGTTCCAAGGCCGTGGCATTCACGTCGGGACTTGAATTGTCGATCTTGAGCACACGGCCCTCCGGCAGCGGCCAGGTTACCGACCGGACATTCAGCGCGGCGCGGAACTGCTCCCAGTTGCGGAGCTTCCATTCATCCAGCTTCAGGTGCCGTCCTTCGATCCGGGAGCGGTAGAGCTCCTCGTTGGCGAGATGGACCAGCACGACATACACATCGACCTCTTCCGTAGTGCGTCCGATCTTGGCCAGTTCTTCGGCGATCCAGCCGGGATTGGCCGCTTCCTTGGTGAAGGGGCCGACCACGAAGGAATCGACGCCGAGCTCCACATTGTCCAGGGCCGCATCCATAGTAAGGCGGTAGCCGAGATCGCGGCAGTACTTCTTGTAATCGGCCGAATCGCGGTCGTTCGGGTCCAGCCCGAGCATGGTCATGATGACATCCGAAGCCGGCCGCATCAGCACGTCCATATCAAAGAACGCACATTTGCGGCGGGAAGCAAGGGCTTTGGCCAAGGTCGTCTTGCCGGCTCCGGCAGGTCCAAGAAAGAATACCAGTTTGCTGTTCATCGTCAGCTCTCCTTTATGCGGATACTCGGATGGTCACTCCCGTTTATCATAACGCATAAAGGCAGCTTTGTGAAAAGTTTCGATGCATTGAAACAGCGCGCGTCCGTCGCGGGGTACCGGCTGTGCCGGATCTAGGGGTCTGACATAAGCCCGATAGGGTTCGGGGACCCAGATGTAAGTGTGCACATACTCTGTCGGGACAAAACTGAGCCGTTCCCAGAACCGGTTCCGGCTGTGGTCTTCCGGGGTCTCGCCGGCTTCCGCCTCGATCAGAAAGCCGATGGCTTCGCCGCTACGGCGATCCCGCCGCTCAAGCTCCTCCACCAGCCGGGCTCCGATTCCCCGGCTGCGCAGATCGGAGCGGACAGCCAGATAATCAATGAGCCGCAGGCTGGAGGCCTCTTCCGCAAGCGGAACCGTACCGGACAGCGCGAAGCCAATGGCTTCGCCCTCCAACCTTCCGACGGCAAGGGAGGCCAGCCGGCGTTCCAGCATGGCCCGGAGTACCCGCTCCGGCTTCGCTCCGTGCGGAAAGGCCTCTTCATAAATCGGTCGGATTTCCGCCCAGACCGCTTCATCCCACTGTTGATAATCGTCGATCTGCCATTCCATCCGTATCACCGGCCTTTTAAATAAACAGATTATGATTAGCGCGGTCGGCGCGGCCCAGGTAATGGCCGACACCGCCGACGCCGACTTCGTCGATCAATTCTTCGCGGGCGATGCCCATGAGATCCATCGACATCTGACAGGCCACCAGCTCGACGCCCTGGCCGATGGCGGTCTTCATCAGCGATTCCAGCGACTCGACGTTCTTGCTCTTCATCAGCGAGCGGATCATGACCGGCCCGGCACCCAGCATATTCATCCGCGAAAGCGCCAGCTTGCGGCTGCCGCGCGGCATCATCATGCCGAACATGCGGCCCATGAACGACTTGCGAATCTTCTGGCGTTCCGGCTTGCGCAGAACGTTCAGACCCCAGAAGGTGAAGAACATCGTCACCTTTCTTCCGCTGGCAGCGGCTCCGTTGGCAATAATGAAGGAGGCGATGGCCTTATCGAGATCGCCGCTGAACACGACCATGGTACTTGCGGGATCGGCGGAAGGCGGGAGCGGGGCGAAGGAGCTTTCGCGCTGCCCGTCCTTAGCGGAAGCGGAGGAACCGCCGCCTGCCGTCTTGCGGATGACAGCCTCAATGATTCCATCCGGACGTCTGTGAAGACCGGTCAGGGTATTGCCCGTCATCGTGGTCCACGCCTGAACGTCTTCATAGAAGCCAGGGTCGGTTGCCGTAATCCGTAGCGAAGCCCCGTCGGCCATTCCATCCACGCTCTGCTTCAGCCGGATCAGCGGTCCCGGGCAACACAGCCCGCAGGCATCCAGCTCTTCCTCCGCCGTATTGGCCGCGGGAGACGGAAGGGTCTCCGTTCTGCCGTTAGCCGGATTCGCCGACTGTCCCGGCTGATCATCTTTTGGGCGGTAGCCGGACATCAGCCAGGTTTTGTAGCCGCCGGACAGATTGCGTACCCGGTAGCCGCGCTGCGTCAGAATCCGCGAGGCGGTATAGCCGCGCAGACCGACCTGGCAGTAGACCCAGATTTCTTTGGACGGGTCCAGACGGTCCAGCGAGCCGCGCAGCTCGTCAACCGGAAGATGAACTGCGCCGTCGATATGGCCGTTCGCAAATTCCAGCTCGGTCCGCACATCGACCAGCATTGTCGTCTCAGGGTCCCGGTTCTCCAGTTCATCGGCGGTGTATACCCGGACCATTCCGGTCCGGACGTTCTCTGCGGCATAGCCGAGCATATTCACCGGGTCTTTGGCCGAGGAGTAAGGCGGAGCATAAGCCAGTTCCAGTTCGGTCAGATCTTCGGTTGTTCCGTTCATCCGGATCAGAGTTGCAATAACGTCAATGCGCTTGTCGGCGCCGTCGGCGCCAACAGCCTGGGCGCCCAGAATACGGCCGTCGGCGGCGAAGAGCAGCTTCAGCACAAGCGGCATGGCCCCCGGATAATACGAAGCATGGGAGTTCGGATGCACATGGATGACCTGATAAGGAATTCCGTCCCGCTTCAGGGACGCTTCGTTGCGTCCGGTTGCCGCGCCGGTCAGCCCGAATACTTTGACAATGGCTGTGCCCTGTGTTCCTTTGTACTCGGTCCGAAGCCCGGAGACGTTGTCGGCGGCAATGCGGCCCTGCTTGTTGGCCGGACCCGCAAGCGGAACGGCAGTCGGTCCGCCGAGAATGAAATCTTGGGTCATGACCGCATCGCCGGCGGCGTACACGCCTTCCAGCGAAGTCTCCATATACGCATTGACCTCAATATGCCCGCGGGGACCAAGCTTCAGTCCGCTGCTCCGCAGAAAATCGGTATCCGGCTTCACACCGATCGCCGCGATCAGAAGATCGGCGGACAAGGACCGTCCGCCGGCGAGGGAGACGGACATGCCGCCGTTCTCCAGCTCCCGCGCTTCGGCCAGCGAATCGCCGAGCAGAATGTGAACGCCGCGGCTCTCCAGCTCCTGGGCCAGCATAGCGGCCATTTCCGGGTCGAACGGCGCGAGCAGCTGCCGGCCCGCTTCAATGAGAGTGACATCCAGGCCGAGCAGTTGAAGATTCTCGGCCATCTCTACGCCGATGAAGCCGCCTCCGACGACGATCGCCGAGCGTGCGCCCTGAGCGGTTGCCTGCTCGCGGATCCGGTCGGTATCCGCAATATTCCGGAGCGTCAGCACACGCGGGCTGTCCAGTCCCGGAAGCGGAGGGAGGAGCGGCTTGGCGCCCGGAGCGAGAATGACCGCGTCATAGCTCTCTTCATAGTCGCCGCGTTCCCGCGAGCGGACCGTGACCGTCTTCCGGTTGGGATTCAGGGCAACGACCTCGCTCTCCGTGCGGATATCCAGCCCGAACCGGGCGGTCATCGCTTCGGGAGTCTGCACGAACAGGCGGGACCGGTCCTTGATTTCGCCGCCGATGTAATAGGGCAGACCGCAGTTGGCAAAAGAAATATGAGGGCCGCGCTCGAACATGACAATGTGAGCGTTCTCGTCCAGACGCCGGAGCCGGGCGGCAGCGGATGCGCCGCCGGCGACGCCGCCGACAATGACAATTTTGCGTGAATCAGGCTGATGATTAAGTGCGTTCAATGGGTAATCCCTCCAGTAGAATCTTGATGATTTGTTTGACCTTCTCGTCTTTGACTGAATAGTGAACTTCCAGGCCGCTGCGGTCTGTCTCCACGATGCCCAGAGAACGGAGCTTCTGCAGATGCTGGGACACCGTAGACTGGGGAAGCTCCAGACATTCCTGCATATGCGAGACATTGCAGCTTCCCTGCTCCACCAGGCCCCGGACTATGCAGAGGCGAACCGGATGCGCCAGCGCCTTGAGCAGATCGGCACTGCGATGATAAGCTTCAAAATTGGATTCCATCCGTCTGCATCCTTCCTAACTGTTATTGTTATATTGTAATATTACGATATAACGATTATTAAATCAATCGTTTGTTTCATTCTTCCAGCAATCGGGTAATAAAAGGCAGGTGGGAAGTGGTCCCTTATCAATTGTCGGTAGGAAAACACAAGCCTGTTTCTTGGATTTCCGAAAGGTAGTTGATTGCCATGAAACATCGTAAGGGAAGGAAGAGACGGCGTTTTCGCCAGTTCTTTTCCGGTAAATCTCCTTAGCAACTGGAAGCTTGCTTAATCTGTCTCATTGAGTACCGTTTATTCGATCCAACACTTCTCACCTTTCGATACGGCCCTGCGATCTGATCGCAGGGTCTTTGCTTGTGTGGAAAAGAGACCATAGAAGAGAGAATAGAAGAGAAGGATTTCGGAAAAGATACGGGTTTGGGACATATGTCCTTCACCGAATGTCGACAATCGCCTTTAATTACATAGAGAGAACGAGAGATGGAGAAGCAGGCCTTAAGGAGTGTAACGACAGATGAAGAGAATAACCCTGATTAAAGGCATGACCGCCGCTTTTCTGGGCGGAGCCTGCATTACCCTGCAAAGCGTGGCGAATACCACCATCAGCCGGTCGCTGGGGACCTGGCAGGCCGCCTGGCTGACCCAGTTCACCGGCTTTATCATGGCCCTTCTGATCCTGCTTGCCGTCCGGGACGGCAGCTGGGCCGGCATGAAGCGGACCCGTCCGCTGTACCTCAGCGGCGGGGCGCTCGCCGCGGTTATTATTTTCAGCGAAATCAGCGCGATCCGGATGATCGGCGTTACCTTCAGCATCTCGGCGCTGCTGATTGCGCAGCTCGGCCTGGCCTTTCTGATCGACGCCAACGGCTGGTTCGGAACCGTCAAGCAGAAGATGAAGCTGCCGCAGTTCATCGGCTTGGCGCTGATGATCGGCGGAATTATTATTTTGAAATTATAGCGAAGGCGGCTGAAGAAGATGAGAGAGATCAACGACCGCAGCCGGATTGCCGCTTATCTGCGCGAACACGGTATTGAAGAGGTCTTCCATGAAGAACTGCTGCCCGGTCTTTCACTGTACGCGTTCGAACCGGGCGAATCCGTCTGCGTACAGGGTCAGGCCGCCGACACGCTCTATGTGCTGGTCCGGGGGCGCATCAAGGTCTTCAATACTTCCGAAGGCGGCAAGACGCTGATCATTTCGTTCAAGACACCGCTTGAAGTTATCGGCGACATTGAATATATCCGGGGCATCGACATTATCAACACCGTGGAGGCCATGTCGGAGACCCATATGATCGGGGTTCCTTACCGCTGGCTGCGGCAGCACGGGCAGAGCCACGCGCCTCTGCTGAATTTCCTGCTGGAGATTATCGCCGGCAAATTCTACAGCAAATCGGAATTTTTAAGCTTCAATCTTATGTATCCGGTTGAGGTTCGGCTGGCCAGCTACCTGCTCGCCGTCTCCTCCGAAGGCGGCGAGCAGGGGAAGGGGGGCGGAGCAGTTCTGATTAACCTGGTCGATACCGCCAACCTGATCGGCACGAGCTATCGTCATCTGAACCGGGTGCTGCAGAAATTCTGCCGGGACGGATTGATCGAACGGGGCAGAGGGGTTCTTCTCATCCGTGAGCGGGATCGTCTCGCGGAGATTGCCGGAACCAACATCTATGAATGAATGCTAAGAAAGCAACGGAGGAAAATCCAAATGATTACCGGAATTCTGCTGGCGATGCTCGCCGGCTCACTGGTCAGCCTGCAAAACGTATTTAATGCCCAAGTGGGCAAGCACACGGGTTCCTGGTCGACAACGGCCTTGGTCCTTGGACTCGGTTTTGCCGCTTCATTTGCAATCAGTCTGATTACGGAAGGCGGAGGAACATTTACCGCACTCCGCCATGTTCAGGTCTGGCATTTGTGCAGCGGGATTATCGGAGTCGGCGTCGTCTTCTGCCTGATGCAGGGGATGAAGCTGCTGAGCCCCACTTTTGCCATTTCCATTGTGCTCATCTCCCAGCTGGGGTTTGCCCTGCTGTGGGATTCCATGGGCTGGATGGGATTGTCGAAGGTTCCGTTTGAGCCGAATCAGCTGATCGGCGTGCTGGTCATTGCGGCAGGCATCGTCGTCTTCAAGATCGGCGGAACAGAGAAGGAGGGACAACGATGAATGCATCTGTTATCGACAAGGTAGCCTGGATCTGCATGGAGAATGGCCGGCTGCTGGCCGTCCGGTCGAAGGGGAAGGCGCTGTTCTACCTGCCCGGCGGCAAAAGAGAGCCCGGAGAGAGCGACGAAGCCGCACTCCGGCGTGAAGTGGAGGAAGAACTGTCCGTCCGGCTGCTTCCGGACAGCATCGCTCCCTTCGGCGTCTTCAGCGCCAAGGCGGACGGGAAGGCCGGCGGCGTCCAGGTCCGAATGACGTGCCTGACCGCCCGGCATGAGGGAGAGCTGGCCGCCGCTTCGGAGATTGAAGAATGGGCCTGGCTGTCAGCCGCCGACAGAGACCGGATGTCGGCGGCGTCACGCTTGATTGCCGACCGTCTGGCCGAACGGGGCGAACTGAAATGAGCTGAACAGGTAAGCGCATTGCGCCGTCTTCCGGGTTACCGGAAGGCGGCTTTCTTTTTTTGGGCAGCCCAGTCCGGCGGAACGTCTCAGCTATTCAAATTTGAAGAATTCCGTCCGATAGATTCCTTGAGCGCACCCGCGTATATTGAAGTCATCACAAAGGATGGTGTCCCATGCAGGACCGTAAAAACCGATTCATGCTGTGGTTGTCGGCCGTAGTAACATTAGTCGGATTAATTATTTATGTGATTAATAAATGGATTTATGCTTTTCATGATCTGATGTCCTCCGGTTCACACGGCATGGAAACGGCCGCCGAGGATACGCCCGTTCTGGCTGTTGTCCGGGTGGCTCTGGTGCTCTCTCCGGTGGTGCTATGGGCCGCAGCCTGCTATTTCTATTCCCGCAACCGGGGACACGGGCTGATTCGGGTTCTGCTGACGCTGACATTGACCTTCTCCAGTATAGCGATTACGGCGGGGAGCGGAGGCAGTGTGGAATTCCATTTCTCGATCTTTATGGTTCTTGCGGCTGCGGCCTATTATGACAGTATTCCGCTCATTGTTCTGATGGCCACGCTCTTTGCCGTTCAGCATTTGGCCGGTTACGCCATTGCGCCGCAAGTCGTCTTCGGAACGGACCGCTATCCGTTCTCGATGGTGCTTATTCACGCCTTCTTTCTGATCCTGACCGCTGCCGCTACCATCATGCAGATTCGCTCGAAACAGTCGATTACCCGCCAGCTCGACGAGAGCAACCGGCTCAAGCAGCAACAGCTTGCGGAGCTGCTGGAGGACGTCAAAGCGATGTCCTCCAGCCTGGAGGGCAGCGCCGAGTCTCTCGCTGCGGCCTCTTCGGAGGCGGTTCGCCTGAACCGCGAGGTTCGCGTGATCCACGAAGAGAATCATGCGGCGCTCAGCGAGCAATCGGCTTCTCTGGACCGGATCGAAGAGCGTCTGGGACAGATGAACACGACGGTTCAGGATTCGCTGGAGGCTTCCGGTGCGATGCAGCTTCAGGCAGCGGCGACCGAGCGCAATATGGGAGAGAATGTGGAGAGAATGGAGCATCTCACCGGCTTCATGGACCAGACGGCCGGACTGATCGGCGATGTCCACAGCACGATGGAAGAACTTCGCCAATCGGCCGATTCCACCGGAACGATGGTCGGATTGATTCAAGGGATAACCGAGCAGATCCAGCTTCTGGCGCTGAACGCTTCTATTGAAGCAGCCCGGGCCGGAGAGAACGGACGGGGCTTCGCGGTAGTGGCGGGAGAAGTTCGCAAGCTCGCCGAGCAGAGCCGGCGGACTACGGATGAAGCCCAAGCCACGCTGGCGGCGATTCGCAGCCAGACCGAACGTACCTACGCCGATGTAGGCAGGGGGCGGGAAGCGGTCCAACAGTCTTTGGGACAGCTCGGAGCCTTCAATGAGGGATTCGGCGAAATGCGGGATACTATCCATGATTTGCTCGGCTTCATCGGCCGGATCAATGAAATGATCGGAGACATTCAGGAAGGGACCTCCGGAGTGACGGAAGAAATCAAGCATATTATGACCCAGATAGAAGAAGGTTTCTCTTCCATGCAAGTGCTGACCGAAGCGAGCCGCAACCAGACCGCCGTATCGGAACGGGTGGACTCGGAAGCAGGCAATCTCGGAAGACAGGCCGAGCAGCTTCGCGGTCTGCTCCAATAATGAAGAATCCAGCGGAGTCCGCCCGTGCCGTGTGCGCACGGCGGACTTTGCTGTGCAGCGGGCATACTAATGAGGCGGGAAATATTGAACCAAGAGGTGGAATCCTGAGTGGCATGGGTATTAATCAATAGTAGAAGATACCAAAAGGAGCTGGGATGATGGAAGTTGTACAACCCCCTTTCAAAAAGGCGCCGATCGTCGCTTCGCTGCTGATCGCGGCTTTTGTTGCCATTCTCAGCCAGACGCTGCTGAATGTGGCCCTGCCCAAAATGATGGATGATCTGAAAATCGGCGAGAATACCATCCAGTGGTTGATTACCGGCTATATGCTGGTCAACGGCATTCTCGTGCCTATCAGCGCCTATCTTATCGGCCGATTCACCACCCGGCAGCTGTTCTTGGCGGCGACCGGCTTGTTCACCGCCGGAACCGTACTGTGCGCCGCAGCGCCCAGCTTTGAATTCCTCTTGGCCGGCCGGTTGATACAGGCCGCCGGAGCGGGAATTCTGATGCCTCTGATGTCGATCGTATTTCTCACGATCTTCCCGATTGAGCAGCGCGGGAAGGCAATGGGGATGATGGGCCTTGCGATGATATTCGCCCCTGCGGTCGGTCCGACGCTCTCCGGTTGGATTGTGGAGAACTATTCATGGCGTGTGCTGTTCTATATCGTTCTTCCGATCGCCGTGATCGGTCTCGTGTTCGGCGCTGTCTCCATGCGCAATGTCGGCCAGACGACGAGACCGAAATTTGACACGTTGGGCGTCACGTTCTCAACGCTTGGCTTTGGCGGTCTTCTCTACGGCTTCAGCGATGCTTCCAACGACGGATGGGACAGTCCCCGTGTTCTCGTCAGTCTGATTGCGGGTGTGGTTTTTCTGATTCTCTTTGTCTGGCGGGAAATGAAGACCGAGAAGCCGATTCTGGAGTTCCGTGTTTTTAAATACGACATGTTCTCCCTGACGACGGTGATCAATGTGATTATTACGATGGCCATGTTCTCGGCCATGATTCTGCTGCCGATCTTCTTGCAGAACATCCGGGGATTCTCTCCCGTCAAGTCAGGTCTGCTGCTCCTTCCCGGAGCGCTGCTTATGGGCTTGATGTCGCCGATTACGGGCATGATCTTCGACCGGATCGGCGCCCGCTGGCTTGCGGTGATCGGTCTGCTTATCACGACCCTGACCACGTATGAACTCAGCCGACTGACCGTTAGTACGACCTATAACCATATGCTGCTGCTCTATACCCTGCGCATGTTCGGCATGTCCATGCTGATGATGCCCATTCAGACGGCTGGGCTTAACCAGCTCCCCCGGCGTCTGAACGCCCACGGCTCAGCCATGTCGCAGACACTGCGGAACGTAGCCGGCGCTCTGGGAACAGCGCTTCTGGTCACTCTGTTCATGAATGCCTCCGAAGACCGGGGCAAGGAGCTGGTTCAAGCTGCGGGCATCAACCCCGCGGACCCTGCCAATCAGACCAAGATGCTGGAGATTACGCAGCAGGCGACCGTCTACGGCATCAATCATGCGTTTGTCGTCTCGATGTGGATGGCCGTCGCCGCTCTCGCGCTGGCTTTCTTTATCCGCAGAGTCGAGCCTAACCGGGAGAAAGACGTTCACGCCGAATAAAGGGTGAACCTGCCCCGGCCCGGAGCTTTGCGGGCCGGGGTTTTTTTGCCGGACGTTCTCTCCCGTACCCACGACGCATCGTGAAGGCTTGCCAAACGGACGGCCGCCCAGTAGTATATGGATGGTTATGGCTGAATCCGAACCGTCAGCCAGTATTTGAAGAAACTTAAGAGCCGGCGGCTTGCGAAGGAACAGAAAGCAGGGCCAGCGGGTCGAATAAGAGAAGAGGGAGCTTGTTGTCGTGTCGGCTTTGATTGCAGCAATTATATTTATATTCACGTTGATCCTGGTGATCGGGCAGCCGCGGGGCTTGTCCATCGGCTGGTCCGCCTGCGGCGGTGCGGCGGTTGCGCTCCTGACCGGGACGGTAGACTTCGGGGATGTCGCCGATGTGACCGGCATCGTCTGGAACGCAACGCTGGCCTTTGTCGCCATCATTCTGAACTCCCTGATCCTGGACCGGATCGGGTTCTTTGAATGGGCTGCGCTTCACATGGCCCGGGCAGCGCGCGGAAACGGCATCCGGATGTTCGTGTACATCTCGGTGCTGGGGGCGCTGGTGTCCGCCTTCTTCGCCAATGACGGGGCAGCGCTCATTCTGACCCCGATTGTGCTGGCGATGGTCCGGGCGCTTCAATTTGACGAGCGCCGTGTATTTCCGTTCATTATTGCCGGCGGCTTTATCGCGGATACGACCTCGCTGCCGCTGGTCGTCAGCAACCTCGTGAACATCGTATCCGCGGATTTCTTCGGCATTACCTTTACCGAATACGCCGTCCGCATGTTTCTGCCGAATCTGTTCTCGCTCGGAGCCAGCATTCTGGTGCTGTTCCTGATGTTCCGCCGCAGTATTCCGCGGACATTCGACGGCTCTGTGCTCCGGGCACCGCGCGAGGCGATTCGCGATCCCCGATTGTTCGTATGGTCCTGGTACCTTCTCGGCCTGCTTCTGGCCGGCTATATGGCCAGCGGGCTGTTGCATATTCCGGTGTCGATTCCGATCGGAATCATTACCCTGGTGTTCATGCTGGCCGCCCGCAGGAGTCCCGTCCTGTCGATGAACGAAGTGCTCCGCAGCGCTCCCTGGTCGATTGTGTTCTTCTCTGTGGGGATGTACGTAGTAGTCTATGGTCTTCAGAATGCGGGTCTGACCGACCAACTGGCATCCGTCCTGGATTGGCTGGCTCGCCAAGGTGTGTTCGCAGCCGCCATGGGAATGGGGTTTATCGCTGCGCTGCTCTCTTCGGTCATGAACAATCTGCCGACCGTTATGATCGACGCGCTTGCGATCAAGGCGACAGCGGCGGACGGATTAGTGAAGGAGGCGCTCATCTACGCCAATGTCATCGGTTCCGACCTCGGACCGAAGATAACGCCGATCGGTTCTCTGGCCACGCTGCTCTGGCTTCATGTGCTCGCGGGCAAAGGGGTGAAGATCGGATGGGGAACCTATTTCAAGACCGGCATTCTGCTTACCGTTCCAACGCTGTTCTTGACCCTGCTTGGCCTGTATCTGGTTCTTCTGTTCTAGAGCACCGGAGGGAACTGGATCACAGCCGAAAGCCTCCCCTCGGTGCTAAGATTCACTCGGAAGGGGGGCTTGGCGGGTGGTTCGGCAGCGATGTCGCCTGCTTGAACGGCAAATAGGGTCAACGCTGTGTTGACACAGCCACCAAAAGTCATTACTCTTTATAAGGTGCTTATTATCCGTCAACAGGTCGGTATGGGGTCAGTGAGTGGGGGTAACTCTGTCTGTAAATGGGGTAATCACTTATTAATGCCGTTTACTGTTGAAAGCCAATGAAATGAAACCAATATCAGAAACAGAGGAAGTAATGAGATGAAGAGAATACTATCTGCAACAAACCGCCCGATCTTCTGGTTCAGTCTGGTCCTTCTGCTGAAGAGCGCGGTGGCATGGTATGTCGTCTTTAACGAGGGACCCAACTGGAGTATGGCTTTTACCGAAATTCCGTTCTTTATCATCGTATTCAGCCTAATTGAATGGTTCTCGTCCAAGCGCAAAATCCTCTACTACATGATTGCCAACCTGTTTATCAGCTTAATCTATTTCTCGGTACTGATGTATTACAAGTATTACGGTGTTATCGCCACTTACCATGCGCTGCAGCAGGTTGACAAGGTCACCAAGGTCGGAGAGAGCACCTACTCCCTGATCGCTCCGTATTATCTGTTCATCTTTGTAGATATCGTCTTCTTCCTGATCTTCATGCTTCGCCCGAAATACGTGAAGCGGATGAGGGAGAGGGGACGCTACCGGATGAACCGGACGGCCTTGATTGTGCTGAGCGCCGTCTCTCTCGGAATCTGCCTGTTCAGCATCTGGCCGAACCATGCCAGCATGAATGAGATCAAGAAGGCGGAGAGCATGGGGATTCTGAATTATGAAGTGTATACCCTGTTCGCCGACACGACGGAGGAAGAAGAGCTGGTTCCTGCCGCCGAGATTACCCAGGATGCCATCAACAAGACCAAGGGCATTGAGATTCCGGCCGCACCGCTCTTCCAGGGCGTCGACAAGGGCAAGAACCTGATTGTCGTTCAGATGGAGTCGTTCCAGAATTTCCTGATCGGGCTGAAGATTGACGGCCAGGAAATTACGCCGAACCTGAACAAGCTGGTCAAGGAAACGAGTTATTTTGACAATTTCTACACCAATGCCGGACAGGGCACCACTTCGGATGCCGAGTTCGTCGTCAACACCTCGTTCTTCGTGCCGAAGAATGAACCGGCCACTTCTTCCGATTACATGCAGAAGGACCTGCCGAGTCTGCCGAAGCTGATGTCCGAGAACGGATATTTCACGGCGACGTTCCATACGAACAGCGTGGATTTCTGGAACCGCAAGGCCCTCTATAAGGCCATCGGGTTCGAGAAGTTTTATGACCAGAAATTCTATGGAGACGAGGATCATATCGCATTCGGATCTTCGGATGAAGTCCTGTACGCCAAAACGGTTCCCGAGCTGAAGAAGCTCGATGAACAGAACAATCCGTTCTATGCCATGGTCATTTCCATGAGCGCGCACCACCCGTTCCGCCTGCCTGAAGAGAAGCAGCGGATCAAGCTTCCCGACGAGTATGACGGCACGCTGATCGGGGACTACATTGTCTCCCAGAACTATGCCGACTACGCAATGGGACAGTTCCTGGAAGAGCTGAAGAGCAGCGGATTGTGGGATGACAGTCTGATCGTATTCTACGGCGATCATCAGGGCGTTCCGATGTACGCGCTGGATAATCCCCAGAAGAAGCTTCTTGCAAAGCTGGTCGGACACGAATACGGCTATACGGATATGTTTAACATTCCGTTCATCGTTCATTCGCCGAGCGGCCAACTTCCTGCGCAGATGTCCGGAACAGGCGGCCAGGTTGACGTGCTGCCAACGGTAGCCAATCTGCTGGGCGTGTCTCTGGACCACCAGCTGCACTTCGGGGAAGATCTGTACAACCAGAAGACGAACCTGCTTCCGGTCAGACACTTCCTGCCGACCGGCTCGTTCATCAATGACAAGAGCATCTATGTAACCGGCAAAGAATATGCCGATGGAATCAATTACAATTTTGCCGACAACAGTCCGCTTGAGAACGGCTCGACGGAAGAGCAGTTCAAGGCAGCCCAGCGGCTGCTGCTGCTCTCCCACAGTTATCTGAGCCAGCTTCCGAACGAGGCGAGTCAGACGCCGGCCACTCCCGACAAATAGCAGCTAACCGAAAGAACCCGCGCAGAAGGCGCGGGTTCTTTTTGCTGAGCGCAAGAAGCAAATATTCTCCGGGCTTTGGGGGAGGCTAGGAAGGACAGGCGCTATGCCTACTCACACCTCAACAGTAAGGAAGGCGAACATGAACTCATCTTCGGACAAGAACCAAGACGCGCAAAAGCTGAAATGGTGGCAGCTCAGTCTTCTCGGCGTGGCCGGGACGATCGGGACGGGGTATTTCCTCGGCTCGGGGCTTGCCCTGTCCATCGGCGGCCCGGCCGTGCTGGTGCCCTATGTATTGGCTGCAATCGGAACATATGTCGTCTTCGACGCACTCGCCCGCATGACCGCCCAGCAGCCGGAGCAGGGCTCATTCCGTTCCTATGCGGAGAAGGCATTCGGCGGTTGGGCCGGGTTTGCCAGCGGCTGGAATTACTGGTTCTCGGAGCTGCTCATTATGGGCAGTCAGCTGGCGGCGCTGTCTATCTTCTCGAGGTTCTGGTTTCCGGCGGTTCCGATGTGGGCATTCGCGGCCGGGTATGCGGTGCTTAGCCTGATGATCGTCTTTTTTGGCAATAAAGGCTTTGACCGGGTCGAGAATATACTTGCCGTGATTAAATCTTCGGCCATTATCATGTTCCTAATTCTGGCTGCGGCCATGCTGGCAGGCTGGATCGGGGGCGCCCGCTATGCGCCCCGCTTCCCCCGAGGGGGCGGCTGGCTGCCCAACGGAACAATGGGTGTCTGGTCGGCGCTGATCTTTGCATTCTACGCCTATGGAGGCATCGAAGTTCTTGGCATCATGTCCAATCGTCTGCGCAAGCCCGAGGAAGCGCCCAAGGCCGGCAAAGTCATGCTCTTGAGCCTGACCGCCGTCTATGTGCTGTCCATTGGCCTGGCGGTGACGCTGGCGCCGCTGAAAGCCTTCAATTCCAAGGTCAGCCCCTTTGTGACGGCGCTTCGCAGCGATCATCTCGTCTGGGTGCCGCATGTCTTCAACGGTGTGCTGATCGTAGCCGGCTTCTCCACCATGACCGCTTCGCTCTATGCTATCACATCCATGATGATTACCCTGTCCGAGAAGGGGGATGCGCCGCATATATTCGCGCGGAAATGGAAGGACCGCTATCCGTTCTTCGCCCTCTGCCTGATCACCTGCGGTCTGGCCGGCGCCATCATCATGGCTCTCGTACTCCCGGGCAAGGTATACGAATACATCACCACCGCCGCAGGCCTGATGATTCTGTACAACTGGTCCTTTATCCTGCTCTCGTCCGCCAAGCTGCTGAAGGGAGGGCGGCTGAGCGGCCTCAAACGCTGGACCGGTCTTCTGCTGATCGCCGCCGCCGTAAGCGGGACTTGGTTCCATAAGCTCAGCCGCCCCGGCTTCTTCATCAGTCTGATCGTCATCGGTCTGATCGCGCTCTGCGACTGGATCGTTCAGCGGACCCGCGCAGGCAGAGCGAAAGAAGCAGCGGGGTCGGGGGGAAGGAAGAGACCCGGCGCTCGGGCCCGCATCACTTCCGATCTTGGGGATTTCCCCGCCCGCCTTCAGCGGCAGAAGCGCCGTGACCGCTAAGCCGGGTGACGGCTAGACAAGAAAGAGCATCCGGGCGGCTTGGACGCCGAAATAAAGGCCGAATCCCACCAGAGACAGCCCGGAGAGGACGGAGATTCCCCGCAGAACGCCCGGGGTCATGATTCTGCGGAACAGGCTGGAAGCCGCAGCCATCGAGATATCCCAGAGCAGAATGCCCAGCACGATGCCGCCGCTGTGGACCAGCAGCTCTTCCATCGGATACTCGGCGGCGGCCTTGGCCAGTACCGAACCATAAATGCCGAGCCAGAAGAGGATGGACAGCGGATTGAACAGCGACATCAGAAAGCCGGAGACGTAGGAACCCAGCAGCGACACCTGAGGGTCCCGCGCCCGGACTTCCCGGAGCTGCCGGGCCTTCAGGATGCTCTCCACTCCGGTATACACCAGCACAAAGAATCCGAAGAGCCAGAGAAACGCTTTGACATACGGAGAGTCCAGCAGGTGAATCATTCCGAAATAGACCAGCAGCATGTAGATCAGATCGGCGCAGATCGCTCCGAGACCGACCAGCCAGGCATGCCAGAATCCGCCGCGGAGGCCCTTGTCCAGTTGGGCGGCATTGATCGGGCCGATCGGAGCGGAGAGCGAGAGCCCCAGCAGAATGTAACCCATGAAGATCTGAATGATGTCCTCCTCCTTTTGTAACCCAGTTTATTCGGACAAGAAGGAGACTAGGACTATCCGGAGCAAAAAAAGCCCGGCAAATCGCAGGATTCGCCAGGCAGGTGGAAGAGAGCCGCGAGCGGCTGGAACTGCTTTTACATCGACAAGGCCTTATTCGCAGCGGCGATTGACGGCAGAGAGCAGCTTGGGAAGGTCGCAGGCCGGATGCAGTCCCTGCTCCAGCCTGAGGATGAATACCTTGGCATGCTGCGCAATAGCGGCAAGCAGCTGCGGGTTTGGGAATCATAAATACTCGATGTATATCCTCCTTAGGCGGTATGCATCAGCCTATTCCGCGAAGGGAGGAGGGATGATCGGACTCCGGTTGAAGCTGTATCTGCTCCCGGTAGCCGGCAAGCGATTCGTCAATAATCCGGCCGATCAGAAGCGGATCGGCATCCCAGAGGAGAGCCTGCGCATACTGCCAGGCATTCTCCTCGATGCGCAGGCGAATCCCGGCTTCTTCCCGTTCCGTAAGCGGGCCGTCCAGGGCATCCGCCAGACCGGGAAGCTCCCGGTCCTGGGCATGGCCCAGTTCATGGGCAAGAACTACCTCGATATATTCCTTCAACCGCTCCGTCGAACCGAACAGCCGGACGCACTGGGCAACAATCGATGCCTTGTACAAGAAGACCGTGTGGCTGTCCAAATGGTATTTGCCTCCAACCAGCCGCTTGCCGGGGAAGCGGGGCTCAATGACCACCGGTATGTTTTGGCGGGAACGGCTCACCAGATCGGCTGCCGTCCGCTCGAATAATTCGTCTTTCAGATGCCTCGACCCGCTTTCACTAAGTTGTCTTGATTCCAGTGTACGCCGTTTTGAAACCGATTTTTAATTAAATTTTGAACAAAATGATGACAATTCCGGAAATGACCCGCCACGCCGCTTGATTGCCGCCTTGCCGCTTCGGTTAATGAATGTACAAAGAGCGAACCGAAGGAGGCGAACGGGCATGCAGACGATCTGGAAGGGAGCGGTCAGCTTCGGGCTGGTCAACGTTCCCGTCAAAATGTATACCGCTACGCATGACAATGATATTCCGCTGCGGATGATTCACCGCAAGCACAACGAACCGATCCACTACAGCCGGACGTGTCCCAAGTGCGAACAGGAAGTCGCCTGGGAGGATATCGTCAAAGGCTATGAATATGAAGAAGGACACTACGTCACCTTTGACAAAGAAGAACTGGATGAATTGGCCTCGGAGACTTCGCGTGAAATCCGCATTTTGGATTTTGTCGATCTGGCCGAGATTGACCCGATCTACTATCAGCGCACCTATTATCTGTCGCCCGAAGAGACCGGCGCGCATGCCTACAGGCTGCTGGTCGAGGCGCTGAAGTCCACGAAGAAGATCGGGATCGCCAATGTCACGATCCGCCAGAAGAGCAGCCTTGCGGCGGTGCGCGTCGTCGGCGACGTGCTGTCGCTCGTGACCATGTTCTACGCGGAAGAGATCCGCGACCGCAAGGAAATCCCGAACCTGCCGGAAGCCGAGAAGGTGGACCGCCGGGAGCTGGATATGGCCCGCATGCTGATCGACCAGCTGACCGGCAGCTTCGAGCCCGAGAAATACAAGGATGAATACCGGGAGCGCCTGATGGAAGCGATCGAAGACAAGATCGAGGGCAAGGAAGTCAAAGTCGCCCCGGAAGTGAAAGTAACGAATGTGCTGGATCTGATGGATGCTCTTCAAGCCAGCCTGAAGCAGCTTCAGCCCTCCGACCACACTGACAAGAGCGCTTCCTCGTCCGCCGGCGGCGCCAAGAAGCCGGAGAAACGGCGCAAGCCGCATAGTAAGCGGACCGGAGCTTAGGCCGTGCAGGCTTTTGTGCCGATGTCGCCCATCCTGGTCCCGGAGCTGCCGGCGGGCCCGGAATGGGCGTACCAGCTCAAATGGGACGGCTTTCGGATGATTGCGGCGGTGCAGGAAGGCCGGGCGGCGCTGTGGTCCAAAAAAATGCGGCCCAAGGGCGCCGTCTATCCCGATTTGACCAAGGCGCTGGCCCGGCTTCCGGGCCGCCTGGTACTCGACGGCGAAGCCGTGATTCTGGACCCGGCCACGGGACGGCCCAGCTTTCAGCAGATGCAGAAGCGCGACAAGCAGCAGGACCCCGGCGCCATCGCGGAGGCCGCCCGGCGCAGCCCGGTCCAGTTCGTGCTGTTCGACCTTCTGTACGAGCAGGGGGAGGATCTGCGCGGGCTTCCCTGGGAAGAGCGCAACCGGCGTCTTCAGGCCCTTGCCGCAGGCTGGGGGCCGCCTTTTTTTGTCGCGGACAGTCTGGAGGACGGGGCGGCGCTCTGGAGGTGGGTGGAGGAGCACGGCTGGGAAGGCGTCATTGCGAAACGGAGAACCAGCCCTTACCGGGAGGGCAAGGAGCATGGCGACTGGTACAAGCGCAAGCTGTCTTTTCGCTATGAGGCGCAGGCGGTGGCGGTGCTCTACAAGGAAGGCCGGCTCTCGAGCCTGGCCATGATCCGGGAGGGGCGCTACTTCGGCCGGATTTCCTCCGGACTGAACGAAGCGGCCAAGTCGCAGCTGGCCCGGCTGGAGATGGACGGCTCCGCGCACGATTACTTCCCGGGGGCGCTGCCCGAAGGGCTCCGGGGGACGGTCATCCGCTGGCTTCGCCATCCGCTCGCCGTTACGGTTACTGGGCGGGAACGGACGGAGGTAGGCCTGCTGCGCCATCCCAAGCTGCTGGAACTGGAGGGGATTCCGCTGTGAACGTCACGCTGGAAGTGGAAGGACATCTCATCGAAATGACCCATCCCGACAAAATACTCTGGCCCCTTGCAGGCATCCGCAAAGCGGATTATCTGCGCGCCCTGGTGGAGCTTGCCCCTTATCTGATCCCCTACTGCCGGGACCGGTATCTGACTACAATCCGCTATCCCGGCGGGGTGGAGGAGAAACACTTCTACCAGAAGAACGCGCCTTCCCCGCTGCCTGAGTTTGTCTCAACGGCGGAATATAACGGAGTGCGGTACGTGCATCTCGATTCGCTGCCGACCCTGCTGTGGCTGGGCAATCTGGGAGCGCTGGAATTCCACCCTTCCTTCGACCGGATCGGAAGAAGCGACGCCGCGGAATGGGTGCTGGATATCGACCCCAGCGAAGGCCGCGAAGCGGGCGTGATGGAGGCGGTCTCGCGGATCGGCGATACGCTGGAGGGTCTGGGGCTGTCTTCGGTGCCGAAGACGTCGGGGGCGGACGGGGTACAGATTCTCATTCCGCTGACGGAAGGCTATTCATTCGGCCAGCTGCACCGGCTCGGAGGGTTCATGGGTCACTATTTGGAGGATAAATACCCGAAGCTCTTTACCACCGAGCGCCGGCTGAAGGACAGACAGGGACGGTATTACGTCGATTATGTCCAGCAGGCTGCCGGCAAAAGCCTTGCGGCGCCGTATACGCCGCGCGGGCGGAAAGAGGCGACGATCAGCACGCCGCTGACCTGGGAGGAAGTGCGGGGCGGCGCAGATCCGCGCGCCTTCCATCTGGGCAGCATCGGAGCGCGGCTTGCGGAGAAGGGCGATCTTCTGGCCGGGGCGCCGCGCCAGAACCTGGACGCCATCCTGAAATTCATCGGCGCGGCTTCGGAGTCGTGAAGAGGCTTTTGTCACAATTGGAGTGACTCCTGTCACACGCATCAGAGAATTGTTCATCCTATACTCGGTGAACACTACACGAACGAAGAGGGAGCGAGAGCGTATGCGCATTGAGCTGGATACCTTGACCGAAGAGCGTCTCCGACACAGCCTGAAAGGACGACCGGGGATATTCAAGCTGTATTACGATACGGAGGATTGCGGCTGCAACGGCGTGCTGGTTATTCAGATCGTGGAAGAGCCGTATCCGACCGATATCCGGATTCAGGAGGAGCCGTTGGCCTTCGTCGTGGACCGGCAGCAGGAGAGCCAATTCGACGAAGAGATGCGTCTGCGGGCCGATCCGGACTATCCGTCCTATTCGCTGTCCAGCGACGGAACCTGGTTCGGCGTGAATATCCGGGTGAAAGACTTGCGGCCTTAGGGCCGCTGTTACTCACTGCCCATCGGGACAGGCTGCTTCTTTCGACATGGAAGAGGCAGCCTTTTCATTTATCCCCCTTTATGTTACGTTAGGTAGAGGTTCAGGCCCCGAAATAACAACCAAGGAGATACAAATATGTCTCTTCAGATTGCCGTGCTGGGCATGCTTTGGGACAAGAGCAGCCATCCCTATGAGATCAAGAAGCTGATGCTTCGCTACAATCTGGATCAGGTGGTCAGCATTACGGACGGCGCCCTGTATTACAGCTTTGCTTCCCTGGTCAAGAAAGGCTATGTAAGCCCGATTGAAGTCGTTCACACCGATAACCGTCCCGACAAGACGATGTATGCCATTACCGATAAAGGACGCCAAGGGCTTGTGGACGAAATATACAAAAGCTTCAAGAAGAGCACGGACCTCAAATCGCTCTCGCACGTGCTTCCCTTCCTCAAGCATGCCGACAGCGACAGGCTGGCGATTCTGATCGAGGACACGATTGAGAAGCTGGAGAAGCGGATTGCATTTATCGAGACGCATCGCCTACTGTTTCCCGAAGCGATCAGCCAGGAAGAAATTCAGCTGCTGGCCCAATATTCGGAAGAAGGGCTGCGAAGAGAGAAGACCGCGTTTCAGGAGCTTTTGAAGATTGTCAAAGCGCATTGAGGAGGCGTTTACATGCCAGGCCTTATCCGGATTTGGACGGATAAGGCCTTTTTGCTGCGAGGAAGGTTCGGACGAAAGCCGATTGACATCTTAAATTTAAGGAGTATAATCTAACCAGTGTACTTTAGACAGAGTATTATAGATACCAAAGTGGAGGTTGGAGAATGAAATCATTTTTGAAGAACAAGGGGATTATGGCCGGTGCCTTCATGATGCTGTTCTACCAGATCATTATGATCAGCATCTTCATGTGGGGCTACAGCGCTGTCCCGAAGAATGTAACGGATCTGAAAGTTGCCATTGTCAATGAGGATCAAGAGACGGGAGCCCGATTGGCTGCGCAGCTGAGCGGGAACTTGCCGTTCAAGCTGGTAGACGGCTTGTCGCTGGAGAAAGCCAAGACGGAGCTGAATGAACGCGATTTGCAGCTGGTCATTCATATTCCGCAGGATTTTACCGCCAAGATGACCGCCCAAGGCGAACAGGCCAACCTGGACTTCCTGGTGAATCAGTCCAATTCGCAGATGATTACAAGCAGCATTCAGAACGTTGTGAATCAGATCTCCAAGCAGCTTGTGGCCCAGACCCAGACCCAGAGCTTCACGGCCTTGCTGGAGCAGACGCAGATGCCGAAGGAGCAGGCAGAACAGACGGTGAACAGCGTGATGAACAAGATTTCGCCGAACATCATCTCGACCCATGTGCCGCCGGCAGGCATGCATAACCTGATGGCGCCGATGTTCCTGTCCATGGCTTCCTATGTAGGCGCCATGATTTATTCGATGATGAGCATCGGAGCGCTCAACAAGCTGAAGGGCCAACTCGGCAAAGGCAGAGCCTTCCTGTCTCTTCAGGGCGTCAACGTGCTTCTCTCGCTGATTGTGCCGCTCGTCGGCGTCTCGATCTACTTCGGCATTCACGGGTACGGAGCTGAGGCCTTCATCAAGACCTGGCTGACGCACTCGCTGGAGATGTTCGCCGCCATTGAATTCACGAGCATATTCTGCATCCTTGCCGGCCAAGCAGGCATGCTGATCAATATGCCGCTCGTGCTGATTCAGAGCATCGCTTGCGGCGCGGCCATTCCGCAGGAAATGATGCCGGGCTTTTTCAAATTCATGAGCTACATTTCGCCGATGTTCTACAGCGTCCATCTGGATTACAATACCCTCTTTGGCGGCGGTGGCACTTCCGGGTACCTCACAGGCCTGGCGCTGCTTGCAGCCGGGGCGCTGCTCGTCAATACGGTCATTCACAGTCTGAAGCCGGCCGGGGCCAAGAAGGCTCCTGCGGCGGAAGCCGAAGCGGCAGGCGTGCCGTCCGTGCAAATGTAACGGTGCATGTGTAACCAACGGATTCTTCCTTAACTCTTAATAAGCGGGCTGCTGTCCTTTAAGGATAGCAGCCCGTTTGCGGTCTAACGTCCATCTTCCTTCTCCGGCTGGTGTCTCCGGCTCAAGATCAGAAGCAGGAACGCGACGGCAGTCAGTCCCCCGCCCAGCCAGCGCAGCCCCGCCGCGGTGAACCGGTCGCCCATAACCAGGCCGATCAGCAGGGAAGCCAGGATGGTGCCCAGATAGCGCGACGTATTGAAGACGCCGGAGGCGACGCCGATGATTGTCTTCGGCGCGCTTCGGAACAGGGCGGCCTGCATCGCCACACTGTTCAATCCGTTGGCAGCTCCAAAGGCCGCCAGAGACGCCGCTATCCCTAGAAACGAGGAATGGCTGGTGACCGCGGTCAGCAACAGAGAACCCAGCGTCATCAGGACGGCGGCGCCGGTCAGCGCGGGACGGGGCCCGGAACGGTCTACCCACTTGCCGGCCGCGGGGGCGACTGCGAGAGAGCATAAGCCCAGGCATAGCATGAGAAGGCCCGTCTGATACTCGCTGAGGCGGCGAACCGTCTGCAAGAAGGGCGGCATGCCGAAGAACAGCGAGTAATAGAGAAGGTTGACCAGCACGTATTCCAGATTCACCCGGTACAGAGCCGGGTTCTCATGGAAGGTTCGAAGCGGGATGAACGGCGACGGAGAGCGGTACTCATGCCGAACGAAGGCGATCAGCAGAACGGCTCCCAGGCTCATCAGGCTAATCGCAGCCGGACCGGCATGTCCCGAAGACTTGGCGGACAGAATGCCCAGCAGCAGGGCGGTCAGTCCAAATGCGAAGAGAAGCATGCCCGGAATGCCCAGTGTCGGTATCCGGCTGCGCAGCGCAGACAGTCTGGAATTGGCCGGAAGCGGCGCATCATCCGGGACCACCTTGCGGGCGAGCAGATAACCGGCCGCCGTCAGCGGCAGATTGACGAGGAAGATGGCTTCCCACCCTCCCCAATAGGTCAGAAGTCCGCCGACGAACGGTCCCACCGCCGCTGCGCCCGACAGGAAGAGGGACAGTGCGGACAAGGCTGCGCCGGACTTGGCGCTGATATGAATGCGAACCAACGCCATTCCGACTGCGGCCATCATGCTCGTTCCGATAGATTGCAGGATGCGCAGAGCGACCAGCCAGCCGAAGCCGGGAGCCAGCGGCGCGAGCAGGGAAGCGGTGAATACCATCGTCTGTCCTGCCAGAAATATCCGCTTCGAGCCCCATACGTCGCTTGCCTTGCCCATAACGGGCTGCGCAACGGCGCTTGCGATATAGAAGGCAAAGATAATCCAGGAAGCGGACGTATATTCCATTCCAAAGGTTCGCTGAAGCCGAATCAGAGCAACGGAGATCATGGAAGAGTTCAGCGGATTCAGCATGATGCCGAGTCCGACGGCCAGCAGCAGCCATTTCTGTCTTGAATTCATCATCCTCAACCTCCTCGAATGGAATGAAAAGTTACCCTTCATGCTACTCTCCTCTGCTGATTACTTCCAACGCATTATATGTTATATTATCATTTATCGGGGAGAATGAAGGAGGGGCAGAAATGGAATTACTGCAGCTTCAGTATTTTGTGGAAGTAGCCAGAATCGGGCATGTCACCGAAGCGGCGAATCGTCTGCACGTGACCCAGTCTTCTCTCAGCAGGACGATTCACCGGCTGGAAGAGGACCTCGGGGTGCTTCTCTTTGACCGTATCGGGCGCAGAGTCCGGCTGAACGCCAATGGCGCGCGCTTCCTTGAACGGGCCCAGCGGGCGTTGTTTGAATTGGAACAGGGGCGGCAGGAGCTGAGCGGCCAGAGCGGGGCGGCTAGCGGCACGCTTGAGCTTGCCGTCAATACCGCCAGCATGCTGCCGGCCATCCTTGGCGAGCTGCGGGGCAGAGAGCCCTCCATTCATTTTCATGTCCAGATGATGCCTCTCGATGAGATGGCGGCCTGCCTTCGGCGGGGCGAAGCGGACTACTGTCTGGTCTCCCCGCTGTTCGAGCAGGAGGACATTCAGTGTGAACTGATCCATACCGATCCGATTGTCTTGGCGGTTCCCGCGGAACACCGTCTTGCCGGTCGCTCGGCGTTATCTCTTGCCGACATTGGAGAAGAGGAGCTGGTTGGGGTCAAGAAAGGCTACGGGACACGCGATCTCATCGACTCTCTGTGCCGGTCGGCAGGCGTAACGCCGCGGTACATCTATGAAGGGGATGAACCGGCGCGGATTCTCGACCTGGTCGAAGCCGGAATCGGGGCAGCCTTTGTACCGGGCACCGCCCGGGATTACCGCAGAGCCGTGGCCTATATCGGCTTCGAGAATGAAGATCTGGTCCGGGAGATTGCGCTGCTGCGTCACCGTGGACGTTACTTGTCCGATGCGGCCCGGAAGTTCCGCGATGTTGTGGCCGATTATTTTGAACGAAGCAGGAACGGAAGGACAAATCACCCAGAAGAGTAAGACTTCTCTATCGACGGATCTCCCCTGCTATGTTATTATGATAAACTGATAACGTGGTAGTGAACTAAAGCGGGAGGCCTAGAGAGATGAGAAGAAGAGGGATAGGGAGTTTAATTGCAGTTATTGGACTTACAGCCATGACGCTGCTGTCGGGATGTTCGGGCTCGGAGAACGGGGAGGGCAAGCTCGTCATCGGCATTGACGATAAGTTCGCGCCGATGGGCTTCCGGGACGACAACAACGACATCGTCGGCTTTGATATTGACTATGCCAAGGCGGCAGCAGAGAAGATGGGCCGTGACGTGACCTTCCAGCCGATTGACTGGTCCGCCAAGGAGTCGGAGCTTAACAGCGGCCGAATCGACATGATCTGGAATGGCTATACGATTACGGACGAACGCAAGGAGAAAGTGCTCTTCACGAAGCCTTATCTGGAGAACAGCCAGGTCGCCGTCGTGCTGGCGGATTCGCCGCTTGCCAAGCTGTCCGATCTCGCCGGCAAGGAAATCGGGCTGCAGAGCCTCTCGTCGGCATCAGACGCGCTGGAGGCCAGTCCGATCAAGTCCGAAGTCGGGAAGGTCTCGGAGTTCCCGGACAACGTTCTGGCCCTGACGGATCTGAAATCCAAGCGTCTGGATGCGGTGATTATCGACGAGGTCGTAGCCGATTACTACATGTCCAAAGAACCGGGTACGTTCAAGGTGCTGGATGAGTCGCTCGCTCCCGAACAGTACGGCGTCGGCATCAAGAAGGGCAACGATGAGCTGCTCGGAGATCTGCAGAAGGCGCTGGACGAGCTAAGCAGCGACGGAACCGCCGATGAAATCTCCACGAAGTGGTTCGGAGAGAATAAGGTACTGAAATAACGAAGACATTGCTAGACTTGGGAGTCGGTTGAAGACATGAATCTGGACTATATTATCCAAATCTCCGGTCCGATGCTGGAAGGCGCCCGGACGACGATCCTGCTCTTTCTGATCGTAATCGTCCTGTCGATCCCGCTCGGAATGCTGGTCACCCTGATGGCCCGCAGCGCGGTCAAGCCTCTGGCCTGGATCGCGCACACGTACATCTATGTCATGCGCGGCACGCCGCTGCTGCTCCAGCTTCTGTTCTTCTGCTTCGGACTGCCGCAGATTCCGGTCATCGGCCCGCATCTGGTGCTGGACCGGTTCGTGGCGGCCAGTCTGGGCTTCATTCTGAACTATGGCGCCTATTTCGCGGAGATCTTCCGCGGCGGCCTGCTCTCCATCGACAAAGGCCAATACGAGGCGGCGCAGGTGCTGGGTCTGAACCGGTGGCAGACGCTGCGCAAGGTCGTCCTGGCCCAGATGTTCCGCGTTGCGCTGCCGGCGGTCGCCAACGAGTCGATCACGCTGGTCAAAGACACGGCGCTGCTGTACGCCGTTGCGGTTCCGGAGCTGCTGAACTATGCCAAGACCGCCGTGAACCGGGATTTCACGGTGACGCCGTTCGTCGTCGCAGGCGTTATCTATCTGCTGATGACCCTCGTCCTGACCCTGCTGTTCAAGGGACTCGAACGGCGGTTTAAATATGAATAGAAGGAATGGCCGCGTATGGGAAGCATAATTGAAGTGGAACAACTGCAAAAGTCATTCGGCGCTCTGGAAGTCCTGAAAGAGATTACCTTTGAGGTGAATCCGGGCGAAGTTATCGCCGTCATCGGGCCCTCCGGGTCGGGCAAGAGCACTATGCTGCGTAGCCTGATTCATCTGGAGGAAGTGAACGGCGGAACCATCCGGATTCACGGCAAGCCGCTGGTCGAGAAGGGCGGCTATGCGGAGAAGCATCAGATCCGGGAACTGACCGCAAGCATGGGAATGGTCTTTCAGCATTTCAATCTGTTCCCGCACCTTACCGTCCGAGGCAATCTGGAGCTGGCTCCGCGCACGCTGAATCGCGGCAGCGACGAAGCTATCCGGGCGCGAAGCCTCGAGCTGCTTGCCAAGGTAGGGCTGGCGGACAAAGCAGACTCGTACCCGTCCATGCTCTCGGGCGGCCAGAAGCAGCGGGTGGCCATTGCCAGAGCGCTGATGCTGCAGCCAGAGATTCTGCTGTTCGACGAACCGACCTCGGCGCTGGACCCGGAGCTGACCGGCGAGGTGCTGCGGGTCATCCGGCAGCTTGCCGAGGAGAACATGACCATGCTGATTGTGACGCATGAAATGGCGTTTGCCCGGGATGTGGCGGACCGAATCTTCTTCATGGACCGGGGGGAAATCGCCGAATCGGGAACCCCGGAAGAAATCTTCGGAAGCCCGCAGACGGAGCGGACCCGGGCGTTCATTGGGCAGGATTAGAGCGGTATGCTGGCGGCTGTTCCTTCTCTTGCAGAAGGAGCGGCCGCCTATTTATATGGGGAGGAAAATACCATGATACGGACGATTACACCGGCAGACAACCCCGGTATCGAAACGATTATCCGCCAGTGCCTGATTGAGTTCGGAGGCAACCGGGAAGGACTGGCCTGGCAGGACGAGAGCTTAAACCGCTTATCGGATTATTATGAAGCGGAGGGACGGGCTTACTGGGTCGCCTTCAGCAGCACCGGCCGTATGCTGGGCGGCTGCGGCATCGCCGAATTCGGCTCTCCGGAGCAAGGCGTCTGCGAGCTTCAGAAGATGTATCTGCTTCCCGAGGCGAGAGGGACGGGTGCGGCGGCGATTCTCCTTCGGACCGCGCTGGAGTTCGCCGAGCAGCATTACCAGTCCTGCTACCTGGAGACGCTTCAGACAATGGAAGCGGCGAACCGCTTCTATCTCAAGCACGGCTTCCGTCCGCTCCCGGCCCCGCTGGCCGGGTCGGAGCATTTTGCCTGCGATGCCTGGTATATGCGCAAGCTGTGAAGGCTGTGTTGCAGGCCGGAAGGATAGGATCCTATAATGTAAGACATGAAGAAAGCAGGGAGAAGGAGCAGCAGAAGATGAGAGAGATGAAGAACGTAGAGGAGCGGATTCTGGACCGTGCGCTGTATTTGATGGGGAAGAACAAGCGATGCGACATTTCCATCCGGGCCATTGCCAAGGAAGCCGGAGTCAACGTAAGCGCGATTAATTACTACTTCCGGACCAAAGAGGAAATGCTTCGGCTCGTGAAGGAATTCTACATCGGCAACACGCAGGCGGTGCTGGACATTCTGAAGGACCGGACGCTGGAAGACGAGGAGAGGCTCCTGCTGGCGGCCAATGAAATTATGGAATATGCGCTCCGGTTCCCCGGGAATATGGTGATCCACACACATTCCCTTACTGCTGCCGCTTCCGACGAAGCTTCGGCAACCATTGTGAGTCTGTCGGAAGAGATCGGTCTGCTGCTGCAGCAGGCGCTCGGGCGAATCGCACCCGGAGACGAGATGGCGCTGCATTTTAAGTATGTCATCTTCACTTCTTCGGTGAATTACCCTGCCGAATCCGAAGAAATGGCGCCCTCTATCCAAGACTTGCTGGAAGACAGGGAAGGACGTCTGAAGTATCTCCGTCTGCTCCTGGATTCCTTGAAGGCGGTCTAGCCGGGGATGAGGTTCGCAGAAAATTCAAACACTTTGTTTGAAACGTATTGTATCAGTTTCATTTCTCTTTTATAGTAGAGTTACAGGCCTTTCTTCTTTGAATCTATGTGAAATGAATCACTTACCGGTCTGTAAAAAACCGCAGGGGAGCATTTGAAATGGCATATGAAACGCTTTTTAGCCCGATTCGCATCCGGGGGCTCGAACTTAAGAACCGGGTGGTATTCCCGGCCATGGGTACCAAAATGGGGACGGAGGACCGGTTGGTCACCCAGCAGCTGATTGATTACCATGTGGCCCGGGCGGAGGGCGGCTGCGGACTGAACTTCGTTGAAGTCTGTTCGGTGTATGGCCCGGCCTCGCCCCGGAATTTTCTTGCCATTTCCGATGATCGCTATATCCCCGAATTGAAGCGTCTGGCCGATGCGGTCCATGCGGCCGGCGGCAAGGCGGGCATTCAGCTCTGGCTGGGCGGTATGGCGGTGGGCAGCGATCCGGACGCCGCTATGATTATCCCAAGCCCTGTACCCGTGAAGGGAACCGATGTTGTGCTGCCGGCCGCCACCCGGGAGACGCTGCGTGAAGCGGCGCAGGCTTTCGGCGAGGCCGCCCGGCGCGCTGTAGAGGCCGGTTATGATACTCTCGAGTTCCACGCAGGCCATAATTATACGCCGCATTCCTTCCTGAGCCCGTATTTTAACCGCAGAACCGACGAATACGGCGGAAGTCTGGAGAACCGGGCCCGGTTCCTTCTGGAATGCATTGAAGCCATCCGCAACAATGTGCCGGAAGAGATGCCGCTGTTCATGCGGATCGACGCGCACGACGATTATCTGGAGGGCGGCCTGACGATCGAAGAAGTCATTGAATTCTGCAAAATGGCCGGTACGGCCGGCGTTGACGTCCTGGACGTCTCCCGCGGAAACTTCTCTTCGGCGGCCATTAAATACGAAGTGCCGCCGATTGACCTCCCCCGCGGATTCAATGTAGACAATGCCGCCCGCATCCGGCGGGAGACCGGCATGGCCACGGTGGCCGTCGGCCGCATCAATGCGCCGGACCAGGCCGAAGAGATTCTGGCCGCCGATAAGGCCGACCTGGTCGTTATGGGCCGGGCGCAACTGGCCGATCCCGACTTTTGCGAGAAAGCCCTGACGGGCCGCAGCCATGACATTGTGCAGTGCGTAGCCTGCAACCAGGGCTGCTATGACGGCTTCGTCTCCGCAGAAGTTCCGTTCATCACGTGTCTGCGCAACCCGGCACTCGGCCGGGAGGCCGAATTCCGGCTGAAGGCGGCAGAGCAGCCGAAGAAGGTCCTGATCGCAGGAGGCGGCATTGCCGGTCTGGAAGCAGCTATGGTGCTGAAGCGCCGCGGACATGAACCGATTGTCTGCGAGGCGACCGGCTCGCTGGGCGGGCAATTCGCCTTGGCCGGCGAAGCGCCGCGCAAGGAAGAAATGAAGGCAGCCGCCCTCTCCCGAGGCGAGCAGGTCATCCGGGAAGGCGTCGAAGTCCGGCTGGATACTCCGGTCACGCTGCAGCTGCTGGAAGAGCTTCAGCCCGACGAGGTCATCTCGGCCATCGGCGCCGCTCCGATGGAGCTTCGCGTTCCGGGCAGCGAACTCTCCTTCGTAACCAACTCGCATGACGTATTGTCGGGCCGCGTCCCGGTATCGGGCCGGGTTGTCATTGTCGGCGGCGGTCTGGTCGGTCTGGAAGTGGCGGAATATGTTCACGGCAGCGCTTCGGAGATTACGGTCGTCGAAATGCAGGAGAAGGTCGCCAAGGACTTGGGAGACCTCCGGTCTATCTGCGTGATGGAGAATCTGCATGCTTCCGGTGTCCGGATTCTGACCCATACCCGCTGCCTGGAGATTCAGGAGGAGGGCGTGGTGCTGGAGACCGAAGGCGGGGCGCTTACGACGTATCCATGCGACGCGGTCGTCATCGCCATCGGAGCCCGGTCGCGCGATTTCAGTCCGGTGCGCACGTATTGTGAAGATCACCGCATCCCGTTCCATGTGATCGGCGATGCCCTGAAGGCCCGCAGGGCGCTGAACGCGGTCAGCGAAGCCCACGAAGTCGCCCGCTCCATCTAGAGCGGCTAGAGCGACTAGAGCGGCAGCATCCCTTTCATCTGTTGGGTCGCAATTCTCATCCGAAGCGGGTCAAGCTTATGAGCTTGTCCCGCTTTTTCTATACAGGCTCTAAGCTCGGCTTCGCTCTCGCATACCGAAACATGCTCCAGCCATATACTGTAGGGGGTCCGGCGCACCACGGACAGATGCAGCGGATAGACGCTGCGTGATTTCAGGATATACCAGCCAGGCTCCATCCGGTTCCAGGGTGCCCGAAATACCGAGAGGAACGGGAGACGCCGGTGGGCGGTCCAATCGTGCTCCTGCTGAATCTGACGGATCTCGCGGTAAATATCGGTCGTTATCCGCTCATCGCAGCAGGTGAAGTGGGCGGTGAACGCCATGAATTGCTTTAATTTGTCGATCTGTCGGCTGCCGAAGCCGTAGCCAACAATGAAGCGTTGCTCCTCCTCCTCGAACCACAGAGCCGCAAAGCTGGACTCCTCCAGACTCACGGGGTCCAGCATCCGGGGAAGAGTTCCGAAATAATAGGTTTTTGTCAATGGCATCCGATTACAGCCTCCTGTCGTCCGAAATTGGATTATCCGAATCTTACCCGAGAAGCGGCAGGGAAGTAAAAAGCATTTAAAGCCTTTTAAAGCGCGCTGTCCCAGAAATCCGCAAAATCTCTCGATAAAACCCGTTCCGGCTTCATCGGATCGGTGTTTTTCTAAGGGTAGCGGCGAGTTTCTTCAAAATTAAGACAATCTGAATGCAGACACCTAAGTTCTTATAGTTTCTTAACGGGTTTCTTAAGACCGTTCCTTTGGGAGCGGGAAGGGTATATATTTAAGAGCCGAATCGAGTCTGCCGCAAGGAGGTCTATATGAATCAACCCCTGCATGAAGAGAGATACACCCAGCAGCACTTGGCCAACGAGAGAACGTACCTCGCCTGGGTACGGACCAGCATAGCCGTGATCGGCCTTGGATTCCTGAGCGCGGGAATCGCTTTTCGAACCGAAGCCCTGGCTTCCGTAGGCCACTGGATCGCTTCCATCGGAGGCGTGGGCGCCGTTCTTCTCGGCGCGCTGATTCAGCTGCTGGCCACGCTGGATTTTCAGCGGAGACGGAGAGAGATCAACGCCGGAGTCTTCCATTCCCGCTCGATTCCCGTCTGGTCGCTGTTTATCGCCATGACAGTAATTTGCAGTCTGCTGATTATCCTGGTTGTAATGATGTTCTACGACGCATAGGAAGCAAGGAATAAAGAGATGGCCTGGAGAAAGCGTAATGCGCGCAGGAATTTACAGCGGACAATTTCGACGATTGGCTGCAGTTCAGACTCCATTTGACGAATTCCTTATTATGGTATAATCTGGATCAGAATAGGGTTTCGGGGGTGTAGAATTTGGTCAGTCTGGATTTGAGCAGCATTGACGACTTGGACGCGTTGACACGTATGCTGAAATTAACCTACATCAACGAGGATTGGCGTCCGATGATCACCATTGCCGATAAATTATACGATGAAGCCTGTGTGAATTATCACGATCATCAACAGCAGAGGGAACGAGGAGATAAGGTTCTGTACTACTCCGAAAAACCTTTATTATATTATTTCGGATACAGTCAATTAACGAAAGGGCTGGCATTACAGAAGCTAGGGAGATATCAAGAGTCCAGAGCCTGTATCGAGAAGTATAGAGACTTGTCGTGGATGGAACGGTCAAGCGATTTTGATTACAAGATTATTAATGACTTCAAATCATTTGCCATCGGGAATACGTATACCTTAGATTTGTTGGAGGGCAGGGAAGAGGTGCTGCCGCTCTATGTCGATCATATTTCCCGCAATAAGGAAGACATCCTGGAGTTGCTGGCCGGAATCATAACCCTTCTGGAGGCGGCTTTAAAGAACAATTTTCAGATCGATGGGATTCTGGAGGAGTTCGCAGAGGCACTAGATCAAGTGAAGAAGCTATGCCATGAGAATTCGGTGAACATCCGATACTTCACGGAGTATTTTTATCTTTATTCGCTCTACCAATTTAAGACGAAGAAGTATTATACTGCTTTTGATGTACTCCTGGATAGCTTATCTTATAGTGTTAAATTCAATGATAATATGGCATTTAAGAAGAATGTAGCGTTTTACGAAACGCTTAGGCAACACGCAGAGCGGGACCAGAACGAAAAATACGGTATACAGTTGCAAGCCGTCTTTGAACGAGTGCTGCAGGATGAAGTACATATTTCTCTCAGCAGTCTTTACGACCCTTCTTATCGTTAGTTTGGGGAGAGTAATTCCATAGAGACCCGCGCATAGCGCGGGTTTTTGTGTATCATTATCCCCTAAGATCGAGAAGCAGACCCCTGGGGTATAATAATGCAATGGTTGACAGAAGGGTATCCAATCCCTCATCATGGAGGACTGATACAGGATCAAGAATCGAGGTTGTTCGCATGAAGAAGATGGAGACCAACCGATGGTATTTTATCGGAATACACGCATTATTGCTGATCACATGCCTAATGATTCTTTATGCCTTTTCTCCTTCCATACGGATCAGAGTGGCAGATTGGATAAGACCGGCAGATTCCGTATCTACCGTTGCTCACCGGGGAGCTTCCGGATATGCCCCTGAGAATACAATGCCTGCCTTTCAGTTAGCCCTTGAATTGAATGCAGACTACCTGGAGCTGGACATTCAACTTACCAAAGATAAAGTCCCTGTCATTATCCATGATCCAACCGTTGATCGAACGACGAATGGAACCGGCAATGTACGCGACATGACTTTGGAGCAGATCGAGAGGCTTGACGCCGGTTCCTGGTTTAACGACAAGTATCCGATGTTCGCAAGAGATCGTTACGCCAACCTCCAAATTCCCACATTGGATCAGCTCTTTGCGGAATTTGGAGGGAGAGTTCATTATTTGATTGAAATTAAGGATCCCAGCTATAACAAGGGAATTGAATCTTTGTTGAATCAGTATATTGAGCGATATGATCTGGATAACAAGGTAACCGTTCAATCCTTCAGTGAGAAGAGTCTGAAGAAAATCCATGACATCAATCCGGAAATTCCCTTGTACCAAATTGTCTGGTGCGATTCTCCCTACACTCAATTCATGGATATTTCTTTCAAAAGAATCAAGTCTTATGCCGTTGGAGTCAGTCCGAACTTCCAGGGAATAAACGCGGCCTTTGTGAACCAAGCCAAGAAGAAAGGCCTTAAGGTTATGATTTATACAATTAACTATCAAGGAAATATGGAAAAAGCCATTCATTGGGGCGCTGACGGAGTTTACACCAATTATCCGGATCGCTTTCAGGAAGTCTTGGATAAAAGGAAAGAAGAGACTGGATTCTGAACGGGTTGAATTTCTGCTGAATTGTTTAACTCAAAAGAATTTAAGAAGGTTTAATCATTTAACAATTGATTGATTAACCAGGCGATTTGTCTACGGATAAATCGCCTTTTTTTGTTATATAAGTAAAAAGTAATCTGCCACTACTAAAACGACTTGTAAATCGCCCTTATTTTAAATTAAAAATCTATACAAACTAATTATTTATATGTAATAATAAATAACATTAAATATTATATATGTTAACATATCTGATAGAAAGGAATTACTCTATGGCTATGAGTGAAAAATTCAAAGACAAGAAAGTTATTATGATTGGAACCGTCTGTGAATTGACAGGGTTATCTGCGAGAAAGATTCGTTATTATGAAGAACGCGGGCTATTATTCCCCGGACGCTCGTCAGCAGGTAATAGGAAATATTCGTTCTCAGACATAGAAGCCTTAATGGAAATTGCAAACCAGCTCGAAGACGGAACGAAAACGAATGAGATTAAAAAAGAGTTAAAGAGAAAAAATATGTAAGATTATATAACACACAAAAAGACAGAAAGACATATAACTTTATAATTCATGTTGTAAAGACATCACTATGTGAGGACAACTGACTCATGTTTAAAAGGGGGAAATCTAATGGAGTCGATCGATTTACTGATTACTCATGCCAACGTGCTCACAATGGATGAATCAAACCGGATTGCGGGATCGCTCGCTGTTACAAATGGACGGATAAGCGCCATTTGGTATCATCCGGAACCACCCTATCACGAGGTAAACGTCACTAGCCGTACGAAGATCCTGAATCTAAAAGGTGCAACGTTAATTCCTGGATTCATTGAAACGCACAATCATCTTTTGCAATGCGGTTATATCAAGGGAAGTATTGATTGTGGAATTCTTCGCATTAAAACGATCTCAGGTTTACTTCGTGATATCGAAGAGAAAGCAGCGACGACACCTGCAGGGCAATGGATTCAAGGTTTTGGCTACGATGACACACTGCTGGAGGATATGCGCCATCCTACCCGGTTTGATTTGGATAAGGTGTCGCCCGATCATCCCGTCTTTATTACCCATATCAGCGGACATTTAGGGGTTGCCAATTCCAAGGCGTTGGAATTGGCAGGAATTGACGACTGTACGGCCGGAAGCAAAGCAAACTTTGAACAAAACGACAAAGGCGAATTAAACGGAGTGTTGTATGAAAGTCACGCGATGGGACTTGTACAGAGGGTTATTCCGATGTTGGACGAGGCAACATTCATCAAGCAGCTAGGGGAGGCTGCGCAGGATTACATCGCTCAAGGTATTACTACGAATACAGATGCTGCTATACCTGATCTCACTACTCTGAATATCATGCTGAAAGCGGCTGAGCTAGGACTTCTCCCTATGCGTATGCAGCTGATGATCATGCATGGACTGCTCACGAGCAAAGGAGCCTATGCCGGCTATGACGCCAAGCGCTTGGACGATGAGATCCGGAGTCGTTCGAATGGGCAAGCACGATTGGATAGCGCCAAGATGTTTCAGGATGGTTCGATACAAGGACTCACAGGTGCCTTAAGGGAGCCTTATTATTGCAATGATAACCTACGTGGGGAACTTTTCCATGAGCAAACGGCTTTCAATGAAGAGGTAGCAGATTTGCATAAACGCGGATTCAGGATCGCGATTCACGGTAATGGCGACCGGGCGATCGGTTCAATTCTTGATGCTTATGAATATGCGCTAACAATTGATCCAAGGGTGGATCACCGTCATCGGATTGAGCATGTCCAGACGGCTACGAACGAAGATCTCGATCGCATGCAGCAACTGGGAGTGGCGGGCTCATTTTTTATTAATCATGTGTATTACTGGGGGGAGCGGCACGACCGGATCTTCCTTGGCCCGGAACGGGCGAAGCGGATTAGTCCGCTCCGGGACGCATTAGACCGGAGGCTCCTGTTCACGCTTCACTCGGATTGTCCGATCACGCCGATCTCCCCCTTATTCTTGATCTGGGCAGCAGTAAACCGAATGACCACGGAAGGAAGGACGTTGGGACCGGACCAGAAAATCGATGCCCTCTCGGCATTAAAGGCGATGACAATTGAAGGAGCCAAATTGAATTTTCAGGAAAAGGAAGTTGGAAGCATTGAAGTCGGCAAATGGGCCGATTTCGCAGTATTGGATGAGGATCCTCTGAGAGTCAATCCTTTGGACATAAAGGATATCTCTGTTCTTTACACAATTGTTGGCGGTCAGATTAAATATGAGAATGTTAAAATCAAAGTCTAAACATATGGAATCATTTGTAAAATTTATTTAAAGGAGGAAGTGCGTTTGAGTAGAGCGGCAGCCTTAACGAACTCTAAAATGATTATTTTCATGCTTTTTTTGGGTAATTTGTTCTCTTCATTTGACCGGTTCGTTATAAATTATGGCATTGTACAAATATCCGATGAGTTTCAGCTGAATGCTTCTGCCAGCGGTTTCATTCTAAGCATCTTCTTCTTGGGATATGCAATCATGCAAGTTCCCGGCGGCTGGCTGTCCGACCGCTTCGGTGAAAAAATTGTTTTGTTCAGTTCCATTGTCGGTTTTTCTCTTTTCACGGCACTAACGGGCTTGGCGTGGTCGGTAACTGCACTTCTTATCATCCGACTTTTGTTCGGAGTGGCAGAAGGAAGCTTTTTCCCGGCAGGTTCGAAATTAATTTCGACAAGCATTGAAGAGAATAAGCGTTCACGGGCGATGTCCATTTTCCTGTCTGCGTTGACGGTGGCTGGCGTCGCTGCACCAATTCTTACAACCGTGTTCCTCGTACAGCTGGGCTGGAGAACCATGTTTATTATCATCGGTGGATGCGGGCTCTGCATCGCGGTTCTCTACTGGATTGTGCTAAAACCAAATATAAAAAATCAAAGCACGAGATCGAAAACCGGTGTGGCAACACCGGAACAATTAACAAAAGGGAGTTTTAAGCGCTTGTTAAAAACTCCCTTGATCTGGCGGCTCGTTATTGCCTCTTTTGGCTACGGTTTTATCAGCTGGGGCACGTCTTCCTGGATTCCCACTTATCTCGTAAAAGAACGGGGAATCAGCCTGTCCTCTCTAGGACTTCTGCAAATGATTCCGGCACTTACCGGGGTTATATTTTTTCTGATCGCCGGTGTTATTATGGATAAAATGAAAAGCGGAACCGAAAAATGGCTTGGAGCGTTTAGCGGGATCGCGTTGGCAGTCACTGTCTATCTCATGTTTCACGCAGAAACAATTACAGGTGTAATTGTCTTCCAATGTCTTATTCCGGTATTTTCTGCTTTCCTTTCTGTCATCATTTATAGTCTGCCTATAAAACGTCTTCCGGAAGAAACAAGCGGTTCGGCCGTCGGGCTTGTTAATATAGGAGCTCAGGTCGCCGGATTCGCAGCGCCGCTAGGAATAGGTCTTATCATTGATTCCTTTAATGGCTCATACGACGGTGTAGTCTGGTTATTGTGTGCGTTCGGCCTTCTAATTTTCTTGTCTTTCTTAACCCTGCAATCCGGCAGGAAACCTCTTGCAATATTGAATATACCTGAAGGAGGATGACCATTGATCGATCTGAACAGCAAGTTACCTTATTACTCCCAGCTTAAGGAATCTATACTTAATCAGATAAACAGCGGGGCTCTGAAGAAGGGGGATAAGATTCCTTCGGAGCTTGATTTGGCCGAACAATATGGGATCAGCCGGCCCACGGTTAGACAAGCGATCGGAGAACTTGTGCAGGAGGGCTATCTGGTTAAGAAAAGAGGGCTGGGTACCTTCGTCTCTTCTCCGATCATTACGGGTAATGCCAACATGTTCACCACTTTCGCGGAGGAAATGATGGCGAGCGGGCTTGTGCATCGCGCGAAATTAATCAGTGGCTGCATTGTGCAAGCGTCCGATAAACTGGCTTCAGAGCTAATGATCAAGCCCGGCAGCAAGGTGTTCGAGATTGTTCGCCTCCGGCTGGCCAACGATGAGCCTCTAGCCATTCGTACTTCATTTATCCCTTGCGATCTATATCCCGATTTATTGCAAGAGGATCTTGAAGATGTACCGCTATATGTTCTGTTTGAAAAGAAAGGACTGGTTGCAAACGGCTCTACACAGTCTTTCCAGGCTGTCGCGGCATTGCCGGAGGAAGCCGAACTGCTTCAGGCAGAACATGGTTCTCCTATGATGCTTTGCAGCGGCGTTGCCTATAACGAGAAGAAGTTGCCTATCGAGAAGTATAAGGCCTTGCATCTTGGCAACCGATTCCGGTTTACGATAGAGCAATCTATACGATCTCCCGCTGCACTAAGGCAAGAAGGGATAATGTCATTTGAACAAATCCACTTTTAAAGGGGATAGGCAAGTGAGGAGTGCCCCTGCTCATCACTTGCCTATCCCCAGGAAAATAATATGTTAGATAATCTTACAAATTTGAAGAAAACCGGTTCCGGGTAATTATAATAATTTTATAATTACAGTTGTAAATACATCATTACAAGTGAGGGAATGATATGGCTGATTCTATAAGAAAAATTGAAAAAATGTATTCCGTTAACCCTTCCACGAAACAAGTCCTTGCCGAGTTCAAGATGATGAGCAGGGGAGAAATCGAGAATTCCATTATCGCAGCTGCAGAGGCGCAGAAAGCTTGGAGACGAACGCCCGCTCCCATTCGGGGAGAATTTCTGTTCAAGATCGCTCAGCTACTGGAAGAACAGGTAGAGGAGTGGGGGAGGCTGGTCACGGAGGAAGTTGGCAAATGTTTACGGGACGGTATCGGGGAGATTCAGCGCAGTATTTCGTTTCTGCGGTTTTTCGCCGGTGAAGGGTACCGTATGAAGGGAGAGACAATTCCTTCCCGCCAGCCTGACATTTTTAGTTATACGAAGCAGCAGCCTGTCGGAACAGTAGGAGTCATTACACCGTGGAACGTACCACTGGCAATTCCGGTATGGAAGATCGCACCAGCCCTTGTTGCGGGCAATGCTATCGTATGGAAGCCTGCTCCCCAAGCATTGATCATTTCCCGCAAATTCATTGACCTGCTGGAGGAAGCGGGATTGCCTCGTAATTTGGTCACTATGCTGATTGCCGACGGCCCGCTTGTCAGTGAAGTGTTCGCAGAGAATAAGCTGATTAATGCCGTGACATTTACAGGTTCTACCCGAACAGGGAGAATAATTCATCAGGCACTCGCTCCACGAGGCATTCGTTTTCAGGCGGAGATGGGTGGTAAAAATCCGTTTATCATCCTGCCGGACGCTGATTTGGAACGTGCCTGCCAGGATATCGTGTCAGGCGGACTTCTCGATGCGGGACAGCGCTGCACTGCAACCAGCCGAATTTTTGTACACGAGGCAGTTTATGAAAAATTCCGCGACCAGATCGTCCGCACTCTGGAGAAGGTCAAGATTGGTCTGCCGATGGATGAATCATCGATCATCGGCCCTGTCGTAGATCAGGGGCAATATGATACTATTCGCCGATATATTGAGATTGCAAAGTCAGAAGGTGCAGTACTTCTGTACGGTGAAGATGAACCGGAAGAGGAATGGGCCAAGAACGGTTACTTCATCAAGCCGAAGCTGTTCGACCGAGTGACGCAAGATATGACGATCGCCAATGAAGAAATCTTTGGTCCAGTGCTCGCTCTCCTCCAATTCTCCGATCTGAAGGAATGCTTAAAGCTCTGCAACTCCATTGAGTACGGGTTATCTTCAAGCATATATACAAAAGACATCGCTTCAGCAATGGAGTATATCGATGAGATCGAGTCCGGACTTGTACACGTTAATATTCCGTCGACTTACAGTGAACCACAGATGCCGTTCGGAGGCATCAAGGCGACGGGCATAGGCGGGTTTCGCGAACAAGGGAGCCATGCAATCTTGTTCTATACGGAATGGAAAACCGTTTATGTCCGGGCTTGAACTGTGGAGCGGAGTTAGAGGAGCTGAGGAGGAATGAGCGTTAGTCTCGGGGCCGTGCTCCTTCTGTTTGCGGTACTCAGCGGTCTGGCGAAAGCTGGCTTCGGTTTTGGAGCGGGAATGCTGCTGAACCCCATTTTAACCCTTTTTGTTCCATCTACAACAGCGACGACACTGCTTGCTCCCATTCTATGGTTCAGTAATTTTACTGGGGCGAGTGTACATCGGAAATCCATCCAGTGGGGGCTAATTGCGAGAATGCTTCCGATGGGGATAGTTGGAACGGCGGCAGGAACCTTGATGTTAGCCTATGTCGATGAACGGATTCTGAAGACAGCTATTGGCATCGGCGCAGTCACCATGGGGGTGCTGCTGCTGTGGGCCCGGAAGAGAAAGCGAACGCCTGAAGTCGATGATCCTCCAAAACACGGCAAGACGAAAGCTGTGATCCATCAGCTGGGAGCCACTGCCTCCGGCTTCGTCGGTGCAACAGCGAACTCGGGCGGACTGCCCTTAATTCTAATATTTGTACGCGATTCCTCTGTCGGTAAGAAGCAGTTTACTGCCAACATTGCAATGCTGCTGGCAGTGATGGATACAGTGAAAGTGGTTTCTTATCTGACATTGGGTGTGTTGTCGGTTCGAAATCTCCTGCTTGTCCTGCTGTTTGTCCCATTCATCTATGCGGGCGGTTACGTAGGAAAGAGGCTAAATGAAAAAATTTCAGAAAAGTCTTTCTATGTCGTGATTCATGCCATTATATTCATTACCGGAATTTTATTAATCTTTTAATTCTAATCAGTGAGGAGCCATTCAATTATGATTATTGGCGTACCAAGAGAAATTAAAAATAACGAGAACCGGGTTGCAATAACACCGGCAGGCGTGTTCTCTTTCGTCACCGCAGGCCACGAGGTTTGGATTGAAAATAACGCAGGACTTGGAAGTGGAATTACGAACGAAGCCTATATCCAGGCAGGAGCCCAAATCGTTTCTTCCGCTAGTGAGGCTTGGTCGGCAGAGATGGTTATGAAGGTGAAAGAGCCGCAAAAAGAAGAATACAACTACTTCCGCGAAGGAATGATTCTGTTTACATATCTGCATCTTGCCGCAGAGCCGGATCTTACTCGGGAACTTATCGCGAAGAAGGTAACCTCGATTGCGTACGAGACGATTCAATTGGACAACGGAAGCTTGCCGCTGTTGACACCGATGAGTGAGGTGGCGGGCAGAATGTCCGTTCAGGTCGGAGTTCATTCTCTGGAGAAGTTTCAGGATGGGAAGGGAATTCTGATCAGCGGAGTGCCTGGTGTTAAGGCAGCTAACGTCGTGATTATTGGAGGCGGCGTTGTAGGGACGAACGCGGCAAGAATGGCACTCGGATTAGGCGCGAACGTTACTATCCTGGACGTTAATCCTGAGAGACTGAGACAGCTTGACGATCTGTTCGAAGGGAGAGTGCAGACCGTTATCTCCGACCGGTTCCATATTGCTGAAGAGGTCAAAAGGGCCGACCTCCTGATTGGCGCAGTCTTGATACCAGGAGCCAGAGCGCCGCAACTTGTTACCGAAGCCATGATCAAGGAGATGGAGCCGGGTTCTGTAGTCGTTGACGTTGCTATCGATCAAGGCGGATCTATCGCGACCGTGGATCATACAACTACTCACGATCAGCCCACCTATGTAAAGCACGGCGTCGTTCACTATGCCGTGGCCAACATGCCGGGAGCTGTTGCCCGTACATCAACTTACGCCTTGGCCAATGTAACGAGTCAATATGGACTTTATATTGCAAATAGCGGATTTAAAGAAACTGTACTCCGTAATCCATCCATTGCGGAAGGCGTGAATACGTTCCAAGGGGCTGTGACATTTAAAGCCGTTGCCCTGGAACTGAGAGTACCTTATACATCGTTAGATAAGCTTGTCGCGCAGGAAGCTGTATCCTGACGCCAAATATAACAGAAGGGGAGATTGTAATGAGCACCGGAGACAAGCAACTGGAACTGATTGAGAAAGACAAAAACTATCTGTGGCATGCGTTATATAAAGACTCGGGTAAACAAAGCCCTATGATCGCGGCGTCTGGGGAAGGTTCTTGGTTCTATGATACCGAAGGCCACCGCTATTTCGATGGGGTCTCAGGCCTGTGGTGCTTGAATCTGGGCCACGGGAGACGGGAAATCGTAGAAGCGGCTGCTGAACAGATGATGAAGTTATCCTATTCTCCGCTAACTTTGAGCCATGAACCGGCAATCGAACTTTCTGCCAAGATCAGTGAACTGCTGGGAGGAGGGATCTACAAGACGTTCTTCTCCAATAGCGGATCCGAGGCTAACGAGACTGCATTTAAGATCGCCCGGCAATATCATGCGCAGAACGGTAATCCCGGAAAGTACAAATTCATATCCCGTTATCGGGCTTACCATGGCAGTACGCTGGGAGCCTTAAGTGCTACAGCGCAGGCCAATCGACGCTTTCACTATGATCCTCCAGCACCCGGTTTCCTGCATGTGGAGCCTCCCTATAGGTATCGTTCGATGTTCGGCGATACGGCAGACGCGGATATGAAAGCAGCGGATATGCTGGAGCAGACGATCATCTGGGAAGGAGCAGGCACAATCGCGGCAGTCATTATGGAGCCGTTCATCTCGGGTGGTGGCGTTATCATACCTACGGATGGTTATCTGCAGCGCGTCGCGGAGATTTGCAAGAAATACGATGTGCTTCTCATTATGGATGAAGTGGTGTCTGGCTATGGGCGCACAGGCAAGATGTTCGGATTCATGCACTCTGAAGGAGTACAGCCAGACATCATCACGATGGCGAAAGGGCTGACAAGTGGCTATCTTCCGCTTGGTGCGACGTCCGTCAAGGAAGAAATTTACGACAAATTCAAAGGAACGGGGCCAAATCAGTCGTTCCGGCATGTGTCCACATACGGCGGTCACCCTGCCTCTTGTGCGGTGGCACGGAAGAATATCGAAATTATTGAGAGAGAAAATATCGTATCGAGAGTGGACCATTACGGCCAACAAATTCTAGGTCGTCTTCACCAACTAATTTCCCATCCGAACGTAGGGGAGGTCCGCGGCGTAGGCTTCCTGTATGGTATCGAACTCGTTGAGGATAAAGCGACAAAGACGCCCGTATCCGAAGCCGTCATGGGTCAAGTTATTGCTGCTTGTAAGCAAAAGGGAGTCATCATAGGAAGAAATGGTGAGACTGTCCCAGGCTTCAGCAATGTGCTCATTATCGCCCCTCCGCTCTCTTCTGAGGAAGATGATCTTGTTTTTTTGATACGTACAATTAAAGAAGCAATTTACAGTCTGTGAAAGATAGAGAAGAAAGGTCTACTCTATAAATGGGGCTAACCCCGTAACGTGAGGCTCCGTTTAAAGGAACGGAGCCTTTTTCATCGTAATCATATGTCAAATCTATTTGACCACAGTAATATTCTGTTATACACTGGGTTTAAATGGTATTTTAGGGGTGATTATGTTGGTCGATCTTGACTTGAGAGATATTGACGATTTAGATGCACTGACACGCATGCTTAAATTGACATACTCATATGAAGATTGGCGTCCCATGATAGCAATTGCAAATAAGCTATATGACGAAGCCTATAGATTATATTCTATCCAACTAAAAGACTACAGTGATACGGGATCGCACACATATAACAGACCCTTATCGTATTACTTAGGTTTTAGCCAACTGGCTAAAGGAATCTCGCTTCAGAAGCAAGGATTCTATAAAGAATCAAGAAAATGTATTGAAAAGTATAAGGATCTGTCTTGGATAATTTGCTCAAATGAAAGGGATATAGACATCATCAGTAATTTTAAGTCTTTTGCTGAAGGGAATGAATTTACTTTAGACTTGCTGGAAGGAAAGGAAGAAGTATTACCGGTATATGTTAAACATATCCGCAAGAGGAAAGAAGACGTTCTTGAGGTGCTCGCTGGTATCATTACTCTTTTTGAAGCCGCGCTGAAAAATAATTTTGATATAGACTGGATAATAAACGAATTTAACAGTTCATTAGAAGAAGTGAAAGTACATTGTCACGATAATATTGTGAATATTAGATATTTTACCGAGTATTTGTATCTTAGTTCGCTCTACAAGTTTAGAAAAAAAAATTTCTCTGATGCCTTAAAAAGTACTTTGGAAGGTTTGGAATATAGTGTTAAACTTAAAGACAACACAGCATTCAAGAAAAATGTTGCTCTTTATGAGGCCTTTAGAGAGTACGCTCGGGTTGATCAGGAAGAGAACTACAGAATGCAGTTGTTAACTATTTTAGAAGGAGTGTTAGAAGATGAAAAAAACATTTCTTTCAATGATCTTTGCTCTGATTCTTATCATTAGCATTGCTACCACTGCTTTTGCAGATAGTAGCGAAGGACTAGCTTCAAATAGCAATTCAAGTACGGGGACGAATCTAATTAGTTTAAACAATCATGGTATGGGGTTTTAGATTCATCTATATAGTAAAATGATGTACAAAGGCAGACCACCAACGATATATTAGTTGATCTGCCTTATTATTTTCTACGGACTATATATATTACAATCAAATGATTGTTGGATAGGCCTTAAAGCATGTCGGCTATACATATGTACAAAATACGGGTTTTGTGAAAAAGTACTATGCAAAAGAAAAAGACCTCAATTCCATGAGGTCTAAATCTTCTTGCCGGCTCTGATCTATACACGCAGCAAGGAAGCTTGTCTTTCAGATCCCGCTATATGTCCCTCCCAATATTCGTTCGCGTTCCTGACCTCCAGGAGATGAGCCTGGGGACCCACGTCCAGCCCCGGAAGACCATTCCGCGCGATTCAAATAAGTAAGCGCCGGGACGGTCATCGAGATTCATCAACCCCGGACAAGTTTACTTGTCCAATCATTGAGTCCACCCGTCATATTGACCACTTTATAGCCTTTCTCATGCAGCAGCTCGCAGGCCAGACCGCTGCGATTTCCGCTGCGGCACATAATAATGACCTCTTGATTCGGGTCCAACTCGTGATGCCGTTCCACCAGTTGGCTCAGCGGAATATGCTTGGCTCCTTCTACATGCCCCTCCGCCCATTCGGCCGGTTCGCGGACGTCCAGCACATGGAGCGCCTTCCCTTCGTTCAATTGTCTGGCGACGTCCTGGGGTAAGATCTCTTTCGGAATTTGAAATGCCATTTCGATTCTCTCCTTCTGTTTCCTCTATTTATCTGCTTTTCACCAGCAGTTCAACGGCTTCTTTGACCATCTTGCCTGGATCGGGGTTCCCGCTTTCTTGGTCCTCCAGGATACACCGCTGCAGATTATCCGCCACAATTTGAGCCAGCGCTCTGTCGGAAGCATTGCGGACCGCAGACAGCTGCGACACCACTTCCTTGCAGGACTTGCCCTCTTCCATTAAGCGCAGCACGCCGCGAATTTGACCTTCGATTCTGCGAAGCCGGGTCTTGATGTCATCCGGATAGTTATATTCCATGCCTGATTATCTCCTCTTCAGTTTCGGTTACCAATACCCCTATGGGTATATTATAGCTGGTATCGCACCTTGTCAACATCGGCTCGGAATAACCGGGACAACCACTATTTTCCTGGCGTTCTGCATATAACTCAAAAACCCGCGCCGGGCGCGGGTTCTCATACATACCTCGAATGAACGTCGATGTTCCTACATGAATTTTCGTACACCGCGATAATACATATAGATCCCCGAGGCGGTGAAGTAGACCACAATGACCTGCACGAAGCGCCACAGGCTCAATAGGCTTCCGGATTGCGGATGAAAGAAGTGAATGATTCCCAACAGTACCAGAAGTCCAAAAGCCAAATCCATAAGCAAGGGCTTCGCCATGCCCGCCACGGTAATCTGCTTGTTGCGGAGAACGCTCAAATTCCAAAGGGTCGCCATGCCTTCAAGCACCAAAATGGCTATGGCCGCCCCCTTGTATCCAAAGCCGGGAATCCCCACCAAAGTGAATTGGCATACGATCGAACAGGCGATTCCCGTAAGAAGACCAAGGAAAGGATTCTTCCGAATATCCTCCGCCCATAGAACGCTCGTAGAAACTTCGCGAAAGCCCACAATCAGGGGAATCCAAGCGAGAAGCCGAATCACCTGACTTGCACTGTCGGTATGAAAGATATAGAAGGACAGTTCTTCCGCATACACAAATAAGAATAAACCAGTGACGCCTCCCCAGATCCAGCTTGTACTGAAGGCCGTCCTGCATAACGCCATGAAGGTGACGTTCTTCCCCCGCTGCGACTCGGCCACCATATGGCTCGTTAAGATATGACTAAGCGCTCCGGTGAACAGGGTGGGAGCATACACCACGAGGACCGCCATGCCGTACACAACTCCGTAAATAGCGGTGGATTCAGCAGCGCTGTAGCCCGCCGCTATAAGACGGTTCGGAACAATAAGCGCATCCAGAAATTCAGACAGCGGTACAAACAACCGGGTAGCGGAGATCGCCAGCGAAGTTTTTGCGAACCAGGAAAGGGTAATGAAGGCGTCACCGGTTCTGTTGGAGGGCATCTTGTCCTTATTAACCGAGATAAAGAGCGTCAGCAGACTAAAGGAGATAAATGCGCCCGCGAAGGTGCCGTATAACCCGTATCCCATAGCCTGCGCGACGCCGAGAGACAAGAATTGGCCAATCAGAAGGAGCATGCAGAGGAACCGAACGGATTGCTCCACGATCTCGGAGAGCGCTATGATCCCGAACTGCTTCATTCCTTGCAAATATCCGCGCACCAATCCCAGCAGCGGAACTGCAAATAAAGACAAGGCAAGACTGTGAATGGCGTACTCCAGCTCCGCGTTGCCCAGGAGGACGGCGATGTCCTTCCGGCACCAGAATACGGCCAGACTAAGCAGGCCGCAGCACAGAATCAGACATTGGGATACCCGGATGAGTACCCTCCATCCCTGTTTAGGCCCCTTCGCCGTTGCCATAGCAAGCGTCGTGGGAAATCCGCTCGTAAGCATGAGGAGAAATCCGTAAAAGGAATACGCAATCTGATACAGGCCGATTCCTTCTGCACCGATGATCCGCGTAAGGATTACACGGCCGACGAGTCCAATCAGCTTCACTGCGAGCATGGCGCCGGCTCTGATCGCCCATTGCTTAAGCAGCCGGGGTATCCTCATCTTCTCCTCCTGCCTCACCTAAAGATGGTTATCTCTATGTGTATGACAGGGAACCCCTCATATGCTGACAAGCTTAGTCCCGGATATGAAACAGCTGATATCGGGTCTCGCTGTCCCACCCTAAATCAAACGGGACCCGGTAACGGTCGGCCGTATGCGAATTAACCAGCGGATAACCATAGTCATCAAATCCGACCACCACAGAGAAATGGTCCGTATCGTTATTATGCAGGATATACCCGATCAGATCTCCCGGCTCCAGCGACGAAATGGCGCTGTCCGGGTATTGGTCGGACGGCCTGGTAATCTGCTCATAGGTTCCCTTGGCAAGAAGCTTCCCGTAACCGGAACCGATCAGGAACCGGCTGAAAGAATCGGTCTGAACCCAGGTCTGAGTACCGCCTGAACGATCGAAATAGCGCCAATTCCCTCTCGCCGGCAACCCTCCGCCTTCCGAATCTCCTATGATTTGGGAAGCAAAGTTGGTACAGTCCCCGCCTTTACTGGTGTAATCCAAGTATTTCGGATTGTATCGGTGACGGTTTCCCGCTCCCCATGCGGCTCCGGCATACTTGTTGGCATACTCGACCGCGCGCTTGCGGTTATACTTTTGGCTCTTCGGAGGCTCGGAGGATTTAGCCTTAACCGAAGGGGCTAACCCGTCTGGGCCATCGGATATCTTCTTGGGATTCTCGTCCAGAGGGTCCAGATACCATTCCCTGGATACCTTCCATCGTCCGTCTTTCTTTTTTAAAGTAATAAAATGTCTGGTTCCCACACCGAAAAATTGCTCCGGCAAAAACCGGTTCTCATACATATATCCAATCCGGTGGGATTGGACCAGGGAGACGACCGCCCGATCCCCGGTAATCCGCTGGCGGATAATCCGGATCGCGCATTGGGAATGGGTCAGCTGAATCGCTCTTTTGTCAGACCACTTATTGAGGTATTGAATTTGGTTATGCTCATGCTCCAGAGCGATCCGGCTGATCTTCTCATCCAGGTAATAGTCTTTGAGTTTCTGAATATCCTGATTGACAAACGCCTCGGCTCTGGCCTTGTACAAGTCCTCCAGCGCCGGTTGGATTTCATGCTCCGCATCGGTTAGACCGTCAGCCGCCGCTCTTGCCGACAGAGACAGAAGGGTTATAGCTACGATTACAGCAATAAGTTTGGAACGGTATTGGGTGCAGATGCTTCGTCTCATAGGCCTCCACCTTATCCGGGCATATCCCTTTTCTGAAATTTTTCCCCGGATCATAATATCTCCACTCTCTGCCGGTGGATGTACAGGAAATTATAGCAAATAATGGGGAAATGGCGGCCACGCTCATAATGACCCTCAGCCGCCGGTATCCCGCTTTGGGGAATCCGGTATCCGGGGCAGAAGGTTCACGTAGCGGTCCGACAGCTTCTCCCATTCCATGATCCATTCGCACTGGCGCCTCCATTCCGAACGAAGCGCGACCGGCTTGCGGGTATCCAGCGAGATGGCGGTTCCGTCCCGGAATCCGTGCGGGCCTGCGGCGAAGAGGACTTCATTATTGACGAACGAGCCTGTCCGAAGGTAGTACCGGATGCCGATCAGATTGCGTCGAACATTGAGCAGATCATGGCCGAATACCAGGAACGGCTCTGTCTCCAGCCGGATTCCGAGTAGATTCGCAAGGGTCGGCAAAATATCAATCTGGCCGCCGGCCTGCCGGATCTCCTCACCCTCCCGTTGGCCCGGCCAATGGATCAGGAGCGGCACGTTGTAGGTATCCAGGGCCGCCAAATACCGGGAGTCCAGCACTTTGCGGATCGTCTCCGGGTTATATTTCTTCCGGTTGAGGCCAAAATGGTCCCCGTAGACCACCACCAGGCTCTTCTCCCACAGCCCCGATGATCTCAGCCCTTCAATAAACTTCCCGAGCGCATCATCGGTATAGTGAACCGAAGCGGCGTATCGGCCAAGGAGCGTTTTGGCCTGCTTGCTCTCCATGTGGAGCCGGACACTCTCCTCTGGGATGGAGAAAGGCGAGTGGCTCGATACCGTAACGAACTGGGCGAAGATCTTCTGTCCGGCGCGGTCGGCCTGCTTCAGCTTCTTCAGTCCCGCGCGGAACAGTTCTTCGTCTGAAGCGCCGAACCGGCTGAATCGCTCGGGACGGAAAAAGGGCTTGTCAAAATAAGCATCGAAGCCCAGCGCCGGATACATGCGCGACCGGTTCCAGAAGCTGGCCTTATTGACATGAAAGGTCCAGGTCCGATACCCTTGGGCTCCCAGCAGCCGGGCCAGACTCGGGATGCTGCGGTCGGCATATTGCTCGAACATGGGCTCGTTCCCGACCGGATACAGGGAAGTGTTGGCAACAAATTCGGCATCCGAGGTATTTCCCCGTCCAATCTGCTGGAAGACGTTGGGGTAATACAGACTTTCACCGGCAAGCCGGTTCAGGTTCGGTGTGACTTCCTGCCCCTCGACCTTCACCCGCATCAGGAAGTTCTGAAAGGATTCAAGCTGAATGAGAATCACATGGCTTCCGGCCCCCCGGCCCCACAATCTCGGCTTCTTGGAACCGCCTACCCTGCGGCCGGGTTCGTCTGGAACGAACATGGCTTGCCCCAATCTGCGGTAAGCCTCTGTCAGATCCGAGGGAAGAATGAGCGGCTGAAGACGGCCGCCCGATAAAGAACGCACCGTCCCTGCTGCCAGAGGACGGACGGCATCGGAAGCGGACACACTCACAAGGGCAGCGGCCAGCAGGAGCATTAGAATAAGCCGGAATCCCCGGCTCCAGCGAATCTTCATGACAGGTCTCCTTCATCAGCAGATTCCAAAATAAAGGAACACCCTCCAGGGCGCAGACGCCCAGGAAGGTGTTCCTTCAGGAAGAATCCGTTCCCGCTCAGAGCGGGGATCAGGCGTTGAGATCGTTCAGACCCGGACTGTGCTCGTTCGGGAGCTCCGGCATGACCGGTACCGGGAATCCGGCCGGCGGGTCCACGACTTCAAGCGTTCCTCCGTTGCGGCTCGGCGTCTGGCCGCTGAAGATCTCCGCAATCTGCGTAGCGTCCAGGCGGAAATTGAACTGAGCGTTGTGGTAGCCAAGTTCTACATATTTCCGGCATTCCGGGTACTTGTTGATGTCGTAGTTCGGGACGGGGAACAGCTTGCCCCACTGCACGCCCAGGGTCTCCAGCGCTTTGGCGAATGCGTTCTGGTGCGCATTGTCACGGACAATAAGGAAGGCCAGCGTCTCTCGGAAGGTCTTGTTGGTACTCATTTCGTAGATTCGGGATTTCTGGAGAACACCCGTCGATTCCAGCACCAGATTGTCCAGCAGATCGCTGATCAGATTGCCGTGGGAATAGACATAGTTGCCGTTCCAAGGATTGCCTGCGGCATCGACAGGCAGCGAACTCTGGGCCCCCATAATAAAATGATGAGGATTCGCATGCTTGATCGCCTCGTTCAGCGGCGCGCCGTCGACGCCGGAATTCCCGGGCATCGGATCGCCCGAGCCGGTCAAAAGCTGGTTGATCGTATGCTGCACCAGCTCCACATGGCTGATCTCTTCCAGAAAGACGCCGCGGATCAAATCCTGGTACGGCTTGGCCGTTCCCCGGAAGTTGCTGCTCTGGAAGAAGAACTGCATCATCGTGCGCATCTCGCCGAACCGTCCGCCCAGCGTCTCCTGAAGAACCTTCGCCGCAGCCGGATCGGGTTTATCGGGAACAATGACATTAATCAAATCTTCTCGGTAGAAATACAAGTGATTCTCACCTCCGGTTAATGCTATCAGTATGGCATTGAGCCGGAGAATTTAATCCGCTTGCAGATTGGTAAATGTCGGCCATAACCCCAAAATGATCCGACACCACGCCGCCCCGGACGCCATTCAGCGCAACCAAGCACGAGCGAACCGCCGCGGTCCGGCTGCTCCAGATCAGATCAATGCGCAGCGGGGAGCGGTTGCCTTCCCAGCCCTTGATCGCTTTGACCACGGTCGCTCCGTCGTCCTTCTCCTCCGCCGCTTCGTACAGATCGGTCCATCCCCGGGAACGGACATAATCATAGCCTTCTCCCCGCACCTCGGCCGCATTGTTGAAATCGCCCATCACGTAGACGGCGGCGGGAGCCAGCGCATCCAGACACGCCTGGGCGTTGTCCCACTGCCGGCTGAAGAGCTCCTTCCCGTCTTCCCACCAGCCGAAGTGGCCGCTGACAAACCAGCTCTCTTTCGCTGCCGACGAGGTGCGGATACCGGCGATTTTGCGGGTACGATAATTCTCGTAGTCTCTCATTTCCGACACATACTCGCTGAAGGCTTCCCCGATCGGAGTCCGGCTGAGCAGCGCGATGCCTTCATCATAACGGACAAAGCCGGTATGCACCGGAACCCAGGTCCACCAGTACGGCAGGCCGATCTCCCGGAGCAGCACGAGCGCAAAGTTATCGCGGGCAATCCGGATATCCGGCTCGGCGGGTACAAAACGCTCCAGTTCGAGATCCGTGGCCGCCATTTCTCCCTTGCTCTGATTGACTTCCTGAAGGGCAATGACGTCAAAATGTTCTTCCCGAATGAAACGGGCAAGCTCGCGAATCTTCGCTTCCTGATTGTCTTCCATCCAGGAATGGGTGTTCAAGGTGAGCAGCTTCACAGTCCTTCCTGCTTTCTATAGAGTATCCGGGAGGCGGTAACGGTCCTGCAGGAGCCGGACGACCTCCCGTTCCGCTTCATCTACACCGGACACCCGGAGCACCCGGGTGTTCGTATCTTCCTCCGAAGCGGCGGTGTGATCGTAGAGCGGATCATAGTAATATTCCAGAAGAAGCGGAACGGCATCCGCATAGCGGCCGGCAAGCAGATGGCGCTCGATTTCGGCGGCGACCGGAATATGAATCCGCGACTTGATGATTCTGAAGGCATCAAGGATGGCCGGTCCGTGTTCTTGCGGACGATAGTCCGCCATAATCTGCCGGACCCGCTCTTCAAGCGGCAGTTCAATCCGGATTCGGGTTCCCTTCTCCTTCTGTTCACCCATGAATGAAGGCATCACCACACGCCCGATCCGCATGCTCTCCGCTTCGAACAACACGAAAGGAGCATCCCGGTATTCCAGCAGCTTCGCAAGCAGCAGGCTGTCGAAGGTCTTCTGGTTGTGGGGGCGAAGTCCCACCTGGCCGAAGATGGACCCCCGGTGTCCGGCCATTCCCTCCAGATCAAGCGCAGGCAGGCCGCGGGCAGCCAGGCGGCGCAGCAGTTCTGTTTTACCCGTACCGGTGTAACCCTCAATCACCCAGGAATCAGGGGTGAAGTCGAAGGCTTCGAGCGAATCCACGACCCATTTGCGGTAAGCTTTGTAGCCGCCCTCCAGCCGGTAGACATGAATATCCATCAGAGACAGGAGGGTCGCCGTCGTCCGGCTCCGCATCCCGCCCCTCCAGCAGAACACCGCCTTCGCTCCCGGAATTTCTTCGAACTTACGGATAAAAGCGGGCAGCTTGGCGGAGACAATCTCCAGCCCCCGCTGCTTGGCCGCTTGGACGCTTGCCTGTTTGTACAGCGTGCCGACCTCGGCTCTCTCCTCGTTGTCGAACAGAGGGATGTTCACACTGCCCGGGTAGGTGGAGTTCTCATATTCTCCCGGCGAGCGGACATCGATGACGGTCAATTCCTTGCGGTCCGCCAATTCCTGAAGCTTCGTTAGCGATATATCTTGAAACAACGTCCTCTCTCCTTCGCTCTCCTTGGTGTACGGAACTTCAGATAATCCGGATCATACCCGGATGGTCTCCGGTCACTTCCCCGATGTGCGCCGCTTCAAGGCCAAGCTGTAACAGATCGCCCAGCAGGGCTTCCGCTTCCGCTTCCGGCACCGCGATCAGCAGACCGCCCGAGGTTACCGCATCGCACAGAATATAGCGGTCGAGCAACTCCATCTCCTCCGGGAAAATCACCGATCCCTCCACATGGGCCAGATTGTTCCGCGTCCCGCCGGGAACGGCTCCGGCCTCCGCCAGTTCGCGGACGCGCGGAAGAATTCTTACGGCTTCGCTGCGGATGATGATACCGGCTTCGCTGCCTTTGGCCATCTCGGAGGCATGTCCCAGCAGCCCGAAGCCCGTGACGTCGGTGCAGGCGTGCACGTCGTAGGAACCCATGGCTTCCGCTGCGGTCTTGTTCAGCAGAGACATTACGGCGGTCACCCGCCGGATTTCCTCTTCCGACAGCAGCCCCCTCTTCAAGGAGGTCGTCAGAATGCCGACGCCGATCGGCTTGGTCAGAATAAGCTGATCTCCGGGACGGGCGCCCGCATTGGTGCGCACCCGGTCCGGGTGGACCGTTCCCGTGACGGCGAGGCCGAACTTCGGCTCCTTGTCGTCAATGGAATGCCCGCCGACCAGCGTGGCGCCGGCTTCGGCGACCTTGTCGGCGGCGCCGCGCAGAATGTCGGCCAGGATGCTTTTATCGAGCGTGGAGATGGGAAAGGCCACAATGTTAAGCACGGTCAGCGGCTTGCCGCCCATCGCATAGATGTCGCTGAGCGCGTTGGCTGCGGCAATCTGTCCGAACGCATAGGGGTCATCCACAATCGGAGTGAAGAAATCAACGGTCTGGACCAGCGCAAGCTCGTCCGACAGACGGTATACGCCGGCATCGTCGCTCGTATCAAGTCCGACCAGAAGGTCGGGATTGGGCACAGCCGGCGGAAGGCTGCGGATCACCTGCATGAGATCGGCGGGGCCGATCTTGCAGCCGCAGCCCCCTTTGGAAGACAGAGAGGTCAGTTTAACGGATTCGGAAGCGGACATGAGACTTCAACTCCTTATTGAGAATACATATGGTTGTCCATTCTATCATACGCCCTTTGCGTCCACGGGACAAAATCAGTGTGTCTCGGGCAAAAACATGCTATAATAGATAGCATTTTCAAATTAAACACCGTGGAGGTTCAGTCAGCTTATGTCACCTTCTTCCCATACGGCAGAGCCCGGCGCTGGCCGCGCCCGCACCATCCTTCTTGCCGCCGTGTTTCTTATCGTCGCCATTGCCGGTCTGTCCTATGTCAAATGGTGGCCTTACTACGGCAAGGCGCTGAAGGCCGCGGCGGAACATACGCTGGGCTCCTCCATTCTGACCGGCGAGACCGGCAAGACGCCCGAGCCCTCGCTGCAGGCTGCTCTTGATTATGCGTCCGCCTACTTCAAGGCCGTCTGGAAGGCTGCCGTCCTCGGCATTCTTCTGGGCTCGCTCGTTCAGGTGCTGGTTCCGACCCGCTGGCTGCTCCGCACGCTCGGCCAAGCCGGGTTCAAGAGCACAGCTGTCGGAGCGCTCGCAGCCGTGCCCGGCATGATGTGCTCCTGCTGCGCCGCTCCGATTGCCGTGGGCCTGCGCAAGAAGAACGTATCGGTCGGCGCTGCCCTGGCCTTCTGGATCGGCAACCCGCTGCTGAATCCGGCAACGCTGATCTTCATGGCCTTTGTCCTGAACTGGAAGTTCACCGTCATGCGGATCGTGTTCGGCCTGGCGCTTACCCTTGGAGTCAGTTATTTCGCCAACCGGTTCGCCGGAGATCAGACCGTTCCCGAACCGGCCGCCGATTCAGCATTTGACGCGGACGAAGACAACCGCCCGCTACTGCTGCGCTGGCTTGCCAGCATGGGCCGGATGCTGGTTGCCATCGTTCCGGCTTACCTTGTCGCGGTGCTGCTGCTCGGCGCCGTTCGGGCCTGGCTGTTCCCTTCGCTTGATGCCGGTGCGCTCTCCGGCGTCCTGATGGTTGTGCTGTTCGCCGTCGCCGGTACTTTATTCGTTATCCCGACGGCCGCCGAGATTCCGATTATCGGCACGTTCCTCTCGCTGGGCTTCGGCACCGGCGTGGCCGGCGCGCTCTTGGTCACGCTGCCTGCCGTCAGCCTGCCTTCGCTCTTGATGGTGTACCGCTCGTTCCCGCGCCGGGTGGTCTGGCTGCTGGTAGGTGCGGTCGTGGCTGCCGGCGTGCTGGCCGGCGCCGCAGGCGCCGTCTTTCTGTAGTCGGTTCAAGCGAGAGAACCGCCCCCGCACGAAACACCGCCTCCGCGCCGCGGAGGCGGTGTTTCGTGAAGTTGGAGAAGTACGGGCCGATACAACAGGCCAAACCGCTGCAACAAGCCAAGCCGCTCAACAGACGCGCTTGACGGTCAGCGGGCGAAGGGCCCGCCTTCCTTCTCCCAGGCTTGTACGGATTTCTTCAGTCCCTGGACATCCAGTCCGTCCGACGCGAACGCCTTGCGCAGCAGGTCGGGCGGAATGAATTCATCGTATTTGCCGATAAAAGGAGCCTCGCCGGGCGCAAGCAGCAGGTGCGGGTCGTCCAGACCGGCGCATTCATCCCGAATGGCCGCCTCCAGCCAGTCGGCATCGGCTTTCCCGGCGACGACCAGATAGTACGGCTCCATCGGTACCACGGACCGGAGGCCCAGCGGCCGGGTCAGCTTATGCTTCAGCAACCTCTCCAGCGTGCGGAACGGCCGGCTTCCGGTCCAGGGAAGAATGAACACCGAGTCTCCCCCCGCCGGAAGCACGGACCGGAGCAGCAGGCCGCTCTCTCTGGCCAGTCTGCGCGCCCGTTCGAGCCGGGCAGCCGCGCTCGGTGCGAGGTACGGATACAGCGTCTCGGCGCCGAGAATATCGCGGATCTTCGCCATCACCCGGGTATGGACGTCGCCGCCTGCGCCGAGCCAGAGCGTATCCACCTTGCCCCGCGAAGATTTCACATAGACGGCCTTATGGCGCTTGTCCACCTCTTCCACCTTCCAGAGCTTCCCGGCCAGCGAGAAGCAGTAACCCGGCGGCGGAACGGTGGTGATGGACCCGATCTCTTCGGTTCCGTTATAGACCACATGTTCTTCGTCGTCCTTGAAGACGGCCAGGAACCGGTAGTTGTTCACAATCTTCTCTCCGGCAAGGCCAAGAATCAGACCGCCCTCGTCCATCTGCTCGATATGGCCCATCCCAAGCTGATACTCCACAAAAGCCTCATAGTCCTCTTCCGATATTTCCCGGAACGAGGGCAGGGCCAGCACCGCCTGCTTCAGTTCCTCCGGCCCTGCTTCGCCCATGCTCTTGAGAATGCTCATCGTCTGGTGGTACAGAAGACCCGCCGGGAACCGGCGCGTCTCCAGCGGTTCCACCCAGCGTTCGCGGACATACAGCTCCACGACGGCGATGGCCCGAAGCAGCGTCCAGGGCATCCGGGCGGGAAGCTGGGCTTCCTCGTCCTCTTCCTCCGGCGTGACGAACAGCATCTCCGAAGCGGAGCCGGCTCTTCGGCCCGAACGGCCGAGCCGCTGAACGAAGCTCGCGCAGCTGTACGGCGCTCCGAGCTGGAGAACCCGCTCCAGTTCGCCGAGGTCGATGCCGAGCTCCAGCGTCAGCGTCGCCGCCGCCACGGCCGGACCGGGGCCCTGGCGCAGCGCGGCTTCCGCTTCTTCGCGCAGCATCGAGGAGATGCTGCCGTGATGGACATGGAACACATCCGGCTCCTGCCGGCGGGCGGCGATCCGGCGCATCTCCAGGATCGCATTCTCCGCATCGGAACGGGAGTTGGTGAAGATGAGCGCTTTTTGGAGATGAGAATGGTCGTAGATGAAGTCATAATAGGCTTTGCGGGCCAGCTCCAGCTGCTCCGCCTGCTTCTCGTCGCGCGCATCCGGGAAGGAGAAATGCTCAATGCTGAGCCGCAGCCTGCGCCCGCCCTGGGGAGCGGACACCTGTACCCGGCGGTTCGTCCCCGCCGCAAGCCAGGCCGTCACGGAGTCGTAGTCGCTGAGCGTCGCGGACAGACCGATCCGGCGCGGATTGCAGCCGGCCATCCAGGCGATGCGGGCGAGCTGGCTGAGCACCTGAATGCCCCGGTCCGCCCCCATGAACGCGTGCACCTCGTCGATGACCACGAAGCGCAGATCTCCGAACAGCGCGGGAATGGCATTCGGCCGGTTCATCAGCAGACCTTCCAGCGACTCGGGGGTAATCTGAAGGACCCCGGACGGGTTCTGCATGAGCTTCGTCTTCTCGGCCTGCGGCACATCCCCGTGCCAATGCCAGACCGGAATGCCGCCTTCCAGCAGCAGATCGTTCAGCCGGGTGAACTGGTCGTTAATGAGCGCTTTCAGCGGCGCGATATAGAGAATGCCCACCGAGGAGGAGGGCTGCTCATCCAGCTCGGTCAGGGCCGGGAAGAAGGCGGCCTCCGTCTTGCCGGAAGCCGTACCCGAGGCAATCAGCAGATGGTCCGGCGAGTCCAGAATGACCCGGCAGGCGTCCACCTGCGCTTCCCGGAGCGTCTCCCAGCGGTTCTTATAGATGAATTCTTTGACAAAAGGGGCCAGCCGGTAGAACGGATTGCTGCCGGGGCCGCTCACAGCTCGAACTCCGCCAGAAAGCCGTCCAGCTCATCCGCCGGCTCCTCCGAAGAGGCGGCAGTGGCGGCAGCGCTCCGGCCCGCCGTCTCCCCGACCAGCTGCTCGAAGGAGCGCTCCGGGTGCTCGTGCAGCGTATGGAGCAGGTCCAGAAAGTCGCGGATCACTTCACGCGGGGTCAGAAGCTCGTCCGCGCCCAGCCGTCCGACCGCCGCTTCCATGAAGTGGACCAGCTGGGCTTCGGTCAGATCCGGCGAATAGCCGAAATGCTGGGCGTGAATGTCCGTCAGCCGGCGCAGCAGCACCAGAATCTCCTCGTGGGAGAGCATGTGAAGCGCCAGAATCGGCCCGGCATAATTGCCGGCGCCAGCGCTGTAACGGCCTCCCACCAGCCGGGAACGAAGCGCTTCGTAGCTGAACAGCCCTCTGCGGCTGTCTTCAACGAACTGCGGCGTGCCGCCCACGAAGATGCCCAGATGTTCGGCCTTGCCCTGCATCGTGTCGTTGAACATGGTCAGCAGCTTCTCGTAATTGCTCTGGCGCGAGACCGTGTTCGTGATTTTGTACAGATTGACGCCTTCGTCGATGAACAGCAGCAGACCTCCGTATCCGATCCCGGCGCAGAACTCCGCCCAGAGCTTCATATAGTCATACCAGTTGTCGTCGTCGATAATGACGCCCACCCCGAGCGCGCGGCGGGCGTCCGTCTTGGTCGCGAATTCGCCGCGCAGCCAGCGCAGCGCGTCGCCCTTCAGCCCGTCGTCCGCGGATTTATGCCCGTTCCAGTAAGCGGCCAGCACCTTGGCGAAGTCGAATCCGTGCACCAGCCCCCTAAGATGCGAGGCCGTCTCATAGATTTCCCGTTCCACTGCCGGGGCAAAATCCGGGTGGTCCGGACTCAGTGCCTGCTCCGCCATCGTCCGCTGCTGAATGCCCGAGATCCATTTCTGCAAAATGGATTCCAGCGCTCCGCCGTCCGGCCGCGTCCGGATGGAGAGATGGCCTATCAGCTCGCGGTAGGTCGCGAGCCCCTGGCCTTTCGTGCCGACCAGCCGCCGCTCCGGCGACAAGTCGGCATCGGCCACGGCAAAGCCGCGGTCCATCGCATAATTGCGGATGGTCTGGAGGAGGAAGCTTTTGCCGCTTCCGTATCGCCCTGTGATGAGCCGGAAGGCTGCTCCCCCGTCCTTGATATTGTCGAGATCTCTCAGCATGGCTTCGATCTCCGGCCGCCGTCCGACGGCGATATGCTCAAGTCCGATGCGCGGCACCACGCCCGCCGTCAGAGAGTGGACAAGCGCGGTCAGGACCCGCTTCGGAATTTTGACCTGATTCATGAATTAACGTCACCTCTTCACATACGTCTGCAGCTCAGCAAATTCTTCATTCCACTGATCTCCGTCGATCAGCAGATCGCCCAGATGCTCCATCGCGGCATCATTGATTTCATCGACGGCAAGCTCGGGCAGCCTTCCCGCCGCAGCCGCCGCCTGTGCGAGTTCTTCCCTCCCGTTCTCGCCGGCGAGCGCCTGTAGAACGGGATGAAGCGAAGACGGCAGAGCGTCGAGGAAATCCCGCCACTCGGCAGGGGCCTCGGGCGGCAGGGAAAGACCGGGACCGTCTCCGGCGTCCGGCTCTTCCAGTGCTTCGCCTCCAGCTTGCGGCTCTTCCGGTACTTCGCCTTCGGCGTCCGGCTCTTCCGGCGCTTCCCCTTCGGCCCCGGGGGGCCTTCCGCTCTCCGGCTGAATCGGGGCCGGTGCGTCGGCTTCTTCCTCGGGCGCTTCGATCGTCAGCAGCTCCCGGACCGTATCGGAGTCGCTCTGCAGCCGCTCCAGCCGGCTGCGGTCAATGACGACCGCCGGCCCCGCCTGTTCCCGGAGGGAACGGGCATACTCGCGGTCCAGATACTTCTCAACCAGCTCCTTGATCGCCGGGTCGATGGAAATGCCTTTCAGCCGGCCTTTGTAGCCCATCAGCGCGCGCAGTTTATTCTCCGTCAGCCGGAAGATCCGGGTGACCAGACTGCGGAGCGCAGGGGTCTTGCTGACCCGGACCACGGGAACGACGACCGAATAGCCGTAGAGGGAGATGTCGTAGACGGCGCTGCGGAACAAATAGCGTTCCCGCATAACGGCCGGTTCAGGCGGGAACATCTCGATCAGCCGCTGGCCGTGCGTCCTGAGAATATAAGCGTCAACCAGGGCCACGGTCTTCGGGACCCAGCGCCGGAGCGCCTCCTCCCCGTCCCCTTCAAAAAACTTCGATTTCGACAGGTCATAATCCGACATCATTTGAAGCGCGGCAAGCGTCAGCTCGTCCGGCGCGGCGGTCAGGCAGCGCTCCAGTTCCAGCTCTCCCAGATCTCCGGCCAGCCCGCGAGAGCGCTCCACCACCGTGCCCAAGGGCAGCTTCAGCCCGTGCACCAGACTGAAATCGGCGATCCAGCCGCCCAGATACTGATCCAGGCGCTTGTATGCATGCCGGTAGGCTTCCCAGATCGCATTCAGCTGCCTGGCGCCGTCTTCGGGGGTCTCCCAGCCGACTCCGTTAATGAGCTCGTACACATGCAGAAAAATATACGATAGGTCGGTCTTCGGATAACGCCCTTCCCGCACCTCGTTCCGCCAGTAGAAATACCATTTCGTCTGGTGGCGGTCCATATGGCCGTAGGTCGGCCAATAGCTCTTGAAGGGGACAAATTCGGCCTCCGGCTCGCGGTACGTCGCCAGTTCTCCGGCCCGCTCCGCGAACAGGCTCTCCGTCGTCGGCGGCCGGTTCCCGGGTCCGGCGGTCTGGCGGAGCGGCTGGGCCGGTCTTTCGGCCGGAGATGGCGGACGGCCGGGTATCCTGGCCTGCGGGGTTCCCGCAGGCGGCAGCGTACGGGCCGGAACCGGGGCCTCGCCTCTCAGGCGGCCCGGTCCATTCGCCGGCGCAGACGAACGACCCGGTCCGGGGGAGGCCTCCTCCCAGAGGGAGATCTGCCGCGGCGGAACCGGTTCTGTCCTTCCTCCCTTCGGGCCGGGCTTCCCTTGCTTCCGGCTTCGGCCGTCTGCGCCGTCCTCCCGGGCCGCAGCGGAATCCCGCGGCGGAACCGGCATCTCCCGCTGCTCGTTCTCGAAGATCAGCTCCGAGAAGCGGGGCTCATGGTCATGTCTCATCACGATACGCTCCCCTGCGGCTGCCAGAAGCCTGCCGCCATTATCTAAGTAAGCTCCATTATACCATGAATGCCGCCGGAGTCTCCGCCCGGCGGGAACATTTATTCGCTTCGGCGCGCCAAAAAGGCAGGGATTAACGTCCCTGCCTGAAGAGAAGACTCACCCGGGCGGACATCCGCCTGCCTATCCGATCTCGATTCCTTTGGTCTCTTTGCCCAGGAACAGCACCGCCGCCGCGCCAATCAGCACCATAACGAAGAACATGCCGAAGATGACGGACAGCCCGACGCCGCGTTCAACCAGAAATCCGACCAGGAGCGGCGCAATGATGCCGCCGATCCGGCCGAAGGAAGCGGCGAGTCCCGTTCCGGTCGAGCGGACCGAAGTCGGATACAGCTCTGGCGTATAAGCGTACATGCCGCCCCATGCCCCGAGATTGAAGAACGACAGGCAGATCCCGGCGGCGATCAGCAGAGTTGTGCTGTCGGCTGTTCCGAACCAGGCTGCGCTGGCGGCCGTTCCCGCCAGATACAGGACCAGGACGAAGCGCCGGCCGAATTTCTCGATGAAATAGGCGGCCGTGAAGTAGCCGGGAAGCTGAGCCAGCGTCATGACCAGCACATACTCGAAGCTTTTGACCAGACTGTATCCCTTGATGACCATCACCGTCGGCAGCCACAGGAACATTCCGTAGTAAGAGAACACCACGGTGAACCACAGCACCCACAGCATAATCGTGGATTTCCGGTGCTCCCCCGACCAGACCGCCGCGATCCGGCTCCGCAGCGGTGCCGGCTTCACCCTTCCGAACCTCGGCGAATCTTCAATCGCCCGTCGCAGATAGAGCGCGTAGAGCGCGGGGACCGCCCCGATGGCAAAAGCAACTCTCCATCCGTAATCGGGGATGATGAAGTACGCGATCAGCGCGGCGGCAATCCAGCCGATTGCCCAGAAGCTCTCCAGAAGCACAACCGCCCGCCCGCGCTCCTCTGCGGGCACACTCTCGGAGACGAGCGTAGAGGCAACGGGAAGCTCCCCGCCCAGACCGAAGCCGGCAATGAATCTCAGAACGCACAGCATGGCGAAGCCGGTGGCCAGAGCGGACAGCCCGCTGGCCGCAGAGAAGATCAGAAGCGTCCAGAGCAGAATGCTCTTGCGTCCGTAGCGGTCGGCCAGTACGCCTGCCGCGGCTGCCCCGAAGGCCATGCCGAGCGAATTCAGGCTGGTCAGCCATCCGACCTGGCCCGCCGACAGGTCCCAATCCTTGGCCAGAGCGGCCGCCACGAACGAGATAATGCCCACATCCATGGCATCGAACAGCCAGCTGAAGCCGGCGCTGCCAAGAAGCTTGCGGGTCCTTCGCTCCTTCCATAATGTGTTCGCCATATCCAGCCAACCTCCTAGTTAGATTACCTTCGAGTACCCGTGTTCAGGCGTCCAGAAACAGAACGGCGTTGGCGTACTGCCGGGCAAGCGCCTGGCAGGCGCAGGCCTGCACCGCAACAAGGGCAATATGCAGGGTCTGGCGCAGCGTCTCCCGCTCGCCGAGACCGAGCCTTGCGATCCGGCTGCGCCACTTGCCGGAGACCGGCAGGCCGCCGGCTCTGTCAGCCTCTCCGGCTTGTCCGCCGGCCGTTCCTTCGAAGCCTTCGATCCACGCCGAGATTGCGCGGGCGACTCTCTCCCGCTCCTGAAGCCCTTCGCTGCGGCAGTATTCGAACAACTCGGCGTAGGCGCCGTATACCTGAAAGGGTTCCATAATATCGTCGGCATCGGTGTCCGGATGGCGGAACAGCTTGCCGAACAGCCGCCGGATGCTCTCGAAGTCGAGTGCGGCCTTCAGGTCGTCGACCATAAGGAGAAGCGCCGCCTGATTCAAGGAATATTTCTTTCCTTGCCGGGGAGAACCCAAGTATTCCCTGAAGTCCCGCTTCACCCAGTTCTGCATAGCGGTAATAGAAATCGTGGAATACTCAACCAGGGCACCGAGTTCGGCGATTTCATGCAGCGAGAGGCCGCGAAAACGGCTTGCCTTGATGATCTTGCCCAGAATCGGCGGAATATGCGTGGACAGCAGCGCTTCCCGTGCCGTTCCTTCAGCAATCGCGGCGGGGTGCGCTCCGCCCCAGGCTTGCTGCAGAACAGCAAGCGGGCAGATCGTGCTCTGCTCCGTCAACGAGGCCATCAGCAGGGACATCTGCCGGCGGGTTAGGATAAAAGATTCCATGCTCCTTGTACCTCCTTGTCCTTCAGTGTGATCGGTCTTTCCTCTTTCTGATACATGCCTTCGATCAAAATTTGATCTTTTCAATAAAAGTTCGTAGAATAAGTTCATATGAACTCCAAATGCCATTATAACTCATTTGGACACGAAAGGGATGGTAGAATTCGTATGGGCATAGGACTTAGTTTGACACTGGTCGTGATTTTGATTGTTTTAACCGCTTTTTTTGTCGCCACAGAATTTGCGATGGTGCGCCTCCGGGGAAGCCGGATCAGCCAGCTCGTGCTGGAAGGACGCAAGAATGCAGTCGCTGTGCAGAAAGTTGCAGCCAATCTGGACGGTTATCTCTCGGCCTGCCAGCTGGGCATTACGATTACCGCCCTGGGCATCGGCGCGCTGGCTGAGCCGGCCTTCGAGGAAATGCTGCTGCCGGTGTTCGATTGGCTGAATATCGGAACCGACGCCAGCCACATCATTGCCTTCATTCTGGCCTTCTTCATTGCGACCTTCCTGCATGTAGTTGTGGGCGAACTGGCACCGAAGACGGCGGCCATCAACAAAGCGGAAGAAATCAGTCTCCTCACCGCAGTGCCGATTATCTGGTTCTATAAAATTCTCTACCCGCTGATCTGGCTGCTGAACGGCTCCGCCAATCTGCTGGTTCGCCTGTTCGGCATGAAGCCGGCCAGCGAGCATGAAGAAGCGCATTCCGAAGAAGAAATCCGGCTGATTCTGTCCGAGAGCTATGAGAGTGGCAAGATCAATAAAGCCGAATACGGCTATGTGAACCGGATCTTTGCTTTTGACGAAATGCTCGCCCGTGAAATTATGGTTCCGCGGACCGACATGATTTGTCTCTACACGAACCGGTCCCTCCAGGAGAACCTGGAGATTATCCGCAAAGAACAGTATACCCGCTTCCCGGTTGCCGAAGGCAGCAAGGATGAAATTATAGGCATGGTGAATACCAAACAGCTCTATCTGGAGTACGACAACAATCCCGATTTTGATTTTGCCTCTCTGATCCATCCCGTTCTGACGGTGTCGGAGGTTACGCCGGTGAAGACCCTGCTGACCCGGATGCAGAAGGAGCGGGTGCATATCGCCCTGCTGCTTGATGAATACGGCGGCACATCGGGCCTCATTACCATCGAGGACATTCTGGAGGAAATCGTCGGCGAAATCCGCGACGAATTCGATGAAGACGAGACCAAGATGGCCGAGAAGATCGGAGAACACCGCTACCTTGTGGACGGCAAGCTCGCCCTCTCTGAATTGAAGAGCCTGACCGGCGTCGATCTGGAAGACGAGGAAGTGACAACGATCGGCGGCTGGGTCTACAGCCACATCCCCGAACCGGCCGTCGGCAAGCAGACGGTTCACGGCAACGCGGTCTTTACGATCCGAGAAGCGAACCGCCACCGTATCCGCAGAGTGGAGCTGGAAGTGCTGGCGGACTCGCGTCCGGAAGAAGCCGAATAACCGTCCGGCGTCTAAATACCCGAATACTTGTTAAGCCGGCAGGAGATCGTCTCCTGCCGGCTTTTTAGGTAATCACATCATTGGAGTATCCGGCAAATATCGTCTGCGTCCCCGGCGAGGTATCGGTCCAGACGCCGATATAGCCGCCCGGCGGAACCGAGATGATGTCGATGTAATCGCCGATTAACGGCACTCCCGTGCCTCCCGCATTGGGATCAAAGGACTCGTTCGTAATTCTCGTGTTGGTGAAAGTCTGCCCGCCGTTGATGGATCTCGCCACAAACACATCCAGCAGGTAGCCGTTTACCTGGTTGCTGTAATAAATCACATTTACCACACCCAGAAGCGGATCAACGTCGATTGCCGGAAAAAAGTTCTGCGTGCCTGCCGGCGCGCCGGTGATGCTGACAGGAGCGGAGTAGGAAAGACCGTTATCGCTGGAATAGGACATGAAGATGTCCGCATAGCCCTGCCGGAAATCTTGCCATACCGTATAGATCCGGTTCGTGTATGGACCAACCGACCGGTCGATCGAAATATTGGCGAAGGTGAGCACCCGGAAGGCGTAGCCCGGAACCGGCAGCACGGGCGGAACGGGTACGATAGCCGATACCTCGCGCGGATCGCCGAAGGTAGTCCCTCCATCCACAGATCGGCGGACGACAAACCGGTATTCCGGGTCCACGGTCACCCAGGCCCCGTACACAGTTCCGATAAGATCCACGGCCGCATCCGGGCGTTCGACCTGCTCCGCTTCACTGGACAGCAGGACAGGAGTGTCCCAGGTCGCGCCTCCGTCTCTGGAGCGGCTCAGAAATGCGGTCGAGTTCCCTCCGTTCTCCACGTTGAATTGGTGATTGTACAACACATAGATGAAGCCGAGATAAGGACTGGACTGGCTGACATCCACGGTTACGTTGGTTTCATCGTTGTTGATATAAGTGCCAAAGCCGCTGTTGACGATCACAGGTTCACTGAAGGTAGCTCCATTGTCAACGGACCGGTACGCAACGCTGGTTCCGCTGTTCGCGCCCGGAAAGACATGGGCGGTCACGATGAATACATTGGGGAATCCGTAAGCCACCGCCGGTGCTTCGGCTCCGCTGAATCCGGGCGGCAGTGGCAACAGGGACTGGGACCAGTTCGCGCCTCCGTCCAGCGACCGGTAGAGCCCGATCAGAGGCACTCCGGTTGTGGTATCGACCGCCACCGCAACCATAATTCCCGGGATTAACAGGTTCACTGCAATAAAAGGCTCAAATTTCGGCGCCGAGCCTGTCGTTACTTGAAAGTTGAAATTGGTCATTGGCTCTCCCCCTTGGAAGATGTGTTTCATTATATGGCGCCTCTCCGGCCCTTTCTTCCCTTTTGCCTATCTTTCTGCAATTTCCACCCCTTGCTCCACCTTTGTCCGAGCCTTTCGCGAGAGTTGCAGAATAAGGTATGGAGAGTCACACTTCATCTTCTCCAGGAGGGACAGCCCATGCCTTATACCACGGGAATCATCACGAATACCCGGGCCATCGGCACCGCCGCTTCGCAGATCGCCGTCAGTGTCCGCAACGTGTCGAATGCCAGCGCCACCATTATTCTCGAAGTCTTCGGGGTGCCGATTTCGTCTCTTGCCTTGACGCCGCTCTATGTATCGGGCTTTGTCGTTCCCCCGTTCAGTGCCGATATCCGGGAATTTGTGATTGCCGGAAATGTCGCCTACGAAGTGCAGTACAGCCTGTCCAGCCCCTTGGCCGATGTGGCCGTATCCGTCTACGGGCTGGACGAATTCGGCAATCTGGTCACCGGACAGCGTGTTCTTCAGCAGGAACTGACCGAAATTCCGTCCTTGTCGCTCCAGGTCTAACGCCCTCTTTTGTTCCGTTTCAGCGGATAACGGCTATTGCCGGTCTTCTTCGCGAATTTAATCGCACCCCCGGCCGGCATAGTCATATACATATCATACCGTCAGGGAATTTCGTCCGAAGGAGTGACACTATGACAGACGTCGGCGTTGTAATGCCGGTGTATACCCAGAGACCGGACTATGTGTGCCTTGCGCTTCAATCCTTGCTGGTGCAGACCTGCCGGGAATTCAGACTGGTGGTCGTTCTTGACGGCGACCCTCTTATGGAGCCGCTGGTCAGGACGGCGATTGGAGACGACGCCCGGGTTACGGTGCTGGCTCATCCGGAGAACCGGGGGGTGGCGGCAGCGCTGAACACCGGTTTTGACGTTCTATCGGAAGATCCTGAAATCCTCTACTGGACCTGGGTCTCCAGCGACAACTGGTACCATCCCCGCTTCCTGGAGATCTTGAGACGAACCCTGGCTGAAGGGCCTGAAGAGCTGGGACTGGTCTACAGTTCCTTTCAGAGTATCGACGAAGCCGGTAACCCGTTGCATGACGAGCCGAGTCTGGCTCTTCTGAGGCAGTACCAGTCCCGGCCAGCGGATAAGCTGCTGGATTCTTCCCTGGTCGGCGTCTCCTTTATGTATAAAGCCCGCTACGCCAGGCAGGTTGGACCTTACGGGATGGAGCCGGTGGAGGATTATGATTATTGGCTTCGGCTCTCCGAGCTGTGCCGGATGCGCTATATTCCCGCCGAGCTGATGCACTACAGAGTGAATTCTCCGCACAGCATCTCGTCTGCGCTGAATACTGCGTATCAGCACAGACGCTGGCGGCATGCTTTTCATCTGGCCCGCCATCAGGCCCGTCACCGGCGGGGGATACCCGCAGAGCTGACTGTGCTCTTTCCGGCCCGGGACGGGGGGGAGCGAGAGGTAGAATGGCTGGAGAGTCTGTATGAACAGACGTTCAGCAACTACGAATGCCGGATTCTGGATGTATCGTTAGGGGGAACGGCTTCCACCCCGCTGACAGCTGTTTCTCACCCTTCTACGCTCTCTGCCTCTTACGCCGGCTGTTCCTCCGAAGCAGCAGGCAAGCTTGAATTGAACAAAGTCTGGACGCGCTTTGTCCTTGTTGCGGGCAGCGCTCCGTTCGCTTCTTCCTCCGACCTTCAGATCCTGATCGATCACCTCGATGCAGCAGACTCTTCTCTGCTGTCCTGCTATTATACCGATGAGAGACTGGTCGGGTACCGGCATCGGAGCAGCGGAACGCCATTATTCGATTTGCGCTGGAATGAACTGTTTCGCACACAAGAATTGAAAGAAGCACTGGGGTGATCGGAATGAAAGTGCTATTCACCTTCTATAATCCGAGCGGAGGCATGGAGACGCTGAATCGGACGCGCTGCCGCGCGCTGATGAATCGGGGGGTGGAGTGCCATCTTCTGTATACCCACCCCGGAGCGGGCGTACAGAATATCCGCGGCATTCCAACGCTGATTGCAGGCAAGGATGGAGAGATCCGGGAACGGATTCAGAAGGAGCAGTACGATTTAATTGTCGTCTGTACCGACATTGATCTGGCCCGGAGAATCCGCGGTTTCGGTTACGGAGGACCGCTGGTCTTTGAAATTCAGGGTCTCGGCCCTCTTCAGGAAGCCGAAATTATCCTCAAAGATATGTCCGAACGGATCCATCAATGCGCCGATGCGCTCCTCTATCCGAAGACAACGCATCTTCAGCAGCTCTTGACTCGGCGGTTCGCGGGAATCCCGGCCTATTGCTTCGATGATCCTGTCGACGCCTCGGAATTCGCTTACCGCTCTTACCCGGCCAAGCCGTTTCCGATTCTCGGCTGGGTCGGAAGGCTGCAGGCGAACAAGAATTGGAGCGAATTTCTGAAGATCGGCTCCCGGCTGCTGAACATCCGTCCCGAGATGTACCTGTGGATCTTCCATGATGAACAGCTGTATGATCCCGGAGACAAGGAGCAGTTCTCGGAACTTGCGGAAGCGCTGGGGATAACTTCCCGGATTATTATGTACTCCAACGTTCCCCATGAGCTGATGGCGGATTACTTGAGCATGATCGGAGATTCGGGAGGGCTGCTCTGTTCCACCTCCATATTGGAAGGGTTCGGTTACGCGGTCGCGGAAGCGATGCTCTGCCGCTGTCCGGTGCTCAGCTCGGATTCGGACGGCATCCGGCGGATGATCCGGCATAACCGCACGGGCCGTCTCTACAATAGAGGCAGCATCGACGATGCGGTAGAAGGAGCGCTGGATTTGTTGCAGAGCGGCAAGCGACGGGAGCGGATTCGGCTGGAGGGAGAACGGCACATTCGGGAGACCCTTTCGCCGGATTTATACGCCGACCGGTTCCTGAAGATGGCCAAGAAGCTCGGAGTGCTTCAGCAATAATTCCGCTTCTTCAGCTGTTATTCCCTGTGGTCTCCAGGCGGATCCTCCAGCCGGAGCTTGGGCCATCTATCCAGCCACCGCTTTGCTTCCATACGGCGGCGACACAGCTCCCTGTCTCGGCATCCGGGGCTTGGCCGGACCCTTCCGTTCATCAGGTCGCTCAGACCGTAGGGCGCTATGACTGTCATTCTTCCGTTCCCATCCATTCTGACGGCGACGGCTGTCGCGGTTTCAGGCCATTCGCGCATCGCGGCTTCGACGGAAGAATAAGGCGCGCTGCCGCTGACCAGATGCATCCGGGCCTGATTTTTACAGGACCAGTTCAGGCCGGGCCGAAGCTGACGAAGCCGCGCATCCAGCTTCTTTTCTTCGGCTTCCTCCGGATGAAGGGGGTCATAATAGAGAACATCAATATCTTCGGGCACGGTCCGGCGAATAAAGCCGTGAAGCTCGTCCCAGACCAGAGACCGAAGGTATCCGGCAGCGATGCAGCCTTCCGGAAGGCGCAGCTTGTCAACGGCTTCCAGGTCTTTCCGGACCGAGGGCTGCCGGTCCAGAATGCTTATAAACCGCTGAAGATCAGAAATAAGGCCGGACATGCAGGCTTCACTCCCCGTGTGCGGAATCCAGAATTTTGGCCATCATGTATTCATCTGCTCAGTTCCCGTCTACGCGCAGCGACCGGCGCTTCGTTCCCTCAATCCCGAACCCGCACTTGCGGTAGAGGGCCAGCGCGCGTTCATTGTGGGTCATGACGGTGAGCTCCAGACGGACAAGCCCGGTTGAGCAGGCCCAGTCTTCCAGTTCGCGGAACAGCTTCGTTCCGATGCCTTGGCCCGTGTATTCCGAAGCGATTCCGGCGACCAAATAAGCGCTGTGGCGGACTCTCTGCGGGCCTCCGCCCTTTGCGGAGACGAATCCGACAAGCCGCCCGTCCGCCTCGGCACCCAGCAGGATCGAATTATCGGATTGGCGGAAGCTCTCCAGCATCTCCGCCGTCTGCGTTTCGTCTGCTGTACGTTCCCCGGGCTCCAGCATCATGAACCGGGTTTCCCGGTCGAGCTGGCGCTGAAGCCTCAGCAGGTCGGCAGCGTCTGCGGGTATCAATTCTCGAATCGTAATCATCATTGGCTTAACCTTCTTTCTTGCGCCTGCGCATCTCCCCCTCCCGCCGAGTCCTATGCGGACTGTCCGGTACAAATTGTGATATAATTTGTCACAACGAATTCACGGACCCGGGAGTGTGCGCTTTGGCTAATCTGTCTTTGGACTTTATTTGGAGAAGAATGCGGCTGACCCCGCCCAAAATTCTGTCGCTCGGCTTCGCGGGGCTGATTGTGATCGGAACACTGCTTCTATGGCTTCCCGCCGCTTCCACGGAAGGCAGGCTGTCCTTGGTGGACGCTTTGTTCATGGCTACTTCCGCCACTTGCGTCACCGGGCTGGCTGTGGTTGATACAGGCACCAGTCTGACGCTGTTCGGCCAGATCGTGCTGCTGGTGCTGTTCCAGTTCGGCGGACTCGGCTTTGTCACTATGGCTACGCTCATTACGCTGATTTTGAACAAGCGGATCTCCTTGAAGGAGCGGCTGCTGCTGCAAGAGTCCATGAACCAGAACTCCATGCAAGGGATTGTCCGTCTGATCCGGCGCGTACTGCTCTATTCGCTTGTGATTCAGGGGATGGGAACTGCGCTCTTCACCCTGCGTTTCCTGCAGGACATGGGAGCGGCCAAAGCCTTTTATTTCGGCTTGTTCCACAGCGTCTCGATCTTCAATAATGCCGGCTTTGATCTGTTCGGCGATGTGCACGGCCCATTCAGCGGGCTGGTTCATTATGTAGAAGACCCTATCGTCAACCTGACCTCGATGGCCCTTATCTTCCTGGGCGGCATCGGGTTCATCGTCCTATCGGATATTGTGGATTATCCGCGCCGCCGGCGGCTGTCCCTGCACTCGAAGGTGGTTCTGTCCGCATCCCTGATTCTGGTTGTGGCCGGGGCTGCGATGCTGATGTGGCTGGAGGCGAACAATACGATGAAGCCCCTTCATGCCGGGGGTAAAATCATGGCGTCGTTCCTTCAGTCCATCACCCCCCGTTCCGGCGGGGTCACGACGCTGAATGTCGCGGAGCTTCGGGAATCGAGCCAATTTCTGCTCATTCTCTTTATGTTCATCGGCGCTGCGCCGGGCTCTACAGGCGGAGGAATCAAGATTACGACCTTCGCTCTTCTGATGGCCGCCGTGTACGCCCGTCTGCGCGGCCGGGAAGATGTCGCCCTGTTCCGCAATCGTCTGCCCAAAGAGAATGTATACCGGGCCATTACCATTACGCTCTTGTCGCTGCTGCTGGTGGTCAGCGCAACCATGGTTCTGTGCATCACGGAGAGCGCCGACTTCCTGAGCGTACTCTTCGAGGCCGTCTCGGCGTTCGGGACCTCCGGTATCACGCTCGGACTTACTCCCGAACTCAGCCTCCCCGGCAAGCTTCTCGTAATTGTCCTGATGTTCATGGGCCGGACAGGCCCGCTCACGCTGGCTTACGCCATCAAGCCGCGCCGCAGCCGGGAACTGTACCGTTATCCCGAAGGCGACGTCACGATTGGTTAAACCAAGAGCCCCTTCACACGGAAGCGGGCTCTTGGTTCGTATCAGAGCGGTAAAATTCTACTGTCCGCTCTTGTCTTCGGTTGACTCTTCCTGCATTTCGAGCGCCGCGTCCAGGAGCCGGTCGAACAGCTCGTCATCCTCTTCAATCAGGCTGTCCGCCCGGAGGAACTGCTCTTCATCGCCGGACTCCTCCGCAAAATTGAGCGCATAATCCCACTCCTTGCCCTTCTTGCTGAACAGTGTAATTTCATAAGCGGCTTCGTGGCCTTCCAGTCTGAATACCGTATGGCCCAGATAGCTGCCTGCTTCATCGCGGGTCATGTCCGCGCGGATAATATCCGTCTTCATGGGTTGTCCGACTTCCTTTCAAGGTCTGTCCTGTTCTCTCCCAGTATAACATTTACCGGATTCCCGAAGAAGTACAGGTCTCACCTTCATTGACTTTTTTCGGCCGGCGGTTAATAATTTAGTACAATATGGGTATCCATATCTAAACGAAACGGTAAACGGAGGTTCATTTATGTCCCCATTTGAAGCGAAACTGAACAAATATGCAGAGCTGGCCGTCAAAATCGGCATCAACGTTCAGCCCGGTCAGACGCTTGTAATCAACGCGCCGGTATCGACGGCCGAATTCGTCCGTCTGATCGCCGAGCAGGCTTATGAGACAGGGGCCGGCAACGTAATCGTCAACTGGAGCGACGAACGGATTACCCGGCTGAAGTTCGAGCATGCCGCAGACGAAGTGTTCTCCACGCCGCCCAAGTGGCTGGCGGGAGAATGGACAGAGCTGGCCGAGCAAGGCGCCGCCTTCCTCTCGGTCATTGCGGAAGATCCGGATGCGCTCAACGGGATCGACCCGGCCCGGATTTCGCTGAACCAGAAGACGCGCGGAGCGGCGCTGGAGAAATACCGGGAATTCATTTTGTCGGAGCGTGTAAGCTGGAGCATTGTTGCCGTTCCTTCAAAGGCATGGGCCGATAAGGTCTTCCCGCAGCTTCCTTCGGAGGACCGGGTGGATGCTCTGTGGGATGCCATCTTCAAGACGGTTCGCCTCGACCGGGAGGACCCGGTCGCAGCCTGGCAGGACCATCTGCTGACGCTGGAAGCCAAGGCAGATGTGCTGAACGCCAAGAAGTACAAGAAGCTGCGTTATGAAGCTCCAGGAACGGACCTGACGATCGAGCTCCCGGAAGGACATCTCTGGGCGCGCGGCGACAGCACCAACGAGAAAGGCGTAAAGTTCGTCGCCAATATGCCGACCGAAGAAGTGTTCACGGCTCCCCTCAAGACCGGCGTCAACGGAACGGTCCGCAGCACGAAGCCGCTCAGCCACAGCGGGAACATCATCGACAACTTCTCGATCACCTTCGAGAACGGGCGGATTATCTCCGTTCAGGCCGAAGTCGGCCAGGAATCGCTGGAGCATCTCATCGAGATCGACGAGGGCGCGAAATATCTGGGCGAGGTCGCTCTGGTGCCGCATCATTCCCCTATCTCCGATTCCAACATTCTGTACTACAACACACTGTTCGACGAGAACGCCTCCAACCATCTGGCTATCGGCGCCGCCTATTCCTTCTGTCTGGTGGACGGCAAAATGCTGAATCAGGACCAGCTCCGCGAGCGCGGCTTGAATACAAGCCTTACGCATGTCGATTTCATGATCGGCTCGGCGGATATGAATATTTACGGCATCGCGGCAGACGGTTCCGAGGAACCCGTCTTCCTGAAGGGCAACTGGGCGTTCTAATTCCGCACCGTTCAACGGGCCGCCGGACTCCGATCCATTCGGAGTCCGGCGGTTTTTTTTGGCATGAACCCGCACGCGTCTCATTGAATTATGTTCACAAATATGTAACAATACAATTAGTTCCATAATCAGCAATCCCGATTTAGGAGGAGATCATCATGAAGGAACCTTATGTGCCCGATTGGCATGAAAGGAATACGGCCGAACCTCTGCCTGCCTCCAATTTCACAGCAGACGACAGGCCGGGGGCTTCCCTTGCCCGGTTCCTCAAATTTACGGCCTATGTTCTGTTGATGTTGGGTATTCTGTACTTCGCCGCCGCCTTTCTGATCCCACTACTGAAGTAGCAGTCGGTTTCATGCAAGCGCTTACCTATATGCAGGAGGATGTAACAGGAACCGGGGCTAGCGGCTCAGTTCCTTGGACAACCACCGGACGGCTGCGGGAGACCAGATCCGTTCCGCCTGCTCCAGCAGCCGGAGCCGGGCTTCTTCCCTGTTTCCGACGTATCGGGCCAGCCCGGACTGGCGCATCCAGTTCTCCGACGTCTCATAGGAGGTGCTGTTCCAGCCGCTCTTCTCTCCGCTTGCGTCCAGACGCTGGACCGCCCCCGAAATGACAATGGCCCCCCGCTCCTGCAGCTCCGCAAGTCCCCGGTCAAAGGCGTTCTTCTGCTCCTTGGCTTTCATTCCGGATACGCTCCGCAGTTCACGGGTCTCGATGCCGGGATGGTCCCGGATGATCTCATAGAGAACGAGCGCCTCACGGCTGAGCAGGCCGCGGGTATACCGTTCCCGCAGATCCTCCGCACCTCCGAGGGCGGCATGCAGCAGCGGATACCAATCCCGGTGGACCAGGACCGCCTTCTTTCTGAAGAATTTTCCGTAGGCCGCGTCTCCCTCGGACGGGAAGCGCACTCTCCACTGCCACGGGTCCGTCCCGCTGCCCGTATGCCAATTCTCTTCCGGCGTCACCGCCGTCAGCGACGGATGATCCGGCAGCAGGGGGGCCAGCGGCAGCATGCCGAGCTTCTCCATCAGCAGACAAGCTTCCTTGTAGGTCTCAATCGGTTCCCGAACGCTCGGATTCATCATCAATGAGCCTCACTCCTTCTAATTGTGGTGACAGTCCGGGCAAAGGCCAGATAAGCCGCGCCCATGGACAGAAGAGCATCGTCTCCCTGCCGATTCGCGGATGCTTCCACCCGCGCCTGGTAGAGACGCTCCAGACCGTACAGGGCCAACGACGCAACGACGACTTCAGCTCACCCAGACTCTCGATGTGATTATACAACGACGGCGGCTTCACGCCCAGCCGTTCGGCCACAGCTCGACATTCGCATTAGTTAATCAAGCCCAATATCCGGCTTTAGCTGAAGAAAGCCCTGTCCGCAGGCGCGGACAGGGCTTCTATACAATAATGATCAGCCGAACCGGCCGCTGATATACTCCTGGGTCATCGTATTGTCCGGTGTGGTGAACAGCTTATCCGTCCGGCCGTATTCGATGAGCGTGCCCAGATAGAAGTAGGCGGTATAGTCGGAGATTCGGGCGGCCTGCTGCATATTGTGGGTCACGATCACGATCCGCAGTTCTTCGCGCAGTTCCTTGATCAGTTCTTCGATCTTCCCCGTCGAGACGGGGTCCAGCGCCGACGCCGGCTCGTCCAGCAGCAGGATCTGCGGATCGACCGACAGCGCCCGGGCAATGCAGAGGCGCTGCTGCTGCCCGCCCGAGAGCGCCAGCGCGGAGTCTTTCAGCCGGTCCTTCACTTCATCCCAGAGCGCTGCCCGGCGGAGACTGGACTCGACAATCTCGTCGAGGTCTTTCTTGCCCTTCACGCCGTGATAGCGCGGGCCAAAAGCGATGTTGTCGTAGATCGACTTATAGAAAGGGTTCGGCTTCTGCCAGACCATTCCGATTTTTTGGCGGAGCTTGATGACGTCCGTCCCGGGCGCATTGATATCCACCCCGTCGATCCAGATGTTCCCCTTCGTCTTCGCCCCGGAGATCTCATCGTTCATCCGGTTCAGCGACCGCAGAAAGGTCGATTTGCCACAGCCCGAAGGGCCGATCAGCGCGGTTACCGTATTCTTGGGAAAAGGAAGGCTGATCCCCTTCACGGCCTCATAGGTGCCGTAGAACACACTCAGATTCTCCGTCTCGAACGACTTGCCGGACTTGGCAACGGCTCCCGCCGCCAGGGTTGCAATCGCACTCATCTTACGTTCCTCCTCTTCTTCGTTTCAAGCCTGAATTCCGGTCCTTAGTTCATGCGCTTGGAAGCCGTCAGCTTCCGGTAGATGAAGCGGCCGAAGTAGCGGGCCGCCAGGTTAAACACGAGCACGGTCAGCACCAGGACGGCCGAAGCGCCCGCGGCGATCTGCGCCGCGTCGGGCGCCAGCCCTTCGCTGTTGATCTTCCAGATATGAACCGCCAGCGTCTCCGCCGGACGGAACGGATTGAGCGGCGAGTTGCTGTCCAGCGGATTCCAGTTGCCGAAGTCCAGACGCGGACTGCTCATTCCCGCCGTGAACATCAGCGCGGCGGCTTCGCCGAATACCCGGCCGGCCGACAGAATCGTTCCGGTAAGGATCGAAGGCAGCGCCACCGGGAACAATACGCTGGTGACAATCTTCCATTTCGACAGGCCCATTGCCAAGCCCGCTTCCTTCTGCTGAACCGGAACGCCGCGGAAGGCCTGCTCCGTAATGCGGACCAGCAGCGGCAGATTGAAGACCGTCAGCGCCAGCGCGCCGGAGATGAGCGAGAAGCCGAGTCCGAACACATTGACGATCAGCAGCAGGCCGAACAGACCGACGACGATCGAGGGGAACGAGGACAACACCTCGACGATCAGGCGAATGCCGTTCGTAATCCGGCCCGGCCGGGCGTATTCCGCCATGTAGATCCCGGCTCCCAGGCCAAGCGGGACGGTAATGAGCAGCGTCAGTACGAGCAGGAACAGCGAATTGAAGAGCTGCGGCCCGATCCCGCCGCCCGCGCGGATCTTCTGCGGCGCTGAGGTCAGGAAGTCCCAGCTGATATGGCTGAGGCCCCGGAAGAGAATATACCCGAGCAGACCGGCCAGAATGGCCACGATCAGCAGGGCGAAGAAGACGATTACGCCGGTGGCGATTTTGTCTACCGTTTTGGCTTTCATCATTTAGAGCTTTCTCCTTTTCTCCAGCAGACGGACCAGCGAGACAAAGACGAAGGTCATCAGCATCAGCACGAGCGCCATGCTCCAGAGCGCGTTGTTATGCGGCGAGCCCATCGTTGTGTTGCCCATGCCAAGCGTAATGGCGCTGGTCAGGGTGGACGCCGACTCGAACAGCGACGTCGGAATGAACGGCGCGTTCCCGATGACCATCTGAACCGCGAGCGCTTCTCCGAAGGCTCGGGCCATCCCGAGGACGACGCCGGTGAGGATCGACGGCAGGGTCGTCGGCAGAATGACACGGGAGATCGTCTGCCAGCGCGTTGCGCCGAGCGCGAACGAGGATTCTTTCAGGCTCTGCGGCAGGGTCGCCAGGGCATCCGCCGCGACGCTGGTAATGGTCGGCAGAATCATCACCGACAGCACCAGCGCTCCGGCCGCCACTCCGATGCCCTGCCCCGGGAACACATCGCGCAGCAGCGGCACAATGACGGTGAGGCCCACGAAGCCGTAGACCACGGACGGAATTCCCGACAGCAGCTCGATTACGGGCTGCAGAAGCTTTTTGCCCCAGCCGGGGACGATTTCGGTCATGAACAGCGCGGCGCAGATGCTGAGCGGGCTGGCAATCAGCGCGGCCAGCAGGGTGACGACGAAAGACCCTGCGATGAACGGCAGCGCGCCGTACAGCGGCGGAGAGCCCTCCGGCGACCATTTTCTCCCGAACAGAAACTCCGAGATACTGACTCCGCTGACGGCAAAAGTCGAAATCCCCTTGGACATTACAAAATACACCATGGATATGATGATGACGATCAGGAGAAGCACGCAAAAGGACATATAGGAGCGTCCGATCAAGTCTTCCATATGATGTTTCTCGAACCGTTTGTTCTCAAGGCGTGTACGTTTGGCCAAATTCGTCAAGCATGCCCCTTCTTTCTAAAGTGAAAATAGAGGCAGACGATCGTCCGCCTCTGCAATTCATGATGTCTGACTCGCTTATTGGTTCGTTACTTACTTGTTCGTTACATTGCCGTCCACATCGCGGGCTACCTGCATTTTGGACACCGGGATGTAACCGAGATCGGCCACATCGCCCTCCTGCACCTCATCGGTCAGGAAGTAGTCCAGGAAGGCCTTAAGCGCGCCGTCCGGCTCGCCGTTCGTGTACATATGCTCATACGCCCATACCGGATACTTGCCCGAAGTGACGTTGTCAATCGAAGGCTCGGTGCCTTCGTACTTCAGCGTCGTTACACTGTCATCCAGGTACGACAGGGCCAGATAGCCGATGGCTCCCGGCGTTTCGCCGATCATTTTCTTGACCGTACCCGAGGAGTCTTCTTGAATCGAACCCGCCAGGTCTTCCGTCTTCGTGCCGAGCGCGAACTTCTCGAAGGTAGCGCGCGTGCCGGAGCTTGCCGGGCGGTTGATGATCTGGATCTTCTGGTCGGCGCCGCCGACGTCTTTCCAGTTCGTGATTTTGCCGGTAAAAATGTCGACGAGCTGCTGCTTCGTCAGATTGTCCACTCCGGTGTCCTTATGGGCCACCGCTGCGATGGCCACGACGGCGACCTGGTGGTCGATAAGCGCCTTGGCTTTGTCCGCGTCGGCGTCCTTCAGCTTCTCTTCGGCAAAGACGTCCGAGTTCCCGATCTGCACCTGTTTCTCGGCCACCTGCGTCAGCCCCGTTCCGCTGCCTCCGCCCTGCACCTGGATATCGACGTCCTGATGATCGTCCATGAACTTCTCGGCTACCTGCTCGACCAGCGGCTGAAGCGCCGTGGAGCCCGAGGCCAGAATGGAACCGCTCAGCTTGGCCGAATTGCCGCTCTCGCCGGAAGCATTGCTGCCTGCATTGTTATTGTTGTCGCACCCTGCGAGGGCAACGACGCCCGTCAGAGCCAAAGTCAGAATCCAAGATTTCGTCAAACGCATGAGATGGTTTCTCCCCTTTTGGATAATTTGCAATTTCTGCTTCATGTCTATCGTTATGATCTCTTTCTGACATTTCTAATTCTAGGGCTCGTTCGTTAGACAAATGTCGTCATTGTGTAAACCGTACGATAAAAATACAAATAATTTATATATAGTATCATATAAATATTCTATAATAAGAAAACAGATGACATTTCAGCGGAATGGCGAATCCAGAAGGAGAGGCAAGCGAATGAATGTGCTCAAGATGCAGATCGTGGCGGGGATCGAGAAATACAAGAAGGTGACGGATGTCGCGGCCGCTCTGGGTATGAAGCAGCCGACGGTATCCTTTCACATGAAGAGTCTCGAAAAAGAGTTCGGCACCTCCCTCTTCCAGCAGCGCGGCGGCCGCGTACTGCTTACGGAAGCGGGGCGGACCCTGCTGCCCTATGCCATCAAAATCGTTGCCCTGGCCGAAGAGGCCGGGCGCAGCGTCAAGGCGATGTCGGACCAGCAGAGCCAGGGTCCGCTTCCGCTGGCCGCCGCTCCTGTGCCCGGCGGCTGCTGGCTGCCTTCGGCCGCCGCCGCTTTCCTGCGGGAGCGGCCGGAAGTCCGGCTCCGGCTGTCCGTTCTGCCGGAGCATGTGCTGCGCGAGCGCCTGCGCAGCCGCGAGATCGGGCTGGCCCTGCTGACGCTGCCGCCCGGCAGCCCGCCGCAGGGCGACGCGTCGCTGCACTTCCGGCCCGCCGGTCAGGACGAGCCGGTGCTGGTGTTCCCGCCCGGCCATGCGCTGGACCGGCCGGGAGACCTGGCCGCGCCCGGGCTCCCGGCGGACACGGTTGCCGGGCTCGCCGCTCCGGCGGAGCACCCGGCCGTCACGCCCGGGCAGGCGGCGGCGCTGCCGCTATGGCTGCCGGAAGCCGGCTCCTGCATCCGCCAGAGTGCGGATGCTTGGGCGGCGCGCAACGGCGTCGCGCTGATGGCCCGGGGGGAGGCCGGAAGCTTCGAGGCCCTGATGGGCCTCGTCCTGGCAGACGGCTCCCCCGGGATCTGCTCCGCCGCCGCGGCCGCGGCGGAGCTGGCCGCCGGACGGCTGCGCGGCATTCCGCTGCCCGGAGAATCGGCGGCGGCCTGCCCGTGGGGCTGGTCCTGGCGCAGGGACCAGGAGCTTACGCCGCTGCAGGAGGCGCTGATGGATGCCTGCGGGCAGCGAAATCAATAATATCTGATCAAATAAAATGCCGCCTGACCGCAAGGCAGATTCCGGATAGAACCGGATCGCTTGCAGCCAGGCGGCATCTTTGTATTTACCTTATCGGATGGCTACGGCTTGTGCGCTACCAGCGTGAACGTCTTCGGAATGCCCTTGTCGAACGTATCGGACGACAGATTGGGCTCCTCTTCAAGAAGGTGTATCCGGAATCCTGCTTCGGCGGCGGCGGTGACAATCTCACCGAGCGTCCAGCGCCGCCAATAGACCGTCCGTTCTTCAGCCTGTCCCAAGGCTCCACCCGGCAAATACTTGGAATAGGACACCGTCTTCGCTTCCAGGCTCTCGTCAAAATAATCGCCGTCCACCTTGTGCTTGCGCACCTTTGCCGTTGAACCCCGCGAGTGAATCAGCTTCGTCGAGACGGGATGAAAGTCCCGAAGGATAAAGGTGCCGCCCGGCAGCAGCAGCTTAAAGGCTGTTTCCATAAAAGGCCTAAGGTCCGTAAAATAATGCACAATTCCCTGCTCGGCGAACACGATGTCATACGCCCGCTCCGCCGCCTCGGGCGGAAGCTTCAGGACATCGGAGACATAATAGCGCAGCGGGACGTCCGCCGCCTCTGCCAAGCGCTCGGCATAGGCAGCGTTGCCTTCGGAGAAATCGGCGACGGACGCTTCTGCGCCAAGCAGAGCGAGCGCTACCGCCTTCATCCCGTTCGAGCCCATCAAATTCATTATCCGCTTGCCCCGGACATCGCCGAAATGGCGGTCCAGCGGACGCAGACGAATCGCAGGATTGCCGCGCAGCTTCTCCGCCGCTTCTTCCGGCGTTCCGAACCGGCGAACCCAGGCTGAATAGGTATCTTCATTCCAGACTTCCTCGCTGTGGCCGGAGGCGCCGGCACCAGGCTCCGGGCTCTGACGCCCCTCTTCTGCTGCGAAGAGGCCCTCCTTCTCCGGCCTGCCGCCTGCCTGCGGCCCGTTCACATTCTCGTTCATATCTTTCCTTTCCGATTGCACTCAATCTGAGTTCATTTTGTTCAGCGACATACTTGCAAGGGAGCTTAAAGAGGCACCGGTCGGGCCTGCTCTTCCGCCGTCTCCGGCGTTTCGACAGCCGTTCCTGTCCGGCTTGCGGCAAGACCCGCTTCCTAGGCCCGGCTTCTCCGGTTGCGCCCTTCAATATAGAGATAATAGGCCAGTCCTCCGATGACCAGCAGGCCTCCGCTCCATTGAAGAGCGCCCAGACGTTCTCCGAGCAGCAAGAAGGCCAAGATGCTGGAGCCGACCGGCTCGCCGAGAATGTTCATCGAGACGGTCGCCGCCGAGACGAACTGGAGCAGCCAATTGAACAGAACATGGCCGAAGACCGTCGGCACGACGGCCAGCAGGGCGAAGATTCCCCACTCCCGCGGCGGGTAATCGAAGAAGGGAATCCCCATCAGCAGATTATAGGCTGCGAACACCAGCGCAGCGGCAGCGAAGACTGTCAGGCTGTAGAGGTACGAGGGCATCCGCTTCGCCAGCTTTTGTCCGATGAGCAAATGACCGGCTACCGCAGCGGTTCCGCCCAAGGAGAGCAGGTCGCCTTTCAAATTGTCCGAGGACAGGCCAACGTCGCCCCAGCCGATCAGACCGATGCCCGCAAGGGCAATGCCAAGACCGAGCAAGGCGGAAGACGGCGTTCGTTCCTTGTACCAGACATAGGCTCCAATCATGATAAAGAGCGGTTCCAGCGCAAGGATCATCGTCGAACTGGCGACCGAGGTGTAGCGCAGCGATCCCATCCATAGCAGAAAATGAAGCGCAAGCATGGTTCCCGATGCCAGCAGCAGCAGCCAGTCCGAGCGTTTCAGCCGGGCGGCCGAGCCGGTGTACGGCCGGGCAAACGGCAGCATCAGCAGTGAAGTGAAGAACAGCCGGTACATCCCCTGAATGGATACCGGCGCGGCGGACCATTTAATGAAGATGGAAGAGAACGATATGGCGGTGATGCCAACCAGCATCAATACCGGTACGGGAACCGGCGGTGTGTGCGATTTCATGCAACTTTCCTTTCCGTAGCAATAACCCGGCCCCCCTAGGGGCCGGGTCTTCTCATTCTCCAGCCGGCCTTCGCGCAGATGCGCGTTACGGCTTCAAAATGACCTTGATGCAGTCCTCTTCCTTCTTGCTGAACACCTCGTAAGCGTGTTCGGCGCGGGACAGCGGCACCCGATGGGTGATAATGTCCGTCGGATCGAAGATGCCTTCCTTCACCATTTTGTAGAGCTGAGGCATATAGTGAATAACAGGGGCCTGGCCCATCTTCAGCGTAATATTGCGCTCGAACAGATGCCCGAGCGGGAACATATTGTACATCAGACCATAGACGCCGATAAGCTGAATTGTCCCGAACTTGCGCACCACGTCGGCGGCGATGCGGATCGCGCCGAGCGAGCCGCCTTGAAGCTTCAGCGTAGTCTCGACCGCTTCCACCACCGTCTTCTTCGCGTCCAGACCGACGCAGTCAATGACAACGTCAGCTCCGCCGCGGGTAATTTCCTTCAGATGCGATTCCAGGTCCTTCACTTCGTCGAAGTTGAAGATTTCCACGTTGTTCGTTACCTTCGCATGTTGCAAGCGATACGGCACATTGTCTACGGCGATGACGCGCGACGCGCCCTTCAGCCAGGCGAATTTCTGCGTCATCAGACCGACCGGCCCGCAGCCCAGAACAATGACCGTGTCTCCCTGCTTCACCCCGGCGTTCTCCACGCCCCACCAGGCGGTCGGAATGACGTCAGAGAGGAACAGCAGCTTCTCGTCTTCCATCTCCGCATCCTCCGGCACGACAAAAGGACCGAAGTTGCCGTACGGAACGCGCAGCAGCTCGGCTTGACCTCCGGCATATCCGCCGTAGGACTCGGAGTATCCCAGGAACCCGCCCGTGTCCTTGGCTTCATTGGCATGGTCGCATTGGCTCTCCATGTCGTGCTGGCAGAAATAACAGTGGCCGCAGGCGACATTGAACGGGATAATGACCCGGTCGCCCTTCTTGACCTTGGTAACTTCCGGTCCAATCTCTTCCACGATGCCCATCGGCTCGTGGCCGATGACGTAATCCTTGTACATTCCCGGGATATTGCCGTTATAGATATGCAAGTCCGAACCACAGATTGCGGTGGAGGTTACCCGGATGATAATATCATCCTTCTTCTCGAGTTTGGCGTCGGCGACGTCTTTTACCTCAACGCTCTTCTTGCCTTGGTAAGTTACGGCTTTCATAAATAGCTCTTCCTCCTCCGGAAAAGTAGGTAATATCATGCCGGTACGCCGAAATTGCGCACTAGTATGTTATAACCCCAAATCCGGCCGGTTTATCCAGCCCGCCCTTAAATCTGTTGCACGGGTCTTCGAAATTACCATTCAATCTCGGCTGCCCGGGCCAGATTCGCGAACCGGCCTCCTCCGAGAATGCCGTTGTGATGACGGACGATCTCTTCGCCGGTCATCCGGCCGTTGCCAAAGGTGCTGTGGCCGTCTTCCACCAGGGTAACCCGGTACCCCAGGCTGAACGCCCGTCGGGTGGTCGTATCCACGCAGAATTCGCTCTGCATGCCGGCCACTACAAGATGATCGACACCCAGAGCGCGCAGCTTGTCTTGAAGTTCGGTCTTGTAGAAGGAATCGCAAGCGGTCTTGTTCACGATCGCCTCCCCGGGCTGCGGATTCAGGCGGGCGCTGATCTCCCAAGTCGGCGAGCCTTCCGCGAATTCCTCTTCTTCGGTATGCCGGACGAACACGACCGGAACGTTAGCCTGCCGCGCACGGCGGAGCAGCAGCAGAATCCGCTCCATTACGCCTTCCTCATCGAACAGCTTCTCATCCGGATACGAGAACATGGCTTCCTGGACATCGATCAGCAGCAAAGCGGATTTCCCCAACTCCGACTCCCCCTTTTCGCATGGTACCTCTTCCATTCGTATTCATTATAGCAGAACGGTCCGGGTGGCAAGCAAAAATTAGGCTTCCGCCATCAGCTTGCACATCAGAGCCAGCAAATCCGGAATCTGCACCGGCTTGGCAAGAAAATCGCTGGCACCGGCTTCGAGGCATTTCTTCCGATCCTCCACGCTCGTCTTGGCGGATACGGCTATGATCGGCAAGTTATGACGCAGCAGCTCTTCCCGCAGAATGGACAGCGTATCGTAGCCATCCAGGCCAGGCATCATGATGTCCAGCAGAATCAGATCAATCGACGGTTTCTCCCGGACCATCTGCAGACATTCATAGCCATTCTGGGCCACCAGCACGGTCATGCCAAAAGACCCCAGCGCCTGCTGCATGGCGAATATATTCCGCAGGTCGTCGTCCACGACAAGCACAGTCCGCCCTTCCAGACAGCGTTCATACCGCGATCTGGCTTCGGCTGTCAGTCCGGCCAGCGCCGGCGAGGAATCCCGGCTTGCCTGCGGCGCCTCTTCTTCTCCTGCCGCCGATTCCGCATAGCCGATGTCCTCCCCTTCTTCCAGCCACTTCTCGTTGCTGGGCAGGTACAGGGTGAACACACTGCCCCGTCCTTCCACGCTGTCGAGCGTAATGACGCCTCCGAGAAGCTCGGCCAGCTGGCGGGAGATGGACAGACCGAGTCCCGTTCCGCCGTATTTCCGCGCCGTAGACCCGTCGGCCTGGCGGAACGCTTCAAATATGTGTTCCCGGTTCTCACGTGAGATGCCGATTCCCGTATCGGCAACGGCAAAGCCGATGACCGTTCCGCTCGCCGGCTTGCCGGAATCCGGAAACGATTCGCTCCGGAACAGGCGCAGCGACACCGAGCCTTCTTCGGTGAATTTCAGCGCATTGGACAGCAGATTCTTAAGAATCTGATGAAGGCGCAGACCGTCCGTGACCATCAAGTCGGGAACATTCCCTTCCCGTATAACGGAGAAGGTCAATTTGCGTTTCTCCGCAAGCGGCCCGAACGTGCGCTCCAGCACGACCGGAAGCTCTGTCAGATCGACAGGGCCGGGATCCAGCTGCATTTTACCGGCTTCCATCTTGGAGAGGTCGAGGATGTCGTTGATCATCGCCAGCAGCTCGCTGCCCGATTCATAGATTACATTCGCGTAGCCCAACTCTTCCTCAGACATCGAACCGGCCCGGTTCTCCGTCAGCAATTGAGACAGAATCAGCATGCTGTTGAGCGGCGTCCGCAGCTCGTGGGACATATTCGCAAGGAACTCCGTCTTGTAGCGCGAGCTCTGCCGAAGTTCGATATTGCTCTGCTCCAGGCGGGCAGCCGCATTCTCGGCAACCTGCTTCTGCTTCTCCAGCCGTACATTCAACTGGCTGAGCTCGCGGGCTTGCGACTGCAGCTCCTCGGACTGGGTCTGAAGCTCCTCGGACTGGGCTTGCAGCTTCTCGTTCATGTTCTGCGACTCTTCGTACAGCCGGAAGAGCTGCATCCGCGTCATGGAGGAATTGACGGCAACTGCGAACACTTCCAGGAATTGACCGAGAAGCTGGAACTGATGCGCCGACCATTTGGTAATCGAGGCCAGTTCAACCACACCGACCGTGTAGCCTTCAAAAACAATGGGTGCGATAATATCCTGTCTCGGCGCCGTTCTGCCAAGCCCCGAGCGAACGGTCAAATAATCGTCCGGCAGATTCTCCAGAACCAGCATCCGCTGATCGGCGGCCGCCTGGCCAAGCAATCCTTCTCCGAACGCCGCGCTGGCGACAGGAAGCTCCTCCGCTTCTTCGGCTCCGCCTGCATATACCGCTTTGCGGACCAGCAGCGGCCTGCTCTCTTCCGCAATATAGACGGCTCCGTACTGGATTTCGAGCGCCAGAGCCGTATTCTGCAGGAAACTCCGGCTCAGCACGGACACATCGCTGCTCTCCTGAAGCTGCATGGACAGGGCATTGACCTGTTCTACGCTGTGCCGTTCCCTCTCCATTGTATCCAGCAGGCGGTTGGTCGCCATCGCCAGATCGCAGATTTCATCCCGGGTCCTTACTTCAATCCGCTCGTCGATATCGCGCCCGCCGGCAATCCGGTCTACGGCTTTTATCACCCGTTTCAGCGTTCCGACCAGGCTGTTGGAGATCACGAGAGCGGCCAGCACAGCCGCCGCCGCTACAAGGGCCCACAGCACATACATCGTAATCAGCAGGCGACGGTTGCCTTCCTTCAGATTGACGATGCGATCTGCCGTAAGCTCCTTCTCCGTATCCCGGAAATACTGAGCCTGGGAGCGGATCTGGTCGATCAGCGTTTTGCCGACGTCGTTATTGCGGAAGAACGCCTCAACCTCGGCGTCGTTCCCTTCCTGCTTGAGATCGACGACATATTGTCCCGCTCGTTCAATCCACAGTTCGATATTCGCCCGAATCTCCTGGAGATTGCGAAGCTGGTCGTCATTGCCGGAGATAAGCCGGACGAGCTTGGAATAATTGATCTTCCAGTCCGTGATCCCTTCATTGAAAGGGCTCAAATAACGCTCATCTCCCGTAAGAGCGTAGCCGCGCTGACCGGTCTCCATATCGAGCACATTCTTCTCAATCATGTTGGTGAGATCATGAACCTCAATGTCGTGATCGCTGATCACAACCGTCTCCTGCTCCAGACTGGAGATCCGTCCCGACACAATCAGCAGGAACAACCCCAGAAGAAGGAGAATCATCAAGTAGCCCGCGGCGATTTTGCCGCGGATCTTTATCGACCAACGTCTTCCGTTAATGAGAACCTCTCCTTCCGCCCGGCCGTCTTCAACCTCTCCTAGAGCATCGGAGCCCGCTGAATGCGGCTCTTGAGCTGCCTTACGTTCTCTTCCAGCCGCAGCACGGTTTCTTCCAGCTCGGCCGGATCAATTCCCTGGACGACAGGCGGCTCCGGCTTGGATTCAGCTTTCAGTTCGCGCAGCGTAATCTGCTGCTCCTGCCATTTGTCCATCAAATCGGCAATTGTCGCATAGAAGCGTTCATAATCCTTGATGACGCTGTCGAGGAACGTATCCACTTCTTCCGGATCGTATCCGCGCAGCTTCAAATTGAACTCCTTCTCATGGATAGTGAGCGCATCGAGCGCAATTCCAAGCTGGCTGAACAGCTTTCTCTGCTTGTCCAGCCGGCGTTTCATATGTTCATCCATTTCTGTCCGCTCCTCACGATGTAGACTGTATATGTCGGCCAAACTTATTATAACAGGCGCCGGAGGCTTAGGAAATACAGCCTTGCCGGGAAGGCCGCTGATTGCCGCCGGTCCGATTCGGGTAAGGAGACTATAAACCGAACCCTACTCCGAACAAGAAAGGAAGACCGGATATGAGCCACTTGAGCGACACCCAGCTCTCCCAATTGAAGAAACAGCTGCTCGAACGCAGGGACGAGCTGACGCAGCATTTTGAACAAAACGATGAAGAGAATACCCTGCTGGGCGATTCGCTCCGCGTTTCGACCGGCGAGCTGTCCGCTGCCGACAACCATCCTGCCGACGTCGGAACCGAGACCTTTGAACGCAGCCGGGATCTCGCGATCAATGAGAATCTGATCCGGGAACGGTCGGAAATCGACGCCGCGCTGGAACGAATGGACGAAGGAACCTACGGAATCTGCCAGGCAAGCGGCGAAGAGATTCCGTTCGAGCGTCTGGAAGCAATTCCGTGGACGGCCTATACCGTCGAACACACGCCGGTGCGTGAAGTATCGGATGACCGTCCGATTGAGGAACAGGTCATGACCCGGCCGCCAAGCGGGGCCGGAGAAGGACGGCAGGAGCACAGCGGCCGCTTCGACGATGCCCAGGCTTGGGAAGCCGCGGAAGAATACGGCAACTCCGATTCTCCGGCGATGGCGGCCAAGCGGGATGTCAAGGACTATAACGATCTTTAATATCGGCTCCAATACCGAGCCTGACGGCCTTTCGTCTCCGGATGAAAGGCTGTCTTTGTGTCGGTTGCGGCGCTTCCTTCACGGACCGTAATTGTCGGCAACTGCCTTGTGAAGCAGTCCCAGGCAGCGGTCCAGGTCGGTCTTGATCTGTTTCTTGTAGAGCTTCGCTTTCTCCTGTCCGTCCGGCGTGAAGTGGTACAACACAATCTCCTGGAAATCCACCTTGGGGTCATTCCCTTTGAGCTGCTTTGTCCGGTACAGGATACCCTGCTGAACGAGTTCGTGCAGCGCGCGATATACTTCACTCTGGGGCGGAGAGTAGCCGTAATTCTTGAAGTCTCTCCGCAGGTCCTCCAGCATTTGGTACCCGTACCCCTGATGGCGTTCGACCAAGGTAATCAAATAGACTTTAAGGAAGGCCCGTTGTGCGATCATAAAAGCCAAACCACTCTCCCCCTTCTTTGGTAATGTCGTTTCTTTTATCTAATCATTGTTTCGCAGGATTCACAATAGCCGAAGAGAACCTCTTTTTCTGGAACCTGTGTTTGTCGGAGCTTAAATGTATGGATTTGTGTGAATGACCAAGGGAGAGGGTTGTCGGATAGTTATTCTATTGTGAATTTTTCATATGTTGAAATAAGAGAAATTGGGTTCGGTAACCGGCACCGCCGCACAAAAAAACAGCCGGCTCTCTGCAGAAAGCAGAAAGTCAGCTGTCTTTTCCAAGAAGATTGCGGCATCTGCCCAATTCTCTTCTTAATATCGGTTCCGGTCCACGTCATCCGGATTGACGGAGGCATTCATCGCTCCCCGGTTCCCCAGCGTGTTGCCGGCCATCGTCTCGTCCTGAACCAGCCCCGGATTTGTCGGGCCCCGATCCGTAAGCGGCGTACCGGTTCCGGCAGCCATCCCCGGCGTATAGGCCGGGTCCTGATCGATAGGCGCGTACCGGTCCGCATTCAGCGATCCGTGGGTGCGGAAGACGTCATACACCTGGCGCTCCCCGCTCTTGTCGTCCACCAATACCAGTATTTTGCCGTTGTCCACATAGCTCTCGTATTCTTTCGCTTCATCTTCCGGAATGCCGAGTCCGATCAGGCCTCCGACCAAGCCGCCCGCTCCGGCGCCCACCGCAGCGCCGGTCAGCGCCGCCGCAATCGGACCGGCCGCGAGAATCGGGCCAATGCCCGGGATGGCCAGAGCGCCGATGCCCGCCAGTAGGCCGGCTACGCCGCCGACCACACCGCCTGTCGCTGCGCCGGTGGCTACGCCTTCCGGCGCCATCGTTCCCGTCTCCTTCGTTATTTCACGGAGATCATCGCGCTCGCGCGTCACCACCGAGATGTCGTCGCTTGGTACTCCTTTGGCCTGCAATGCCTGAATGGCATGGGTAGCTTCCTGTTCCCTGTCGAATACACCTACAATTTTTCTGGTCACGTCAATCGCCCTCCTTCAGAGTTGGGGTTACGTTACCATATTACCCTTGGAACGCATCCTCTAACCTGACGCCGGCCTGACGGCCGGAAGGAAGAATACGGGTACCGATGATCGGAGGCCCTCCACCGCAGCAGCCGGCCCGCCTCCGCGCTTCGTTTACAATCTCGGCTTGACTCTGCTCGTCGCCACCGCTTCGGTCGGGTCATCCGGCCAGTAATGCTTCGGATAGCGGCCCTTCAGGTCCTTCTTGATCTCAAAGTAGGCGGAAGCCCAAAAGCTCGCCAGATCCGAGGTGACCTGAACCGGCCGTCTGGCCGGGGACAGCAAATGCAGCACCACCGGCACCCGGCCTTCCGCCAGCCTCGGGGTATCCTGCTGCCCGAACATCTCCTGGAGACGGACGGCCAGCACCGGAGCTTCGGGATCGCTGTAATCGACCGGCACGCGCGAGCCGCTCGGCACCGTGAGATGCGTAGGCGCCTCCCGGTCCAGCCGCTGGCGCTGCTGCCAGTCCAGTCTGCCTTCCAGCGCCTGTCTGAGCGGAACCCGCTGCAGGTCGCGCAGCGAACGCATGCCGTCCAGATACGGAAGCAGCCATTCCTCCATCCCGCTGAGGAGCGCTTCGGGACTCATATCCGGCCAATCCGGCACATGCCGGGCCATGAAGGCCATGCGTTCGCGAAGCTGCGTTGTCGCTTTATCCCAAGGCAGCACTTCCAGTCTCTCTCCGGAAATCGCCTCCAGCAAGGCCCGCGAGGTCTCTTCCGCCGTGGGCTGCTCATGGGTAGCTTCTTTCAGGACTAGCTCTCCGAGAAGCACGCGCCGTCTGGCGCGGACGCTGGCGGTCTGCCGGTCCCAGTACACCTCGCGGACTTCCCGAAGCTCGCCGGCATGATGCTCCAGCAGGTCCGCTTCCGAGACCGCGGCGGCGAGCTGGATCCGGCTCTGGGTGCCCTGGTCGTCGACGGCAACGGCGACCACGTATGGACTGCGCGCCAGCGGCTGTCCTTCGTTCATGGCTGCGCCGCGGCCGCCTGACAGCAGGAAGGCGCCTTCTCCGCGGCGCTGGCCGATGCGGTCCGGGTAGGCGAAGGAGAGCAGCAGCCCGCTCAGGGCGGGGTCTTCCTGCCGCTTCTGCGGCGGCAGGTCTCCCGCGGCGGCGCGAAGCTGCGCTTCCAGCCGCCGGGCCGTGCGCTCCGCGGCCCGGAGCGGAGCAGTGTCTTCGCCGCCGGCGGCCCAGCCGGCGGCATCCCGGCGCAGCAGCGCCTCCGCGCGCAGCGTAAGGTCGCTGCCGGCGCCGGCAGCGGCGGGACCCCGCAGGAGGTCCCGCTCCTGGAGCAGCGCCGCCAGCCGGCAGGCGAGCGGAGCCGCTCCGAGCTCGGCGGCGCGCAGCAGCATATGCGCCATGCGCGGATGCGTCCCGAGCGCGGCCATGCGGCGGCCGTGCGGCGTCGCCCCGCCGGCGGCGTCCAGCGCGCCGAGGCGGCGCAGCAGCTCGCCGGCCTGGGCGAGCGGCGCGGCCGGCGGGGCGTCCAGCCAGCGGAGCTCGGCGGCATCGCGCACGCCCCATACGGCCAGCTCCAGCGCAAGCTCGGCCAGATCCGCTTCGCGGATTTCCGGCTCGCTTGCATCCTTGAGCCGGGCATGCTCTTCCTCGCTCCAGAGCCGGTAGCATACGCCCGGCGCGGTCCGCCCGGCGCGCCCTCGCCGCTGATCGGCGGACGCCCGGGATACGGGAAGAGTCACAAGCCGCGGCATGCCGGTCCGCGGCGAGAAGACCTGGGTGCGGCGCAGACCGGTATCCACCACGCCTCGCACGCCCTGGATCGTCAGGCTCGTCTCGGCGATCGAAGTCGCAAGGACAACCTTCCGTCTTCCGGCAGCGGCCGGAGCTACCGCCGCCAGCTGCTCCTCCTGGCGCAGCTGGCCATAGAGCGGATACACGTCCGTGCCCGCAGGAAGCGGACCCGTCTCCAGCTCCCGCCGGAGACGGTGAATTTCCCGCTCGCCCGGCAGAAAGACCAGCACATCCCCGGGCTGTTCGCCCAGCGCGCGGCGGACGGCGTTCGCGGCCGCCTTCTCCGGGGCCAGTTCCCGACCGGCAGCCACATAGACCGTCTCCACAGGGAACGTTCGTCCCGGACAGGTAATCACCGGCGCCCCGCCAAGGAGACCGGCCACGCGCTCGCCGTCGAGCGTCGCCGACATAACCAGCAGCCGAAGGTCATCCCGAAGCACGCTCTGCGCTTCCAGAGCAAGCGCCAGCCCAAGGTCGGCATGCAGGCTCCGTTCATGGAATTCATCGAAGATGATCAGTCCGACTCCCTCCAGCCCCGGGTCGGATTGGAGCATCCGGGTCAGCACGCCTTCGGTCACGACCTCGATCCGGGTCTTTGGGCCCGACCGGGTATCGAGCCGCATCCGGTAGCCCACCGTCTCTCCGGCCTTCTCGCCGAGCCGTCCCGCCATATAGACGGCGGCCGAGCGTGCTGCGAGGCGGCGGGGCTCCAGCATCAGAATCTTAAGCCCCTTCAGCCACGGTTCATCCAGCAGGGCAAGCGGCGTCTCCGTCGTCTTCCCTGCGCCGGGTTCGGCAATCAGCACCGCGGAAGCGGAATGGTTCAAGGCTTGTTTCACATCCGGGAGAACCCGGGCAATCGGCAGTTCGGTCATGCTTACTTCGTTCTTGCTCACTTCGTTCATGCTTACCTCGCTTCTCCTCGGATTGCGGTCAGCGGGCAACAATCCTTCGCCCGTTCCGTCAGCTTCTTCTATATTCTCTATTAAATCAGGATCGCTCTCCGCTTGGCAATCTCCGGGACGGTCCGTTACAATGAATAGCGTCAAGGAGGTTAATCCGATGTTCGTCCAACCCTGCACGTCCGGCCTCCCCCGGGGACGGTTCGCACCTTCGCCATCCGGGGATATTCATATCGGCAACGCCCTGTCGGCGCTGCTGTCCTGGCTCCAGATCCGCCGCAGCGGCGGAAGCTATATTTTGCGGATGGAAGATATTGATGCCGCCCGGTGCCGCCCCGAATACGCCCGCCGCATCCCCGGCGACCTCCGATGGCTCGGCCTCGACTGGGACGAAGGCCCCGATATCGGCGGACCGTTCGGGCCCTATACCCAGAGCGAACGGATGGAACTCTACGAAGAGGCCCTGACCCGGCTCTCCGCAGGAGAGCGGCTCTATCCGTGCTTCTGCAGCCGCCACGATCTGCTTCAGGCAGCGGCGGCTCCGCACGGCCTGTCCGCCGAAGGGCCGGTCTATCCCGGAACGTGCCGCCGGCTCTCCGCCCAGGAGCGGTCGCTGCGGGCCGCCGTCAAATCGCCTTCTCTCCGATTCGCCGTTACGCAAGGGGAGCTGACCTTTGCGGACGGAATCGCCGGCAAGCAGACGGTGCAGCGGGCTGACGGAGGAGACTTTGTCGTCCGCCGGGCCGACGGTATCCCTTCCTATCAGCTTGCCGTCGTCGTCGACGATGCTCTGATGGGAATAACCGAGGTGCTGCGCGGCTTCGACCTGCTCGACTCCACCCCGAGACAGCTGATGCTGTTCGAGGCGCTCGGCTGGTCCCCGCCAAGATATTCGCATTCTCCGCTGCTGATCGGTCCGGACGGGCGCCGCCTGGCCAAACGCCACGGCGGCATTACGCTTGCGGAGCTGCGGGAGTCGGGGGTGAAGGCCGAGCGGGTTGCCGGCTGGCTGGCCTGGGTGTCGGGCTTGCTTGAAGAGCCCGAAGAGCGGACTCCCCGCGAGTTGATCGCATTCTATGATCAGAGTCGGATCGCCCGGCAGAGCATTACGGTGACGCCCGGTATGCTCGCCTGGCTTACGAACTGAATGCCGGGTCCCGGATTCCGGCTCAGGGCAGCAAGGACCTGGCCTCCGCCGAGCGGAAGCCAGGTCCCTTTTATCTTTTATCCTTCTACTCTTCCCCTTCCAGTCTCCGCCGCACCTGTTCCCCGTACATCGCATACGCAGCGCCTTGATCCAGGCCGCGTTCCCGCAGCAACTCCTGCAACCGCAGTCTTTTGCCCGTCAGATTCCGCTTCAATTCCGCGCGCCGGTCGTCCTCGCCGTCCCGGCATGCAGCCAGCAGCTGTTCCAGCGAAGCGCACTCCGCGCGAAGAGACAACTCTTCCGGCAGTACCCCGGCATTCTTCAGCAGCTTGTAGGCCATTCTTAATTCTTCCGGCACCCCGGCAAGGTCTTCCAGCTCCAGCGGCTGGCCGCTGCCCGGCAGCCGATCGAACTGGCCCTGCCGCATCGCTTCCTGAATTCGCTGCTCCGCCAGCCAGGACATTCCCTCCATGAATAACTCCTCCCGCCATCTTGCTCTTATCCGGTAATTGTATCATACCCGGCCCGGGGAACAGCAATCGCCCTTCCGCAGAAAGCGAAAGGGCGATTGTAGGGGTAGACGACGGACTGAACTCAAGTCAGCAGCGACTCGGCTCCGTCAATGACAATCTGTGCGCCGGTAATGTGGCTGGAATCGTCCGAAGCCAGAAAAGCGACCAATCTCGCGACATCCTCCGGCTTGCCCGGACCATCGGCCAGCGGCTGCTGTCCTTCCGGGAATTCGATCGGGATGGTGATAGCGTCCAGCTCTTCGATCGGCTCCGTCGTCTCGTCGATGTTGGTCGAAATGGCGCCCGGCGAGATGACGTTGACCCGGACCTTGAACTTGGCCAATTCCAGTGCCGCCATTTTGGCAAAAGCGACCTGACCCGCTTTGGTTGTGCTGTACGGCGACCAGCCGAAGCTTGTGAACCGGCGGTTGCCGTTGATCGAGCTTGTAATAATGATGCTGCCTTTGCCTCTGGCTTTGAGGTGAGGAATGGTATATTTCAGCGAGAGAAACGTTCCGGTAAGGTTGATGGACAGTGTGCGCTGCCAGTCTTCGACGCTAAGGTCCTCAATCGGACCGATGGAGCCGTTAATTCCGGCATTCGCGAAGACGATATCGATTCCGCCGAAATGCTCGACCGTCCGTCTAACGGCCTCTTCCATCCGGGCGGGATCGGATGTATCCACATCGACGGCAAGCGCGCATCCCTCTCGCATCTTGTTCAGCTTGCGTTCTACTATGGACGTGCGATCATTCACAAGATCGAACAGAGCGACATTGGCGCCCTCCCTGGCCAACTGGATGGCCGCTGCTCGGCCGATTCCCGAGCCCGCACCTGTGATGATAGCTGTTTTACCGGCAAACCGAAGCTTAGATTGGACATTGGGGCTCATGAATACCTCTCCTTTCATACGGCTGTGGGATGGTAACAACTCATTTCCTGTCTCAAGATTACCCACTTCCGTACCCTTTATAATCACCCCGCGGAACAAGATTCATCCCGGCCTAATCCAGGCGGCATACATCCACTTTGACCTCCAGCCGTCCCTCCCCGCCCCGGTATACGCCTTTGACCGGAACGATATCTTTGTAGTCCCGGCCGTGGCCGAGCTTCACATAGCGCCAGTTCACCTCGGTGTTGTTCGTCGGATCGAAGCCCAGCCAGCCTGTCCCGGGAATATGCGTCTCCACCCAGGCATGCGAAGCCTGCTCGAAATCGGCGTTCCCTCTCTGCAGGTCCCCCACAAAATGATACCCGCTCACATACCGGGCCGGCATGCCTACGCTCCGGCAGACTGCGATCATCAGGTGGGCGTAATCCTGACAGACCCCCCGTTTGAGCTTCAGCGCTTTTTTGACCGTCGTATTGACGCTGGTCGCTTCGGGATCATAGGTGAACTGTTCATAGATCGTGGAGGACAGCTTCCGCGCCCACTCATAGAGGTCATAAGCTTCACTGAACGGATGCTGGGACGCGAACTCCACCAGTTCCGGCGTCACCTCCGTATACCGGGTCGGAAGCACAAATTCGATATAACGGTTCTGGAATTCCTCTCCGTGCATCACCCGAAGCTGCTCCTCCAGCTCCAGCCGCGGCAGATCGGCCCCCTGCTCCTTGTCCACCGTTACCACGGTCGCCCGCGTGCGGATGACCATTTCCGTGTGCGGCTTGTTGACCGAGTACGCGTGGACGCGGTTGCCGAAGAAATCCTCGTAGGTCAGCAGGTGGGCGGGCGGGTAGACCTCGACCTCATGATGATAACAGGACTGGCGGTAATTCGTCCGGGGGGTCAGCCGGATCTCATTGACACTGTCCGTAACCGGCTCGGGGTACGTATACCGGGTCGTATGATGGATCTGAATCTTCATGCCCGGACCCCCTCATGGCGAAAAAAAGCGCCTTCCACCGTCCGGCCCAGCCGGGCGATGGCGTTCATCATCGCGGCCAGCACGCCGTCGACCCGCTCCGGCTCCAGATCCTCCTTCTCCATATAATCAAGCTGCGCCCGCAGCTTGCCGGTCTGCCGGATCACCCGTTCACTGCCGGCAGACCGTCCCTCCGTCTCCAGTTCCAGACCGTTCAGATGCTCCTCCAGCATGCGGAACGCATAGCGGACCGACCGGGGGAAGGCTCCGTTCATAATCAGGAACTCCAGGATGCATTCGGAGGATACGGCGTCGGCATAATACTTTCGGAAGGCTTGATAGCCGCTGACCGATTTCAGCACCGCCTGCAGGCGCGGATAGATGGCATTCGGGTCCTTCCCGCCGCAGTAGCCGGTCACGTCCGTCAGAATCCGGACCGTATTCTCCGCCCGTTCCAGAAAGCGTCCGCTCTCGATCATGCGCCATTCGTTGCCGCGCAGCATGACTGACATTTCCGCGCCCATAAACGTAGCCGCCCGTTCCTTGACCTCCTGATAGAAGGCATGCGGACCGTTCATGATATCGGCAACCGAGCGTTCCTCCAGCCACAGATTGAAGCTGTTGGCAATGTCCCACAGCTCGCTCGGTAGCTGCTGCCGCAGCGTCCGCAAATTGTTGCGGGCCTGGTGCACGCAGGAGAAGATCGAGTTGGCATTTCCGAGGTCCAGCGTAATGAACGCCAGCACATCCCCTTCCGAGAAACTGTCGAATTGCTTCAAATAATCATTGCGGGCGCCGAGCGCGTCAATGAGTCTCGACCACCGGCTGCCTTCCTCCGTGAAATCTTCCTCCTGCTGAATATGATAATGCACATCGATCAGACGGGCGTGATTCTCCGCCCGCTCCATGTATCGTCCGATCCAGAATAAAGCCTCTGCGTTCCGATTCAGCATCTCGCCACTCCCTCGTCCTCAGAATGTGCTGCTTCAGGCCATAACCCAGGTATCCTTGACGCCGCCTCCCTGAGAAGAATTGACCACAAGCGACCCTTCCCGCATGGCGACCCGGGTCAATCCGCCCGGAATGACGTGGGGCTTGCGGTCCGCGCCCATCAGGACGAAGGCCCGAAGATCAATATGCCGGGGCTGCATTACTCCGTCCGTCAGGACGGGAGCGCGGGAGAGCGACATGATCGGCTGGGCGATATAGCGGTCGGGCTCAGCCAGAATTTTCAGCCGGAACTCTTCCTTCTGCTCCCGGGTCGCTTCACTGCCGATCAGCATGCCGTAGCCCCCGGAGAGGGAGGTCTCCTTGATGACCATCTCCTCCATATGCTCCAGCGCCAAGCGGCGCTCCTCCGGACGAGAGAGCACATAGGTCGGCACATTGGGAAGAATCGGCTCTTCGCGCAGATAATAGCGGATCATCTCCGGCACATACGTATACATTGCCTTGTCATCGGCCACCCCGGTTCCGGGAGCGTTGGCAATCGCAACATGGCCCGCCCGGTAGGCGTTCATCAGCCCTGCCACGCCGAGCAGCGAATTCGGCTGGAAGGCCAGCGGATCGATATAATCGTCGTCGATGCGCCGATAGAGCACGTCCACTTTGCGGAGGCCGTTCATGAATTTCAGATAGACCTTATGGTCTTGGACCACCAGATCGCGTCCTTCTACCAGATGGATTCCCATTTGCTGGGCCAGGAACGCATGTTCATAATAAGCGGAATTGTATTCGCCCGGTGTCAGCAGCGCAATGACAGGATCGCCGGAGCGGGATGGCGACAGACTGCGGAGCACGGACAGGAAGCGGTTAAGACTGTGATCCACATCCCGGATAGAACTGGACAGCGATAATTCGGGGAACAGCTGGTTCATCAGCGAGCGGCCCTTGAACAGATAAGAGAAGCCGGACGGGGTCCGCAGATTATCCTCAAGCACATAATAGCGGCCGTCGCGGTGGCGGATCAGATCGATTCCCGAAGTCGTGATGTAGGAGCCGCCGGGTACGCGGAGTCCGGCCATTTCCGGCCGGAAATACACATTGGAGAGAATGAAGCGTCTGGGAATGACGCCGTCCTTGACGATGTACTGCTCATGGTACACATCATGAATGAAGAGGTTGAGTGCGGTAATCCGCTGGACAATGCCGGCTTCGAGCGTATCCCACTCCTGCCGGGAGATAACGCGGGGTATCATGTCAAAAGGGATCGTTCGCTCCATCGGCTGATCCTGGGCCGGATTGTACAGCGTGAATGTGATGCCTTCCTCCATCATCCTGCGCTGGATCTGACGCTGCTTGGCCTGAAGTTCCTCCGGGCTCATCCCGGCGAACATCCGGTTAACCGGGCCATAGTGCGGACGAACACGGCGGGCATCCGCGAACATTTCGTCATAATAATCTTGCAGCGGGTATGGAGACAGACCAGGTAGAGGGTCCAGTTTGGACATAAGCCCGACTCCCTTCGACAAGTGTTAGGTACAATAACACATTAGCTGAAGATTTGGAACTAAACTTATTTCCATCATACGTAAACCTTATTGGTCATGTCAATATACTTAACAATCATTTTCACATTTATAAACTCCGCATTGAAGGCGGCGTGGACAGACGGAAGGGGAATACTGAATGGTATGCGCGGGGCGGGTGGGATATTCCGGGTTTGATGTGTTTTTGTGAATTTTTCATATGTTGAAGGATGACGTTAATATTGATGAAAAAGTGAAAAAGCGGCGGGAACTTTCGTTCCCGCCGCCTTCTCCATCTGCCGGCTGCCTTGCGGCCCCCTGCAGTCTTCGGTCTTCTGCCCGCTCAGTCTTCGGTCTTCTCTTCTTCCGGAATCAGACCCGAGAACAGCGCATGCACGAACTGCTGCGAATCAAACGGCTGCAGATCATCGATCTTCTCGCCGAGGCCGACCAGCTTGACCGGCAGGTTCAATTCCTGGCGAATGGCGATGACAATCCCGCCCTTGGCTGTGCCGTCCAGCTTCGTCAGGACCAGCCCGGTTACGCCGCTCTTCTCGCCGAACAGCTTCGCCTGGCTCAGCGCGTTCTGTCCGGTTGTGGCATCCAGCACCATCAGCACTTCATGCGGCGCTCCCGGAATCTCGCGCTGAATCACGCGGTAGATCTTGTTCAGCTCTTCCATCAGATTGTTCTTGTTCTGGAGACGTCCTGCCGTATCGCAGATCAGAATATCGACGTTCCGCTGCTTCGCCGCCTGGACGGCATCGTACATCACCGCCGCCGGGTCGGAGCCGGACGATTGCTTGATTACATCGACGCCGGCGCGCTGTCCCCACACTTCAAGCTGCTCGATGGCGCCGGCGCGGAACGTATCTCCTGCAGCCAGCAGAACCTTCTTGCCCTGCGACTTGTAACGGTGGGCCAGCTTGCCAATCGTAGTCGTCTTGCCGACGCCGTTGACGCCTACGAACAGGATAACCGTAATGCCGTCCGGATTCTCCCGAAGCGCTACATTGTCGTCCCCACGCAGCAGATCCATCAGCATGCTGGACAGAATCGGCTGCAGCTCGGCCGCATCCTCGATCCGCTGCTTCTTCACTTCGGCGCGCAGATCTTCGACCAGCTTCAGCACCGTGTTCACTCCGACATCGGCGCCGATCAGAATTTCTTCCAGTTCTTCGTAGAATTCTTCATCAATCTTCTTACGCCGGATAATAAGATCGGATACTTTCTCGACCAGACCTTTGCGGGTCTTCTCCAGCCCGTCCCGGAACTGCTTCGTTACACTCTCGGTCTTCCCGGCAATGCTCTCTTTCAATTTGCGAAAAAAGCTCATGGTAACCTCCCTGTAAATGGTATAACGGCTCCGCTACCGGCTTTCATCCTCTGTCTGGATCTTTGTCTGGATCCAGGCTGAAACGAAGCGGAATTTCACGAACCTTGCGAATCCAGATCAAATGGTGGTGTCCCGGGCCCCAGCGGTCATTCAGCACCCGGTCCGGTTCGCCGAATTTGCGGGTCCACAGCTGCTGGGCCCGCGGGTACCCGCTGTCGAAGCAGAACTGCTCGATGCCTCTTCCCAGCATAGCCAGAAGCACCGCATTCCAGAGCAGGGAACCGATTCCCTTGCCTTGGTAATCGGGATGAATCAATGCGCCCCCCACCTCGGTGAGGCCGGCTGCTTCCTCTCCGAGCACTTCGGCAATAAGCCCCTTGCCGGGTCCGAACTGCATCGTGCCGACCAGCTTGTCGCCGTCCAGCGCAAGCAGGAACAAGCGCTCCTTCCCGCCGCTCGCGAGATCGTCTTCAAGCAGGCCTATCTTCTCTTCCACTTCGGCTTCCATATCCGCCGCCATATGAGATAAGCCTTCGCGTGCAAACGTATCCTCAATGACCAGCCGGAAGAATTCCTGGAGCGCCGGCAGGTCTTGAGGCTCCGGTCTGCGTATCCGGATAGATGGCATTCAGCTTCCTCCTCTACGGATCGGTCTGACAACCGTTCAGTCTGACAACCGTTCAGGTCTAACCGATCAGGCGATAACGGCTTCTTCGTCCTCCAGTCTCACGGAGACCAGCTTGGACACGCCGCCCTCTTCCATCGTCACGCCGTAGAGCACATCGGCCTCTTCCATGGTTCCTTTGCGGTGGGTGACGACAATGAACTGCGTCTGCTCCGAGAATTCGCGCAGATACTGCGCGAAGCGGACGACATTCGCCTCATCGAGCGCCGCCTCCACTTCATCCAGCACACAGAAGGGAACCGGCTTGACCTGAAGAATGGCGAACAAGAGAGCCATTGCGGTCAGCGCCCGCTCTCCGCCGGAGAGGAGCTGCAGGTTCTGCAGCTTCTTGCCGGGCGGCTGGGCGACAATGTCGATCCCGGTTCCGAGCATATCGTCGGGATCGAGCAGCAAGAGGTCGGCCCGGCCGCCGCCGAACAGCTTGCTGAACACTGTTCCGAATTCACGGCGGATGGCATCGAAGGTCGTCTTGAAGCGTTTCGACATCTCCTCCTCCATCTCGCGAATGACCTGGTACAGCGTGGTCTTCGCTTCCACCAGATCGTCCTTCTGTTCGCTCAGGAAGGTGAAGCGCTCATGCACGCGCTGATACTCCTCGATCGCGCCGAGGTTCACTTCTCCGAGCGCGGAGATGGACCGGCGCAGCCGCTGCACCTCCGCCTGTGCCTGCGGCACATCCTCCGGCACCGGATAGCGCTGCTTCGCCAGTTCGTAGCTCAGCTCGTATTCATCGCTCAGCTTGCGAAGAATATTATCCAGCTCGACATCCAGACGGCCGACGGCCACCTCGGTTGCCCGCAGCCGCTCCTCGACGGAGCGCAGCGTCTGGCGCTGCTCGCGCGTCTCGTTCTCCTCCGTCTCCAGCCGCCGGGTCAGCGAAGCCCGGGCCGCGCGGGAGAGGTCCAGCTTCGAAGCGGCTTCTTCCTTGCGCAGGCGGAACGTATTGAGGTCTTCGACCTGCTTCACCGCTTCGGCGGCGTTGGTCTCCAGATCCTGCTCCATCGTCGCCAGCAGATTCCGGTTCTGGCGCAGCTCCCGGTCTTGGGAGCCGGCATCCTGACGGAGTCTGCGCAGCTGCTCCTCCAGCGAGAAGATCTCCTGATCCAGCTTGCCTTCCGCCACCTTCATGCCCGTCAGCTTGCCCTGAAGCTCTTCCTTCTCATTCTCGCTCGCCTTGCGGGCGGATTCGGCGAGCCGGATCTCTTCATGGGCCTGCTTCTCTTCCGCCTCCAGCCGCTGCAGCTCGGACGCCGCCGCCTCTCGCGCGGCGGCAAGCTGCTTCAGCTCGTCCTCGAAGCCGCTCTTCTCCGCTCCGGCGCTGTCCGCCTGTTCCGTTACGAGCCGCAGCTCCTGTTCAAGCTGCTTCAAATCCCCGGCGGCCCGCTGCTCGTCCAGACGCTTCTCGTCGCCGTCCTGGCGCAGCTTCTCCATAAGAGCGTTGGCCTTGTCCTGTTCGGCGCGCAGCCGGGCCAGCGCTTCCCGCAGCTTCGACACATGCGCCTCGGCGTCCTTAATCTCGGCCTCCAGCTGTTCCAGCTGGCGCTTGCGGCCCAGCAGGCTGCTGTTCTTCTTATGCTGGCTGCCGCCGGTCATCGAACCGCCGGCATTCACCACATCGCCCTCCAGCGTGACTACCCGGTAACGGTACTGGCAGCGGGCGGCGATCCGGTTCGCCTGCTCCAGCGTTTCGGCGATCACCACATTGCCGAGCAGACTGCCGACAATGCCGGCATATTTCGGGTCATGGCCGACCAGCTCGGCGCCGATGCCGACAAAGCCCTCTGCCCCTTCCACGAGCTGGCGGTCGCTCGCGCCGATCTGCCGCGGACGGATAACGTCCATCGGCAGGAAGGTCGCGCGGCCCAATTGGCGCTGCTTCAGAAAAGCGATCGCCTGCCGGGAGACCGACTCGTTGTCCATGACGATATGCTGCTGCGAAGCGCCGAGCGCCGTCTCCAGAGCCAGCTCCAGCTTCTCGGGCACGGCAATCAGCTCCGCGACCGCGCCCTGCACGCCCGCAAGCTGGCCTTTACGCGATGCCTTCAGCACTTCTTTGACGCCCAGCATGAAGCCGTCGAAGTCGTCCTGCATTTCCTTCATCGTCTCCAGACGGGAGACGAGCGCTTCCCGCTTTTGCTCCCACTTCCGCAGACTCGCGCCGCTCTCCTCCTGCAGCTTGTGCCGGGCGGAGATCTTCTCGCTCTCCGCAATGTAGGCGCTGCGCAGCTTGCCGAGCTCTGTTCCGAGCTCTTCGATCAGCTTGCGCCGCTTGTCCCGTTCCAGCGTCAGTTCCCGCAGGCGGGAGCTCCACTTGCCGCTCTCTTCCTCACTGCGGTTCATCCGCCGCTCCAGATTCTCCTTCTGCTGGTCGGCGTACCGGATTTCATTGCGCGCCTGCGCCATCCGGTTCATCAGGTCGAGCAGACCGCTCTTGAGAGTCTCCTCCCGGTTCTGGCTTAATCCCCCGGCCATTCCGGCCAGCCGTTCTTCCTCCGCCGCAATCTCGCCACGAAGCGTCTCCAGCCGTCCCCTGGCTTGTGCCAGGCTCGTCTCCAAGGCCGTCAGCTCGCGCAGTCTGTCCTCGGAGCGTTCTCCTACAGAGCCGAGCGCCTGCAGCAGCTGCTCCCGGTTATTCTCCAGATGGCGCCGCCGTTCTTTCAGCAGTTCACCGTAGCCTTCGCTCTTCTCGTAGGCTTCGCTGTACCGCAGAAGCTGTTCCTGCAGGCGTTCGATCTCTTCCTCCAGCTTGCGGAGCTCGGCCCGGCCGCTCTCCAGCTTCGCATCGTGTGCCGAAACGACCGTCGACAGCTCCAGCTGCTCCCGGCCGAGGACCTCCAGCTTGGCGCTGCCTTCCTGCCAGGAGGCATGAATTCCTTCAATCTGATGCACGTATACCGAAATCTCCAGCCGCTTCAGCTGTTCCTTCAGTTCCTTGAAGCGGGCTGCCTTCTCGGACTGCTCCCGTAGCGGACCGATCTGATCCTCGAGCTCGCTGACCAGGTCGTGAATGCGGAGCAGGTTCTGCTCCGTCTCATCCAGCTTGCGTCCGGCGTCCCGGCGCCGCGATTTGTATTTTACAATTCCGGAAGCTTCCTCAAAGATACCGCGCCGGTCTTCCGAACGCGTACTCAGAATCTCTTCAATCCGGCCCTGTCCGATAATCGAATAGGCTTCCCGGCCGATCCCCGTATCCATGAACAGCTCGGTAATGTCCTTCAGGCGGCAGGCCTGCTTGTTGATCTGATATTCGCTCTCTCCGCTGCGGTGCACCCGGCGGGTGACCGTCACCTCGCTGAAATCGAGCGGAAGCGTATGATCTTCGTTGTCCAGCGTCAGCGATACTTCGCCGTAATTGACGGCCTTGCGCGCATCGCTTCCCGCAAATATAATGTCTTCCATCTTGCCGCCGCGCAGCGATTTGGCGCTCTGTTCCCCCAGCACCCAGCGGATGCCGTCGGAAATATTGCTCTTGCCGCTGCCGTTCGGTCCGACGACCGCTGTAATGCCGCGTACGAACTCCATCTCCGTCTTGTCCGCGAACGATTTGAAGCCCGCAAGCTCGATCCGTTTCAAAAACATACTGTCCCTCTCACCTCTAAACCGATTATATCATAAGTGTCCGCCGGCCGGACCGCCCCGTATAAAGGCAAAAACGGCCGATCGTCCCGCTCGGGAGGATCGGCCGTCCGGCGTATCCGCTGCCTCAGACTTCGCTGGCTCTCAACTGCTGAAGGGCAGCTGCTGCCGCCTGCTGCTCCGCTTCTTTCTTCGACCGACCGCTGCCGCGGCCCAGAGAACGGCCCGACATCATCACTTCGGACACGAACTCCCGCTCATGCGCAGGACCCCGTTCTTCGATAATCCGGTATTCCAGATTGCCGAGTCCGTGATGCTGAATCAGTTCCTGCAGCTCGGTCTTAAAATCGCTCACGCCGACCTGAAGCTTGCCGCCGGTCTCCACTTTCGGAAAGACGTGCTGGTTAAGGAAGCCCCGAACCGCCTCCAGTCCCTGATCCAGGTAAAGCGCTCCCACGAACGATTCGAACACGTCGGCGAGCAGCGCCGGACGCGTGCGGCCTCCGGTCTGCTCCTCGCCTTTGCCCAGCAGGACGAACCGGCCAAAGCCCAAGTGCTCGGCAAATTTGACCAGCGACGGTTCGCAGACAATCGCAGCCCGCAGCTTGGTCAGTTCGCCTTCCGGCCGGTCCGGCAGGAGAGTATACAAATATTCCGATACGGTCAGCTCCAGCACCGCGTCGCCCAGGAACTCCAGGCGCTCGTTGTCCTGGTGCTGGTGGAAGCGGTGCTCGTTCACATACGAAGCATGCGTGAAAGCCTGCTTCAGCAGCGAGGAGTCGTGAAACCGGATATCAAGTTGCCGCTCAAGTTGCTTCAAGTCTCCGTTCACCGCTCGCTCTCCTTACGGATTGAATTTTTTGAGGACAATGGTTGCATTATGCCCGCCAAAGCCAAAGGAGTTCGACATGGCGATCTCCAGGTCCGCCTGGCGAGGCACATTCGGCACGTAGTCCAGATCGCATTCCGGGTCCTGATGATCCAGGTTGATCGTCGGCGGAATGACGCCGTTCTGCAAGGCCAGCCCGCAGATAATCGCCTCCACGCCGCCGGCTGCGCCCAGCAAATGGCCGGTCATCGACTTGGTCGAGCTGACGGCTACCTTGTACGCATGGTCGCCCAGCGCCTTCTTCACGGCAATGGTCTCCGACCGGTCGCCGACCGGAGTCGAAGTACCGTGGGCGTTGATGTAATCCACCGCTTCCGGTTCAATGCCGGCATCGCGGATCGCCATCTTCATGCAGCGCGCCGCTCCGTCCGGGTCCGGCTCGGTCATGTGGTGCGCGTCTGCGCTCAATCCGTAGCCGATTACCTCGGCATAAATATGCGCTCCGCGGGCAGTAGCGTGCTCCAGCGATTCCAGGATCAGAATTCCGGCTCCTTCGCCCATGACAAAACCGTCGCGGTCGCTGTCGAATGGACGGCTCGCCTTCTCCGGCTCATCGTTGCGGGTGGTCATCGCCCGCATGGAGCAGAAGCCGGCCATCCCGGTCGGGCGGATCGTTGCTTCTGCGCCGCCGCAGATCATTGCATCGGCGTCGCCGCGCTGAATCAGACGGAGGGAATCGCCGATGGAATGGCTGCCTGTTGCGCAGGCGGTTACCATCGTCGTGTTCGGCCCTTTGGCTCCGAGGCTGATCGATACCTGACCGGAGCCCATATTGGCAATCATCATCGGGATGAAGAACGGGCTGACCCGCTTCGGCCCTTTCTCCAGCAGCAGATTGTGCTGATCTTCCCAGGTGCCCAGACCGCCGATGCCGGAGCCGACCGATACGCCGATTCGCTCCGCTTCCACGTTCTCGCCGATCTTGAGGCCGCTGTCCGCCAGAGCCGATTCGCTCGCCGCCAGCGCGAACTGGACGAACCGGTCCATCTTGCGCGCTTCCTTGCGGCCGAAACGCTCTTCGGCGTTGAAATCTTTGATCTCCGCTGCGATGCGGGTCGGATAATCGCTCACATCAAAAGCTTCTATTAAAGAAACGCCGGATTTGCCTGCCATCAGGCTGCTCCAGAACGTCTCCAAATCTTGTCCCAGCGAGGTCATAACTCCCATGCCGGTGACCACTACTCGATGACTCACACACTCACCCCGTCTGCCGACCGTGCCGGGCACGGTCTGTATTGACTGCTTACCTGCGGCCGAGCGGCCGCCTTCTATATAAATGGCAATCGCCTGCGGCGAACGTAGCTTGTTTTCGGAATTCAGGAAGCTGACGGCCTGGCCTTCCCTGCAAGGGGACAGATGCAAAAGCCGTAATAAATAAGGAGAAGTCCCGCCTTAAGCAGGTACGGGACTTGATTCACCATAGACACTAGGTATGAGATTGTATGTAATTCACAACTTCACCCACGGTCGTAATCTTCTCTGCATCTTCATCAGAGATTTCCATATCGAATTCATCTTCCAATTCCATGACCAATTCCACTACGTCGAGAGAATCAGCACCCAAATCATCTTTGAAAGACGCTTCCAGTGTTACTTCGGCTTCGTCGGCTCCTAAGCGATCGACTACGATGCGTTTTACACGCTCCAATACGTCGGACATCCGGTTCACCTCCTCTTCGAGTATTATACGAGATATGTTTCCAAAATGCCATCCTTACATATACATGCCGCCATCGACATGAAGCGTCTGGCCGGTCATGTATGCAGCCCCGGAAGAGACCAGGAAAAGCACCGCCGAAGCGATCTCTTCCGGCTGGCCCAGACGGGCCAGCGGGATGCCTTTGGAGAGCTCGGTACGAGCTTCCTCCGGCAGCGCGCGGGTCATGTCGGTATCAATGAAACCCGGCGCGATGCAATTGACTGTGATCCCCCGGGAGGCGAGTTCCCGTGCGGCCGACTTCGTCAGGCCGATGATGCCGGCCTTGGCGGCCGAGTAATTGGCTTGGCCGGGATTCCCGGTTACGCCCACCACGGACGAGATATTGATGATGCGTCCGTAGCGCTGCTTCATCATCGGCCGCGTCGCCGCCTTCAGGCAGTTGAATACGCCTTTGAGGTTGGTCTCGATTACCTGGTCGAACTCTTCTTCCTTCATCCGCATAATCAGATTGTCACGCGTGATGCCGGCATTGTTGACCAGGATGTCGATGCGTCCCCAAGCGCCCAGCGCTTCCTTGACCAGCGCCTCCGCTTCATCGGCGCGGCCCACATTGCCGCGGATCGCCACAGCCTCCGCGCCGAGAGCGCGGATCGCCTGGACGGTCTCCTCCGCAGCCGCTTCGCTGCCGGAGTAGTTGACGACCACGTTGACCCCGTGCTCCGCCAGCGACAGGGCGATGCTGCGCCCGATCCCCCGGGAAGCTCCCGTTACAAGCGCGGTCTGACCCCGCAAAGCTGAGAACATGCTTCCACTCTCCTTCGCCATAGTTGGTTGACTCCGCCTTAAGACAGCTCGTTCCGGAGTGTGCCCACGCTCTCCAGACTGTTCACATTCAGCAGTTTCACACTGCGGTCGATCTTGCGGATCAGCCCTGTCAGCACACTTCCGGGTCCGATCTCGACAAAGGTATCCACCCCGGCCTGAATCAGCTCTTCGACGCTGTCCTGCCAGAGCACAGGCGAGTACACCTGTTTCACCAGCAGAGAACGAAGCTCCTCGGGGTCGCTGACGGCCGAAGCGGTCGCATTGACCACGACGGGAACGGCGGGCTTCCGGAACTGTACCCGGGCCAGCTCTTCTTCCAGCCGCAGCGCGGCCGGCTTCATCAGCGAGGAATGGAACGGGCCGCTGACTTCAAGCGGGATTGCCCGTTTGCCGCCGATCTCCTTCACGCGTTCGCCCACCGCCGAGACGCCTTCCTTGCTGCCTGAGACAACAATCTGCCCCGGACAGTTCACATTGGCGAGCTCGACGGCATGTCCCTCCTCCGAGATTGCCCGGCAGAGTTCGGCCAGCGCTTCGCGCGGAGCGCCAAGCACCGCCGCCATCGCGCCCTGGCCGCCGGGAACGGCTTCTTCCATGAATTGGCCGCGGAGCCGGACCAGCCGGACCGCGTCTTCATAGGCCAGAACGCCGGCTGCTACAAGAGCGCTGTATTCGCCGAGACTGTGTCCGGCTGCATAATCGGCGCGCACGCCCGCCGCCTCCAGCGCCCGCAGATAGGCGATGCTGGTGGTCAGAAGGGCAGGCTGCGTATTCGCCGTCTGCTTCAGCTCGCTCTCCGGTCCTTCAAAGATCAGATCCGTCAGCTTCAGGCCAAGCGCTGAATTGCCCTGCTCGAACACTTCGCGGCTCTCCGGAAGAGTCTCATAGACATCTCTGCCCATCCCGACCGATTGCGCCCCCTGGCCGGGGAATATGAATGCGATTTTTCCCATTGTCGCCCTTACTTCCTTTCCTCATACGAATCACCCGGCAGAGGCAGCGCCGATGCGCCGCCTCTTGCGCCCGTTTACCAGATCAGGACGGAAGCGCCCCAGGTCAGACCGCCGCCGAAGCCGACCATCAGAACCGTATCGCCTTCCTTCATGCGGCCCTGCTCGGCAGCCTCAACGAGAGCCAGCGGAATCGACGCCGCCGAAGTGTTGGCGTAGCGGTCCACGTTCACGACGCATTTCTCTTCCGGCAGCTCAAGCCGCTGCATCGCAGACTGGATGATCCGGACGTTGGCCTGATGCGGAACGAACAGGTCGATGTCTGCTTTGGTCAGACCGGCCTTGGCCAGCACTCTTTCGGTTGCAGTGCCCATGACGCGGACAGCAAATTTGAACACTTCGCGGCCGTTCATATAAATGAAATGCTTCTTGCCTTCCACCGTCTCGGAAGAGGCAGGAAGGCGAGACCCGCCGCCCTCAAGCTTCAGCAGCGAGCCGCCGGCTCCCTCTGCGCCAAGATCGAAAGAACGGAATCCGCGGCCTTCCGGAACTTCGCCGATAATGACCGCCCCGGCTCCGTCTCCGAACAGCACACAGGTGTTCCGGTCCGTATAATCCGTAATCCGCGACAGCGTATCCGCCCCGATTACGAGCGCATTGTTGTACATCCCGTTCTGAATCATGCCGACTGCCGTAGCCAGACTGTATACGAAGCCAGAGCAGGCCGCAGACAGATCGAATGCCGCTGCCCGGGACGCCCCGAGCTTATCCTGAAGAATGCAGGCCGTTGAAGGAAAAGAAGTGTCCGGCGTAATCGTTGCGACGATGATGAGATCCAGCTCCTCGGCCTTCATGTTCGCCGTCTCCAGCGCTTTCAGCGCAGCCCGGTAGGCGAGATCCGAGGTAGCTTCCTCCGGAGCGGCAATATGCCGTTCGCGGATTCCCGTCCGGCTTACGATCCATTCGTCATTGGTTTCGACCATTTGTTCCAGATCGCTGTTCGTCAAAATGCGTTCGGGCACATACTTGCCCGTACCGATAATGCCCACAGGCCGTAAATTGTTCATGTCTCCACTCACTTCCCGCTAATTTCCTTGGCTATGCTGTCTACGAGCCCTGACTGGATGGCGATTCTTGCTTGGCGCACCGCATTCTTGACGGCGTTGCCGTCGGAAGAGCCGTGCCCCTTGACCACCAGACCGTTCAGTCCCAGCAGCGGCGCTCCGCCATGCTCCTTGTAATCGAGTTTTCCTTTGAGGCTGCGAAGCTCGGGCATCAGCATCGCCGCGCCCAGCTTCGTCTTCAGCGACTTCGAGAACTGCTGCTTCAGCAGGGCGAACATGGCGCCCGCCGTCCCTTCCAGCGTCTTCAGAAGGATGTTGCCGGCGAAGCCGTCGCATACCAGCACATCGCAGGCGCCCATCAGAACATCCCGCGCCTCAACGTTGCCGACAAAACGAATGCCCGACAGATTCTCCAGCAGCGGATAAGCCGCCTTCGTCAGTTCGTTGCCTTTCGCCGCTTCCGTACCGACATTCAGCAGTCCGACGCGCGGCTCTGCCATGCCGTGAACCTTGCTGCGGTACACACTGCCCATCATTGCATACTGGGCAAGATGCTCCGGCTTCGCGTCCATATTGGCGCCCAGATCCAGCGCCAGTACGCCGACATCGTCCAGAGTCGGAATCATCGGCGCCAGAGCAGGTCTGGCGATCCCTTCCATTCGTCCGACTACGAGAAGGCCCGTAGTCATCAGCGCTCCGGTGTTGCCGGAGGAGATCATCGCTTCGGCTTCGCCTTCCTTGACCATCCGTCCGGCCACGACCATGGAAGAGTCTTTTTTGCGGCGAACCGCCTTGGTCGGCTCATCTTCCCCGCTGATAACTTCGGAAGCGTGACGGATCGATATCCGCTTCGGCTTCTCTTTCAAAAGGGGCGACAGCTTCTCCTCATCGCCCACCAGTATAATCTCTATGTCTTCCCATTCCGCAGCCGCGAGCAGCGCACCCTCTACGTTGCATCCGGGGGCATGGTCGCCGCCCATGGCGTCAATGGCGATCCGCAATGATGTTTCCTCCTTCATTATGCTGAGCCGGTGCGGAGCGATAGACGACAAAATGGCCCTGAAACACCATTTCTTCGCCCACGTAAGTAATCACTTCGACCTCCGCTTTGCCCCCGCGGCCCGATTGCGAGCGCACATTGGCTTTTGCAATGCATTTCTCGCCAAGACGGACGGTCCGGACGAACCGGATGTCCGCAGAAGCCGTCAATGCGATTTCATCGTCGATAACCGCCACAGCCAGCGAATTGGCTTGGCCGAAGACATAATGCCCGCGGGCGATGCCGTTGCGGGAGAATACATGCTCGTCGCGTATTTCAAAGATCGAAATCCCGCTCTTGTCGAGCTGCAGATCAACGATCTCGCCGACCACCTCGACTTCGGGCAGCGAGCGAACCTGATCGTACGAATGCTCCGCCATCTGCTTCACGCGCTCGCGCAGCTCCGGGATGGCAAGCTCCATCCGGTCCAGCCTTATCGTCTGAATGCTGACTTTCAGCTCCCGGGTCAACTCCCGGTCCGTTACGAACGGATTGTCCGCTATGATCTGCAGCAGCCGGCGCTGCCGCTCTTTCTTGGATAAACGCTCGATAACGGCTCACCTCCCGGCCTTTGCACTCCGCAACCGCTGAATCGGTTCTTCCCGTCCGGCTGCTCGTCGCCGAGCACCGAACTTAGAACCTGGTACTAAGATGTAGTATAAAGGATAGCCGCCCAAAAAGAAAGCCTGCATTTTACGCGCCGGCTTTCAGCCTTAAGCTGTAAAGGACGAAAACATCAAAAACGGCGCCCCCTCCCAAAAGGAGAAGAGCGCCGCCAACCGGGCTGAAGACTATTGCTTGATGATTTCTCTAGCCTTGTACGTTCCGCACACTTTGCATACGTGATGAGCCAGCTTCAGTTCTCCGCACTGCTCGCATTTCACCATGCCCGGCACAACCAGTTTGAAGTGAGTGCGACGCTTGTCACGGCGTGTCTTGGACGTTCTACGTTGAGGTACTGCCATGTGTTCCACCTCCTTATTCAAGTCAACCCGCCTGTTCGGCGGTGCGTTGGTTCATCTGCTCAGTTCTTGAAAAAATCCTTCAACCCGGCAAGCCGAGGGTCGATTACCACATTGTCGCAATCGCAGCCGCCTTCGTTCAGGTTGGAGCCGCAAGTCGGACAGAGGCCGCGGCAGTCGTCCGCGCACAATACCGAGAGCGGCAGGTGCAGCAGGAAACTCTCTTCCACATAAGGTTCCAGATCCACCATTTCTTCCGAAACGTCAATCCGTTCCTCATCCTCTTCTTCCTCCGCCGGTTCGGCGGCCTGCTTCGTCCATCTGAAGGTCTCGGCAAAAGGAATGTCCAGATGGGTCTTGACTGGGTTCAGGCAACGCGCGCACAGCATGTCTACCTCTCCGTGAAGCTTCCCTGCCACCGACACCCGATCGGTCCCGGCGGGCAGCGCATTCAGGTCCGCCTTAATCGGCGAGACAGCCACAATGTCCTTACGTCCCTTCACAGCCGCGCTGACGTCCACGTCGCCGTGAATCGGCAGTGCGCCATCGGCATTGGCAATTTTGCGAAAGTAAAACTTCATACCAAATCACTCCAAACAAACAAAATTTATTATACCTACTCTTTCCGCTCTTTGTCAACCTTTTATCCTTGATATTGTTTCAGAGAAAGCATCGGCTTATGATGAGAACATAACCAGAACGTAACGGAGTGAATGTTCAGTGACGACAGTAGGAATTATTGCCGAATACAACCCGCTGCATAACGGGCATGTCCACCATTTTCTTGAAGCCAAAACAGTCTCCGGCGCAGACCGCGCCGTTGTCGTCATGAGCGGTCCGTTCACCCAGCGGGGCGAACCCGCCATTGCGGGCAAGCGAGCCCGGACCGAGATGGCGCTCCGCATGGGGGCGGACCTCGTGCTGGAGCTGCCGGTCGCCTATGCCGTCCAGCCCGCGGAGTGGTTCGGCTACGGCGCTGTCGCCGTCCTGGCCGCCGCCGGTATTGTGGACAGCTTCTGCTTCGGCACCGAGAGCGGAGACCTGGGACCTCTGGAAGCCCTTGCCGACCGGCTTGTCCTGGAAGACGCGGAGCTCCAGAGCGAGCTCGCGGCCTTGCTCGGCCGGGGGATGAGCTTTCCCGCAGCCTACAGCGCCGCCGTCCAGACCGTTCTCGGCAGCGGGACAAGCGGCGCCGGCGAGTTGCTTCGCGGCTCCAACAATGCGCTGGGCCTGCATTATCTCATCGCGCTCCGCAGACTGGGGGCGAAGATCCGGCCGCTGACCATCCCCCGCCGGTGCGCCGGGTTCCATGATTCCGCGGTTCCCGGGGCTTCGATCGCCAGCGCAACCGCCGTCCGGAAGCTGCTGACGGACGGAGACCTTTCGGCTGCGGCGGGCTATATGCCCGATTATGTCCTCGATATTCTCGAACGGGAAAGAGAGCAGGGGCGCTTCCCGATGCATTGGGAGTGCTACGGGCGAAGTCTGCTGCATCAGCTGGCCGTCCGCACCGATTCCGAGCTGGCGGGCATTCAGGACGTCAATGAAGGCCTGGAACACCGGCTTCGCCGGGTTCTGCCGCTGCTGCCGGTGTTCAGCGTCGGCGAGCTTCTGGATGCCCTCAAAGCCAAGCGCTACACACGGACCCGGCTCCAGCGCATGCTGCTGCATATTCTGCTGAACCATTCCAGAGAGACCCTCTCGCCGGAGCTTCTGGCCCGAGGTCCCCAATATATACGGGTGCTGGGCTTCCGCGAGAGCGGGCGCAGCCTGCTGAGAGAGATGAAGCGCGCGGCAGCGCTGCCCGTCGTGTTACAGTTCCCCGCCGGCGACCAGCCGGAGCTTCTGCTGGACCGGCAGGCCTCCATGGCCTATGCCGCCGGGTTCGGCGCACCCGGAAGAGAGAGCCTGTTCGCCGATTACCTGGAGCCGCCGGTCAGGATTTGACCGGCAGCGATTTCAGATAATCGAGCGCATCCTGAAGCCGGTCCACCCGAATCAGCTTCATCTTCGTGCCGATGGCGTCCGCCTTCTTCTTCGCATCGTCGTAATTCCGTGCAGGCACGAAGAAGAAATCGGCGCCTTTACGGTCCGCCGCTACGATTTTGTGTGCAATTCCTCCAATGGCCCCCACCGTTCCTTCGGCATCCATCGTACCGGTTCCGGCGACCCGGTAACCCTTGGACAGATCACCGGGCGTCAGCCGGTTGTAGATCTCCAGCGTGAACATGAGTCCGGCCGACGGGCCGCCGACCTCCGTACTGGTGAACCGCACGCCTCTTCCCTGCTCGGCAGCCTCCACCTTCTGGATCGCTCCAATGGTAACGCCCAGACCCGGCTTCGGCTTGGCGTCCTCTTTATTCTGAATCGGCACCAGGGTGATTTCCTCGTCGATCTTCTCCGCTCCCCGGCCGACCGTGATTTCAATCCGGTCGCCGATTCCGTGTCCGGCCAGCGCTTTTGTAAGATCATCGGGTGAACGAACGGCATCTCCGTCGGCTGCCAGGATTTTGTCGCCGGGACGCAGCTTGGTCTGATTGCCCTTCTCGGGCACGGAGAAGACGAAAGTATATTCCGGCACATCTTTATAAGGGACTCCCGCAGCGCTGTAAGCCGCCTCCACCGCATTCGACTGGGAACTGCTCATGTAGTAGACCTGTTCCGCAGCGTATTCCGCTTCACTCTGATCCCCGAGCCGCTCCTTCTTCTTGATGATCTCCGCATTGGAATCGAACCAGGACACAGCCAGCAGCGCTACATTGGCATAGCTAGCCGATACCGTTGTCATCATGAAGGTGCCGCGCTCCGCCGGGTCCGCATTCTCCACCCGGATCATCGGCGCCACTTCCGAAGCGCTGCCGGGCCGGTACACGACATAAGGCGTATCCATGAAGATAATCACATAGATGAGCACAACGACCGTGAACAGATAGAGCGCCATTCGCATGCCCGTGCGGCGCTTAATGGGTCTCACGCTAAGTTCTCCTCCTTCCGCTTCAGCATTGAACCCCAATTCTCAGGACAGCTTTTGCGAGGCATGAGCCCTGCCCGTCCCGCATAGGATGAGGATAGTATAATTACAGATTCCGATGATAAATTCCGGGAATCCCAAATTGCGGCCTGCCCGTTATTCCAGGCTATGAAGAGGTGGAAGCGAACATGATTGCCAGACCGCCCCGGTCCGCAGGCTGGACCCCCTACCTGTCCGCCGGACTTGCCGTCGCCTTCGCCGCGGCCATCGTGGCATCGCCGGCCAGCTCTTTTCAAGCGTCGCTTCAGGGGCTCGAGCTGTGGTGGACTATTGTCTTCCCCGCGCTGCTGCCTTTTCTGATGCTGTCGGAGATGCTGGCGGCTTCGGGAGCCGTTCACGCCGCCGGCGTCCTTCTGGAACCGCTCATGACCAGAGTCTTCCGCCTGCCCGGCTGCGCGGGCTGGGGCCTGGCGCTCGGCATGACCGCAGGCTGTCCCGCCGGCGCCTTTAGCGCGGCCGAGCTGAGACGGCAGGAGCTGCTCAGCGAGGAAGAGGCCGCCCGGCTGGGGGCCCTCTCGCATTATGCCAGCCCGGTCACGGTTCTGGTCGTGGCCGGGACTGCCCTGCTGCACAGCCCGGCAGCCGGGTACCTGCTGCTGGCCGGCCACTGGCTGGCCGGCCTGGCCGCCGGGGCCGTGCTGGCCCGGCGAAGCTCCAAGCCGGAGCGGCCCCGGCGTTCAGGCCGCTCCGGCTCACCCGGCGGGCGCCCGGCCGCGCCCCGGCCCCCGGGAACGGCGCGGCGGGCTCTGAACGCCGCCGCCGAGGCACGGGCGCGCGACGGCCGCCCGTTCGGACGGCTGCTCGGCGATTCCGTCGCCGTCGCCGTCCAGAGCTTGATGATGGCCGGCGGCTTCATCATCGCCTTTGCCGTGGCGGTCCATATTGTGCGGACCGCCGTTCCGGTTCTGCCCGGCGCGCTGGCGTCCGCCGCGCTGGAGGTCCATCTCGGCGCCCAGCGGATCGCCGAAGCGGCCGCCGGCTATGCCGGTGGGGCCACCGGCATGTGGCCGATGGCGCTGCTCGCCGCCGCGCTCGGCTGGAGCGGGCTCAGCGCCCAGCTGCAATCCCTGGCCGCGCTCCGCAGGGCAGGAATCGCGGTCCGCTACCGCGCGTTTGCGCTGCATCGGCTCCTGCACGCCGCTTTTGCCGCCATCTTCCTGCTCCTGCTCCGGACAGTGGTTCCCCTGTCTCCTACTGCCGCCTCGGTCTTCTCCCCCGGCGCCCGAACCGGCAACGGCTCCCTGCACGGCGCACTGGAATGGCTGCCCCGGCTGGGCTTCCTTCTCGCCATTCTTATCCTCGGGATGCTGCTGCTCTCGGGGGCGCTCAGTCTTGCGGGCCGCCTTCAGCGGAGACCCTGAACTTGGCGCGGACCGCCTCCTCGACCTCCGGGGTTACAAAAGCGGACAAATGGCCCCCAAAATGCCCGATCTCCTTCACTACGCTGGAGCTGAGATAGGAGTATTTCGGATGAGTCATCATGAAGATCGTCTCCGCGTCCGGGTTCAGCTTGCTGTTGATCGTCGCAATCTGAAGCTCGTACTCGAAATCCGTTACCGTCCGAATGCCTCGGACGATCACCTGCGCTTCCCGCTCCTTCGCATAATTGGCGAGAAGATCGCGGAACGTATCAATCTCGACGTTCGGTATATCCGCCGTCGTCCGGCGCAGCAGATCGGCCCGCTCTTCTACGGAGAAGAGCGGATTCTTGCTCAGATTGTTCAGCACGGCGACAATCAGCTTGTCGAACTGCTTGGCCGCCCGTCTAATAATATCGAGATGCCCCAGCGTTACCGGATCGAAGCTTCCCGGATAGATGGCGATCCGTTCTTTTCTATTCTCCGGCTTCATTCTGCTCCTCCTCTGGGTTTCCTCCCGTCTTCTCCCCGGCATAGCGGTACAGCGAGATGGCCGTCTCTCCGTATTTGCTGTGGCGGATCCGCTCAAAGCCCGGAAGGGTCTCCGGATACTCATAATCCGATTCATGCTCCAGCACAATGACGGCGTCTGCGGCGAGCAGACCCTTGGCGTCCATCGAAGCCATCAGCTCGTGTCCGTGCTTCATCCGGTAAGGGGGGTCCAGAAAGACCAGATCGAACGCCCGGCCGCGCTTCTCCAGCGCTGCCAGCGCCCGGACCGCGTCGTTGCGGTACACCTCGGCCCGCTCCGTCATGCCGGTTGCCTTCAAATTCGCCCGAATCGTCTCAATGCTCCGCGGCTCCATATCTATAAAGACGGCGCGTTCCATTCCGCGGCTGAGAGCCTCGATGCCCAAGCCGCCGGTCCCTGCGAACAGATCCAGAGCCGCTCCCCCCTCAAAATACGGACCGATCATACTGAATACCGCTTCCTTGACCTTATCGGTCGTTGGGCGCGTCCCCGTCCCGGGTACGCTTTTTAAAGGTCTGCCCTTGGCAGTGCCCGATACCACTCTCATGCTGAATTCTCCCGTTCTGTTTAGACCTTTGCATACGCATACGCCGGCTGTACGCCTTCGTCCTGCTTCTGCCATGAGCCTATGGTATCACAAACCCGGCGCTAAATAAAAAAAAGATGCAGGCCAGGTATACCTTGCCGGTCCGGAGGCAATGATACTATCAACGGCATCCTTCACGGGGTGCCGCAGATAACCGCGAAGCCAGCTTACGCTTCCCCATAAGCCCTTCGTCCGGTTTCTCCTCTCCCATGAAAGGGGTCCTCGCAAGAGGGCCCCGATTTTTTGCGCGAACCCTCCGGCAATGGTTGGCCAATCGGCAGAGCAGACTATGAAATAGATAGATTTCATTCTTTATGACGAACAAAGATTGAATTTTTCAGCGAACTTGCTTAAAATTCTTTATGAAATGGATAGGAACTTCATCTGCTGCAAGTTAAAATGCGAAAGAATCGTTTAAGTTACTAATAAGACAGTTAATAAAACAGCTTTTAGCGGGTGCTTGCGAAAAGGATGATATGGAATGCACATACAAAAAGAAATCAGAGAAGCCATGCAGCGGAGGCAGCCTGTCACCGTTCACCTGGTCAGCGGCGAAACCTACCGCGGAATATGCGATTATAACGATGGAACCGAGAGGCTGACGGTCCTTACCGGAACCGATACTTTGGTGCTGCCGGCCTGGACTATCAAACGTCTGCTTCCCTGAGCCTGCATTCCGGATAGGAGATGAGGTTCAATGCAACATTGGTTTTCCCGCTTTTGGCGGCAGCTGGGTCTGTGTCTGGTTGTTCTGTGGGGCGCGGTCCATTTGATCGGCGCCGTCCGGCAGCCGGAAGTTTCGCTGTCCTCCTCCCTTCCTGGCGGGTCCATTCCCGCCGCCTCCCTTTCTCCGGCTCCGCCGGACCGGCTGCCGCTCATCTACAGCGAAGTCTGCGCTTTTCTGTCCACCCTGCCTTCCTCCCGATTCATTGAGCGTCTTCAGACGGATGCCGACCGGATTGAAATCCGCTATTACGCCGATTACCAGAACTATGCCTTCGCTCATCCGCATCTCCCCGACGCCGAGCCCGAATACAACCGTCTCTTCAAGTCCAGGGACTCCCTGATCAGCCTGCTGATGCAGCAGTCCGCTTCTCTGTTCAGACAGTTCCCGGTCACGGCTACGATAGAAATCTATGCACACGGACCCGGTCAAGCCCTTTATTTGCTGTCCATTACCCAGGGAAGCCTCAAGAGCTTTGATTCAAGCAGTCCGAATGTCCAAGACATCGAACCGGCTTGGGCTACTCCTGAAGGAAGAAACGCTTTTGCGGAGCGGTTCATTCTGATTTCGGACAAGTCTTGAAGCAAAAAAAGGGACCCTGCCTGCGGCAGCGTCCAAAGCTATAATGAAAAGGGGGGGTCATGTTAATAACTACCCCCGCATTCCGGGTATGAATCGCCAAATCGGCAGTTTTTTGTCAAAAAACCGAAAATCCTCTAATGATCCCCGGCCAGCAGACCTGCCCGGTTCAGAACGGTCAGAATCCGGTAAAAGTCATAGCTCGCTCCCGAAGGCGAGTCGATCAGCCCGGCCGCAACGGCCTTTGTGACGGCTGCCTCCGCCCAATTCGGAACCTCCATCGACGTTTTGTCCTCCAGAGCCGCTACCCGTTCCAGCACCAGCTTGAGGGTGTTGCCCTGCTCGCTCAACGCTCCCTTGAGCGTATCCCGGCTCTGCCCGAGAGCAGCCAGGCCTTCCTGCATTTCTGCCAGCCGCTTCTCCAGCTCGGCCAGCCGTTTTCGGTCTTCTACCGACATCCCGTTCTCCTCCTCCGCCTTGGCATCGTATTGCTCCAGATCATACGTGTCGATCAGACGAATAAGCTGCTGCGCATAATTCGGGTCCGTGGCATATCCCGCCGCCGCAACCGCCCTTGCGGCAGATCGGCCGTCGGTACCAACAGCAGCCGCGTACTGCTTCCGGTTCCAGGAGGTTCCGTTCACCAGCAGCGCTGAATGGTCCGATACCGCTTCTCCCCAGTTGTGATACGCCTTGAAGGCCGCATTGATCGTAACGGCCCGGCCGTTCACATATTCGGTGGTCGCCATCGTTACGCTTCCGGCCGGTCCGTTCCCCTTGATGCCGAACAGATTGTTGGCTCTGGCCGTAAGGCCGCTGGCCCCCCAGGCCGATTCCAGTGCGCCTTGCGCAATCGTCAGCGATGCGGGCACTCCCGTCCGGATCATATCCTGCATCGCATACGGCGCGAGCTTGGCGATAAATGAAGCCGGCTTCATCTTCCAACCCCCTCGGTATAGCGTCATTCTTCACGTTCCTCTACCAGTAAATGCACGTCCTTCTTCGGCAGCCTGTGCGGATGGCACGCCATTAAGCGGCCGGAAGGAACAGATGCGCAAAAAGGGCGCCCTGCGGGACGCCCCTTCCTGTCTTTATGGTCTTCACGGCTCTCTTCTCAAGAAGCGCTCTCGAAGGTGATCCGGTTCTTGCCGCTCCGCTTGGAAATGTAGAGCGCCTCGTCGGCCAGCCGCAGCGTCTCGCTCGTGTCCTGCGAATCGGGGCTCCAGATGGCCGCTCCGACGCTGCAGCCGATCTGAATCGGCTGATTCTCGATCAGGAACGGACGATTGATCGCATCGATAATACGTTTGGCGACCGTCTCGGCTTCCTGCATCGGTTTTTGCAGAGAGGTATGAAGAACGACGACGAATTCGTCTCCTCCGATCCGCGTGACAATCTCATTGTCCCGGGTGGATTCCACGAGCCGGAACGCCACCTCCTGAAGCAGCTTGTCGCCGACTGCGTGCCCTCTGGCGTCGTTCACCCTCTTGAACCCGTCCAGGTCCAGATACAGAAACGTGAGCGTACTGTGGTTCTGCTTCGCCCGGCTGACCGCATGCGCCAGAAAATCATCCAGCGCCATCCGGTTGGGCAGCCCGGTCAGCGGGTCGTGGCGAGCCGCATCCGACATATGGAACAGTTCGGTCTCCGTATGCGTCAGCGCAGCGATCAGATTGCGCAGAGAATCCGACAGGTGGCGGACTTCGCGAATGCGGGACTGATTCGGAATTTCCACTGCCGTACCCGAGCTCAATTCATCCGCGGCTGCGGCGATTCGCCGCAGCGGACCGACGATCCAGCCGGCCAGGAACCAGCCTGCGATAGCGAACAGAACCGAGACGCTGATTCCCGACAGGGCAATCGTCCGCTTCAATTCCTGGATGGAGGCAAAAGCGATATCCGCCGGCTGGCGGATGACAACAGTCCATCCAAGGCCGGGATAATCCAAATAGCCGTTGCTGCGGGCATAACCGGTCAAATATCCCGTTCTGCTTCCGTTATCCTTCTCGACGAACCACGAATTCCCCAGATTCAGAGCCTGCAGCATCGTCTCCGGGTCCATCTTCTGGCCGACCCGTTCCTTGGGACCGAGCAGAATCGTATGGCCCGACCGGCTGACCACGAACACCTCGACATTCTTCGTATGCTGGCGAAGCGGATAAATAATCGACTCTTCCACCTGGCGCGACCATTCCCAGCTTAAGTGCGCCGCCAACACGCCGATCTTGGCATTGTCCGGCCCATAGACCGGAACGCTGACATCGACGAACTGCAAGGGCTCCCCGTCCGGATTGGGCAGATACTTGGACAGGAGAACCGCATCGTGCACATCCCCGACATACAGACCGTTCATTCCTTCCTGAAATACCGGGCGCTGGCTGATATTCTGCCCCAGCAGAATATTGTCCGTCGAAGCCGTCACCTTGCCTTTGGTATCCAGATAACCAACCCAGGTAAAGACCGAGAGGCTCTGCTTCAGCTGGTTCAACAGGGCCGTCACTTCATTGGGATCAACCGGCTGCTGGAACGCTTGAAGCCGGCTGATCGTTTCGATTTCACCGGCCCGGGCCCACATGAACTGGTCCAGGCTCTCCGACATCTGGTAGGCGACTTCGGACAAGGACTGACCGACGCTGGTTTCGGACGAACGGGTCGCTTCGCTGCCGATCACCCAGCTGAGCAACAGTGTCAACAGAATGATGATGACCGCGAAAGCCCCCGCAAAGACAGACCGGAGTCTAAAAAACAATTCGCATTCTCCTTATACTAAAACAGATCTCATGCTTCCTTTATCGGTGATTCGCCTTGATTTATGAAGGGCGCGCCACGCCCGGCGGGCAGCAATCTTGGGAAATATGCTGAGTTGTAGCAAAATCATCCTGACTTCGCCGGGATGCCCTGTCATCCGGCTTCCGCCGCGTTATAATCAAGACGGATTCCAAGCTTGCGAAGGAGTGAACAATGGTGGCCGAGGAACAATTTGAAATGTACGACGACCCGTTCAAAATGCTGATTCTGCTCGCTACCCTGGTTGCAGAGAAACAAGGAGTTCCGCTGGCGTACGAGAAGGTTCCCGATTACGGCAACGAGGTATTTGCCCTTCAGAACGAACGATTCCTCTACAAAAAAGACGGCACGGAAATCACCTGGTTTGAATTCCTTGGCCGGGATATCGCCTGCTCCCGTGACCTCAGCCGCTCCGAGTACAACCGCATGTTCGTGGACTGCATGGCGTCCCTGTATGCAATCGGCTGAATTTTTTGCAATTCGAAAGAGCGTTCGCATTGTCCTGCTCTGTCCGTTTCGTTTATAATGACTAAAAACGGGCGGAGGGAATTTATGGGCGCTGCCAGCAGAAAAGAACCATTCCGTTATGTAATGAACCAGCCAATCGAATGCTGGCTTGAAGTCCCTGCCGGCAATCCGGGCCCGGGCGCGGGCAAGCGAACCCCGGGTGTTCTGCTCGATATCAGCCGTTCCGGCTGCAAGGTCCGCAGTTCACTGAACGTAAGATTCACTTCCGGGGATACAAAGATCACCATCCACTTCCAACTGAACGACCAGATGCTCGCTTTTGAGGGAAGTATCCGCTGGGGCTGGATGTACGGAATCGGTGAATATCAATACGGCATCCGGCTTGACCTCACCGATGAAGAAGAAGATATTCTCATCCGGGAGCTGGAGCAGTGGACGCTGGGCTCCGACGCGAGCCGTTAAGGCATCCGGATAAAAGGCGGGAATTCACCCGCCTTTTTTGCTGTCTTCCTGCCTTTGTTCAAGCCATCACTTTCTATAATAAGGAGGCTTTCTTATGAATGACCCGATCGTGACTCCCCGCTGGCTCCTGGCCCGCATGTACGAGCCTGGCCTTGTCATTGCAGACTGCCGGTTCAATCTCGCCGATCCCGAAGAGGGACGCGGCGCTTATCTCCGCGACCATATTCCGGGCGCCGTCTACCTTCATCTGGATGAGGATTTATCCGCCCCAGTCCGAGAACATGGCGGACGCCATCCGGTACCGGACCCGGGCCTTCTTGCTGCGTCGCTCGGCCGGGCGGGCATTTCCCGCAGCAGCCTTGTGGTCGCTTACGACGATCAAGGCGGCCTCTACGCTTCCCGTCTCTGGTGGCTGCTTCAATATCTCGGACATGAACGGGCATATGTCATGGATCAAGGCTACAGCGCCTGGAAGGCTGCCGGCTTCCCCGTCACCGATCACCGGCCGGTAACCATCCCGGCCAGCTATGAGCCTGCTCCCCGGCCTGAGCTGCTGGCAGAAATCGGGGAGATCCGGACAATCTCCGCGGAAGGAGCCGCTTCCGGCGCAATCCTGATCGACTCCCGGGCTAACGACCGTTACCGGGGCGAGAACGAGACTATGGATAAGAAAGCAGGCCATATCCCCGGTGCAGTGAATTATTTCTGGAAAGACACGCAGCATGCAGACGGCAGTTACAAGAGTGCGGAGGAGCTTAATGAACATTTCTCCGGATTGGACAAAGACCGAGAAGTTATCGTCTACTGCGGCTCCGGCGTCTCCGCCTGCCCGAACGCGCTTGCCCTGAAGCGGATTGGCTTCAAGAAGGTCCGGCTGTACGGCGGAAGCTGGAGTGACTGGATCTCGTATGAGGAGAACCCGGTGGCGACTGGAGAAGCATAAGAGTTGTCCGGTTCTGGATGTGAATCAATTGTTAGATAAGCGAGCAACGGCTAGCATCCCGGAGCATCCGGCCGCATTTCTTCGAAGCCGTCCGCTCAGGACCTCTCTTCCATTCGGAGTCCTCCTCACCTTTTCTGAATACAGTGTATACGCGTTGGGTTCGATCAGAATCTCCGGTATAATGGTAAAAGTTACGTCGTATGTGAGATTACACGAACGAACTGACAGGTAAACCAGGTTCATAAAGCGGCTGAATCACGGAATCAGAAAGGATGAAGGACATTGAGTTATACGGAAATGTTGGAACGGAAGAGTGAAATTCTGAAGAAAACGGTCGAAAACTGGGTACTGAAGGATAACCGTGACGGACTCAATCGTCAAGAAGCCCATATGTTCCAGAATATGATTAAGGAACTTCATCAGAATGAACATGAATTGAATGGAGTTCGAGACAAGGAAGTAATTAAACGTCAAAATTAAGACCTCAGCGGCCGCCCGAGAAGTTGGTTGGCCGCACCCTCTATACCAAACAAAGCCCGCATTGATTGCGGGCTTTGTTTTTTTAATCCTTAACGACGACAAGGTCAGAATCTCTCTCCCTACCCTGGCGCCTGACAAGTCTGCTTAGCGGACTGCGGGAGGTTATCGACCGGCTGTATATTTATACCATACCCCTCCATTCATTTAAAATTTATATTTGTCAGCGATCTCATCAAAAAGCGAGAATTTTGGAGATAAACGTGCATTTAATCGTTTTCATCGCAAATTAAAAATTTGTAATAAAAACTGACATCGATGTATATTTTCGTTGTATCCGCCGCCAACTATGTAAGAATACATTACATTGTTTACAAAATGACTCAAAGGAGCCCAGACTAACGATGACCAAAAAATCCTCTATTTTCAAAATCACACTCATTACTTCTCTCCTTACGGTTTCGCTTCTGCCCGGCTTTCAACCGGCCACAGTCTCTGCAAATGCCACAGCTGCCAATTTATCCGGAATTGCCGGAGTCGTACAACCCATTATTGATAAGGCCTGGAAAGACGGTATACGTGTATCCGTCGGGATGGAGGATTTGAGCGGTTCGTATGCGGACGACGGAATAGTGCTCGGAAAAGACGATACATACAAACCCGCCAGTACCATAAAGATGGCCCTGGTATCTGCGCTTATGCAGCAAGTCGATAACGGAACTCTCAAGTTAAGCGATACAGTCACAGTTGAACCTGCCGATGTAGTAGGTGGGACAGGCTCTCTCCAAAAGGAGAGTTTTCCGAAAGAGGTGACGCTTGAACGTTTGGCCCGGCTTATGATTACACAATCGGATAACACAGCCACCAATGTACTCATTGACGTTGTCGGTCTGGACAAGGTACAAGCCCTGATGGATAAGCTCGGCTTGAAGGTTATGCATCTGGGACGTAAAATGTTCGCTTCTGCTCCGACACCGGAACAGGATAACTATATCAATGCCGCAGACTTGGTTACGCTTCTGGAGAAAATCTATGACGGAACCTTCCTGACCACCGCATCCCGGAACCAGATTATAACCTGGATGGCCGCGCAGGAGGTTAACACGAAATTCGGGACTGCTCTACCTGATGCCCCATCGCCCACAAAACCGGTGAGAATGCGAATGTTACCCATGACGCCGGCTACTTCCTCCTGCCCGGACGCGAGCTGGCGATCAGTGTAATGACCGAGGTTACGACTACAGATGATTTCGACCAGGCCCAGGCACTGGGCAATCCGGTTGTGCAGCAAATCGCAAAAGCCGTTTATAGTCAACTGGCAGCGGATAATGCCGCTGATGAGGGAAGACCTGTAACAAGAGCCGAGTTCACATCCTTATTGGCTCGCGAGCTTGGTCTTAAAGCCTCACCGCAAGGCAAGACCTTCTCTGATGTCGCACCCGCCAGTCTGTTCTATGACGATATCCGCGCCGCACGTGAAGCAGGAATCATTTACGGGTGGTCTGACAACAGCTTCAAGGGAGATACGATCCTTACGAGAGCGGAGATGACCACCATGTTCATTCGTGCCTACGAACTACTGCATGGTACAGTGAATACGGAATTAGCAGAGTTATCTTACAAAGATCGTTCGGAAGTGCCAAGCTGGGCCCAAGCATCCATGCTGAAAGCATCCTTCTTGAACAAAATCAGCCGTTATGCTGACGGCACCTACCAGCCTTCAGGTGCGACAAATTATGCCGATGCCATTGGAATCCTCTCCGGGCTCTGGACGGTTTCCAAGGCCACGAACGATTCCAAATCCAATTAACCAAGAGCGGCCTCATAAACCAAATACCAAGCATGAAGAAGCCCGCGCCAGGCGCGGGCTTGCTGCTTACCGGCCGAGGTTCTCGCGGGATGAGAACCGTCTCTTCGCCTCCTTGCTCACCGGCTCGAAGAAGTTAAGCAGATTGCCGTCGGGATCGCGGAACAGCATCGAACGGTTCCCCCAGGGCATTGTCGTCGGGTCCAAGACCCAATCGTCGACCCAGGGCTGCAAGCGTCTAAACTCGGCTTCGATATCGTCAACGCGGAACTCCAGAATGACAGTGCGGTTGCTGCCGGCCTCCACAGAACCGGGGCCGAACAGCTGCGCCGTCTGGGCGTGGGCGATAGCCAGAGTGCATGAAGGCAGAACAAATTCAGCAAATACGGGTGCGGGTCGCTGGGCGCTGACTCCCGTAATTTTCTCATAGAACTCGACAAGACGATCCACGTGGTCCGTAATGATTCTTGCTGAAGCAAAGTTCATATCCGATATCATCCTTCCTTTTCTTCTTTGTCTTGACATACCCATTATAAAAAACGCTACTGACAACGTTATGTCAGTAGCGTTTAACTATTCTTTGGGCTTCCTCCCGAATCCGGGCCCGCAAGGACTCCGGTTCCAACACAAGGACGTCCGAGCCCCAGCCCAGCACCCAGGACACCGGATCGTCCAGCCGGCGAACACGAAGGACCGCATCCAGCCCGTCAGGATGCTCTTCCACTTCCTCCAAGTACGGATAGCCGGATTCCTTCACCCGGTCTGCGGCCTCAAGATTAAACCGCAGACGCACTTCTATGTTCCGGTCATCGGAAGGCGTGTACTTCTTCAAGTCAAAGTCTTCCGGGAGCTCGAACCGATCCTCCAGTACAATCAAATCCTTCATGCGGGACAGCCGGAAATGACGGATGGCCTGGCGCAGATCGCACCACGCCACAAGCATCCAGGAACCTTCCACAAGGGCAAGCCCGCAGGGAGCAGCGGTCCGTTCGCTGTGACGGCTCTCCGCCGAATCCGCCATGCCGATTCTCCTGCGCTGCAGCTCCAGCACAATGGCCAGCATACGATCGGTTTTGTTCATACCCGTAATTTACAGATTCATGCTATTTCAAGTCAAACGCAGGAGCCATCTCATAGGACTGGGTCAACCCTTGATACGTCACTTCCACCCGCAGATTCTCCCGCTTCAGGAAAGTCACGATTCCCGACGGCTCCACCCGTCCCACTTCGGGATTCAGCACTTTATAGGAAGCTTCGGAAGGTACGGAATATTCCATTCCATTCTCCATCGTAACGACCGGATTGATCCGGTGGAACGTTCCTGTCATCGTGTAGGACAGATAGCGGCTAACTTCCAGCTTGACCGGTCTGCCGGCTGCCTTCCCGGTGAACAGGATAAGCGGATTATGTACGCGTCTGGACCAGGAGGTCTCATCATGCACCCCCGCAGGGTCCATCAGATAGAATAAATCTTTTCCGTATTGAAATCCCTTAGCCATAAGCATATCTACCAGAGGATCAATACCCATTTCTTCCTTCGCACCCATGTCCAGATAAATCTTCACATCCGGCTTCCCGGACTCTTTCGCCCACGCTTCATAGGCGGGTCCGTTAGCTACCCATATAGGGAGCGACATCGCCCCGATCATCGAAAATGTCTCGGGATGGTGATAGCCCATCCAGAACGCCTGCACACCGCCATAGGACGATCCTATAATCATGCGGTGGTCCCTGTCCGGGATCGTCCGGTAGGTTGAATCTGCATAAGGAATTACCGTGTCCAGGAAGAAACGGGTGAATTTCTCCGCTCCGATTCCATCTGAAGGGACTTTATCATTGGCAAAAGGTACATATTCATTTCCCCGGTCGTTTCCTTCCCCTGCATCAACCGCAATGACAATGACCTTCTCCATCTTGCCTTCTCCGACAAGCTGGTCCACGTTCTGGTCAACCAGCCACTCTTTATTGAAAGAGCTGGTGCCGGTGTGAAACACATTCCGGCCGTCGTTCATATACACGACCGGATAACGGTCTTTGCCGGTCTCATAACCGGGCGGCAGATACACAAAGATTCTTCGTTCCCCAAGCTTCTCGATGCTCACGGTGCCTTTGGCCGCAGCCGCAGCCGGGCTTGCCTTCAGGGTTGCCGAAGGCTGCGCTTCGGTGGACTCCTTGTTATTCCCGTTACAAGCCGTAAGCGCTAACATAAATAAGGTGGCCAGCCCCAGGCAGCTTAGCCTGCACATCCATCTTTTAACCATTCCATTCCCTCGCTTCCTTAGTTGTTCAAACGTTTTCACAGGTTACAAGAACCTATTATATCAGGAATAGAAACGGAGGAAAACGATTCCAAAAACTTTCACATTTTGGTCCCTGTCTGCCCTGCGCCCCTCTCTTTGGCATTACCTGTGCTTGCAATCCGTCCGGTTTTCGTTAACAATGATAATCATTATCATTTATCTTGAAAAGGAGGCTTCCCACCCTCATGGTTCCGGCCCAAGCCATGCATGAACTGATCTTCTCCTACCAGGGGACGGAGAAGCTTTTCCTTCCCGCCCGGAGCCGGCGGGAATGGTCGCCGGCCCCGGGCGAAGCCGCAGTGCTGTACGCGGCCGGCATTCCGCTGAAGGCCGCCCTGCAGGGCGGCCCGTCGCGCCTTGCCGACGATATCGCAGCCGGCGAATTCATGCTGGTGCCGGCGGGCTGCTCCTGCACGCTGGGCAATGACGGCGGGCGCGCCGGTGAAGCGCTGCTGGTCCGCTTCATCATCCGGGGGCCGGAAGGCACCCTGGAGGCCATCCGCAGCTTTCAGCGCGAATATTTGGCCATGGAGCGCATTCGCTCGTTCCGGATGCCGCAGGCCGGCATCTGGATGTCCGATTTTACCCGAGGCTGCACTCCCGGGGATTTCGCCCAGCATTACCGGCTGCAATCGCATCTGTACCTGATTCTCTCCGGCTTCATGGACGCTGTCCGGCAGCCGAAGGCGGCCGGCTCCGACCTGCAGGCCTATGTCCGCCATGTCCGGGAACATATCGTCAAGCACTGCCACGAGGTCATGGATATCGAAGAACTGGCGCAGGCCTCCGGCGTGAGCTCCGGCCGCTTCTACCGGGCCTTTCGCCGGCAGGTCGGCTTAAGCCCGCTTCAATTCGCGACCGAAGCGCGTCTTCAGGCGTCCATGCGCCTCCTTGCCGAAGACGGCGCTTCCGTCGCCGAAGCCGCGCACGCCGCAGGGTATGCGGACGAGCATTATTTCAGCCGCGTGTTCAAGAAGCAGCTCGGTCTTCCTCCGAGCCTCTACAGACAGGCCGCCCGCCGCCGGATTGCCGTACTGTCTCCCGTCTTCTCGGGCGACCTCGCCCCGCTCGGTCTCGCGCCCTGTCTAACGCTCGATGTGGAAGGGACCGCGCCGGCGGAGGAAGCGCTCGAACAGCTGCGGCGGACCGCTCCCGACCGCATCTTGAGCGGTCCGGTACCCGATGCGGTGCTTTGTGAGCTGGAAGCCGTTGCCCCCACCTTGATCTTACACCCCGAAGATCCTTGGAGGAGGCGTCTGGCCGAAGCCGCCGCCTGGCTGGAGCTTGCACCGGTTGCCGAGCATTGGACGGGGCTGTTCGAAGCGATGGCGGAGAATGCAAGGAAGCGTCTCCGCGAACGCTGGGGCAGCGAACCGGCTGTGCTCGCCGAAGCCCGTCCGCATGGCCTGGCCGTCTATGGCAGGCGAAGCCATAAGCTCAGCGTCCTCTTCTACGAAGAACTTGGAGTGGCTCCGCCGCTTCGCCCCCGGCCCAAGGAAGTCTGCCCGGCAGGCAGTCTGGCCGAATGGGCCGGGCAAAGCGGCTGCCATCTGATTGTGCTGGTTCCCCCGGAAGCCGGCCAAGGCCGGCTGGCCGCTCTGGAACAGGAGTGGCGCGTTCTTGCGCCGCATGGCCGATGGCATTGCCTCTTCCTTCCCTGCGAATCGGAGCCGGAGTCCAATGCCGGCTGCTTGGGCCAAGCGCTGGAGCAGCTTCTCCGGCAGATGGAATAATCCATCCCTTTTGCAGAAATGTCCATGCCACTTGCCGGGAAGTTTCCGGTATAGTAATAAACATGTTGATAATGATTATCAATGAGAATACATAACGGCAGCGAGGTGTCCCTGTGCGCATATTCAACACCAAGGTTCTGACAGCCGCCCTGCTGCTTCTGTCCGCCGCTTCCCTGTTCGTCGGCGTCAGGGAGATCCGCCCGCAGGACCTTTTCCGTCTGAGCGACAGCCAGCTTCAGGTGCTGTGGGTCAGCCGGGTTCCCCGGCTGATCAGTCTGATCGTCGCCGGTATCAGCATGAGCGTGGTCGGACTCATCATGCAGCAGATCAGCCGCAACAAATTCGTCTCGCCGACGACCGGCGGCACCGACGATGCCGCAAGGCTCGGCATTCTGGTCTCCATGCTTCTGTTCGGCAGCACGGGGCCTATGGCGAAGATGCTGATCGCCTTTGCTTTTGCCCTGGCCGGCACCTTCCTGTTCATGAAGCTGCTGGACCGGATCCGGCTGAAGGACGCTGTGCTGATTCCGCTGGTCGGTCTCATGTTCGGCAATATGATCAGCTCGCTCACCACCTTCCTGGCGTATAAGCATGACCTGATTCAGAGTCTGTCGTCCTGGCTTCAGGGGAGCTTCACGCTGGTGATGAGCGGGCGCTACGAGCTTCTATACCTCAGTATTCCGCTCGTAGCAATTTCCTATATCTATGCCGACAAATTTACGATTTCCGGGATGGGCGAGGAATTCGCGGTCAACCTGGGCCTGAACTACAAGCAGGTGGTCCATATCGGACTCATTCTGGTGTCACTGGTGTCGGTGGTCGTCATGATCACGGTGGGCACCATTCCGTTCCTCGGGCTGGTTATTCCGAACCTCGTCTCGATTCTGCACGGCGATCATCTGAAGAAAAGCCTGGGGCACACTGCCCTGCTCGGCGCCGTGTTCATTCTCGGTTGCGACCTTCTGAGCCGGGTCGTCATTTATCCCTACGAGATTCCGATCGGCCTGACGGTCGGGGTCGTGGGGGGCGGGATTTTTCTGTATCTGCTTCTAAGGAGAAGGGTCTATGAATAACGCGGTCAAAATCAGCCTGCTGTCGCTGCTCTCTCTTGCGCTGATCTCGCTCTTTCTGTTCACCGGCCGGGTCGGCCGCTGGGACTACATCTTCCCGCTCAGGCTGTCCAAGATCGCCGCCATTGCGGTAACGGGCGCGGCCATCGCCTACTCCACCCTGATCTTTCAGACGGTGACGAACAACCGCATTCTCACGCCGAGCATCATCGGCCTGGATTCGCTGTACACGCTGGTCCAGACGTTCGTCGTCTTCGTGTTCGGCTCGGCCAGCCGGCTTGTCACTTCCCCGGAGCTGAACTTCCTGCTGTCGGCGGGGTGCATGCTGCTCTTCGTCGGCCTGCTCTACCGGCTCATGTTCAAAGGGGAAGCCCGGCACATCTATCTGCTGCTCCTGGTCGGTCTGGTGATGGGCACCCTGTTCGGCAGCCTGTCCACCTTCATGCAGGTGCTGATTGATCCGAACGAGTTCCTTGTTCTTCAGGGGCGCATGTTCGCGAGCTTCAACCGGGTCAATACCGACCTGCTGCCGCTGGCGATTGCCGTCATATTCGGCACGCTGCTCTACGGACTCCGCGATCTGCGCGTGCTGGATGTGCTCTCGCTGGGCCGGGAGCATGCGCTGAACCTGGGCGTCCCGTATGACCGGACCGTCAAAAGACAGCTCGTCATCGCTTCCGTGCTCGTCTCGCTCTCGACCGCGCTGGTCGGTCCCATCACGTTCCTGGGACTTCTGGTCGTGAACATTGTCTACCCGCTGCTTGCGACTTACCGGCACGGCCCGCTGCTGGCCGGTTCGATTCTGACCGCAATCGCGGCGCTGGCCGGCGGCCAGCTGCTGGTCGAGCGGGTGTTCACCTTCTCGACTACGATCAGCGTAATCGTCAATTTTGCCGGGGGCGCGTACTTTCTATTCTTGCTGCTGAGGGAGAACCGCGTATGATTGAAATCCGAAATGTAACCAAGCGCTATGGCGGCAGACCTGTCGTCAGCGATGTGTCGCTGACGATTCCCAAGGGACAGGTAACCAGCTTCATCGGTCCGAACGGCGCCGGCAAGAGCACGCTGCTGTCGATGATGAGCCGGCTGAGCGGCAAGGATTCCGGAGAGGTGCTGATCGACGGCCGCGAGATTGACCGCTGGGACAGCGGCGAGCTGGCGAAACGGGTCTCCATCCTGAAGCAGACCAACCAGATCGGCGTCCGACTGACGGTCAGAGAACTGGTCAGCTTCGGCCGCTACCCCTATTCCAAAGGACGGCTCAACGCTTCGGACCGGGCGGCCATCGACGAAGCGATTCATTATCTGGGGCTGGAGGAGCTGCAGGACCGCTATCTCGATCAGCTCAGCGGCGGGCAGTGTCAGCGGGCCTATATCGCCATGACGGTGGCCCAGAATACGGATTATGTGCTGCTGGACGAGCCGCTGAACAATCTGGACATGAAGCACGCCGTCCAGATTATGAAGGTGCTTCGCCGCTTGTCGGGCGAGCTTGGCAAGACGGTCGTCATCGTGCTGCATGACATTAATTTCGCTTCCTGCTACTCCGACCGGATTGTGGCGCTGAAGCACGGAAAGGTGGTGAGGGAAGGCACAGCGGAGGAAATGATCTCTCCCGAAGCCCTTCGGGAGATCTATGAGATGGACATTCCGGTGGAGAATATCCGGGGACAACGAATCGGCGTGTATTTTGCCGCATCCTTTTAAACGAATCAGACAAAGGCGGGGTTATGGTGACAATGAAAATGACGATGAACGGATCAGAAAGCAAACGTTGGACACAAGGAGCGCTTGCAGCCTTACTTGGCCTGGCGCTGACAGCCTGCGGCAACAACAACGAAGCGGGCGGCGAGGCGGAGGCCGCAGCGGCTTCTCCGGCTTCTTCTCCGATCTCCTCTGCCGCTCCGGCCGCAAGCGCGGCACCGGCGGAGCTGACCATCAAGCATCAGCTTGGCGAGACTGCCGTACAGCATCATCCGCAGAAGGTCGTCGTCTTCGACTTCGGCGTTCTCGATTCCCTGGACAAGCTCGGCGTCGAAGTTGCCGGCGTACCGCAAGCTAACATTCCTCCTTACCTGAGCAAATACGAGAGCAAGGACTATGCCAATGTCGGCAGCCTGAAAGAACCCGATCTGGAGCAGATCAGCGCGATTGACCCGGATTTGATCCTGATCTCCGGCAGACAATCGGACTACTACGAGGAGCTGTCCAAGCTCGGCCCGACGGTCTTCATGGGTGTCGATACCGCGCGCTATATGGATTCTTATGAAGAGAATACCGAAACACTCGGCCGGATCTTCGGCAAGGAGAAAGAAGTGGAAGCGGAGCTGAAGAAGGTGGAAGACTCCATTCAGACGCTCAAGGAAAAGGTCAGCGCGGAAGGCAAGAATGCGCTGATTATTCTGGCCAATGAAGGCAATATCAGCGCCTACGGCTCCGGTTCCCGGTTCGGCATGATCCATGATGTCTTCGGATTCAAGGAAGCGGACGCGAACATTGAAGCTTCGACGCACGGGCAGAGCGTCACGTTCGAGTATGTCGCCGAGAAGAACCCGGATTATCTCTTCGTCATAGACCGCGGCGCGGCCATGTCGGGAGACGCCCCGGCCTCCAAGGAACTCGTCGAGAATGAGCTGGTCAAAGGAACGAATGCCTATAAGAACGGCCACATTGTCTATCTGGACGCCAACTACTGGTATCTGTCCGGGGGCGGCCTTGAGTCGGTCGCCGCTATGGTTGACGAGGTTGCAGCCGCGTTGAAGTAACCGGCCGTATGAGCGTTATCTCTCTGCTTTTATAGAATGGCAAAAACAACGGACTGCCGGAAAGCCGGCAGTCCGTTGTTTTATTGAAGCGGTTAGCTTGAAGCTGTGCCCCTAACCGGATTAACGCTGGCCGACCCAGTCCGGTCCGGCTGTCTCCGCCCAGCGGGCGGTAATGCTCCGGTACTGCTCCTCCGGGAGCATCCCCTGCTCCAGCAGCTTCGCATTCTGGACCCACCGGTCCGGGTTGCGCGTACCGACGATGGCTGTGCTGACTCCGGGAACCGTCAGAGCGAAGCGAAGCGCGACGCTTACCCCCTCCTGAACATCGCCCAGGAAATCGTATTTCAGCTCCTGAAGGCGTCTCCAATAGACGTAAGGGTAGTCATCCTCATTGAAGGAATCGAAAGCCCATGCGGCATTGGCAATCGGCCGCTTCGCGGTTACGCCCATGCCTTTCCGGGCCGCTTCGGCAATAATGGCGACGGATTCCTGATCGGCGATATTAATAGAAGTCTCCAGACTGTCGAATACGCCGGTCCCGACCGCGTAGCGGGAATCGTTGTGATCGCCGCTGTAGCCGATATAGCGCGTTTTGCCGGCCTGCTTGGCTTCCTGCAGCACCTGAATGACTTCGCCCCGCCGAAGAATCTCCTCGGTGCAGCTATGCAGATGGATTACATCGACATAGTCCGTGTTCAGACGCTTCAGACTGCGGTCGATGCTCTCACGCAGCATAACCGGGTCCCAGTCGGCTCCTTCCAGACCCGCGGTATGCCCGCATTTGGTGAACAGATAGTAATCGCTTCGCCGTCCCGAGAGGGCTTGGCCGATCAGCTCTTCGCTGTTCCCGTAGCATTCCGCGGTATCAATGATATTCAGACCGGCATCGAGCGCGCTGTGAAGCAGCCGGTCGGCGGTCGCCTGGTCCGAGTTCCGAATTTCAGCCCCGCCGAATCCGAGAATACTGACTTTCATGTCCGTTGTTCCGTAAGGACGCAGTTGCATGTTGATTCCTCTCCTTAAGCCTTAATGTCTGCCGCTCTTCTCGCCTGCTTCTTCCAAAAATCAGCTGCTGCTGCCTTCCATTTGACTCTATCATTACCAGTTCTTATTCATATATTATCGTATCCCAACGAAAAGGAGAAGTGATCCAACATGGCTCGTCTTGTTGATTTTGCCTCATCCGTTCCCACGCCGGTTACTACGGCGGACAGCACTGTCACTCCCGTCCCTCTGGCTCCGGCCGGCGTCGGTCTGGCCTTCGCCGGAGTCAACGTCTCTGCTGCGCCCAATGCCGTTCAGCTTGTCGCAACCGTCGGCGTTCAGGCCGGCGACGCTTCCACCAATGTGCTGCTCCGCTTCCTGCGGGATTCGCAGACGATCTTCTATGCGCTTTACACCGTGGAGGAATTCTACAATGAATTCGCCGTTATCACCATTCAGCACATTGATCAGAACGTCGCACCCGGGCCTCATGACTATGCCGTATCCATCGAGCGCCAGACGCCCGGCACGGCCTATGTGGTTGGTCCGGTAACGCTTAGCGCCACCTCCATCGCCCGCTGACCCGTTCGGACAAGCCGCATCCGAACCGCAAGTCTTCTTCGCTCAGTTAAGGAGAGCTCCCGTCAGGGGCTCTCCTGTTTCATGCTATAATGAAGAAGAGAATAGCCGAAGATTGGAAACACAAGGAGCGATGAATCGTGAAGAAGAACCGTCTGGGCGCATCCGGCATCGAAGTCAGCGAGATCGGGCTGGGCTGCATGTCGCTTGGAACCGAGGAGGGGCAGGCCGTCTCTCTCATCCATGAAGCACTGGACCGCGGAGTTACGCTGCTGGATACCGCCGACCTCTACGACAGCGGCCGCAATGAGGAGCTGGTAGGGCGCGCCATTCAGGGCCGCCGCAATCAGGTGATCCTTGCGACCAAGGTCGGCAACCGCCGGATTCCGGGACAGGAAGGCTGGGTCTGGGACCCTTCGGGAGCTTATATCCGCAAGGCAGTCCGCGACAGTCTCCGCCGGCTCGGAACCGACTACATCGACGTATACCAGCTTCACGGCGGGACGATGGACGATCCGATCGAAGACACGATCGAAGCTTTTGAGGAGCTGAAACGGGACGGACTGATCCGGGAATATGCGATCTCTTCCCTGCGCCCGAACGTTATCCGCGAATATGCGGCGCGGTCGGGGATCGTCAGCGTGATGAATCCCTACAGCATCGTCGACCGGCGCGCCGAAGAGGAGGTGCTGCCTCTGCTTCAGCAGCGGGGCATCCGGGTCATCGGACGCGGGCCGCTGCACAGCGGCGCTCTGGCCGCCGGACGGGAACCGCTGAAGGGCGTTCCCGATTATGAGCTGGATGAGCTGAAGACGCTGCGCACGGTGCTGGAAGAGAAGTTTGCCGCCAGCGGACGCAATCTGACACAGGTAGCTCTGCGCTATCCGCTCGGCCATCCGGCCGTTGCCGCAATCGTACCCGGCGCCAGCTCGCGGGAGCAGCTGCTGCAGAACCTCTCGGCGGCAGACTGCCCGCCGCTGAGCGAGGAAGAACTGGCCTTCATCCGAAGCGTCAGCAAGGCCAACCGCTATCGGCAGTACCGGTAGCGGCCGAATGCCCGGACTTGTCGTGCCGAAGCAGGGCCGAGAGCACAAACAGGGTTCCGAGCCGCCGATACCGGCGGGACGGAACCCTTCTTCATTCTTCTTTGACTGCTGTCTGACCAGAGCCGGACGGACGTCGGCTCCGACGCTCATTCTGCGGCTTGCCGCGCCGACCCCGACCCGAAAGCCTTACCTTCCTTAACCATGCGGACGTTGTACATCTGAACCGCTACAGACCGGATGAATTCAAGCGGCTGCTGGCCCCGGCTATTCCGGTGCCCTTGAATATGCTCTTCGCTCTTCTCCCAATTCTTCCAGGCTTCCTCCGACTCCCAGCGGATCATCGTAACGACTTCTTCCGTCTCTTTCGCCTTCCGGTTCACCATTACGGAAATATCCAACAGCCCGTCCCGTTCCTGAAGAGGACCCGGCGCCTGGAACCGCTCGACAATTCTGTCGCTGAATCCGGCATCGACGATGGTTGTTCTCATTACAATAAACACTCGAGCATTCCTCCCGGCAAAATGATTTCATTATCATTATAAATGATAATGATTATCAATTTCAATCTATTCTTTCTGATTGACTTCCCTTTTCTCTTTCTCTCAACCAAGTGAGATTGCGGGTATAATTCTCCGCCGCGGCCCATCCGGCGTACTGATCCGGCATCTTCTCTTCTCGTGCATCTGCCGGTATTCGGCTGTATTCCGTCAGTTCACGGATATACGTCCGTGTGACATGCACAGCGGCTCCGTCAGCAACCAGGCCATGACCCGGCACAATCCTTTGCGCACCGTAAGTCTCCAACCGGTCCAAGGCTTCGAGCCAGGAGGCCGGGTTCCCGTCCACCAGCAGCGGATGGTTGCCAACAGGCGTCAGATCGGCGGTAAACAGAATAGACTCCTCGGGCAGGTAGAGCACAGCATCACATTCGGTGTGTCCGGCCCCCACCGAGATGAAGGAAGCCATTCTACGCCCGCCGTAAAGATGGAGGGCCGATTCAAAGGTTAACGCAGCCGGCGTAATCTCCAGTTCCATAATAGAACGCTTGAGGTCCTCCAGCATCTCAAGCTGAGTGTCCTTCCCCGCTTCGGCGCCGTCTGCGGCGCCACGCCGCAGATCGGCAATGTCCCTCTCCAATTGGGGTAGAAGGGCGCTCATCCGTGAGAGCCATTCCTGCTGTCTGGACAACATCAGCGCTCGGGTCCGTGTCGTCGAGACAATGACGGCATCCTTGAAATGCTGGTTGCCTCTTACATGATCGCCGTGCCAATGGCTGTTCAGCACATACCTGACCGGCTTGCCGGTCAGTTCTTCCGCCGCCAAGCGCAGGTCAGCGCCTGCGGCAGGCGTATTGAACGTATCCCAGACAAGCGTATAGGTTCCCATGTCGATAACACCGGCGTTGCTCATGGCTCCCCACGCTCGCTTGGCTTCCAGCACATAGATACCGTCCGCCAGAGAATGGCATTCAAAATAGGGTGAGTTCCTCATTTCTACGGCTCCCTTCCCATCCGCTAGCCGGATGAATGGTTTCAATGTTATTCGGGACGTCCAAGATTGTCTGTGAGAAATAAAGCTTCCCTCTGCCGCGTGCAGCATCACGCCAAAAAGCGGCCGCGCTGCGGCCGCCGGTGTATGAAAGGGTGAGCTAATTAAAATAAGGCCAGCCGTTCGAATCCCAGTACAGATCGCTGATAAGCAGCTTCGGCGCACCATTCTCGGCAACGCTGTAAGCGTGCCGAACAATCAGATTCGTTCCCGAGATGTCCTGGCCGCCCGGTCCTTTCCAGTAGGCATTGCCGCTGTCGATCACCGTTGCGCCGCCGTCCTTCATTGCTGTTCCGTCTTTGGCGTAAAAGGGCCCCGTTACACTGGCAGAACGTCCGACGGCAATCTGGTAGGTGCTGTTCACCCCCTGGCAGCAGGCCCCGATGGAGACGAACAGATAGTAATAGCCCGTGCTGCTGTTGTAGACAAGACTGGCGCCTTCAATGCCGCCCGATTTCGTCGCAAGCCGGTAGGCGTTGCCTGTGGGCTTCATCGTGGATTTGCTGATGGCCGTAACATAGATGCCGTTGCTCCACGAACCGAACACCATCCACAGGTTCCCCTTGGCATCCTGCATAAGATTGGGATCAATGGCATTGTAGCTGGAAGCATCGTTCGAACTGATGACCATCCCCTGATCCTTCCAGACCCCGCCACTAATCGAGTTCGTCGTGACCAGTCCGATTGCGGATACCTTGGAACCAAAGGTGGAGATGGAATAGTACAGGTAGTACGTGCCGTTATAGTAGAATATATCGGGCGCCCATACGTCGAGATTCGGATGGTTCGGCACATAGGCATCCCACCAGGAAGGCTCGGAAGCGAAGATCGGAAGCGAGCGAACAAAATGGGTGCCATTGGTTGAATAGAGAACCTGCAGACCCGAGCCTGTGCTGAAGACCCAGTGCGTATTGCCCTCCTTGATGTAGGCGGGATCATGCACATTGGTATCTCCGGTCAGAGACCAGGTTGCGGCGGAAGCGGGAAAAGCGGATGAGACCAGCAGGAACATGGCGAGCAGCCAGGCGGCATACTTCGTTCTGCGGACTTTGGACACTAGCAATCACTCTCCTGGGCGAAGTGTGATGGATTCCCTGTCAACTCCATAACGATTCCTCTCTATGTTACCGCTTACATAATGGTCCGGTAATGCGCTCGTTTCCCTCCTTCCCTGCGCACATTTATTTAGGAATTAATTAAATAATTAATTCCGAATTAAAATTACGTCTTTTGTTCTTCCATGTCAATATCTTTTTTGTTCAGCTTGACTCTATATTATTGATCTTTACTACTCTACTCTCCTTCCAGTTAATCCGTTTTTTATTTTAGTTTATTTGAAAATAAAAAAAGGCGCCGCCGCTGCAGCGCCTTTCGATAGCGATAACCGGCGGCTCCGGAAGCCGCCGCCTCCTGCCCGCTGCGTTATTTCCGCAGCAGCAGATACACAAAGTAAGGCGCGCCGATCAGCGCCACAACGACTCCGGCAGGTATGCCCCCCGCATCGCCCACATTGTGGCCGATGAGGTCGGCGACCAGCAGCAGCCAGCCGCCGGTCAGCACCGACACGGGCACATAGAGCTGGTGCCGGGGGCCCACAAGCGATCTGGCAATATGCGGCGCCATCAGGCCGACGAAGGAAATCGAGCCGGTAACCGAGACCGCCGCCGAAGCGAGGGCTACCGCCGCCAGCAGAAGCAGAAGCCGTTCCCGCTGCACAGGCACACCCAGACCTACGGTCACCGGCTCTCCGAGAGCCAGCAGGTTGAGCGCATTCGATTTATACAGAATATAGGGGATCAGCAGCACCAGCCAGGGCAGAAGCGCTCCGATGTACGGCCAGTCTGTCCCCCAGATGCTGCCGGCCAGCCAGTTCGCGATAAAATCGAATTTGCGCTGGTCCGTCGATGAGATGATGACAATCATCGTTCCGTTCAAGGCCAGCGAGCAGCCTACTCCGGTCAGAACGAGCCGGATCGGCTGAATGCCCTGTTCCCGGGAGTAGGACAGCAGATAGATGAGCACGGCGGCGGCAAGGCCGCCGGCGAAGCCTACGGCCGGCAGCATATAGGCGAACGAGGCCGCCTCAACCGGCACGAACAGGAAGAAGACAGCCACTGCTACTCCCGCTCCCGCATTGATGCCCACCAGCGCCGGATCGGCCAGATCGTTGCGGGTTACGGCCTGGAGCACCGACCCGGACAGGGCAAGCGCCATCCCGCCCAGCACCGTAACCAGCATCCGGGGAAGCCGAACCGAGAACAGCACAAAGTCATCCTTGAAGCTCCCGTGCCCGAATAAGGTCGGCAGGATGCGGCTGTACGATACCGAGGCGCTTCCTATGCCCATACCGGCCAGCAGCGTCGCGAGGAGAAGCACTCCCAGCCCCGCCAGGAGAAGACGGTATTTGGTTATCCAGCCGGTTGTAGTCATGACAGCAGCTTGTCCCCTTTGCGCACAATGATAAGAAAGAACGGCAGCCCCACCATGGAGACAATCGCCACAAGCGGCGTCTCGAACGGAGCGTTGATCATTCGTCCCAGCGTATCCGCCAGCACCATGAAGGCCGCGCCCGCAATTGCCGACAGCGGAAGAATACGGCGGTAATCCGTCCCCGCCGCCGCCCTGACGATATGCGGCACCATGAGTCCGAGGAACGCCATATTGCCGACCAACGCCACCGAGGCGCCGGCCAGAAGCACGACGAGCAGATAGAGAACGAATTTGACCCGTCCGGCATTGACGCCGAGTCCGGTCGCAGCCGTCTCGTTCAGGCTTAAGATCGAGAGCTGGCGGGAGAGCAGCAGCGCTCCCGCGATGCCTGCCGCAATGACCGGCGCAACCGACCGGACCTGCGCCCAGGCGATTCCGATCAGGCCGGAGGCCGTCCACATCGTCACATCCTTGGAGACGTGGAATATTAAGCCGACGCCCTGCGTAACGGCGATCAGCAGCGCGGAGACCGCCGCGCCGGCCAGCACAAGCTGGAGCGGCGACAGCCCCGTGCGGGACAGCTGCCCCAGGCCAAAGACCAGACCGGCCCCCGCGGCCGCTCCGATGAAGGAAGCGCCCGTAAGGCCAAGGTAGGTCATCGAAGGCATCAAAGCCAGCGCCACGGTAATGGCCGCAGTGCCGCCTGAGGTGATCCCGAGCAGGCCGGGATCGGCCAGCGGATTGCGGGTCAGCCCCTGCATAATAGCGCCCGAAACCGACAGGGCAGCGCCTACGAGCAGTCCGGCGGCGATGCGCGGAAGACGGATTTCGCGAATCATGGTGGCATTGTCGCCGGTTCCGCCGCCGGTCAGCGCCATCCAGGCCTCATGCAGACTGGTCGTGCGCGCGCCCAGAACAAGCGACACGGCGAAGAACAGAAGCAGTACGGCAAGCGCCGTCAGCAGCTGGAACAGAAATGAGTGTTGGAGTCGTTTGGTCGTATCCATAAATTCCCCTTGTAAAAAAACGTCATCCATTATGTATGATAATGATTCTCATTATTACGTTAAAACCGGGAATTGTCCACTTTTTTCTTCGTCCGCGGATAGCGCAGCCCTCAACACCATGCCGATAAGCCGGAAGGAGCGCCCGTGAGTGAGCGTCCGTCCGGCTTGAGGTCAAACGAAGGAAGGAGAATCAGGCCCAGTTCCCGGCGCGGAACACCGGCTCCCAGGTGCCGTCCTGCAGCTCGCCGTCGATATCCAGCTCCGCACAGCCGATCATGAAGTCCACATGCGTGAGGCTGACGTTCGCCCCCCGTTCCAGCAGCTCTTCCCGGCTCATTCCGGCGCCCCCTTCCAGATTGACCGGGTAGGAGCTTCCAAGCGCAAAATGGCAGGAAGCATTCTCGTCGATCCCTGTATTGTAGAAGACCCGGTTCATCTGCGAGATCGGCGAATTATGCGGCACCAGCGCTACCTCTCCGAGATAGGATGCGCCTTCATCAGTCGCCAGCAGGGAAGTCAAATGCTCCTTGCCGCTGCGGGCCTCAAAAGATTCCACCCGCCCGTCCTTGAAGGTCAGGCGGATGCCGTCGACCAGCCGTCCGTTCAGGTTCAGCGGCAGCGTGCTGCTTACCGTCCCGTTCACGCCTGTTCGCTTGGGCATCGAGTAGACTTCCTCGGTCGGCATATTCGCCACAAAATGCACACCCCGGTCGTTAAGGCCGCCCGCCGCCCGCCAGATATGGCCTTCGGGCAGCTCGACCCGAAGATCCGTACCCGGGGCACGGTAATGCAGACTCCGGTAGCGCTTGGCGTTCAGCTTCCGTTCGCTCTGCCGCAGCCGTTCCAGATGCTTCTCCCATGCCGCCACCGGATCGGGCGTATTCACCCGGTTCATCCGGAAGATGGCTTCCCACATAGCCGGAATCCGCTCTTCTTCGGGAAGATCCGCGAAGACCTTGTCGGCCCAAGCCGCCGTCGGCGCCTTGATGAGCGCCCAGCTGATCCGGTTGTTGCGGGTATAGGCCTGATAATTCTGGCGAAGCACCGCGGCCGCCTTGACCGAACGGGAGACCTTCTCCGAGTCGATTCCGTCGTACAGATCGGGATTCGGCACCTTGATATGAAGCGCTGCGCCGCCTTCCTCCGCGAACTTCTCCAACATATCCGCCTGCCACTTCGGATAATAATCGAACGATTCGTCCGGGCCTTTCTCGAACCGGATCCGGCTGGTCTGCTCGTCTTCCCAGTCCACCAGGACATATTTGGCTCCGGCTTCATAAGCGCTTGCCACAATCTTCCGTGTAAGCTCCGCCGTCTCCAAAGGCGCATGCACCATCAGCACCTGACCGGGCTGGACATTCACGCCCACCTTGACGACCAGACGGGCGTAGCGTTCCAGCATCGTATTCCAATCTTTCATTCGTTACTCCTCCTTCTTAGTTGCGGGTACGACCGTCGCCGGAAGATCCAGCTCCAGTACCACCGGGCAGTGATCGCTGCCCATAATCTGACAATCGACGCTTGCTCCGGCAATCGAAGACGCCAGACGGCCCGACACCAGAAAATAGTCGATCCGCCAGCCGATGTTCCGCTCTCGCACCTTGGGCATATAGCTCCACCAGGAATAGACACCCTCTGTATCCGGGTTCAAATGCCGGAAGGAATCAATGAAGCCGGACTCCAGCAATCGGGTCATCCGGCCCCGCTCCTCGTCCGTGAAGCCCGAATTGCCGATGTTCGCCTTCGCGTTCTTCAGATCAATCTCCCGGTGGGCGACATTCAGATCGCCGCAGACAATCACCGGTTTCACGGCATCCAGCCGCAGAAGATGTTCAAGAAACCGGTCTTCCCATTCCAGCCGGAACGCAAGCCGGGAGAGGTCGCGTCTGGCATTGGGCGAATAGGCATTGACCAAGTAGAAAGATTCGAACTCCAGCGTAATCACGCGGCCTTCCGTTTCTTCCATGCCCTCAATGCCATAAGCCGCAGACAGCGGCTCCAATCGTGTGAACACCGCCGTACCCGAATAGCCCTTTTTGTGGGCATAATTCCAGTACTGCCGGTATTCCCCGCCAAGCTCAAGCCGGATTTGGCCCTCCTGAAGCTTCGTCTCCTGCACGCAGAACACATCCGCGCCGGCGGCGGCGAAATAGTCGTTGAATCCCTTGTTCACACAGGCCCTGAGGCCGTTGACGTTCCATGACACCAGCTTCATGTCTTTCGGTTCCCCCTTGTCCTCTAGACATTATTCCCTTAGATTCGGGAGATGTCAATTTGCCTGCCGGAAGAGAAACGCCAAAAGACCGGGGAGCCGTTTCCCCGGTCTTTTGAATCCAGCGGGCAACACCTAGAAGGAACTTCCCCAGACTGCTACGCCTTCTGTGGACACGGCGGTAAAGCTCATTCCGATGCGCTGCGTCCGCTCGTTCCACTGCCGGACGAATACCCCGTCGTATGCGTTGCCGTCAATAGTCAGCCGCGCACCGTGCCCGCCGGTCAGCTTCCAGGTCCCGGACACGGCACCGGAGATCGTCCCATCTTCGTTCAGCTTTATCGCCTGGGAGGCGACAAGGTCAGCCGTAATGTCCTTGCCGTGGCTTATATACTGGTACGACCCGGCAATTTGCTTCCCATTATAACGGCCGATCTTCTCTCCGCTGTAACGTTCCGGGGCCGCCACCGGCCAGCCCTCGCTGTTCATGAAGAGCTGGTGCACCCGGACTTCATGCTCTTCTCCCCTGCCGGGGAAGCGGGTGTGGAAGATCAGGAAATACTGTCCTGTCTTCTCGTCGTAATAGGCGGAGTTGTGACCCGGCGATACGTATCCCAGCGTCTCGTCCGGGTTCTTCGCGCCTTCCGCAGACCATTCGAAATTCCCCATCAGCTTGACCCCGTAAGGCGCATAGGCGGGATCGTCAAAAAGCTGCCCCGGCGTCCCCTGCGCCTCCGCCATCTTGCGGCCTTCCGCGTCCTCGAACGGTCCGTCCGGATTCTTCGACCGGGCAACGCGGATATTGTACCCGCCGTCGGCAGTCAAGCCGCCATAGGAGAGAAAGAGGTAGTAATAATCCGTCTCCGGGCTGTAGAGCATGTACGGGCCTTCGATCCGGGCGTGATAGCCGCCCAGCAGCTTGGTTCCATAGCCCTGCCCTTCCAGCGGGAGGCCGGTGGCCGGGTCCATTTTCAGAATATAAATCCCGCCGGAGTACGAACCGTAGACCATCCACAGCCCGCCGTCCTTGTCAAAGAACACATCGGGGTCCACCACATTCGGATGCTGGGTGGAATCATAGACCGTGCCGTCATCCGAAATGCCGGTCATTCCGGATTTCAGGATAATGCCCTTGTTCCGGTAAGGGCCCTCGATGGAATCCGCAACGGCGACCCCCATCGCCGACAGCGGGGAATCGCCCCGGCAGGCGTCGTAGTACATGTAGAACTTGCCGTCCGCCAGCTGAATGACATCCGGGGCCCAGAGCGTATCGGACTGCGCCCAGGAGAGCGTCTCCTCCAGTTCGGTGGTGACGTTCGGAATAAGCGCGTTCCCGTCATGCACACCGGATGCAATCGGCTCCCAGTTCATCAGGTCTGTAGTCTTGGCAGCCGTCAGATGCGAGCCGAACACATAATACGTGTCCTTCACCCGGATTACGGACGGGTCATGCACCGACACGTTGGTAAATTCGGGACTAGACGGCGCTTCTCCGCCGCCTTGGTTGCCGGCCGGCCCCGAGCAGGCGCCAAGCAGGAGCAGAACGGCCAGAGCGCCGAACGCAGGTTTCTTCACAAGGGTCCACCTCCATATGTATACCCTTACATTTTGCGCCCGGGATGGCGGGTTCGTCAATACTTTTATTTAGATGTATATGTTTTGTTTCATGTATTAATAAATATAAATTTAGCTCCCTGCTGCTCTCTCCACCAAAAAAGTGCGGCCTCCAGAGAGACCGCACGCTTAAGAACCTGATTATTCAAAGTAGTTGTCGACCTGCACCGGCTGCTCATACGTTCCCGGCAGCTTGCGATGCTTCTTGAGAACCGCGTCCGGAGGGGTTACGGCCGGAGCCATCGGGTGCAGGAGCCAGGACTTGACATAATGCGTATCCGACACCTTGAACAGTGGCGGCTCCTTCTCATAGTCAATCGCCATGGCATACGTGCTTCGCATGGCGAAGGCGTCGCCCTTGGGCGGCTTGATGAGATCGGGCGGCGTTCCCGGGATGGCCGTCAGCATGGAGCCTTTGCTCTCGAGGCTCGGCATGGAGCCGAGCAGACCCCAGGTATACGGGTGGCGCGGATCGTAGAAGATCTCTTCGACCGTTCCCATCTCGACAATTTGCCCGGCATACATGACAGCTACCCGGTCGGCCATGCTTGCCACAACGCCGAGGTCATGTGTGATGAAGATAATCGACGTTCCGATCTTCTTCTGGAGTTCCTTCATCAGATCGAGAATCTGGGCCTGAATGGTAACGTCCAGCGCAGTGGTCGGTTCATCGGCGATCAGCAGCTTCGGGTTGGCCGCCAGCGCCATGGCGATGACGACGCGCTGCCGCATCCCGCCGCTGAATTCATGCGGGTACTGCTGGAAGCGCCGCTCCGGTGACGGAATGCCGACCAGCTTAAGCAGCTCAATGCCGCGTTTGACTGCGGCTCCGCGGGACATGTTCTCGTGCTTGTGCAGCACTTCCGTGATCTGCTTGCCGACTTTCATCATCGGATTAAGCGACGTCATCGGGTCCTGGAAGATCATTCCGATCTCCTTGCCGCGGATGGACTGCATCTGTTTCTCGCTCTTCGTAATGATCTCCTGTCCGTCGAACAGGATGCTCCCGCCCTTATAACGGCCCGGAGGCGTGGGAATCAGCTTCATCAAGGCCTGGGACGTGACGCTCTTGCCCGAGCCCGATTCGCCGACGATCGCCAGCGTCTCCCCTTTATCCACATGAAAGCTGACGCCGCGGATGGCCTGAACCTCGCCGCCGCGCGTATGGAAGGATATGGCTAAATCTTTGACTTCTAGCAGGCGTTCCATTCTTGTCTCCATCTCCGCTCTATCGTAGAAAGTTAATATTGATAATAATTATCAATAGTATAGACAAAAAGCGGGTCCAAATACAAGTCAAGATTGCAGGAAACGCTCCCAGCCGTTCTTAATGGTGTCCATCGCCCACTCCAGATGTTCCCGGCTCTCGTACTTTCTGGAGAAGCATTCTACATAATAAATCAGATCCAGATAGAAATCGTACAGCTTCCGTCGGCGAAGCTCATCCGGGGAATTGCAGAAGCTGCCGTACCCCTCGAAGAATGCCGGCGAATTCTCCAGATAGCGAAAGTAATACTCCATCAGCGGATCGCCCCAGAGCGCCCGCTCCCAGTCAATGAGCGCGGCGATCCGTCCGTCTTTTACGAAGATGTTCCCATCCCACAGATCCCAGTGCACCAGCCGTGGCTCCGTGACCGCATCCAGCAGCGGAAGACGTTCCTCTATGGCCCGCCGCACCTCTTCCACCGGCATCGGCAGCGAGCCGCCGAGGCGGTCCGCATCCTCCAGCACCAAGCCGATCATCCAGGCGAAGGCCTCCCGCCAGCTTCCTGTCGGTCCCTGCCCTCCGAACAGTCCGAACTGTTCGCCCCCGATTTCGTTGATCGCCCGGTTCAGCCGTCCCGCTTCGCGCTCGATGGCGGCCCGTTCTTTGGCGGTCAAGCTCTCTTTGAGGTCATTGTACGGCGTTCCGTCGATTCTCTCCATGATAAAATAATCCGCCGGCAGCAGCCGCCGGCTGTCGTCGTAGGCCAGCACCCGCGGAACGGGCACCGTGCCCGTCTCCGCCATCAGCCGCAGCGCCGCGACTTCGGCGCGCATAATGTCCCGCTCATAGCTCATGGTGGCGATGCCGTCCATGGGCGAGATTTTTAGGATCAGGGCCGAACCGCCGGTCAGTGTAACTTCATAAGCGGAGTTAAAATACCCGCCGGTCAGCTCCTTCGACTTCAGCAGCAGGCCTTTGTCTCTTCCCAGGCTCGATTCCACCAGCGCGGCTTGCAGATCAAAGCCGATTCTTGATTTCGTGTGGCTCTCCATCCTTCTTCTCCTTCATCAATCGTGATAAGCCCGGATACCTGCATAGACGGCGCCCAGGGCCTCTATTCCTTCCCGGATGGCTTCAGGCTCCAGATGGCCGTAGCCGAGCAGCAGCGTATTTCGGTCCGCTTCCGCGCGGACGGTGGCATACCGCGTCAGCGCGTAAACGCCGATCCCTTCCTTCCGGCAGGCCGCCTCCAGCGCCTCGGCGTCCGTTCCTATGGGAAAGCGGACCGCCGTGTGCAGACCGGAGGCTTCCCCCTGCGCCCGGACACTGTCCCCGAACGCCGTCTCCAGCGCGGTGAGCAGAGTCTGTCTCTTGGTTCCGTAAATGCGGCGCATCCGGCGAACATGGCGGTCCAGCAGGCGTTCGCGCAGGAACAGCGTCAGCGCAGCTTGCTCCAACAGGGGGCTCTGCACGTCCAGGAAAGTCCGCCGGTGAACCCACCGGCTCTTGAGAGATGGGGGAAGCAGCGCGAAGCCGATTCGCAGGGCAGGGAACATGGTTTTGCTGAAAGTGCCGACATAGACGACCCGGGAAGGGTCCATTTCATACAGTGGGCTTACAGGCGCGCCCCGGTAGCGAAATTCGCTGTCATAGTCATCTTCGATTACATAATAGCCGCCTTCGGCCGCCATTCTTACCAGGGATGCCCTGCGGCTTGCCGGCAGAATTCCTCCGAGCGGGAACTGGTGGGACGGGGTCACATAGACCGCCGAGAGCGGCTTGCCCTCCAGAGTATCAACCCGCGCGCCCCGGTCATCCACGGGCATCCACTGCACCGGCCGCCCGCCGAGCTGCATGATGGTGCGGATGCCCGGATGGGAGGGGTCTTCGAGGGCGAAGGGGCACCCTTCCTTGTGTAGAATTCCGGCCAGCAGGTAGAGCGCCTGGGTTGAACCCGAAGTAATGCAGATGTCCGACGGATCGGCCTCTATGCCCCGGCTGCGCAGCAGCCAGCCGGCGATTTCCGTCCGCAGCGGACCGTAGCCCTGCGGGTCTCCGTAGCCGAACCCGGCCGGGCTCAGCGTCCCCTGGGCCTCGCGCAGCGCCCGGGTCCAGGATTTCCACGGGAACCGGGTCAAATCCGGCTGTCCGGTCTTGAAATCCCATTTCAGCGGCGCCGCTGCCTCCGCTGCGCAGTCCGGAAGGCCGTCCGCCGGCTTCGATTGCGCCTCTTCTTCCGTCTCTTCTCGGTTCGGCTCCGTCCGAAGACCGTCCGCCACCCGGGTCGGAGCGCCCTGGGAGGTTACCGCATACCCTTCGGCAACCAGCCGTTCGTACGCCTCGGTGACCGTATTCCGCGACACGCCGAGACTCCGGGCCAACTCCCGGGTCGAGGGCAGCGCTTCTCCGGCTTGAATGCGGCCCGAGAGCATCCGGTTCCGGAAGGACCGAAAGATCTGCACGGACAGGCCGGTCTCCGATTGAGGCTTCAGCTCAATGTCCCACACCGGCGTCTCTCCTTCCTTTAATCATGCTTTTCATGACTGCTCCAACTGGTCCGGTCAATAACCGCTCCAACTGGCGCTTCAAGCATACCAGCAGGGTTGCTATAATACCACTAACGAATCGTTAATGGTACGGAAGGGCCCTCCGGGAAGGACGCTTCACTATGAATAGAAACAATGGCAGGCCGGTTCTGGCGCTCGCCTTCATTCTGGCCGGCACCTCGCCCGTCGCAGGCCGGCTGCTTGCCGGCGAGCTCGAACCCTTCACTCTTGCCGCCGCCGGCCTCGGGCTGCTTCTGGCCGCAGCGCTGCCTCTGCGGGCACGGGCCTTCCTGCACACGGCCCGCCGTCTTCGCGCCGCCGACTGGCGCATGCTTGTCATGCAGGCGCTGCTCGGCATCGTTCTCTTCCGGGCGCTGCTGTTCCTGGGCCTGCAATCTACCGGCGCCGCCGAGGCAGGGATTCTTACCGGCGCCGCCCCGGCGATAACCGCGCTGCTGGCCTGGCTCTTCCTGCGCGAGCAGCTCACCGCCCGGCGAATCGTCGGCATCGCTGCGGCGGCGGCCGGCATTGCGCTGCTGCAGGGAGCGGGCTTGCAGCCCGGCGGAATCTCTCTTCAGCATCTCGCGGGAAATGCCTTCGTACTGGCCGCGGCTGCGAGCGAGGCTACCTTCAACATCCTCGCCCGCAAATACGGCGCGGGTTCCCTGGAGGGACTTCGTCCGGGCATACAGGCACTGCTCGTCGCCGCGATGGCCTTCCTTCTCTGCCTCCTGCCCGCTTCCCTGGAGCACCCGGTCCGCTCCTTGCAGGTTCTGGGAGCGGAGGAATGGGCGGCTCTCGCCTGGTACGGGTGGATCGTGACCTGGCTCTCCTTCACGCTCTTCTATGCAGGCGTCCGCCGCTGCGACGCCTACACGGTAGCGGCCTTCTCCGGCCTTCTGCCGCTGACGTCGATGATTCTGTCCGCCCTGCTGCTCGGGGAGCGGGTCAATGTCTATCAATGGACCGGCGGAGCCGTGGTGATGGCCGGCATAGGGATGCTCGGTGCTCTCCCCGGAACGCGGCAGAGCCGGCCCCGGTGATCCCGGAGCCGGCTCTGCTTCCTTCCTGCCGCAACTTCTTCCGCGTGCTGCCGTCAGCCCCGGATTTGGCCTTCATTCCCGGCGTAACCCTTCAGCCAGGCCATGCTGTCGCGAACGCTCTCCAGCGGCGAACGGCTGCAGAAGTCTTGTTCTACAACGGCCCACTCCACACCGTGCGTCTCGGCGGCCGACAGAATGGACGGCAGATCCACTTCGCCTTCACCGAGAACGACGGTCTCTGCGGTTCCGTCCGGATTCTTCTTCATATCCTTCAGGTGGATGAGCGGCAGCCGGCCGGCGTAAGCCGCCATGTAGGCCACCGGATCGTATCCCGCATGATGCACCCAGCAGGTATCCATTTCGACCTGAAGCACATCGGCCGGCACTCCGGCATAGATGGCATCGAAGGCCGTCTGTTCTTCGTACCGTTCCAGCAGCTCGAAATCGTGATTATGATAGAGCAGCTGAGAGCCCTGCGCCTTGACCCGTTCGCCGATGATCTTCAGATTCGCGATGACGGCCGCCCAATCGCGCTCTTCCTCCGACAGAAAGGGGATGATCAGGCGGCGGTTGCCGATGGCCTTATTATAGGCGATTTCGGCTTCCGTGTCGTTCAGCAGCGCCTGATAGGGACGATGGGCGCCTACGGCCACAAGCCCCGTCTCGTCCAGCAGCGCCTTGACTTCCCCGGCGCTCCGTCCAAAATAGTTGAAGAATTCCACCCCGGCATAACCCATAGCCGCCACCTGGCGGAGGGTCCCTTCAAAATCCTCTTCAAGCTGCTCCCGCAGCGTATACAGCTGCAATCCAATCTTCAGCACCCGCGCTACACTCCTTCACCTGAACAATATACATGCCGAATGACGGAGCAACTGATCCGTCTTCCTTCCCATAGTAATATGAAAGCGGTTATAATAGAATGAAGAATCTGATTTCAACCTGAACAATCTGCTCTTATACCCTTCACTCAAGGAGGCGCTACCGGATCATGCCGGCTTGTACCGTTCTGTCGGCGGGCTTCTCGCTGCACCGCAAGAAATTCCAGTATTCCGTTCCTGAAGGATTGCCCTATTATCTCTTCCGGCTTCAGACCGAAGGGACCAGTTCTACCCTGATCGGAGGCTCCTCTGCTCCCATGTATGCAGGGGATCTGCTCGTCATCTGTCCGGGAGAGCCTTATCAGCTGATTATCGAGCATTCGCAGCGCAAGCCGGGGCTTACAGCCAGCGGGGACTTCTTCATTTTCGCGGAAGGACCGTGGCTCGATGCGTGGCGGGACAGGGCGAGCCGCCCTTCTCTTCAGTCTGTTCCGGCCGACGGAGCCATTGCCGGACTGTTCCGCACCCTCGTGCAGGAGCAGCGGCGGCAGTCCGCCTATTCAGCCGACATCTCGGCTTCCTATCTGCAGATTCTGTGCATGGAGATTGACCGGATTTCGGAGGAAGCGCCGCCGGCCCATTCTTCGGAAGCCGCAGCAAGGGGAATGAAGCAGTATATCGAAGAGCATGCTGCTGGCATCGTGCGCCTGGAGGAAGTGGCCGCCCATACCGGTCTGTCGGTCTCGCGCGCCGTCCGGCTCTTCAAGGAGGCTTACGGTCTAACCATTATTCAGTATGCGAATGAGGTACGGCTGGAAATGGCGAAGGAGCGGATGATGTACAGCCCGATGCCGCTGGAGCAGGTGGCGGAGACCTGCGGATTCGCAAATTATACCTACTTCTTCCGGCTCTTCCGCCGCCGATACGGCGTATCGCCGGCCCGTTACCGGGAATCTGTCCGTTAGACGCAAAAGAAAATCCGGGCAGCAAAAAGGAGCGTCATCATAAGTGATCCGCTCCTTCCGCATGGCCTTGTTCAGTTGTGCCTGCTTATCCGGCTTCACCCGGACATGCTGGGAAATATCGGCATAATCCCCGTTCGTTCTCCGGTTCATCACCGGACTCCATCCGCCCTGCCGCTGCGCTTGCAGCAGCGCCTTGCGGCTCTTCGTTCTTGCCATTTCTTCTCTCACTCTCCTATGGGTCCCGCTTCAGCTTACACCTGTCAGTGTACCGGAGCGTCTCCGTCCCCGTCAAGGCTGCGAACCTTGATGGCTGCAAGCGTCAGCAATCTGACTTCAGGCCGTCCGGCCAATCGCCGTTCGGTATAGACATAATCCACCGTCTCCCCTTCTTCCAGTGAGGCTGCCGCGGCCTTCAATTCATCGCTGAACTGAAAAGAGGTCGCTTCGCCGTAGACGTCGATCTCGACGGTGTGGCCGTCGGCGAGCCCGTTATAAATGCCGGACCCGTGCTTCAGCGGTAGCGGCGCTTGCAGCTTCGCGGCGGCAACCTTGCCGGCCGGAGCGGTGCCCGGGGAAGCGGCGCTGGCTCCGGATACAATCGGTACCGTCAGCAGGAGAGCAGCAGTAAGTACAGCAATATAAGAGGATTTCGTTCGGTTCTTCATCGCGCATCACTCCCTCGTGGTTGTACTCCTTTTATAACCGAATTGCCCGGTCATTAATCCGTACACCCGAAGCGCGCAGCTAAGAACTCAGCCCACTTGCCGCCCGGTTCGGGCGGATCGGCAGTCATGCCGCTCGCAGGTCTTGAAGCGTCCCTTGAAGTCCAGCCGGTGATCGGTCACCAGAAAGCCGTACTCCCGTTCCAGACGCGCTTCCAGCTCTGCCAGCCAGTCTTCCTTGATCTCCGTCAGCTCTCCGCAATCCTCGCAGATCAGGTGGTGGTGCATATGTCCCTGCCCTCCCCCGCGCAGATCGTAGCGGGCAGGGCCGTCCCCGAAATTCATTTTCTCGACAATATGCAGTTCGGACAAAAGATCCAGCGTCCGGTAAATCGTGGCCATGCCCAGATTGGGATGGTAGGGCTTCATCTTCAGATAGATATCCTCCACCGTAAGATGCTCCGTCTCATTCTCCAGCAGAACCCGAACAATGGCTTCGCGCTGGGAAGTCAGCTTATATTGTCTGGCGGCGAACTGGGCCGCAATATCACTCATGGTCATCAAGGATCGCACCATCCTCTCCGGGCCGCTTAAGCCGCCGATTCTTAATTATAATAATTATCATATAGTAATAATATCAAATATTTGGGCTCTTGAAAAGGAGGAGGCGTTCCCGCCTGCAACCTTTATTCCTCCTGAATCGTTTATACGGACATCAGATTCCTCAACCGTCTGAATGAAAGGGGTTAATAGGATGAAAAAGAAAGCAGGCTCGATAACCTTCGCTTCGCTTGCGCTCACCGCTCTCCTGAGCCTTTCCGTGGCCGGGTCCCTGTACGCGGCTGCCGCCCCGTTCGGAGATCTGGGAACGACCGAAGGCAGCGACAAAATCCAATCGCTGCATTCGAAAGGCATCATTCAGGGCATGAACGCCCAAAGCTTCGCGCCAAAGGCTCCGCTCACCGCCGCACAAGGCATACAACTGATCGCCGGGGGCTTCCAGTTCAGTCTCGACGCCATCCGGTTCATCCAGGAGCCGAAGGCCGCGCAGGTCTTCACGAAAGTACTGGACGGCCAATGGTATACGGAGGCATTCCTCGGCGTCTATCATAACGGCGTCCCCGTGCCCGAAGACATCGATCCCGCGTCCAGGCTGACGCGGGAGCTGTTCACCTTCCTGCTCGTCCGGGGAATGGAACAGGCGGGGTCTCTGCCTCTTATCAACGTGAAGCCTTCCGGCATTGCCGATGAGAGCAGCCTGGCGCCCGAGTATCAGGGCGCCGTAGTCCGTTCGCTGAAATACGGCATTACGCGGCTCGATAGCAGCGGCCGGTTCGACCCGAAGCGGGAGATCAGCCGCGGCGAAGCGGCGGTTATGCTCTATGATGCCCTGGATTATCTCCGCCAGCATCCCGCTCCCGCCGCAGCCGACAACTCCTGAATTTTTCTATCTTGCCTCTTCGGCTTCCGGCGTGATATAGTCGAGAGGCATTTTATCCCAAAATCAAATAGACCCGTTCTTCACTAGGGGAGTCCGCGTGGACTGAGACGGCGAGAGCCGGACCCTTGGAACCTGATCTGGATCATACCAGCGTAGGGAAGTGATACGAGGATTCGATGAAATTGAAAGCGCGCGTTTCTTCGCCGTTCTCTTCATGAACCCGTCCACTTCCCTGTGAAGCGGACGGGTTTTTTGTTGGGTCTGAAAGGAGGAAATTCGATGAATCCGGAACCGGAGCCCAGAACCCCGCCTCCCGGACAACGCGAGAGGCCGCCGCTAAGCAAGACGTTCATCCCCCCGCTTCTGGCGGTTGCGGCGGGACTTGCCGTCTGGGAAGCCGGAGTTCGGGCGGCGGGAACCCCGGCCTACATCCTGCCGCCTCCGACCGCCGTTCTTCGCGCCCTGGCCCTGGAAGCCGGGCCGCTGTTCAAGGTCCATCTGCCCGCTACGCTCGGCGAAGCGGCGGTTGGCCTTCTCCTGGCTCTGGTCGCCGGAACGGCGCTTGGACTCGGAATGGCGCTTAGTTCCGCGCTGGAGAAGGCGCTGTATCCGCTGCTCGTCTTCAGCCAGACGATTCCGCTTGTCGCTCTGTCGCCTCTGTTCATTCTCTGGTTCGGTTATTCGCTGTGGAGCAAAGCCTTTGTGGTGCTGCTGACGGCGTTCTATCCGATCATGGCAGGGCTGCATGACGGAATCCGCCGGGCAGGAAGCGAATATCGCGGGCTGATGCTGGCGATGGGGGCGAGGCGGCGCCAGGTTCTGATCAAGGCGGAGATTCCGGCCGCCCTTCCTGCTTTCTTCGGCGGTCTTCGGCTGGCCGCCGTCTACAGCGTAATCGGAGCTACAATCGGGGAATGGCTGGGCGGAAGCCGGGGACTCGGCTTCTACTGCCGGCGTATGGCTTCCGGCCTCCGAAGCGCCGATATGTTCGCCGCCGTCGTGCTGCTTGCCGCTCTGGGCCTCTCGCTGCTGCTGACTGTCCGGCTGGCGGAAGCTGTCATCTGCCGGAGAAGCAGCCTTGGGCGGATAGAAGATTACAAGGAGATGAGAGGATGAATTCAAGATTGAGGAGTTCGGGAGGCGGCCCGCTGCTCCTAGCCGTGGTGCTTGGCCTCCTGCTGACCGCCGCAGGCTGTGGCCGGATGACGGGTGCAGCGGTTCAAGGCGCAGCGGTTCAGGGCGATCCGGCAAGCGCCCGGAATGCGGCGGATGCCGCCCGGCCGGGATCGGCGGGCGAGAGCAGGTCCCGGCCCGACCAGCTGACCGTCATGCTGGACTGGTATCCGAACGCGGTGCATTCGTTTCTTTATGCGGCGGAGGAGAACGGTTATTTTGCCGACAGGAATCTGAAGGTCAAACTGCGGATGCCCGCTGAAACCAACGATGCCTTGAGACTGGCCGCCGCCGGCCAAGTCGATCTCGCTCTGACCTATCAGCCGCAGGTTCTGATGGCGCGGGGGGCGTCCGTTCCCGTCAAAGCGGTATCCGCCGTTGTCCGCCATCCGCTGAACCGGCTGCTGATCCGGGCAGATGAAGAAGGAATCACACGGCCCCGAGAGCTTCCTGGCCGGACGATCGGGTATTCCTCGATTCCGCTCTATGACGCCATGCTCCGTACCATGGTCGAAGCGGACGGCGGCGACTCTTCCGGGCTGAACCTCGTCGATGTCGGCTATGACCTGATTCCCGCTCTCGCCACCGGACGGACCGATGCCGTAATCGGCGGATTTGTCAACCACGAAGAGCTGCTGCTGGACAAGCAGCATTGTTCCGTTCTCTCGCTGAATCCGGCGGATTTCGGCGTACCCGATTATGCCGAGCTGGTCTTCGCCGCCAGCGAGCAGACCCTGGCCGAACGCGGCGAAGTGATCCGGCGGTTTCTCGCCGCCGCTGCGGAAGGACAGGCCTATGTCAACAGCCATCCGCAGGAAGCGCTGGCGATTCTGCTGAAGCACGAGGAGACCGCCGCTCCGCTTGATCCGGAGATTGAGCGGGCCAGCCTTGCCCTGCTGCTGCCGCTGATGGATTTCGGAGACGAGCCCTACGGCTACCTCGGCCCGGAATCCTGGGAGCAGATCGGAAATTGGCTTAAAGGCCGGAAGCTGCTGCCCGGAAATATCGACCCGAAGGAGGCCGGTTCCGACAATCGCCTGATCGCTCCGTGAGCCTGCCCTTCTCTGTACCCTCTCGCTTCTCGCTCTGCGGCAGAATTACGCTCTTGCAACGCAAACAGGTTCTCAACTTATTCACAAGGAGGATTTCCCATGTCTTACCTGGATCAAGTTCGACAAGTCAATCCGCTTGTCCACAACATCACGAATATTGTTGTCGCCAATTTCAGCGCGAACGGCCTGCTCGCTATCGGCGCTTCCCCTTTCATGGCTGCCGGCCTGCCCGAAGTCGAGGAAGCCGCCGCGATGGCGGGGGCCGTCGTACTCAATATGGGCACGCTGGACGAGCTCTCGCTGGAAGCCATGCTGCGCGCCGGCCAGTCCGCGAACCGGAGCGGCGTTCCGGTCGTGCTTGATCCTGTAGGTGCGGGCGCCACGGCCTACCGGACCGAATCGGCTTCCCTGCTGGCCCGCAGTCTTAAGCTTGCGGCCATCCGCGGCAATGCGGCAGAGATTGCGAATCTCGCCGGAGAAGCCTGGGCCAGCAAGGGAGTGGATGCCGGAGAGAGTGCGGGAGACATCGTTCCGGCCGCTGAACGCGCTGCCCGCCTCTACGGCTGTGTCGTTATTGCGACCGGGCGGGAGGATGTTGTAACGGACGGCAAGCGAACGCTCCTTGTCCGGAGCGGTCATCCGCTGCTCACCCGCGTAACCGGCACGGGCTGTCTGCTGAGCGCCGTCATCGGCGCCTTCGCGGCTGTTGCCGGAGGCGGCGTCCTGGAGGCGGCCGCAGAGGCTGCGGCCTTCTACGGCTCCGCCGCTTCCCTCGCCGCCGAGGCGGCGGCCGATCTGGGGCCGGGCAGCTTCCAGATTGAATTTCTGAACCGGCTGTCCACCCTGCAATCCGGCAGCATCGGGGAGCTGGCGCTCATCCGCGAGCGCGAGCAGGTGAACCGGGTGACGCCATGAACTGGGCTGGTCACCATGAATGCCGGGAGATGCAGAGCGGCCTGCCTCTAGGCGGTGCCCTCGGCTCCGGCGGATCAATAGCCGATGCCTGCTCGGTCCCGGTCGCTCTCACCATAGCCGGATCGGACAGCGGCGGCGGAGCCGGCATCCAGGCCGACCTCAAGACGTTCCAGGAGCTCGGTGTCTACGGAACGTCCGCGCTGACCGCCATTACCGCCCAGAATACGCTCGGCGTTCAGGGCGTGCTTCCGGTAGCGGCGGAACAGGTCGGCATGCAGATGGATTCGGTCGCTGCCGACCTCCCTCCGGACGCCGTCAAGACCGGAATGCTGTTCAGCGGAGAGGTTATCGAGACGGTCGCCGAACGGGCTGTCCGGTACGGATGGAAGAAGCTCGTCGTTGATCCGGTCATCACGGCCAAGGGCGGCGCACGCCTGCTGCGCGAAGAGGCTCTGGAAGCGCTGAGGCGGCAGCTTCTGCCGCTTGCGCTGGCCGTGACGCCGAATGTCCCGGAGGCCGAGCTGCTCGCCGGCTTCCCGATTCGCAGCTTCGCCGACCGGGAGCGGGCCGCGGCCGCCATTCACTCCCTCGGGAGCCGGTTCGTCATTCTGAAAGGCGGACACGCCGAGGAAGACCGAGACCGGGCGGTCGATCTCGTCTATGACGGCAGCGGGTTCCTCCGGCTGGAGAGCCCTCGGATTGCCACCCGGCATACGCATGGCACCGGCTGCACCTTCTCGGCCGCCCTCGCCGCCGAACTGGCGCGAGGCGCTTCGGTCCCGGAGGCCGCAGCGGCCGCCAAGGCGTTCGTGCAGGCGGCGATCGAAGACGGGCTCGGCCTTGGGAGCGGACACGGGCCGACCAATCATTTTGCCTACAAGCGCCGAATGGCCCGAAGGGAGAGCGGAGAGCATGTCTGAGTTCTCCGAACGCTTCTTCACCAGTCCGGACAGCCTGGAGGCGGCAGAACTCCGGGCCTCCGGGGAACTCGCCCGCCGCTGGAGCAGGGGTAAGATCGCTCCGCTTCTTCGCGTCTACTTCATTATGGGCAGCGCCGATACCCGGGGCCGTCCGCCCGCAGACGTCCTTCGGGAAGCGATCGCCGGCGGCGTCACCCTGTTCCAGTTCCGGGAAAAAGGAGCGGGCGCCCTCACCGGGCCGCCCCTTCTCCGGCTCGCCCGCGAGCTGCGGGCGATCTGCCGGGCGAGCGGCGTGCCGTTCCTGGTCGACGACGACGTCGAACTCGCGCTCGCTGTCGGTGCCGACGGCGTCCACGTCGGCCAAGAGGATGCTCCTGCCGCCGGGCTGCGGCAGCGGCTCGGTCCCGCCGCGATCCTCGGCGTGTCTGCGCACACGCCGGAAGAGGCCCGCCGGGCTGCCGCCGACGGGGCCGATTATATCGGCGTCGGGCCGATCTACCCCACCGGATCGAAGCCCGACGCGAAGCCCGCCTGCGGCCCCGGGCTTCTGTCCGCGCTGCGGCGGTATGAGCCGGACCTCCCGATGGCCGCCATCGGCGGACTGACGGCGGGCAATGCCGCCCCCGCGCTTGCAGCCGGAGCGGACGGACTGGCCGTCATCTCCGCCATCGCTGCGGCGGAGAATCCCCGGCGGGCCGCGGCCGAGTTAGCCCGCCTGTACGGCGGTGGCCGCTGATGGAGGCCCTGCGGAGCGGTCATGGCGGCTAGGCTGAAGCGGCTTAATTTCGTCCTTAAGGAATGAACAAAAAGAACAAAGTCCCGCTCATCAGGGCTTTGTTCTTTTATTTTGGGGTTCGTTCAGTTCATTCAGCTCGTTCAGGCCGTTCAGTTCATTCAGGAAGTTCCGGCCTCGCGGTATTCCGTCGGCGTCTTTCCAGTAGCCTTCTTGAACACCTGGGCAAAATAGCGCGGGTCCTGATAGCCGACAAGCGGAGCAATCCGGTATACCTTTACTTCGCTGCTCGTAAGGAGATATTTGGCTTTCTCGATCCGGCAGTGGGTCAGATACTCCAAGAACGTATAACCGGTCGTATTCTTGAACAGCGTGCAGAAATGGCTGACGGACAAGCCCGCTACCTCTGCGGCTTCTTCCACGCCGATCTCCTTGCTGTAGCTCGATTCGATGAACCGCCGCACCTTGTCGGCGATGCTGCGGGGATCGTCCTTCGGCACAGTATGGACGGCCGACGCAATCGCCGCCGTCAGCTCCGCCGCCGCTTCGGCCATCATTTCATCCAGCGTCCCCAGCCTGCGAAGTCTGTCCAGCAGCACATCCGGAGACCCCGGGGAAGAGCCGGTCCATTCTTCCAGCCCCCGGTAGAGCACCACCAGCAGCTCCGTCAAATGGCGTTCCGCCTGTTCGCGGGTTGCCGAAGCGGCCGACAGCGCCTCCCGGAACCGGTTCAGCCCGTTCCGGAGCCGTGCGGCGTCCAGCTGGCGGACACTCTCCGCAAGCTCCCGCTCCGCATCCATCGGGTAAGCGGCCGATCCCGCTGCTCCGCGCTCTTCCACCGGAGCATAGACGCGTCCGGGACCGTCGTAGAACCGGCGGACCAGCGCCTTGGATGCTTCGGCGTAAGCGGTGGACAGCTGTCCGAGCCCGGCATGCTCCCGGCTGATGCCCGCCGAGCAGCTCAGCTTGGCATACCGGCGGATGGTCTCGATCAGGTCCGCCGCCACCTCTTCGCGGGTACCCGGATTGGCTCCGGGGAACAGCAGCACCCATTCTCCTCCGTGGTAGGGGAACAGGGCCAAGCCCCGCCAGCCCGTTGACCATTCCTCCAGAATGTTGCGGATGGCGAACAGCCACAGACGTTTTTCTTCGTCCGTCCATGCGCTGCCCAAGCCGGCATAGCCGTCCAGTTGAACGGCGATCAGGAAATAGCTGTCCTCCAGTTCGCCGCGCTCCAGCCATTTCAATTGCTGCAGCGGTCCGTCACGGCCTTCGATCAGTCCGGCGAACAGCCGCTCCCGCGCCAGCTCCGAGAGCGCCCGGGCGGAGTGCAGCAGCTGATCGTTCTCGCGCCGGGTATCCAGCTTCTCCACCGCTCTCTCCAGCATGACTTCGAGCTCGTCGTGATCGATCGGCTTCAGCAGATAATCGAACGCCCCCATCCGCAGCGCTTCGCGGGCATATTCAAATTCGCCGTATCCGCTGATAAAGATAAACAGCAGGCGGTCGTTCGCGCTCAGTACATCGCGCATCAGCGACAGCCCGTCGATTCCGGGCATCCGGATGTCGCTGATGACAATATCGGGCGCCGTCTCTTCAATCAGCTTCAGTGCAGCCTCGCCATTCCTGGCCTCGCCGACAATTCCGATTCGCAGCTCCTCCCACGGAATGGCGGCCCTCAGGCTCCGCAGAATGATGGGCTCATCGTCTACGAGCAGCGCTTTATACCGTTCCGTTCCGCGTTCCACGGGCGTTCTCATCACTGTTCCCTCCTCCATTATGGCATTCCCGAGCTTCGTATCAGCTGCCAGTACCGCACCGAAGCCTGCTCGGTCTCCTCCAGCGCCTGTCTTGCATTCTCCGTCCCGTCCAGCATCCCCCCCAGGCCGTTCAGGAAGGCTTTCTTCACCTCGGGCGACAGCATATTGTCATACGGCACAAAGCTGTCCGGGCTATCGGCCAGCATACGCGCCACCTGCGCGAAGACCGGTCCGGTCTGATCGGGATCGAACGCTACCTCCATAGAGGGGATGCGCCGTCCTTCGTAGACGATCCGGTTCTGGACTTCCTCTGTGTAGAAAGCCTTCATGAAATCCAGCGCCGCCTCAAGCTTGGCGCCCGACAAGTTCGAGGACAATCCTATCCCGATCGTATAGCCGCCGGCTACGGATCGCTCTCCGCCCTCATGCAGAGCCGGAAAAGGCAGAACTCCGACCTGCTCCCCGAAGTTCTCCGCCGCACCCGTTCCGCCGAACAGATTGATGTCCCAATTCCCGTTCAGGTACATGGCCGCCTGCCCGCTCGTGAACTGGCGGACGGCTCCTTCCGTAGAGAGCGCATTCGCATCCGGGCTGAAGGCGCCTTCCCGAATCCACCGCTCCAGATGCGCATAAGCCGACTGATAGGCATCATTGCGGAAGGAAGCCCCCTGCACGCCTGCGGCAATCCCCCGAATCGGTTCGGGTCCTGCGTAACGGTCGAGCAGATAATGGGCAAAAATGCCGGCAGGCCATCTGTCCTCGTTGCCGAGGGCGAACGGAATATATCCGGCCGCCTTGAGGCGCACAATCGCCTCGTCGAGCTGCGCCAGCGTCTGCGGCGGCGCAATGCCGAGCAGCTTGAACAGCGCCTGATTATAGTAGAGCGGCTCGGCATTGCCTTCAATCGGCAGCCCGTAGACATGCCCGCCGAACGTCCAGAGCTGCAGGTCCTTGAACTGGTGCTCCAGGCCGTTCTCCCGCAGAAAGCCGGTAAGATCCGCAAGCCGGTTCGAGCGGACATAAGGTTCGATCTCGGCCCCCCCGAAGAGCACGAACATATCGGGAGGCGTGCCCGTGACCATCTCTCCCTTGAGCCGCTGCTCCCGGTGTGTGGTCTGGTCGATGCCTTCGACACTGATCTTGATATTGGGGTGGCTCATTTGAAATGATTCGACGGTCTGCTCAAAGATTTCAAGCAGAGACCGGTCATGTTCCTTCACCCAGAAATGACGGAAACTCAGCGTGATTTTGTCCGGCGGATTGGGCTCGGCAGGCGCCGACTCCCCCCGGACAATCACCAGGACCGCTCCGGTCATCAGCACCGCATAGGCCGCGAGCCATCCCCACTTTGACAACCATTTCATACCCTAGCCTCCTTCCTTGTTCATATTCGGCCGCTTAGGGAAGAACGCAGGGAATTCGCAGCCGAATCACCGAACCGCAGCCCGGCGACGAGCAGATCATAATGCCGTAGACCGGGCCAAAACGCAGGTTCAGCCGGTCATGGACATTTCTCAGGCCTACGCCGCGGTCATTGTACTTCTTCTGCCCGCTCTTGTCTTTCTCCCAGACCTCGGACAGTGCGGAGAGATCGAATCCCGGGCCGTTGTCGGCGATCAGGATAAGCAGATCCCCGCCCGGGGCCTGCCGAATGGAGATGTCGATCGTGCCGGGCGATTCCATCGGCTCAATGGCATGATACAGCGCGTTCTCGACGATCGGCTGCACGATCAGCTTCTGGGTCATATACGTCTTCAGTTCCGGTTCTACCGCGATGGAGTAGGAGAACTTGTCCTCGAACCGGAATTTCTGAATATCCAGGTAATGCCGGACATGCTCCATCTCCATGCCGAGCGGGATGAGTTCCTGGTTCTGGCTGATGCTGATGCGCAGCAGCTTGCCGAGCGAAACGACCATCCGGCTGATATCCCGATTGCCGTGCAGAACCGCCATTGAATTGATGGATTCCAGAGAGTTATAGATGAAATGCGGATTAATCTGGGCCATCAGCGCCTGCATCTCCGCTTCTTTCTTCCGAAGCTGCTCGGCTTCCACCTGCTGCAGCAGGCTCTGAATTTGGTCGCTCATCCGGTTGAAGCCGTCGATCAGATGATCGCTCTCGTCGTTCGCGGGCTCCGGTCTCGCTATCGGCAGAAAGATTCCCTGCTTCACCCGCTTCATGCCCGCCACTGCGCCGCTGATGCTCGCGATCAGCTTCCTCACGAAATAGTGGTCGAACAGAAAGGCCGACAGCAGCGAGATCAGGCTGAGCGCAATGGCGATATTGCGGATCGGCGCCGTCTCCGCCGTAATCAGGTTCATCGGAGTGATGGCGGTCAGGTACCAGTCGGCATTCTCGGACGGCAGATAAGTAATCAGGGATCGTTCGTTCTGGTAACGGTCGATATAATGATCCTTCTCCCGCTTATATCCACTCTGCAGGAACGGAAAAGCGGTCTGCTCCCCCAAATGTTCACCCGACTTGCTGAAGACGATATTGCCCTGGCGGTTCACAAGCAGAATATCGCCTTTCTTGAGGGTCGCAGCCTCCCACATGATCTGATCCAGCAGCTCAGGCTTGACATAGACGACCAGATAACCGATATCCTCCAGCGAGTAGTAATCCTTGACGACCCGCGCCTGAATCAGAACAGATTGCCCGGATGCCGCCGAACCGTTCTCCCCGGGTCCCGACCAGACCGGGCGGCCCTCCGCCCGAATCATGGCCTCATACCAGGGCTGCTTCTTCAGATCGGCAAAGGACAACGAAGCATTGTTGTATTGATAGATCGTCCGGTCCTTGCCGAACAGGCTGAACGAGCTGACCATGGCATGATTGATCAGCAGATTGTTGATATCCTGCTTCCGGTCGTAGGTGAGTACATAACCCGGCTGCTTCAGCGCCTGCTGAATGGGTGTCTGCAGGATCGCGGAATTCGTTACATACGAAATCTCGCCCAGAGCGAACCCCAGCTTGCGGTCCGTTTCCTGCAGCGAGATCCAGTAGAAATTGCTCGATTTGCTCTCCATGGCGTTCGAGAAGCTGATATACGTCACCGTTCCCATAAGAATGACGGGAATGAAGACCAGCAGAATAATGGCGAACAGAATTTTGCGGCGAAGCTTCATTCCCCGTCTCCCTTCCGGTATTGTAAGCGTTCTATTCTATCCCGGTTAATCTATTCGCCGCAAGAAAGCCGGATTCCTGCGGCGGGCATCCGGTCCTGCGGCTGCCCCTTGGAAGGCGAGCCTTCACGCGCAGCAGCCGGGTTCGGCGGAGCCAGTCCTCCTTCTCCAGTCTAGAGCAAAACCGGAAGTCCGCCGACGAGGCAAACTTCCGATTTGGGGTGGAAATATTTCCGGTGTATACTGGTACTATTCTTATCAGAAAAGGAGCAACCGTTCCATGCCCATTAACCGTCCGCTGCTGAACGACAGCGACTTCCAGGAAGCGATGGACCGCCGGCTGCCCGTCCGGGTCTTCGAGAACGACCATCTCGTTCTCTCCGGAGGTACCGTCGTCCGTTTTACCGACTCCGACATTATCATTCAGAACCGCGTCAGCGACCTGACTTATTATTCGCGGCGAAGCTGCGAGTTCTTCGAAGTGAAATAACCCAAACAAAGAGGCCGTCTTTTGAGACGGCCCCTTTGTTTGGCGATATAAGGCCCGAACCTGCCCCTTAACGGGCAAGCGAGGCGTTCGCGTTCATTTTTTCATTCAGGATGGCTTGAAAACTCTGCGATTTCTCGTCTGCGTTCTCACGCTTGGGAGCGAGAGGGGGTACGGGTCTAAAGTATTGCTGATTGAATGCCATCAGGTTATGTACAGTCATGCTCACTTCAACCTTCCTCCTTCGATTGGCTGCGCGTCAAACGCAATGTTTTCTCATACTTACCCCAAGGTTTCCAGTCCTAAACAATTTTGAGTGAAAAAATTTATAAAATTTTAGATTTAATTTTCCCGGTCGGCCTTTTTCCTTTTTTGTGGTATTATGGGCGCATATTGATTCTGGAGGGGTCGGATTGGGTAAGTTCATTGGTTTTGTGCTTCTATGGAATCTGGTTGGCAACCCGGTTCTGGCGCTGCTGATTCTCATCGCCATTCTTTATATTCTGGACCGCCGCTATGTCGGCATCTTCCCCAGCATTGTGCGTCCTTTTAAGCGGGGAAGACAAATCTCCCGGCTGCGCAGCACGCTCTCGATGAATCCGAATGACGTTTCTTCCCGGTACGAGCTGGCCCGGCTGCTTGCCGAGCGCAAGAAGTATGCCGAGGCCCGGGAGCTGCTCGCCGGCATTGAAGACCGTTATGAGCAGTCCGCCGATTACTGGGTCGATCTCGGTATGGTCGATCTGAAGCTGGGCCGGCTGGAAGAGGGAGAACGCCGGGTCCTTCAAGGTCTTGAGCTGAACCCGAAATCCCGTTACGGCGAGCCTTATCTTCGCCTTGCCGAAGCCTTCCGCCATACGGACCGCGATAAATCGATGCGCTATCTTCATGAATTTCAAGCCGTTCATTCCTCTTCCAGCCAGTCCTACTACCTGCTGGGCTCGATGTACCGGACACTCGGCAATTCCGGAGAAGCCAAGCGGTCGTTCAGGGAGTCGGTAGCTGTCTACCGGTCGCTGCCCCGCTACAAGAAACGTCAGGAGCGGGGCTGGGCGCTCCGCAGCTGGTTCGCCGGTCTGCGCTGAGTCCGGCGGTAATCCCAAAAAAGTCCTGTCCGGCATGCCGGACAGGACTTTTTGCAGGCGAAACGCTACATCTTGAGGGCTGAATCTTCACCGCCGGCGCTCTTGTCGCCGCGAAAGCGCCGCACGGCATTAACTTGGACGGTTCCGCGCGATCTCTCCATCGGCTCTTCCGGCATCCTGGCTCCCTTGTTAATCCTCGTCCTGAGCTTCTTCCACTTCATAGACACAGCGGAACTGCTCCACACCCGCAGGATTGACTCCCAGCGAATAGACCATAAATCCAAGGCGGCGGTAGAAGTCGGCAGCCAGCTCGTCGCCCGTCTCCGCCAGAACAAACCTGGGGTTGCGCTCCAGCATCAGCTCCAGCAGCATACCCCGGGCGTAGCCCCGGCCCCGGTTCTCGGGCAGAACGGCGATGTGCCGGATCACGAGCGATCCGTCCTCCGTCTCCTCGTAGCCGACCAGACCGACCACGACTCCGTCTTCCTCCCAGCCCGCCAGCCGCAAGTCATCGCTTCCCGCATAATCGAGCCCGGCCTGCCGCAGCAGCTCGGGCTCGCCCGCCACCGCATACCCGAGCAGTTCCGGGATAACCGGCTCTTCGAGTCTCGGTATCAAATCAACCAACATTGTAAAAAGCCTCCTTCTTCTCTCTTTCCAGAAGAAACAGTATACCATTCCCGGCAGCGAATGTCCCGGTCCGCAGCCTTAAGGGGGCCCGCCATTCAGACGGCGGGCTCCTTCACTTCGATCCGGCCGTCGCTGTGGCCGATAATCGCCAGACTGGCAATGCCGATGAAGAGCCCGTGCTCGACCACGCCCGGAATGCGCTGAAGCGCGTCCGCCAGCTGCTGGGCAGAAGCGATCTCGCCGAACCGGCAGTCGGCGATATAATTGCCGTTGTCGGTCCGGTAGAGCTGGTCGCCGCTCTTGCGGAGCTCCGGCGTGCAGCCCAGAGCCCGGATGGCGTCCAGCGTCCATTCCCAGGCGAACGGCACGATCTCGACCGGCAGCGGGAACCGGCCCAGCTTAGGCACCGCTTTGCTCTCATCCGCGACCACAATCATACGGTCGCTGTTCATCGCGACGATCTTCTCGCGCAGCAGCGCGCCCCCGCCGCCCTTGATCAGCTCCAGACGGTCGTTCAGCTCGTCCGCTCCGTCGATCGTCAGGTCCAGCCGTCCGATCTCGCCGAAGCCAAGCAGCGGGATGCCCAGTCCGCGTGCCTGCTCCTCGGAAGCTACCGATGTTGCGACCGCCGTGATCCGCAGCCCTTCCGCCACGCGTTCGCCGAGCTTGGCGATCGCCCAGTAAGCGGTTGAACCTGTACCCAGTCCAACCTTCATCCCGTCCTGCACGTACTGAACGGCTTGTTCCGCCGCCATCTGCTTCGTGTTCATCTCATTTCCCCCTGTTACCCTTATGGTCTCCTGATTGCTTGAAATGCTCCATCTGCTCTTCGTAGAGAGCCAGATTATCCGCCTCAAAGCAGATAAAGACGATTTCCTCCGGGCGCGTCTCCTCCGCCGCCGCTGCCAGATAATCGGCGACCGTGCGAAGCGCAATGCCGCAGGCTTCGTCCTTCGGAAAGCCGTAAATGCCTGTCGATATGTTGGGAAAAGCAACCGATCGGGCTCCGAGTTCCGCCGCCAGCTTCAGGCTGCTGCGGTAGCAGCGAGCCAGAATGTCCCGCTCGCCTGCGCTGCCGCCCTTCCAGATCGGTCCCACCGTATGTATCAGATGGCGCACGCCAAGACGGCCGGGTCCGGTCCGGACCGCTTCGCCCGGCAGACAGCCGCCCTGCCTGCGCCGGATTTCGGCGCACTCTTCAGCAATGGCCGGCCCCCCTGCGCGGTGAATGGCGCCGTCCACGCCGCCTCCGCCGAACAATCCCGAATTGGCGGCATTGACAATGGCGTCGCCTCCCCAAGCCGTAATGTCGCCCCGGATCGCTTCAATGCCCGTTCCCTTAATCTCCACTCTCACTTCGACTCCCGCCTTCCCAGGACAATCGGTTCTTGACGTTCTATACTATACCAGAACGATACCGGGCACAAAAGGCCGAACTTCAGCCTCCGGGCCGCATCGTCGTCAGCTGGCGCAGGTAGATGTCCCGTCCCGGCATATCCGAGGACCGGGCAATCCGGGCGGCCTCCGCAATGTCATAAGGAAGCCGGACGAATTGCAGCGAAGCCGGGGCCTCCTGATCCGAATCCCACTCGCCTTCCAGAATGCAGTAGCAGGCGAGCGGCATATCCCGCGGGGTACCGACGCTTCCGGCATTGAACAGCAGCCGGCGCTGCAGCGTCTGCATAAAAGCGTGATGCACGTCGCCATAGCCGACCAGGTCCGGGCGCCCCGTGCAGCCGGCCAGGGCAAGCGCCCGGGACTCGGCGAACTGCCTCAGCCGGTCCTTCTCCGGCGCCCACGGCTGGACGCGGGTATAGACGCTGTCCGGCGAAGCATGGAACAGCCGGAGTTTCTTCCCGCCTACGCGGTAGTCCAGCGCGAACGGGAGCCCGGCGATCCACGCCAGACGCTCCCGGCCCAGCGCCTCCGCCTGCCAGCGCGCCGCCTCGTCGGCTTCCTGCTGCTCCGGGTCGGCTACAATCGCCTCCCAGTTGCCGGCGACAACAGCCCCGCAATGTTCGCGAACCAGATCCAGCGCTTCCGCCGGCTGCGGTCCCTTCCCGACCATATCCCCCAGACAGAGAACCCGGCCGATGCCGCGGCTGCCGATATCCTTCAGAACCGTCCGCAGCGCCGGCACATTGCCGTGTATATCCGAAATAATCGCGACCCGCTGCATCCGGATCACCGCCTTCCGATGAGTTGGAGACGGGCTTGTGCTTCCTTCTCCGTTACAACGTAATACCCGGGGACAGGCCGGGCCAATCGCATTCCGCCGTCCGGCAGGCTATTGGCGGCCGATTCTATAAAAGTTATTTTGAAATACTCAAAATAACAGTTGAATCTCTGCAACCCTTGACCCATAATGAAGCTGTCAGCAGGATTTACCAATACATGCCACAAAGGGAGGATACGTTCATCATGAAATTTTTCCTGGATACCGGCAATATTGAAGAAATCAAGCGCATTGTCAGACTCGGTCTGGTCGACGGCGTGACCACCAACCCGTCCCTGATCGCGAAGGAAGGCCGTCTCTTCAAGGACGTCATCAAAGAGATCGTAGAAATCGTTCCCGGACCCGTCAGCGCCGAAGTCATCGGACTGCAAGCGGCCCAGATGCTTGAAGAAGCTTATGAGATTGCCGAGTGGGCGCCGAATGTCGTCATCAAGCTGCCCATGACGGAAGACGGGCTGGAAGCCTGCTATGAACTGACGAAGAAAGGCATTAAGACGAATGTGACCCTGATCTTCTCCGTAACCCAGGGACTGATGGCGGCCAAGGCGGGAGCGACCTACATCAGCCCGTTCGTCGGACGGCTCGACGACATCGGCGTCGACGGCATGAAGCTGATCCGCGAACTGAAGACCATTCTTGCCAACTACGGTCTGGCTTCCGAGATTATCGCGGCCAGTATCCGCAGCATTGCGCACGTTGAACAGGCGGCTCTCGCCGGCGCCCATATTGCGACCATTCCGGGCTCCCTTCTTCCGTCGCTGTGGAAGCATCCGCTTACCGACATCGGCATCGCCCGCTTCCTGAAGGACTGGGAGAGCGTTCCGCAGGCGGCCAAGCAGAGCTGAAGAACCGGCAGCCCAAACGCGGGGAGAATTTCCCCGGCTTCAGCGGCCATTCTCTCCTGCATCTCTCCTGCATCTCTCCTGCTTCCCCCTGCGGGCCATCAAGCCGACAGCCGCGTTCCCCCTTAGAGGACCGCGGCTGTCGGCTTGTCTAACTAAACGGTATGATTTCTCCGGTCTACTTCCGGGTCCATACCCGTTCTCCATCCCGCCGGATATACATCTCCCGGTTCTCCGGGACCTCAGCGCATTGCCCGCGCCCTCCGGCCCGGAGCCGGATGACGCCGGTGGAACCTGCTGCCCTGGCTTCCGCCGCTCTTGCCTTTCCCTTTATCTTTGCTTGGCCGGATGGCCAGAAGAGCGAGAAGGCCGCCGATCAGGCCAACCGCTGCCATCGTTCCGAAGAGAGCCCAATGTCCGCCCTTCATCAGAAGCGACACTACGGGAGGACCGAGAGAGACGCCGATGAAGCGCATGCTGCTGTAGAGCGAGGTAATCGTGCCGCGCATTTCCTTGTCGATGCCTTCCGTAATGAGGGCGTCCATGCAGGGAAGCGCCGTTCCGATCCCGATGCCGGCTACGCTGAGCATGGCAAGCACATACCAGACCCCGCTGCTGATTCCTGCCAGAAGCATGGCCCCCGTCAGCAGAACCATTCCTCCGAAAGCCAGCCATTTCATCCGCGGCTTGTTCTCGCCGATCAATTTGCCGGCCCCGTAAGAAGACAGGCATAACAGCGCAAGCGGAATGGCCAGGACGAGCCCTTTCGTGGCGCCGTGCATCCCGTACCGCTTCTCCAGCGTCTCCGACAGGTAGAACAGAACGCCGAAGGTGGCGAACATGCAGATGCAGCCGATGGCAAAGATCGAGTACAGCCATCGCCCCTTCTCTTTCAGAATGGCGGCAATTCCCTTGACGAACTCACGGAACGAAGGAAGGTCCTCTCCGCTCTTTTTCTTCTTCGGATTGCGCACCAGAAACAGCACCAGAGCAAAAGAAAGCAGACACAGCACCGGGATAGCCAGAAAGGGCGCGAACCAGATCCAGATGCCCAGCAGCGCCCCGAGAATCGGACTCAGCACCTTGCCGAACGTATTCGAGGTTTCGATAATGCCGAGATTCTTGCTGACCTCTTCCTCTTCCTTGAACAAATCTCCGACAAACGGAATGACGATGGGAAAAGCCCCTGCCGCCCCGATCCCCTGCAGGAACCGGCCGCCCAGAATGACCGCATAGGAGGCGTTCCCCTCCAGCCACCAGGCTGCTCCCGCCGACACGGCGCCGCCGAGCGCGGCGATGATCAGACTCGGAAGGATGACGGCTTTGCGGCCGAACCGGTCGGACAAGTAGCCGGCAACCGGAATCAGGATAATGGCTACGATCCCGTACACCGTAATCATCATGCTGACCTGGAAGGAGCTGATGGACAGCTCTTTGGCAATTTGGGGCAGGACCGGCAGCAGCATGGAATTGCCCAGCGTCATGATCAGCGGTATGGAAGAAAGCGCAAGCAGCTCCCACTTGTGTTTTTTCATGGTCGGACCACCTTTGTCTGAGTTCGTCGCACCTCCTTTAGTTTGGTTGATTCCGGTCGCTTTATACTTGATCTCCCCGGGTTCCCGCCTTTTCCTTCGCCGGGGACGGCAGGAACGGGCTCGGTTGCCCGTCGCAGTACACATGCAGAACGTGCATGGCCCGGGTGCACGCCGTATAGAACAGCTTCCTTTCGCTCTCCCGCGAATAGGCTTCCGCCGATCCGTCCCAGATCAAGACGGCGTCGAACTCCACTCCTTTGGCCAGATAAGCGGGCAGAATGAGGGTTCCCTTCTGAAAATTCGGCGTCTCCTTCGTCACCAGGCGCACCGGAAGCCGGTCTTTCAGCGCCTCATGCACTTCCGCGCTTTCTTTCGCCGTCTTGCAGATTACCGCCACATAGGCATAGCCCCGTTCATGCAGGTCCCGGATGTCGGCTTCTACGGCGCTTAGCAGTTCCCCGCGTCCGTGAAGCTCTATCACCTGCGGCGCGTCGCCTCTGCGGTTGAACGGAATAATCCGTTCGCCTCCGGAAATCATGCGGCGCGTAAACTCCACAATCTCGTAAGTGGAACGGTAGCTTTTTGTAAGTGAAATCACTTCGGTATTCTCCGGGCCATAGATGCCGACCAGTCCGCCGAGATCGCCGAGGGTCTCGCCCTGCGCATAGATAGCCTGATTGAGATCCCCGAGCACGGTCATCTTCGCCCTGGGAAAGATCCGGCGGATGAATTCCAGCTGGAACGGCGAATAATCCTGGACTTCGTCTATAAAGACATGGCGGATCTGCGTGTTGGTCCGGAAGCCCTCGCTCAGTTCCTTCAAATACAGAAAGGGCGTGGCATCTTCGTAGGCGAGTTCTCCTTGTTCCAGCGCGGCCAGCGTTCGGCGGCAGACGGCTTCCCACCGCTCCGGCAGTGCCTCGCCGTTCAGGCGTTCCATCCTTTCCCGATCCCGGAACAGGGAGGCGTACAGGTCCTTGACATCCACGAACCGGCTGCGCTTGACCCAGCCCCGCAGCGGCTTGAGCCGCTGGCTGACAATATAACGGGAGAGAATATCCTTCTCCTCGTCAAAATCGCTGAAGGACTGGTCCTTGCCGTGCTGCTTGCGGCGAAGAGTCTGATAGGCGCGGTGGTACTCGCTCGAATCGAGCAGTTCAATCGCATTCTCCACCCATTCCGCCCCGCGTTCTTCATGGCCGAATTCCGCAATCCGCTTGAGCAGCCATCCGATCATCAGATCAATCCGGTTCGCCAGCCGGATCGAAGGATCAAAGCTGTAGAACCGCCGGACCATTTCTTCCCGGCTTACCACCGTCTTGCCCTGGAAGACAAGCGGTTTGAAGCGCATTCCCTCGCTCTCCAGCTGCGAGGCATAGGCCCGGATGGCCCGCAAAAATGGCACGGACGATTTATAGGCAATCTCCTGCCTGCGCGTGTCCGCCGCTTCTCCGTCCGGTTCATTCAGCAAGCTCTCCGTCTGGCTGAAGATATCCTCCAGCTGGAATTCGCGTCCCAGCCGATGCTCCAGATACATCTGGAAGGTCGTCTGCTGCATATTGTCTTCCCCAAGCTCGGGCAGAACCGTCGATACATAGCTGTTGAAGAGCGGGTTCGGCGAGAAGAGCAGCACCTGGTCGGCCTGCAGGCTGTCCCGGTATTTATAGAGCAGGTAGGCGACCCGCTGGAGAGCCGCCGAGGTTTTGCCGCTGCCGGCGGCACCTTGAACCACCAGCATCCGGCTGCTGTCATTGCGGATGATGGCATTCTGCTCCTTTTGAATCGTAGCGACGATTGATTTCATCCGGTCATCGGCCGTATGGCTCAACACTTGCTGGAGCAGCTCGTCGCCGATGGTCATCCCGGTATCGAACATAACGTGAATGACCCCGTCGCCAATCACGTACTGCCGCTTCAGACGCATGACGCCTTCAACGGTTCCGACCGGCGTTGTATAGACCGCAGGTCCGGGCGCGCTGTCGTAATAGAGACTGGAGATCGGAGCCCGCCAGTCATAGATCAGGAACGTGCCGTCATCCTCCATCAGCGATCCGATACCGAGATAAATCGGTTCGGCTTCTTCCCCCTCCCGCTCCGCAAAATCCACCCGCCCGAAATAAGGCGAAACGACAAGCTTGCGGTATTTCTTCAGGGCCTTGCTGGATTGAAGATGATGGCGTTCTCTTTCCGAGAGCACTTGAGCCTGCTGCCGGAGGCTGGTCGAGGTCTCGCCCAGATCATCCGGGCTGCTGAAATTGACCGTAACCTCTTCCCAGAAATCCTTGCGCAGCTCGACGACGTCGGTCCGGTGCAATCCCAGCTCTTCGGACAGGTGACGGATATGTCCCGCCAAAATCCCCGTAACGCGCCGAACGCGTTCCTGTTCGTTCTTCCATTCCTTCTCACTGATGGACATGGTTACATCCCCTTTGAGGTTGACACACCTTAACCAGGTGCAAAAATCTACTATTTAATCCATTATTATTTACCAATTATATGCCTGCCCATCCGGACTAGGCAAGGGACAGGAGCTGTTGGAAGGCCGCCGTCTCAGTCCCGCTCTTCCGCGCGGTTGATCTGATCCGCCACCTTATCAAGCCTCTCCAGCTGATAGCCATAATCGTAGATGGCGCCCGCCACAATGGACAGGCGCAGCTGTTCCGGTCCCGTATAGTTGAGGATCGCCCGCTCCAGAAAAGCGTCGTTGGCCGCTTCCAGCGGATCCGTCTCCGAGACGCCGGGCTTGATTTTGTTCTCGAACTTCAGCAAGATATGCTCGTGATACCGGATCAGTTGTTCCAGATGGCTGTCGAAGAGCATGTCGGTGGTTTCGCCCCGTTCGGACTGGAAATAATGTCGGTCGATGGCATCCAGCACCTCGTAGCCTCTCTGCAGCGAATTCAGCAGGTTCTTGTACACGACCATTTGCTTGGTCTGGCTGAGCTTCGGACGCTTCAGCTTCTTCTGCTCCTCCTCGAACAAGGCATATTTATCGGTGAGCGAACGGATCGATTTCTCCAGCCCGTTCTTCTGATCGCGGAACACGCTCTCCTTCATTTCGTGGGATATGGAAGTCCGCAGCAGCAGCGACAGACTGTTGAATACATTCTGAAGCTGGTTGATATACTGCTTGCGCGGCTTGGGCGGAAACACGGCAACGTTAATAACAAACGCCGACACAATCCCGGTCATCAGCATCAGGAACCGGTTCAGCGCGAACTGCCATTGACCGGACGCTTCCATGACCGAGATGACGGTTACGAGCGTCAGGCCGATGGTATCGGAACGGTTCATCTTCATGCTCAGCATAATGACAAGAATGCAGACCAGCCCGACAATGAGCGGTTCGTTCGACAGCAGCACGCCGGCGCCGAGCGCGATGATGGCGCCGACGGTACTGGACTGAACCTGCTCCAGAAAATGCCGCCAGGACCGGTAAATGGACGGCTGCATCGCGAAGATCGCCGCAATTCCGGCGCTGACCGGCGAAGGGAACTTTAATAAGGTAGACAGATATAAAGCTAAGGTGACCGCAAGACCGGTCTTGAGAACGCGTGCGCCGAAAGTCATATTCACTCCCCTCCCGTGTGCGCGCCAGGCTGCCGACTCTCCGGCCTGCCGCTACTTGACATTATTACCCCAAAGAGGCTGCGGGTTTAACGCGTCCCGGCAAATCGCCGGCCGCCCGGTCCCCTCTTTAATTTCCAGCCCGGCTGCGGCCGTGGTATAATGAAATCATATCCTGATGAATTCCTTTCAAGACGGAATCTTATACCCTTACAAAGATGGAGTGCTGCCGAGTGGAAAGTGGAAAGCTGCAGGAACGTATGTTAAGCCAGTTCGTGAGCACCAAAGTGCCCGTTACCGTCTTCACTACCAATGGCGTCAAAATTCAGGGCCGCATGATTTCTTACGATGCCTATACGATCACACTGCAAGGCCAGGCCGACGGCAAACAGAGCGTGCTCTTTAAATCGGCGGTGTCCACCATCGTTCCGCTGAGGCCTGTATCGCTTCGCTGATCGGGCCCCTCAACAAAAAACACCGGACTTTGTTGTCCGGTGTTTTTTGTGTCCGGGACTAGAGCTGAATCGGCACGACGCAGACCGGTCTGGATACCGCTGCGGTATGGCCGGTGAACACCGGAATGCCGCTGGATTTCTCTATCCGGAAGACGGCCAGAAGATTGGCGTCCCGATTCGCAGCAATCAAGAAGCCTCCGTCCGGAGTCAGGGCAAAGTGCCGGGGGTGCCCGCCATGGGTCGGCACATGACCGACCGCCGCAAGCTCTGTCAGCGTCTCTCCGCCGATTTCAAATACTGCGATGCTGTCATGTCCCCGGTTCGAGCCGTACAGATAACGGCCATCGGGCGATACGGCAATCTCCGCGCATATGTTGTCCCCGGTATAGAGAGCGGGAAGCGTGCTTACCGTTCTCGCTTCCTCCAGCCGTCCCTCCTGGGGATGATAACGGAATGAAGTAATGGTCGAATCCACTTCATTAATTACATAAGCCGCTTGTCCGCCGGGATGAAATGCCAAATGACGCGGTCCCGCTCCGGGATGAACGGCCGCTTCGGACCGAAGCATCAGCTTCCCCGCCGCCTCGTCGATCTCGTAGGTGCGGATCAGGTCGAGGCCAAGATCGGAGACCAGCATGAAGCGTCCGTCCGGACTGAAGATGGCGGAATGCGGATGCGGACGGTCCTGGCGTTCCGGGTGGGTTCCCCGTCCCGTATGTACAGCAGTATCCAGCAGCTGTCCGGCCACTCCGTTCTCATCGAGTGCCATAAGGCCGATCCGGGCTCCGTGATAGCTGGTTACCGCCAGATGAGGGCCTCTCGGGTCCCGGGAGATATGGCAGGTCGTGGTCTGTTCCCGGCCATGGGCAGGCATCGTTCCGGCGCGTCCAAGCTCGGTCAGTTCCCCTCCGTCCGCACTGTAGGCATACGTCGCTACCAGTCCTTCTTTGCCGCCCTCGCCGTTCGCCCGGTCCCCGATGGCGTAGAGCAGCCGGCGCTCGGGGTCCGCTGCGAGAAAGGTAGGGTTGGAGATGCCCCCGGCCGAAGCTGCAGGCTCCAGCGTGCCGCCGGCCGCGGCGCCGAAACGGAAGATGCGGACGCCCTCTTCTCCCTCCGGAGCGTACGAACCGATGAACAGCAGCAGTTGAGATGTGTCGTTCAAGACATATGCCTCCTTGTATGAAGTTTGCTTGTTTTACTTTACCGTTTTTCGTGGGCTGTGACAAATCCCTTTGGAACTTTATCCATAATATTTTAAAAATAAGTCTTTTCAAGGTCAAAACGCTGTGATACAATGAAAGCGCTAACAAGACAGCGAGTTTTTACTATTTTTAAAAGGGGGAACACGAATGAGCAGCATTCTGCTGGAGGCCAGAAATGTATATGAGGACTTCGAGGTGGAAACGGACATTCTGTTCTTTAAGGTCGGAGACCATGACCAGGTTATCTTTCACGGCAGAAACTACAATATCAGAAAAAGAATGACTGCCGAGCAATTGAGCCGCCTTCTGTCTAATCCGTCGTACTTCTATGTCCAGTCCGGCTGCTACATCAACCTCAACAAAATTTCAACCATTGAGGACGATTGCGTGTACTTCGGCGAGAAGGGCTGGTATGCCAAACGGGTACGGATTCCCAGACGCAAGAAGGAGCAGATTCTTCATCTGCTGAATGGACGCCTTGCTTGAACAGCTTCGCCTGGTTGCGGGATTGAAGCCGGAAGCGGACGGGATTCCCGTTCCTTCCGGCTTTTGCCGTTTTGCTTAAGGATGTCTTAAACGCCCCGGTCTGTATTTTTATACTTTCTTAAGGTTTGAAGCCTCATTTTCTGGTAAAGTTGTATAAAGGACAGGCAACACCTATTTCTGAAGGGAGTCATTATTATAATGGACAAGAAGGATTTCAACGAGAACGATCATCAGGAGAACGGAGTTACACCGGAAGACGAACAGAATGCCGGGACAAGTACTGCCGCTTCCCCCGATGTCTTCGAGGGAGCGGGTTCCAGCCACGAAGCGAACCCTGTACCGGTGATGAACAAGGTGGACGGCGGCAATTCCGCGCCTCCCAAGGGTCCCAGACCTTCCCGTCAAGGCATGGGCTGGATGATTGTATCGGCGGTTCTGGCCGTTGCCCTGGTGATCGTGCTGATCTACCCCCCTTTCCAGAAAGCTGACAATGACACAACCGTAGCCAGCGTGAATGGAGAGAAGATTACCGAGAAAGACCTGTATAATGAACTGAAGAAGACGGCCGGCGAAGACAATTTGAAGTCTATCGTCCAGTCCATGATTTCCGAGAGACTGATCGATCAGGAAGCCGAGAAGGCCAAGGTAACCGTGACCGACGCGGACATTGAGGAAGAACTTAAGAAGATCACGGACCGTCTCGGCGGCGAAGAAGCGCTGAACAATGCGCTGAGTCAGAGCGGAATGACGCTTGCCAACCTGAAGGAGCAGATTCCTTCCCAGGTGAAGCTCCGCAAGATTCTGACTCCGCAGATCAAAGTCACCGACGAAGACATCCAGAACTATTTCAACGAGAACAAAGAGTCGCTCGGCAACAAGGAAGAGGTCCGGGCCTCCCATATCCTCGTGCAGACCAAGGAAGAAGCGGATGCCATCTACAAGCAGCTTAAGGATGGTGCCGATTTCGCCGAATTGGCCAAAACCAAATCCGGCGACACCGGTTCCGCCTCCAAAGGCGGCGACCTCGGTTTCTTCGCCAACGACGGCTCGATGGTAGCCGAATTCGCCAATGCCGCCTTCAAAATGAAGGTAGGCGAAATCAGCGAGCCGGTGAAGTCAGACTACGGCTATCACATTATCAAGGTCACTGACCACAAGGACGCCCATGAAGCGACTCTGGCTGAGAAGAAAGAAGAAATCCGCGAGACGCTGATCTCCGACAAGGTTCAGGAGAAGTCCTCCACCTGGCTTCAGGATCTCATGAGCAAGTCCAAGATCAAGAATACGCTGACCGACAAGGCGGAAGCTTCCGCCGCTCCGGCCGCGTCGGCTTCCCCGGCCGCGTCCGCTGCTCCGAGCGCAAGCGCAGCAGCCGCCAAGTAAGCACAGCAGCCGGACAACGTTCCGGTACAAAAAGAGGAAGAGCCCAGGGCTCTTCCTCTTTTTGATTTCTGCCGAGCGAACAGGAGGCTAATCCTCCTTCCGGCGAACCGGTTGGTCGTGATTCTCTCCCCATTCTTTGGCTTGGGACGTTGCGATGGCAATCGCGCGCCCCTCTTCATATCCTTCTTCCAGCAGCGCATTGGCAATCTCGACCGCCTTATTGCGCACCGGTGCGGTAAAATTCTTCAAGGAATCCGGGTAATTCTCCTTGTTCCATGGCATGAAGCTTCCTCCTCTCACAGGGTTGCTAAGGCAATTCCGGCGTTATACTCTAATTAGCCAGTCCCTGTGCGGGGTGAACCACAATCCGTGAACGTAATTACTTCACGATCCGTACGCGTTCTTCAACCGGCTGGAACTGCTTCTCGCCCGGAGCGGCTCCTACACCGCCGAACGGCATCTGGGCAATCAGTCTCCAGCTCTGGGGAAGGCTCCAGGTCGATTTGACTTCTTCGTCAATCAGCGGATTATAGTGCTGAAGCGAAGCGCCAAGTCCCTCGGCGGACAGCGCCGTCCAGACCACGAGCTGCAGCATACCGGAGGACTGGTTGGCCCATACCGGGAAATTGTCGGCATACAGGGCGAACTGCTCTTGAAGTCCCTGAATAACGGCTTCATCTTCGAAGAAGAGCACCGTGCCGTATCCGGACTTGAACGAGTTCATCTTCTGCGCTGTGCCTTCGAACTGTTCGGCAGGCACGATCTTGCGAAGAGTCTCCGTGGTCAGATCCCACAGTCTGTCGTGCTCCCCGCCCAGCAGAACAACAACTCTTCCGCTCTGCGAGTTAAAGGACGAGGGAGAATGCAGAACAGCCTGTTCCACCACTTCCCGGATCCGGTCATCGGATACCGGGGATTCCTTGGTGATCGCATAGACGGAACGTCTTGCCTGAACAGCTTTCAAATAATCGGCGGATTTCAATTCCTGGTTCAGCGTGTACTCGTTCATGGTCAATTACCTCCTTAATATTTAGCAACTTACTTTTTTATATCTTAAAACATTTCTTCGTGCAACGCAACCTGTTTCTGGAATAGCCGTTTTCTTTTTTAGTGTCGCTTGCTAACCCGGATTTATACATGGCGTAATCGGCTGTCCGATCTTCTGCATGCAAATCAGGCTCCCGGCCTCTTCAGCCGGGAGCCTGATTCGAGTTCCGCTTCCACCGCGGTCACTGCTGTAAGCTATTATTCGGGCCGCGTTCTACTTACGAGATACCACAATCCAGCCTTCTTCATCCGTCTTAATCTCGGCGTGCAGACCGGCAGCCAGCGTCCGCAGCGGAGCATATCCGGTTCCGTATTCATCGAAGAATACCGGAACAGGCAGCGATACCGTCCGGCCGTCGATCACGGCTGTCTTGGCGCCGGGCTTGAAGACCAGGGTCGATCCGTATACATCGTCGGTTACCGTAATGGTCTTGCTCCCCGCGTCCCACTGAACGGTTGCATCCAGATCGTCCGCCAGATAGCGGATCGGAATCATGAGGGTTCCCTTCACATTGACGGTCTCGTAATAATCGTCATAGACGGGGTCCACATAGAGCGTGCGCGCCGTCAGTCCCATCTCACCCTTCAGGAGACGGTATAAATCCGACTGGCTGTCCAGATTGCGCAGCAGAGTGCCCGGCGTCGGCTCCTCCGCTCCCAGCTCCAATCCGCCATCGGTTGCAATCGCATCCGCCTGAATCGCCGAGTCGGACCCGTTCAAATTCCACACCTGGCTCTCGGCCGAGATTTCAAGGGATCGCAGCGGCAATTCCGAATTGCCCGGCAGGGCGATATGCAGAAGGTACGCTTCCTTGCGCACATGCAGGCCGGAGTCCACATACAGATCTGCGGACAGCTTCGTATCCTTCGACAGCACCGTATTGAGCTCCGGCGTGTTCTTGAACAACTCTTCCTTCCCCTTGTCGTACATGAGAATCAATGAGTCCAGGCCCAGCTTCAGCGCATCCTGCAGAACCGCTACCACTTCTTCTTTGTTATCGAGCGGAATCCCGCTCAGACCGATACTGTCCAGCTCCTTCGATACAGCTTCCTGCTTGAGCAGCGGAAGCAGGTAGTCGTACAAGCCACCGACCACTTGATTCAAGCCTTCCGGGTCTTTAGAAACCGATTTCAGGAACCCTTTCAGCAGGGCGGGCAGTTCGTCGCCTGTCACCTCTCCATGAATTTTGGCCAAGGAGAGCGAGCGGCCGTACACATTCTCCGTCACCGGCGTAACCGAGAATACGGACGGGTTCGGAAGATTGCGGACAACGAGCGAAGTCAGCGCCCGGCCGATTTCTTCCGTCTTCTTCGCATCGGGCTTCCATCCCCCGAGTTGCTCCTGCGCATCCGCCAGCGCTATGTAATACGGATGCCGCGCACCCTCCGGAAGAATCGCCATGACCTCGTTATTCAAATACATGCGGAACGGAACACGGTAATTCTTCAGCCCCAGGCTGCCTGTTGCCGACACTTCGCCGTTCTCCTGCCGTTTCACCGTATCCAGCCGCACCGAGAGCGAATTGATCAGCTCTACCGCTCGCCGGCTGTCTTCGTCGATCCCCACTGCCGGATCAGCCTTGACGGTGAGCGTCAGACTGCTCTCGGAAGAGCGCACATCCAGGTTGCCCAGCAGAGCTTTGGTCACATCCAGACCGGCGGCGCTCTGGCAGCCCGCCAGTATCATGACCAGCGCCAGCAGGGCGGACAGCCCTTTCCATTGTCTCCTCAGCTTCTTCAATAATCCTCTCCCTTTCCTGTAACGAATTTAAAGATAATCCATTATCTCAAGTGAGGAAGGTTTTGTAAATCACCAGAATAGCAGCTCGTGCGGCCATTCCAGCTCAGGGAGGGGCCTGCCGGACGCTGCTTTCGCTCCTGCCAGCAGCAGCAGATGGACCGGATAGAAAGACCACCACACCCCGCGCGGAACGCGCCATCCTTCCAGCCTGCTCCAAGCGCTCGGTGCCAGAACCATCGCCAAGGTTGGCACCAGACTGAGCATCTGTCCATGCCAGCCCAGCAAGAAGTAGACCAGATTGAGTCCCAGATGAGCTGCGATCAGCCAATAGCCGCGGAAATAACGGTAGACCAGAACCAGAAGCAGCCCGTAGGCATTGTAATCCATGGGGAGAAGATCCATCAGCCAGCAAGCGGCTGCGATTATTCCAAGCCCAAGCCACGGGCTCGGCGGCAGCGTATCCAGCAGAGCGAGCACCAGGCCGGAAGCAAGCAGGGTGAACACCACGTTCAGTCCGCCGGGCACCAGCGCGAGCTGATAGGGGATCTGGGCCAGCAGAGCGATCAGCAGCAGCCGGAGCCAATAGCGCGGCCTTGACGAGGTGTGCAGATGACCTTGAACCAGCGCATAGCAGTAGATGGGAAAAGCCAGCCGGCCCACTTCCCTCCAGCCCGGTTCGCCCGGATAAAAGATGAGGCCGATATGGTCGATCAGCATGGTAAGCATCGCGATAATCTGCAAGGAAAGGCCTCCCGAACCCAAGATAGACCGATTATATCAAAGATCGGTCCTCAGCCAAAAGCCCGGTCCGCTGCGCGGCCGGGCTGTCGTACAGGCAAATCGCTTATCGGCGTTTGCCCGCGCCTACTTGGCGTTTTTGACATAGAATCGGGCAGTCTCTTCCCAGTACTCTCCCGGCTCCAGACCGAACAGACCGATCTCTTCGGCAGGCAGCTTGGACTTGGGGGCATTGACCAGATTAATCTGCGGTTCCGGGCAGAAGAAGCCTTCCGTAGCCTGGTTGTTCCAGATCATCCACTGCTTGTAGGACGTTCCCACGTCATAGACCAGTGTGATGCCTTCCTTCAGATCGGTCAGCTCCATCCGGTTGCGTCCGTTCTGGGGAACGGCGGTGTAATGGTTGTCCATCGGGGCAAAGAACGGATTGACGCCTTCTCCCTTGAGCTTCTCTTCCTCGCTGGTCAGCGGCTGATAAGAACCGGTAGGCAGCATGCGCTCATCCAGCTCCCAGCGCTGTCCGATCGTCGCCTTAACCCGGTAATCCTTCGCCGTGCTCTTGGGGGCGAACGGCGCATTGACCGCCGTATGGAAGGCCAGCAGGCACGGCATCGCCTCGTCGCCGTTGTTGCGCACCAGAAGATGTTGGGACAGCCCGTCCCGGCTCAGCGAATACCGCAGGCGTACCGTGTAGCGGTGCGGCAGGTAGGCGTAGGATTCATGGTTCTCGTCGATGGTGACCGAGACGATGACATAGCTCTCGCTGGCCGTTGTCCCGAATTCCTCAACGGTCCAAGGCGTAATATGCAGGAATCCGTGAAGGTGGTTGCCCGTCTCTTCCTCATTCACCGGGAAGCTGTACGCGCCGCCGTTCCAAGGGAAGCTGCCATCCTCATAGCGGTTCGGAGGGAACAGCACCGGGATGCCGTAGATGCCGGGCTTGTCCCGGAAATCCTCCATGTTGTCGCCGCCGGGCTCGCGCAGAAAACGGTAATTCTTGGATACATCCCGGAAGGCAATCAGATTGCCGCCGATGCGCGGAATCATGGCTGCCACATAGTCGCCGGCCTCGAGCCAGATGGCTTTTTCGTCTCCATACATGCCTTCGTATGCTCTTAATTCCATAGTCTCTATCCTCTCAATTCTATAGTTGAAAATGCTTTCACCGTCTACTAGATTAACATAAACCCGGCCGGATTGCACAACGCACTGCCGGGCTGCAAGCAATCCCTTACAATTGTTCGACTTCCACGCTGATCACATATTCAATATTCTTGACCTCGTAATAGATCTGGGCGATAAAATGATGATCCGGCGCGGAGACCACCATGTCCAGCATCTGTCGTCCATCCTCCAGATCCTTGATCTTCATCCGCCGGATGACCCGGGCCTTGGACCGCGGAACCTTCTCCCGGTTCTCGATTCTGCGGATAATGTCGCTCAGCGCTTCGTTCGCTTCCATGACAATCTTCAAAGATACATCATGCTTGTTCAGCTTCTGCGGTCCGACCGCCCGGATCAGGTTCGGAATGGCGTTGACGGCGAACATCAGCAGAATGACGGCCACGGCCGCTTCCACATAGAATCCGGCGCCTACCGCGATGCCGATGCCGGAAGCCGTCCAGATCAGCGCAGCCGAGGTCAGGCCCGAGATGGCGTCTCCTCCGCGCCGCAGAATAACCCCCGCGCCGAGAAAGCCGATGCCGCTGACGATCTGGGCGGCCAGACGCATCGGGTCCATATTCGGGTGCTCGGGTCCCGCGAACTTGTCGAATGCATGAATAGAGACCAGGGTAACCAGGCAGCTTGCAATGCTGATGACCATGCTGGTCCGGATGCCGAGCGGTTTTTGCTTGAGCTGACGGTCAATGCCGATGAAGAGCCCGAACAGCATGGCAACCAGCAGTTTGATTGTTGAGTCAATGTGCACTTCCATGATACAGCCTCCAGTATCACCTTCGTTGGAATAGAATCGGAATCCTAACGCGTTTTGTCCGCCCATGCAAAAACCGGCCGGGCGCCTGCTGTGCAGGACGACCGGCCGCTTCAATGACGGGGACGATCCGAGGAGAGGATGTCGGCGCCTTTTATCCTATGCAAATTGTCGCCGAATCATGACCATCGGTCAAGGCCTTGTCAGGCGTGATCTTCAAGGAGGCTTCCTGCCGGGTTTATCCGTGAAGCAGCGACTCCGTCCCGTCACAGTAGACTTCGGTTCCCGAAATATGATCGGAATCATCGGAAGCGAGGAACAAGGCCAGCTTGGCCACCTGCTTCGGCTTGCCCGGGCCATTCTCCAGAGGCTGATCGCCTTCCGGGAACTCTACGGGAATCTTCACTTCTTCCAGATCCTCCTGGGGGAAGGTATTCTGGTCGATGTTGGTCGTAATCGCACCCGGGCAGATCGCGTTGACGCGAATGCCGAACTGCGCCAGCTCCAGCGCCGCCATCTTCATGAAGGCCACCTGGCCCGCTTTGGTGGTGCTGTACGCCGAGAAGCCGATGTTGGAGAATACGCGGTTCCCGTTAATCGAGCTCGTGATCAATATACTGCCTCCGCCCGCCGCCTTCAGATGCGGAATCGCATATTTAACCGTCGCGAACGTGCCGCGAAGATTAATATGGATAGTCTGGTTCCAATCGTCCATATCCATGGTCTCGATTGGCGCCATCGCTCCGTTAATGCCTGCGTTGGCGAATACAATGTCCAGCCGCCCCCATTCGGAGGCAACGCGGTCGATGGCTTGTTGGACCATCTCCGGTCGTTCGATGTCGCATTCCACCACCATAGCGGTTCCGCCCGCTTCTTCAATGCTCTTCTTCACCTTCTCGGCGCTGTCCGGCGTCCGGTCCAGCAGGGCAACCTTGGCGCCGTGTCTTCCGAACTCCAGCGCCGATGCCTTGCCGATCCCCGATCCTCCGCCGGTGATAACCGCCACTTTGCCTGCGAGCCTCTGTTCTGTCATGGGTGCATCCTCCTTGTCGTCTCACGCCCGGCTCCGCCGCTGATCTTACAGGCGGAGCAGTCAAGGCTTCCCTACCTTTTTAAACGTCCGGACAGGAGGATGAATCGCACAGCTGACGCTAGAGGAGCGGTTCAGCCGAGCATCATCCGGTCATCGGTCAGCCGGTGTCCGCTGATCGATTCAAATTCGCTCGTCAGCGACTCGACGCTGAGGTTCTTCTTCCGCGCCGAATCCAGGTCAAGGATGATGCGTCCTTTATCCATCATAATCAGGCGGTTGCCAAGGCGAATGGCCTGCTCCATATTATGGGTCACCATCAGGGTCGTCAGCTTCAAATCGCCGACAATGGTATCCGTCAGCTGCGTAACCAGTTCGGCGCGGGCCGGGTCAAGCGCAGCCGTATGCTCATCCAGCAGCAGAATGCGGGGACTTGTGAACGTCGCCATCAGCAGACTGAGCGCCTGCCGTTCGCCGCCGGAGAGCAGTCCAACCTTCGCGCCAAGCCGGTTCTCGAGACCGATGCCAAGCCGTTCCAGTTCGGCCTTGAAGCCGGCCCGTCGCTTCGGTCCGATCCCCAGCGACAATCTCCGCCGCCGTCCGCGCATGAACGCCATGGCCAGATTCTCTTCAATGGTCATATGCGGCGAAGTGCCGGCCATGGGGTCCTGAAAGACACGGCCGATCCAGGGACTCCGGCGGTGCTCGGGAATGGAATTTACATTCTTCCCCTCGATCTCCACTTCCCCGCCGTCCGGCTGCATCGCCCCCGAAATGAGATTCATCAGGGTGGATTTGCCGGCCCCGTTGCTGCCGATGACCGTTACGAAATCGCCGGGAGCCAAATGCAGATGAAGTCCAAGCAATGCAATCTTCTCATCGGGGGTTCCGGGATTGAACAGCTTGGTCACATTAGTTAATCTCAGCATGGCCCGCACCTCCTCCCATTCCGGCCGACAGCTCCGCAGTTCGTCTGCGGGCGCTGCTCTTGAACTTATAGTGCCGCCGGATTGTGGGGAATACCAGCGCCGCAATCACGATCAGCGCCGTAATCAGCTTCAGATCCGAAGCTTCCAGCCATTCCACCCGAAGGGCCAGAGCGACCACAATACGGTAGACCACCGAGCCCAGAACCACAGCAAGCGTGGCCCGGAACACGGTGGAAGAACCGAAGATCGCTTCACCGATAATGACCGAAGCCAGGCCGATGACGATCATCCCGATCCCCATCGAAGAATCGGCAAAGGAAGAAGACTGGGCAATCAGCGCGCCCGAGAGAGCGACGAGTCCGTTGGACAGACTGATTCCGATCACCTTCGTGAAGTCGGTGTTGACGCCAAGGCTGCGGATCATGCGGCCGTTGTCTCCGGTCGCCCGCAGCGCAAGACCGAGGTCGGTCTTGAAGAAGCCGTCCATCAGCAGCTTGACGGCAAGCACCGCGAAGGGCATCGCATACAGCGGATGGAGCGTATCCAGCACGGAGGGCTCGCCCATGATGGACACATTGGGACGGCCGAGAATCCGCAGGTTAATGGAATGAAGAGCGATCATCATCAGGATGCCAGACAGAAGCCCGTTGATCTTGCCCTTGGTATGCAGCAGACCGGTGCACAGGCCCGCCAGCAGGCCTCCGGCCAGGGCGGCTGCCGTGGCCAGCCAGGGCGAATAGCCGTGCGCAATGAGTACTGCGGCAATGGCTCCGCCGGTGGCGAAGCTCCCGTCTACCGTCAGATCGGGAAAATCCAGAATCCGGAAGGTGATATATACGCCGAGGGCCATAAACGCGTACAGAAGGCCAAGCTCTACCGCTCCCCGTATTGAATCGAACATGACGCGCCGCTCCCTTCAGCCTGCTATTGAATAAGATTATTGGTCTGATCGGCCACTTCCGCCTTCATGGCATCCGTCACCTTGACGCCCTGGGCCTCGGCGGCTTTCACATTCAGAATCAGGTCCAGCTTCTCCTGCATCTTCACAGGCATATCCCCGACCTTCTTGCCGTTCTTCAGGACGTCTGCGGCCATTTCGCCAACCTGGTAGCCGTGATCGAAATACTTGAACCCGACTGTAGCGAGAGCGCCTCTCTCCACGGTATCGCGGTCGCTGGAGAAGAAGGGAAGCTTGTTCTTGTTCGCGACCTGGATGATGCTGTCCACCCCGCTGACTACCGAATTATCCAGCGTAATGTAGATAGCATCGGCTCGTCCTACCAGGGATTCCGCGGCCTGCTTGACCTCGGAGGTGTTCGTGATCGGCGCCTTGATCAGCTCAATGCCATGTCCGGCCAGCGCCTTCTTGGCCTGGTCAGCCATCACTACGGCATTGGGTTCCCCCTCATTGATCACAACGCCCAGCTTCTTCACATTCGGGAAGTTGGCGGCGATGAAATCCATCAGGCGGACGATGGCCTGCGGGTTCGTATCGGACGCTCCCGAGACTTGTCCGCCGGGATGCTCCATGTCCTTCACAATTTTCGAGGAGACCGGATCGGTTACGGCGGCGAACAAAACCGGCGTGCTGTCGCCCAGGCTCTGGACCAATGCCTGGGCAGTCGGCGTAGCAATCCCGATGACCAGATCGTTCTTGTCGCCGGCCAGCTTCTGTGCGATGGAGAGATTATTGGAAGAATCCGCCTGCGCATTCTCGTAATCGACGGTCAGATTCTCTCCCTCCGTAATTCCGGCATCCTTCAGCGCCGCAAGGATGCCCTCCCGGGTGGCATCCAGCGACGGATGCTCCACATACTGTGCAATGGCGATTTTGTAGGTCTTCGCTTTCGGTGCAGCGCTGCCTGATGCCGCGCCGCTGTTCTCATTGTTGCCGCAACCGCTGCTGGCGATGAGCAGCAGGCCCAGCGCCAGACTCCATACCGTTCTCTTTGTCTTCATCATCCGACTCCCCTTCTCCTGTGGTTACCGTCCGTACGCAATTCGCTTCTTCGCTTAACCCAATAATCGCGAAGATGCGTTGTCGCTTCTTCGCATTAAAGCAAAAAGGACGCGAAGACTGCTTACCAGCGGTTAATAAACTAATAGTAACGGCGCCCGCAAGTTCCGTCAATTCATAATTTCACTTGCTTTGGGTCATACTCTCCGTACAAATCCGCTCAAGATGGAGAGTGTCCCATGAAACCTATGTATGGCTTTGCCGCCGGCTGCCTGGTCGCAGCGGTATCTCTTTCGGCCGCCGCGGGCTGCGGCAATACCCGTTCAGCCGAACCGGTGCCCACCACTTCCCCTGGAACCGGGCCTGTCATCCAGTCCTACACCGAGCGCAGCTCTATCAGGGACGGCTCAGGCCAGACCTTGCTGCCGCTTAAGCCCGCCGTCCGGTCGCTCGGCTACCGGATGGAGGAGAGTCAGAGCGGCGAGGTGCTTATCGGATACACGGACGTCATGTTCCGCCTGAAGCCCGGTGACACGTCGGCGCAGTCCATGGGTGAACCTCTTACCCTTCCCCAGCCGCCGGAGCGGTTGGAAGGCATTGTATACATGACGCCCGAGTCCATGTCCCGGCTGTTCCGGACGGTAGTCGGCTGGGACCCGAAGAGCGGCGAGATCGCCATTGATACGCCGACCGAAGGCGAGGGCAGCTCCTCGCCGCTGCCAAGCGGAAGCCCATCCGGAAACGCCGGAGGCACATCTGCCGGATCGGACAGCGGAACCATACGCATTCAGAGCCTTTCTTCTTCCGAGGCGGATGAACTCGTCGCCTATGCCAAACAATTCCTTGGCGTTCCTTATCATTTCGGGGCCGAGCCATATGATGTATCCCACAGATTTGATTGTTCCTCGTTCACCCAGCATGTCTTCAAGAAGTTCGGAGTCAGTCTTCCCCGGCTTGCCCGCGATCAGGATAACCGGGGAACCCGCGTGCAGCGCAGCGATCTTAAGCCCGGCGATCTGATCTTCTTCACCGTTCCCGGCCGATTCGAGAGCGACGCCGTGCCCGGACATGTCGGCATCTACATCGGCAGCGGCCAGTTCATCCATACCTGGGGAGATCCCGGCGTTCAGATCAGCAAGCTGGACAGCGGCTACTGGAGCAATGTGGTGCTGCATATGCAGCGGGTTATATAGCTTTCGCCTTCACCCGGCAGAATGGCGGCGGAAGCCTTTGAAGCGCGTTCCTTTATGCGTAAGAACGCCTCTGTCGCCTTCTACAATTCCACCGTATTCTTCGTCGGGCACTCTCAGCTCCAGACGCTGCCCGTCTCCCATTTCGAACGTAATGAAGTAATCCGTATGACTCGGCCGGTTAAACGCGCCTCCCGTTACCCGGGCTCGTCTGGTTACCGCTGTGCAGAACACCTCCTCAAGCGGACTGGCATTGTTGAACGACCATCTTCGGAGGCCCCTTACAAGGTTATACAGCAGCGCTCCGAGCCAAAATACCAGAAACAGGATAATCAATACAAAAACCAATTTAATAACCAATTTCACCCTCTCCTTTCGTTCTCTCGCACCCTTCTATACGCACTCTACAGGATAGAGTTTCCAAATCGTGGATGCCAAAAAAGCCATTCCTCGGCAGGACCGGTTCATTCGCACCGAAATCCTGAAGGGAACAGCTTGATCGGTTCACATTCTACGCTTCGTCAGACTAGCGGAACATCCCCCACAGCCGAATCAAATGAAACGTATTCTTCGGATCGATCTTCTGGGCGATTACGAACCGGACGATGCCTTCCTCCTGGGTGGCCGTCAGCCGTTCGCCCAATATGGAAGAAGCGTTGCGCACCAGTCTGCGCACCACCGCAGCATCCTGAAGCTCCTGCTTGCCCAGCCCGTTCACCAGACCCTTGATCCGTTCCTTGGTCGGAGGATTCTTCATCTTCGTCTTGATCCGCTCCACCAGTTGCGTGCTGATGCCGTACTGCTGATAACTCATATTCATGCAGCTACCTCCCGTCATATCCAGTCTTTCTTACTCTATGCGGGAAGGCGGGCACCTGTGCCATCAGTCCATCAGATCTCCCTGAAAAATCTGCTCGCGCTGCAGAAAATCGCGCAGCGGCGCGTATTCCGGAGACGTCCAGAAATGGCCGTCTCTCAGCAGCTCCGCGGCATCGCCGCGGGCCTGCTCCAGCACGTCAAAGTCGGCCGTCATATCGGCCAGACGGAACTCCGGCAGGCCGCTCTGCTTCGTTCCGAAGAAGTCGCCCGGCCCGCGAAGCTCCAGATCGCGGCGCGAGACCTCGAAGCCGTCGTCGGTCTCCGTCATGGCGATCATCCGCTCCTTGCCGATCTCCGATTTCGGATCGGCGACCAGAACGCAGAACGAAGCGTGCTCGCCGCGTCCGACCCGTCCGCGAAGCTGATGAAGCTGGGACAGTCCGAACCGGTCGGCGTCGATAATCACCATCAGCGTAGCGTTGGGGACGTCGACGCCGACCTCGACCACTGTCGTGGAGACCAGCACCTGAATCTCGCCCGAATAGAAACGGCGCATGACCTCATCCTTCTCCGAAGGCGTCATTCTGCCGTGCAGAAGTCCGATACGCACCGTGGGAAGCGCTTGGGTCATCGTGATGTGCAGATCAATCGCATTCTGCACATCCAGCTTGTCCGACTCCTCGATCAGCGGCGTAATCATGTAGGCCTGCCGCCCCTGCTCCGTCTCCCGCCGAACGAGCCCGATCACCCGGTCCATCTGCCCCGGCTTGGCCCAGTACGTGGAGATCGGCACTCTGCCTTTCGGACGCTCCGACAGCGTCGAGACATCCATATCGCCGAATACAGTAATAGCCAGCGTCCGGGGGATCGGCGTCGCCGTCATCGTCAGCACATCGGGATTGTAACCCTTGCGCCGCAAAATGCTGCGCTGATTGACCCCGAAGCGATGCTGTTCATCGGTCACGACGAGTCCGAGATCGCGGAAGAACACATCCTCCTGAATCAGCGCATGCGTCCCGACCACGACATCGGTCAGTCCCATTTGCAGCGAAGCCAGAAGATCCTTGCGCTTGCGCCCGTTCACGCTGCCCGTCAGCAGCCCCACCGTGATGCCGAACGGCTCGAACATGCGCTGCAGCGACCGGAGGTGCTGCTCGGCCAGTATTTCGGTGGGCACCATCAGCGCCCCCTGGAATCCGGAACGGACCGTGGCGAAGAGAGCGATCGCCGCAAGCACGGTTTTGCCGGAGCCGACATCTCCCTGCAGCAGCCGGTTCATGCAGTACGGAGAGCGCATATCCTGGAGAATCTCCAGTTCCACCCGCTTCTGGGCATCGGTCAGCTCAAAGGGAAGACTGCGGACGAACTGGCGGACGGTAGCGTTGTCTACCGTATGCACTACCCCGTCCATGCGTCCCCGGTTCAGCACGCGGAAGGCCTGAACCTTGAGCTGGAACAGGAACAATTCTTCATAGACCATCCGCCGCCGTCCGGCCGAGCCGTCGCTTGTATCCTCCGGCATATGGATCGTCGCGATGGCGCGGCTGCGGGGCATCAAATCGTATTTGCGCAAAATCGACTGCGGCAGAATTTCCGGTATCATCGCGCCGTACTGCTCCAGCGCCTGGAGAATGGTCTTGCGCAGCCACGACTGCGTGATCTTCCCGCCGACGGAATAGACCGGCTGCAGCGTGCCGGTCTTCACGCTTCCGCGGTCGGGAAACTCATGGTCTGTCACCGTAATCTGCGAACGCTTCTGGTCCCACTTGCCGGTGACCACCACGTCCCGGCCGGCGGCAAGCTGATCCCGGACGAACGGCCGGTTGAACCAGGTGGCCGTGAACATCCAGGGGCCGGCAACCATTTTGCAGCTCAGACGCGACTTCCCGCCGTACCGCTGAAGCACCGGCAGACCGATAACCTTCGCCTCCACCGTCACTTTCTCCCCGTGCTTCACCTCGGAGAGCGTCTTGGGGCGGTAATCCTCATAACGAAACGGATAGTACTCCAACAGGTCTTTCACCGTAAAGATGCCAAAGGCGTGAAGCTCCTCCTGCTTGGAGGCGCTCACGCCAGCGATGGCTCTGACTTCGATATCATTCAAAGTAAGCGTCATATTCATCTCCTACTCAGGCGGGCCAGATGAATACGGCCAGCGTCCCGTTGCCGACATGGCTGCCGACGACCGGTCCGACATTCGTCAGCACTTTCTCTTTCACCGTAAAATGCCGGGAGAGCTCCTCCAGGAACTCTCTGGCGGATTCAGGTTCCGCGGTATGGCCGACGGCCGCGTTGACCGTATCCATGCCCTTCAAGTCATTCTTGAACAGCTCTATCATGCGGGCGACCGCTTTCTTGCGGCCTCTGACCTTCTCTACCGCGTAAATAATGCCCTCCTGATCGATGGAGAGAATCGGCTTGATGTTCAGCAGAGTGCCGAGAAAGGCGGAGGCTTTGCCGATCCGGCCGCCTTTTTGCAGATATTCCAGAGTATCGACCAGGAAGTACAGCTTGCGGGATTGGCGGAGCTGCTCGGCCGACTCCAGAATCGCAGCCGGTTCAAGCCCTTGCGCAGCCAGCCGCGCAGCATGCACTACCATAAAACCGAAGCCGTACGAAGCCGACAGGCTGTCCACCACGCTGATGCGCTCGCCTTCCTCTTCCAGCATCGACTTGGCCAGAAGCGCGGATTGGTACGTTCCGCTGAGTCCGGACGAGATGTGGAAGGAGAGAATCGAACATCCCGGATTCCGGGCCATAATCCCCTGGTAGACCTTCATATATTCGACCGGGGACGGCTGCGACGTTGTCGGCAGCTGGGCCGTCCGGGGCAGCCGTTCATAGAACTCCTCGGGCGTCATATCTACCCCGTCGCGGTAAGTTTCGTCGCCGAACATTAGGGCAAGGGGCACTACCTCGATTCCGTATTCCTTCGCCAGGTCCGGCGGAATGTCGGACGTGCTGTCTGTAACGATGATCGTTCGACTCACAAAACTTCCTCCCTTCAAGCTCCCGGTATCTTAAGCTTCAACCGAGAACAGGTAGTAATAGATCGGTTGGCCGCCTTCGTGAATCTCAAGCTCCACATCCGGATATTCCGTCTGCAGCCAGGCAGCCAGCGCTTCCGTCGTTGCATCCTGCGCATCCTCGCCGGTCAAGAGCGTAACAATCTCCTCGCCGGTCTCCAGCATCACGCTCAGCAGAGCCTGGCTCGCTTGAAGCAGATCGGAATCGGCGGCGACGATCTTGGAGCCGGAAATGCCGATGTACTGGCCTGCCTTGATCTCCATCTGATCGATGACCGTATCGCGGACGGCATGGGTGACCTGTCCGGACTTCACATGGGCGATGGCATCCAGCATGGCATCAGCATTCACTTCGACCGGCTGGTCTTCATGGAATGCGAACGCAGCCGCGATGCCTTGCGGAATGCTCTTGCTCGGGAGAACCGTGATGTCGCGCTCTCCTTCCAGCAGATCCTTCGCCTGCTGGGCGGCCAGAATAATATTGGAGTTGTTCGGCAGAATGAAGATGTGCTTGGCCGAAATGGAATTCACCGCATTCACAAAGTCTTCCGTGCTCGGATTCATCGTCTGGCCGCCGGCCAGTACGGAATCGATGCCCAGACTCTTGAAGATCTCGGTAATTCCGCTGCCTGACGACACGGCGATGAAGCCGTACGGCGCCAGATCGTCTGCCGGAGGAACCGCCGGCGCAGGCACGCTGCTGGTCTCCTCGGGCATGTCCGCGAACAGTTCGGGGCTAGGCGCAATGTCCATTCCCGCTTCCAGCAGGTCGCGGTGCTGCTCGCGCATGTTCAGGATATGGATCTGAGTGATCTCTCCATAGAGCAGCGCCAGATTCAGCACCTCGCCCGGCGCTTTGGAATGCACATGCACCTTAATGGTCTCGTCGTCGGAGATTACAATAATCGAATCCCCGTTCACCGACAGCGCCTTGCGGAACTTGTCCTCGTCAAAATCGACCGTCGCCCCTCCGCCCAAGCGGCGGTTGATGAAGAATTCCATATCGTACAGGAATTCGATATCCTCGGTGTTCAGTCTCGATTGCGCGGAGCTGTGCGGCGCGGCATGCACCGGCGCAGCGGCCGGAACCCCGGCAGGCTTCGCCTGGACAGCCGGGCGGGCCGCTTCGGGCGTCCGGACCGGAGCGGAGACCGTTCCGCTCAAATATTGGTTGAATCCTTCATAGATGTAGACAAGGCCTTGTCCTCCGGAATCGACCACTCCGACCTGCTTCAGAACAGGCAGCAGTTCGGGCGTATTGGCAAGCGCTTCTTTGGCTTTGATCAGAACCTCCTGCATCAGCTCCGCGATATCCGCCGTTCTCCGCGAATAATAGATCGCATGGCGCGCGGCTTCCTTGGCCACCGTCAGAATGGTTCCTTCCACCGGCTTGACGACGGCCTTGTAGGCGGTGTCGACTCCAGTCTGGAGCGCCGCTGCGAATTGCTGCGCATTCAGTTCTTCGTATTGGGCCGCATACCGGCTGAACCCGCGGAAGAGCTGGGACAAGATAACGCCCGAGTTCCCGCGCGCGCCCATCAGAAGCCCTTTGGAGAGCACGCCCGCACATTGACCGATCGACTCGGTATTGTTCCGGCGAAGCTCGCCCGCGCCTGCTGTCATCGTCAGATTCATGTTCGTTCCCGTATCCCCGTCGGGGACGGGAAATACATTCAGGGAATTGACGTGCTCCGCATGCTGCTGCAGCTGGTCCGCTCCGGTCAACACCATCGCGGTAAAATCAGTTCCATTTATAGAACGCTTACTCAATGAGAATTCCCCTTCCATACTTGCTGCCTGATCTGATTCTTCTTTCAATTTATCACAAAATACACTATTATATATTGTACTATAAGCGCTCACAGAAATAAATGTTTTTGAATCGGTTGACGAAGCATTTTTTGCTGTGATATTATAGTTAGGTATTGTTTTTAGCAGGAGTGTTATTCAAGGAGGTGTAATTCATGTCCCGCAAATGTTCTGTTACTGGTAAGAAGCCTGGAAGCGGCAACCACGTATCCCACGCCAACAACCACAACCGCCGTTCCTGGGGGGTTAACGTTCAGAAGGTGCGCATTCTGGTGAATGGCAAGCCGAAGCGTGTATACGTCAGCACCCGCGCCCTGAAATCCGGCAAAGTCGAGCGCGTGTAAGCCTCAACTTTCATAAGGCATTCAAGCAAAAAGCACCCTTTACTTACGTAAGGTGCTTTTTTTCATGTTCTCCTATTGAATTGTCCGTCCTCAGCTCTTCTGAAACGTGTTCAGAATCGCCTTCACGAATCCTCCCAGGAACTTCGGCAGCTTGAACGTATAGAATTTCATCCTTCACCCTCCGATCGGTGATGCAGCCTCTGCGCCAACGCCAAAAAGGCTACATGAGATTTCCGCTCATGTAACCATATTTATGCGGCCCGGACTTGGCCTATTCCGCTGTCCCGCCTCTTTGGGCGCGTCCCGACTCGGCGGCGGCGCGAATGGAAGCAATCGCTCCTGCGCGGTCCGGTCGCCCGAAGACGGCGTTGCCGGCGACGAGCACATCGGCGCCCGCCCCGCAGACGAGAGGAGCGGTCGCTTCGGCGATGCCTCCGTCCACCTCAATCCGCAGGGAAGGATTGAACTCCTCCGCCATGGCGCGAACCTCGCGGATTTTGCGAACCATTCCGGGAATAAAGGCCTGTCCGCCAAAGCCGGGGTTAACCGTCATGACCAGCACCATATCGAGGTCGCCCAGCACTTCGCGGACCGCCACAGCGGGCGTCCCGGGATTAAGGGCTACGGCTGCCTTCAGCCCCAGTTCCTTGATCTGGTGAATCGTTCGATGGAGATGGATGCAAGCCTCCGCATGAACGGTAATCACCGACGCTCCCGCCTTCGCAAAATCGGCGATGTAGCGTTCCGGCTCTTCGATCATCAGATGCACGTCCAGCGGAAGCGACGTATGGCGCGATACCGCTTGAACAATCGGCGGTCCCAGCGTTATGTTGGGCACGAACCGGCCGTCCATTACATCCACATGAAGCCAGTCGGCTCCGGCCGCTTCGATCTCGGCCACTTCCGAGCCGAGGGCGGCAAAATCGGCAGACAACAGGGATGGTGCGAGGATTATCATAGAGTCAGTACCTCCGCTTCTTGTCTTTCATCTCATTGAAAAATGTCCGGTAGTGCTCATAACGGCTTGCAGCCACCTCTGCGGCCTCGACCGCTTCCATGACGCGGCAGCCCGGTTCGTGAAGATGGGTGCAGCCTCTGAACTTGCAATCCTGGGAGAGGGCGGCGAATTCACGGAAGCACGATCCCAGTTCCTCAACGCCCAGCTCCAGGAAATCCAGCTGACTGAAGCCCGGCGTGTCGGCCACATACCCGCCCCCGATGTCGATCAGCTCGACATGACGGGTCGTATGGCGTCCTCGTCCGAGACGAAGGCTGATGGCGCTGGTCTCCAGGTCCAGCTCGGGCACCAGCGCATTCAGCAAGGAGGATTTCCCCACTCCGGATTGACCCGAGAATACGCTGATCCGGCCGGCCAGGCGTTTCTGCACTTCCTTGCGACCCAGTCCCGTTACGGAGCTTGTGACCAGCACCTCGTAACCGATCTTCTCGTAGAGCCGGCGCGCTGCTTCCGCTGCGTCCATGTCTTGGCCGGCCAAATCCAGCTTCGTCAGCACAATCAGCGTCTCCAGACCGGCATGCTCGATATGGACAAGGAACTTGTCCAGAAGCTGCAGGTTGAGGTCCGGCTCGCGGACCGAGAACAGCAGCACGGCAAGCGACGCATTGGCAACGGGGGGGCGAATCAGCTCGGTGCTGCGGGGAAGGATCTGCTCTACCGCGCCCTCGCCGTTCTCCGTCAGCGTATAGAGGACCCGGTCGCCGACCAGCGGCGACTCGCCCCTCTTCTTGAAGATTCCCCTCGCCCGGCACTGTATGTTATCCGCTTCCCAGGCAATGTCTTCGCCCCGCAGCGGCTTCACATAGTAGTACCCGCTCAGCGCTTTGACAATGACTCCTTCGGGCATAGTTACAGCCATCCTTCCGCATATCGGAACTTAATCTGTCGATTTCTTATCCTTGTTCTTGGTCTTCTCCTGGCCGTTGCCCTTAACCTTGGCATGGTCCGAGGCCTTGTTGGCATTGGCATTCGGATTGGCATTCGGAAGGACGTAGGCCGTCTGATCCGCTTCTCCGCCGTCCTGCTCCCCGTCATCCAGCACGGCCGCCGGGTCGGCAGGCTGGTCCGGCGACGGCGGCGCGGTTGCGGTCGGCGTCACAGACGGCGACGGCGGCGGCTCGGCGGCCGACGGTTCCGGAATCGGAACCGTTCCGTTTTTGGCATCCATATAGGTTACCGGGTAGGAATCGTAGAAATCACCGTCGCGGTATACATTCACAACCCCGTCGATGTTCGGAGCGAGAACCAGATTTACCGACAGGACCTGCGTCTTGGTGATCGTGCGCGTTCCCCAATCCTGCTTCTCGCCGCCCGCTCTCGCGTCGGCATACTCGATCCGGATCTTCGTCCTGCTGCCTTCCTTCGCTGGGGATACCGGCAGATTAAAGGTGTATTCCAGCGCTTCAGGCGGATAGCCGGTGCTGACATAGATCGTAATTTCGCTGCCCGGAGGCGCCGAGACTCCCTTGTCATACGGCCACTGCTTCACGACCTTGCCTTCCTCGACCGAGAAGCTGGACTCGTTCTTCACTTCTCCCAGTACCAGTCCGTTCTCTTCCAGCTTGCGCTTCGCCTCCCGCTCGGTCAGCCCGCTGAGGTCCGGCATAGTTACGCTCTCCTGCCCTTTGCTGATCACCAGCGAGACGGTAGCGGCATCGGGGTCATATTCCGAATTGCCGACCGGATTCTGACGGATAACCTGGCCGGGCGAGTAATCGGCGCTGTACTCTTCATCCCGGGTAATCCGGCTCTGGTCAACGCCCTGTTCCGTCAGCAGCGCCGCCGCTTCCTCGAACGTCTTGCCGGTCAGGTCGGGAATCTTCGACAGCGGTTTGGCCGTATTGACCGTCAGTGCAATCTCCGTTCCCTTCTTCACTACGGAATCGGGCTCCCGGCTCTGCAGCAGCACGATGCCTTGATCATACTTGGCGTTGTAGTTGGTCGAGACCGGCATCGTCAGGACGAGACCGAGCTCCTCCAGCTTGGCTTTGGCATCGTCCAGCTTCATCTCCGTTAACTTCGGCACCTTGACCTCCGGAACGGACAGCTTGTTGTTGACGTACCAGATTACGCCGGACATGGCTACCAGCAGCAGCACGAGGGCCAGTGCAATCCAGATGATCGGTTTTACTTTGGACTTGGCTCGCTTGGGGCCGTTCTCGGACGCCTCTTCCCGCACCATTCGCTCTTCCTGTCTCGGCCGCTGGCCGAGGCCGCGGGGAGTCGGCTTGATCGCCGGAATGACCCGGGTCCGCTCTTCGTCCTCCCCTTCGCTGAAGTCCAGCTTCGGTTCGCTTCGGCGTTCGGGAAGCAGGCAGGTCTCCAGGTCCTGAAGCATCTCCTTGGCGGACTGATAGCGTTCCTCCGGATTCTTGCGCATGGATTTCAGAATGATGTTCTCCACGCTCTGCGGAATGTGGGGATTGAGCTTCCTCGGCTCCTCGAATTCCTCCTGAAGATGCTTCAGCGCAACGCTGATGGGACTCTCTCCGAGAAAAGGCAGATGGCCCGTCAGCATCTGGTACAGCACGATGCCGAGCGAATAGAGATCGGACTTCTCGCCCGTGGCGACGCCTTTGGCATGCTCCGGCGAGAAATAGTGGACCGACCCGACGACCGAACCCGTCTGGGTAATGGTCGTGGAGGTTACCGCGCGGGCAATCCCGAAGTCCGTCACCTTCACCCGTCCGCCCCGTCCGATCAGTATATTATGGGGCTTGATATCCCGGTGAATAATCTGGTTCTGGTGGGCGTGATCGAGCGCGTCGCAGATCTGGGATGCGATCCGGATCGACTCATCGACCTGGAGCGGAGCCCTCTCCTTGATAATCTCGTTCAGGTTCTTGCCTTCCACATATTCCATTACAATATAATGAATTTCGTCCTCTTGCCCCACGTCGTAAATGCTGACCACGTTGGGATGGGAGAGCGAAGCCGCCGATTGGGCCTCCCTTCGGAAGCGCCGAATAAACTCCTCGTCGTGCACAAACTGGCTGCGCAGCACTTTGATGGCGACGTTGCGGTTGAGCAGAATATCGTGCGCCCGGTAGACGAGCGCCATCCCTCCTCCGCCGATTCGCTCGATGACTTGGTAACGACCGCCTAACTCGTGACCGATCATCACTTCCACTCCTTCGTTTCGGGCACCGCGGCCTCCTCATGATGTTCAAGCATGGCAACCGAGATGTTGTCGCTTCCTCCCGAGAGCAGCGCAAGCTGAAGCAGGCGCTCGGCCCGCTCCTCCAGGGTAATCTCCCGGATTCCCGCCACTTTGCCGAGATTCTCTTTGCTGACATGGTTGCTGAGTCCGTCGCTGCAGAGCAGGATCGTCTCGCCCGGCGCGAGCGTCACCGGGATCAGATCCACGATAATGTCGGCATCCGTGCCCAGCGCCCGGATCAGCACATTGCGCCGCGGGTGCGTATTCAGCTCCTGCGCGCTGATCTGGCCGTTCTTATACAGCTCATTGACGAGCGTATGGTCCTCGGTGAGCTGAACGGCCTGACCCTCTCTTACTATGTACGCCCGGCTGTCCCCGATGTGGCCGATATAGCCCGCACCGTTCGCCAAAAGCACCGAAACGACGGTCGTACCCATATTATGGTACTTCTCGTCGCTCGCCGCTTTGCCGTGGACAACCGCATTCGCTGTTAGGATCGCTTCGTTCATGGCCGAGCCCAGATCTTCCTGGGAAAGGCCGGCGGGGAGAGCGGTCAGCTGTTCCCTGACCGTCTCCAGCGCGAGCCGGCTGGCCGTATCTCCGGCCAGATGCCCGCCCATTCCGTCGGCGATAATGCCGAGGGTATACCCTTCTCCGGTCGTTCCGCTCCATACCGAATCTTCATTAACGGAGCGCACACGGCCGATATCGCTGACATGAACCGTTCTGATCACTACCCATCACCTCAACTCCAAATGTTTGGCGCGGAGCTGTCCGCACGCCGCCGCGATATCGTGGCCCTGTTCCCGGCGAATGGTGACATTCACGCCGTTGTCGGCCAGAATCCGCTGAAACTGAAAAATATCGTTGCGGGAGGTCCGGACGTATTTCCGTTCCGGCACATGGTTGACCGGAATCAGATTCACATGGCACAGCATCGTCTTCAGCACTCCGGCCAGCTCTTCCGCGTGCTCGGGCTGGTCGTTGACGCCGCCGATCAAGGCGTATTCGAAGCTGATCCGGCGGCCCGTCTTCGCCTGGTAATACCGCAGCGACTCCATGACCTCGTCAAAAGGATAGCGCCGGTTGACCGGCATCAGCTTGGAGCGCAGCGCGTCGTTGGGGGCATGGATCGAGATGGCCAGATTGATCTGAGTGTCCTCGTCCGCAAATTTATAAATGCTCGGCACAATTCCGCTCGTCGAGACGGTAATATGCCGTTGTCCGATATGGAGTCCCTTCTCGTGAATCATCATCCGCAGGAATTTCATCGTCTCGTCGTAGTTCTCGAACGGTTCGCCCGTTCCCATGATGACGATGCTGCTGACTCTCTCGCCCCGGGCGTCAAGAATCTGCTGCGAGCGCACGACCTGGGCGATAATTTCTCCGCCCGTCAGATTCCGCTTCAGTCCGCCCAGCGTGGAGGCGCAGAACGTGCAGCCGATCCGGCAGCCGACCTGTGTCGTGACACAGACGCTGTTGCCGTAATTATGCTTCATGATGACCGTCTCGATGGCGTGGTCGTCGTGCAGGCCAAAGAGGAATTTGACCGTACCGTCCTTCGATTCCAGCTTCGTGATTTCCTTGAGCGCGTCCATGCTGAACTGCTCGGCAAGCTGCTCGCGGAGGACTTTGGGCAGATTGGTCATCTCTTCAAAGGAATGGACCCGCTTCACATAGAGCCAGTCAAAAATCTGGCCGCCGCGAAAAGCCGGCTGCCCCTGATCTTTGGCCCACTGCTGCAGTTCCTCCAGCGTATACTCATATATTAAAGGTTTCATGGATGTCGCACCTGTTCTTTCTGCAGTTTATTCGGATGGAGGCTTCCATCTTGCCTATTCTACCATAAATCTCGGATTCGGTAAAAAATCGCACGGCCTTGCGGGGCCGGCACAAAAAAACCGGGCGGCGGTCCCGGTAATCCGGTGACCGCCCCCGGCGCTTGCAGAAGCGCGGAGCAGCGCTCTCTTCACATCCGTCTTATTCGGCGGAAATTCCGCCCCTACTCCGCTTTTCGCTTCAATACAGCAATGTAGAAGCCGTCGCTGCCGTAGTCCTGCGGAAGAATCTGCAGGCCGGGAGCATCGCAGCGGAGCTTGTCCTCCATGCGGCTGGCCAGGCGGCTTCCCCGGTCCGCCGCTTCAAAGTCGGGATGCCGATCCAGGAAGCGGCGGACCTGCTCTTCATTCTCCGACGATTCGATCGTGCAGGTGCTGTACACCAGCAGGCCGCCCGGCTTCAGCAGGCGGCAGACGGCATCCAGCAGACCGCGCTGCAGTTCCGCAATGGCCGCGGTATCCTCGGGCGTCTTGGTCCATTTAAGGTCAGGCTTCCGCCGGATGACCCCAAGACCCGAGCACGGCGCATCCAGCAGAATGCGGTCGAAGGTTCCTTCCGCATAGCTCTCTCCGAGCCGCAACGCATCGGCCGCCCGCGTCTCAACGGCCTCCAGCCCTAAGCGGGCAGCCTGGTCCCGGACCAGCTCCGTCTTGTGCGAGTGCAGGTCGCAGGCGACCACCCGGCCCCGGTCGAGCATCAGCTCGGCCAGATGCGAGGTTTTGCCGCCGGGCGCGGAGCAGCAGTCCAGCACATTCATGCCCGGCTCGGGAGCAACCGCTTCGGCGACCAGCATCGAGCTCTCGTCCTGAATGGAGAGCAGGCCGTCCTTGTACCAGGACGTCAGCGCCAGATTGCCGCCGCCGCGGACGACGATGCCGTAAGGACTGACCGCCGATGCCGACGCGTCAAGGCCCTCGCGCTTCATCTCATCCAGAAGCCGCTCCCGGGTCGTCATCGTCGTGTTGACCCGAACGCTGACGGCCGGCGGCTCATTGTTGGCCCGGCAGATCGCCTCCGCCGTCTCCGCTCCGTACTGCTCCATCCACTCCCGCACCATCCACTCGGGATGGGAGTGGGTCAGGGCAATCCGGAGCGCTTCTCCGGCGTCATCAGGGAGCACCGGAAGACGGCCGGCCCGCTGCGCGCTGCGCAGCACGCCGTTCACCATCCCCGAAATGCCCTGGTGCCCGCGCTGCTTCGCCAGCCGGACCGCTTCATTCACCGCCGCATGCGGCGGGACGCGGTCCAGATAGACCAGCTGATACAGACTCATCCGCAGCAGACAGCGCACCCAGGGTTCCAGCTTGCTCAGGCCCTTCTTCACGAAGCCGGCCAGAATATAGTCCAGCGTGTTCAACCGGGAGATGGTTCCGTACACCAGCTCGGTCGTAAGGCCCGCATCTTCGCGGGACAAGCCGGCCTTCTGCAGACTGCTGTTGAGCTGCAGATTGCTGTAGGCTCCGTTCGCCTCGACCCGGATCAGCACGTCCAGCGCCACGCTGCGCGCTGTCGCTTCTCTGCCGCTCCGCCCGGCAGCGCCGCTGCGGCGCTCGGACGGCGTCATTCCAGCACCGTTCCGGGCTTCATGATGCCGCCCCGGGCGAAATCGGCCGCAGACATCGCCTTCTTGCCCGCAGGCTGAACGGTAAGCAGCAGCAGGCTGCCGTCGCCCGTGCGGACTTCAATCCCGGAAGGACCGGCATTCAGTACCGTGCCGGGTACCGATTCGGCCTCCCCCGAACCGTCTTCGGTCAGTACCGCGCCCGACAGCGGCATCTCTCCCGGATTCGCCGCGGCCCAAACCTTGAACGTCTCTCCGTTCCAGAGCGTGAAGGCGCCGGAGAAAGGCACCAGTCCGCGAATGCGGTTATAGACGGAGCGCGATGAAGCCGTCCAGTCGATGCGCTCATCGTCGCGGCCGAGATTCGGCGCATACGTCGCCGCCCGCTCATCCTGCGGCTCTGCCTCGACCGGGCCGGCCAGCAGCCGGGGCATCTGCTCCCGCAGGAGCGCACAGCCCGCTGCGCTCAGCTTCTCAAAGAGCGTGCCGGAGGTATCCTCCTCCTCAATCGGCACCTCGACCTTGGCGATCATATCGCCTGTATCCAGACCCTCGGCCATATACATCAGCGTGACGCCGGTCACGGATTCGCCGTTGATAATTGCGCGCTGAATCGGTGCGCCGCCGCGGTATTGGGGCAGCAGCGAGCCGTGGACATTGACGCAGCCGAGGCGCGGCATGTCCAGCACGGACTTCGGCAGAATCTGGCCGTAAGCGGCCGTAACAATCAGATCCGGCTTGTAGATTGCGAGCTCCGCCACACCCTCCGGGCGGCGCAGCCGCTCCGGCTGCAGCACCGGAAGACCGAGCTCCAGCGCAGCCGTCTTCACGGGAGAAGGCGTCAGCGTTTTTTTGCGGCCCTGCGGCCGGTCCGGCTGCGTCACGACGGCAACGACGTCGTATCCCTCTTCCACCAGCATCTTCAGACTCGGCACGGCAAAAGCCGGCGTGCCCATGAATACGATTCTCACGCTGCTCACTCCCCGGAGCCGTTGGTATCCGGCTTCATTTCGTACACCTTCTCGGCAATATCCGTGAACAGCACGCCGTTCAGGTGGTCGATCTCATGCTGGAAAGCCCGGGCCAGCAGACCGCTGGCGGTAACGGTGAGCTCCTTGCCTTCCCGGTCCAGGCCGCGGACGGTCACCGTCTCGGCGCGGCGGACGTCTCCGTTCAGGCCGGGGATGCTGAGGCAGCCTTCCGGTCCGAACTGTTCGCCTTCCTTGGATTGAATCTCGGGATTGATCATCTGGATCAATCCATGTTCATCGCCGGCGTCGACAACAATCAGCCTCTTGAGAATACCGACCTGCGGCGCAGCCAGGCCCACGCCCTCGGCATCGTACATCGTGTCCGCCATGTCGTCCAGCAGCTTCTGGACATTGGGCGTGATTTTGGTAACCTCCTTAGCCGTCTTATGCAGGACGTCGTCGGGTTCAATTACGATCAAACGGATTGCCATAAGTCTCTGGTCCACCTTTCCTGTCGTTCCAAATTCCTTTTATTTCCATTACATCATCATTTGCGGATCCACATCAATGCCAATCTGAAGCCCGCTGTCCCGGGCTGAATCCTCCAGCTCGTCCGCCACTTCCCGCGTAAGGCCGATCGCGTCGATCGAGCCTCTCCATTTGACGATGCACTGGAAGCGGTAGCGGCCCTTCAGGCGCGGAATCGGCGAGGCCACCGGCCCCAGGAGATCCAGGGCGTCCGAAGACAGCTTGTCGAGACTGCCGAACCAGCGGCGCTGGCGGGCCCGGCCCTGCAAATTCAAGGCCAGATTCTCCGCCATCCGAAGCGCCACCGACATTTCTTCATGCGACAGCGTAACGAGAATAAGCCGGCAGTAAGGCGGGTAATGCAGTTCCTTCCGGTGCCTCAGCTCGTCGCGGACAAAAGAGTCATAATCATGCCCGGAGGCATGAATAATCGAGTAGTGATCCGGCGTATACGACTGGATCAGCACTTCGCCCGGCAGCGAATGGCGGCCCGCCCGCCCCGCTACCTGTGTAAGGAGCTGAAAGGTCTTCTCCGCCGCCCGGAAATCCGGCAGGTTCAGCGCGGAATCGGCCGTGATAACCCCAACCAGGGTAACATCCGGAAAATCCAGTCCCTTCGCGACCATCTGGGTCCCGAGCAGGACATCGGCCTTCTTGTCGCGGAAGCCGGCAAGCAGCTTCTCGTGCGAGCCTTTCTCCGTCGTTGTATCGACATCCATCCGAATGACCCGGATGCCCGGGAACAGCTTGCCGAGTTCCTCTTCGACCCGCTGGGTCCCCGTCCCGAAGAAGCGGATGTGCTCGCTCCCGCATTCCGGGCAGACCTGCGGCGAGGGCTCGGCATGACCGCAGTAATGACAGCGCAGATTGTCGCTGCGGCTGTGATAAGTCAGCGAGATATCGCAGTTCGGACATCCGGCCACGTAGCCGCAGGAGCGGCACATGACGAAGGTCGAGAAGCCGCGCCGGTTCAGGAGCAGCACCGTCTGCTCGCCCCGCTCGAGCCGTGCGGCGAGCGCGCTGTGCAGCCCGCGGCTGAACATCGAGCGGTTCCCTTCCTTCAGCTCCTCGCGCATATCCACGATCTCCACGCGGGGCAGCGCGTTGCCGAGCGCCCGTGTGGACATCGTCAGCAGCCGGGGAGCGAAGTGGATATCGCTCTGGGACCGGGCGGCGTAATAGCTCTCCAGCGAAGGCGTGGCCGAGCCCAGCACGACGACCGCGTCCCCCTGCTCGGCCCGCCGGACGGCTACGTCCCGGGCATGGTAGCGCGGGTGCTCCTCCTGCTTATAGGAGGTCTCATGCTCTTCATCTATAATCACCAGACCCAGATTGGAGAAAGGCGCGAATACGGCCGAACGCGCTCCGACCGCGACGAATGCCTTACCTTCCCGGATTTTGCGCCATTCGTCATAGCGTTCGCCTGAAGACAGCCGGCTGTGCATCACGGCCACGCCGCTGCCGAACCGGCTCTTGAAGCGTTCGACCATCTGCGGAGTGAGCGATATTTCCGGGACCAGCACGACCGCCTGTCTTCCCTGGTCCACGCAGCGCTGGATCGTCTGCAAATAGATCTCCGTCTTCCCGCTTCCGGTTACGCCGTGCAGCAGAAAGACTTCATGTCTGCGCTCTTCGACGGCGGCCGCAATCGGATCGTAGGCGGCCTGCTGTTCTTCGGTCAGCGCAAGCGGCGTGCTCGGCTTGAAGTCCCGGCCCCGGTAGGGGTCCCGGTACACTTCAATTTCGGTGATTTCGACAAGACCCTTCTCCTCCAAGCCCTTGACGGTTCCCGCCGTGACCTGCAGCGCGGCCAGCACGTCCTTCAGCGGCATCGGCAGCACCGCCTCCAGGTCGATCAGATAAGACAGCACTTCCTTCTGCCGGGCGGAACGGGCCGGGAAGGAGGCCAGCGCATCGCGCGCCGCCTCCGGGTCCACGGCCAGATCGATAGCCTTCAGCTTCTTCTTGCCAAGCTTGTCCTTGATCGACTGGCTCTCCTTCAGCACGCCGCGCCGCAGCATGAACTTGACGGTCTCCGCGCCGCTCGGGAACGCCCGGGCAAGCTGCTTCATCGACACTTCGCCGCTCCCGCGGACAAATTCTGCAATGTCGCGCTCTTCCCTGCCCGGTCCCGGGAACATCGGCAGCCATTCCTCATCCGGAAAGATGGCCGCATCGGGCTCCGCTTCCTCGTCGCCCAGCGAAATGAGCCGTTCAGCCTTTCCCTTGAGCGCCGTCGGCAGCATGGCCTGGAGCGCGGAGATTTTGCGGCAGGCATAGCGTTCGCTGATCCAGTCCGCCAGCTCCACAAGCTCCGGCGACAGAGGCGGCATCAAATCCAATACCTCCTGAACCGGCTTGAGGCCGGGTACAGCCCGAACGTCGCCGTATTCCAGCGCCACAACAAAACCCTGCACCGTCCGGTGCCCGAACGGAACGGCCACACGGCTTCCGACCTCGATCCATACCTTCATTGCATCGGGAACGGAATAGTCAAAGGGCCGGTCCGTGCTGCGCACCGGGACGTCTACGATGACTTTGGCAATGTCCATTACAGCAGAGCTCCCGCCGCGCGCCGGGCGGCGATATCCAGGATGCGCTCAGCCGCGTCGTCCTTGGACATCAGCGGCAGACTCTCGACCAGTCCGTTCCGGTCGTAGACGGAGACCCGGTTCGTATCGACGCCGAACCCCGCGCCCGGTTCGGCCACGTCGTTGGCAACAATGAGATCGCAGTTCTTGCGTGCAAGCTTGTCCTTCGCGTATTCCTCGGCATTGCCCGTCTCTGCGGCAAAGCCGATCAGAAACTGCGTCGTCTTGGAACGGCCCAGCGTCTCCAGAATATCAATCGTCTTGACCAGTTCGAGCGTCATCCGCTCGCCCGCTTTCTTGATCTTCGTCTCCGCCCGCTCCGCCGGCCGGTAATCGGCGACGGCTGCCGCCTTAATCAGAATATCGCAGTCCGCCCATTCTCCAAGGACGGCTTCGTACATATCGGCGGCCGACTGCACGCGGACCACCTTCAGGTCCGGCGGCGGCGGAACGTCGGTCTTCGCAGCGATGAGCGTAACCTCCGCGCCGAGCCGGCTGGCGGCCCGGGCAAGGGCGAAGCCCATTTTGCCGGAAGAATCATTTGTAATATAGCGAACCGGGTCAATCCGTTCCACCGTACCGCCCGCCGTAATGACCACCTTGCGTCCGGCCAGCGTCTTCTCCTTCTCCTGCTGCGCGAAGAAGGCTTCCACACAAGCCACGATGGTCTCCGGCTCCTCCATCCGCCCCTTGCCGACATAGCCGCAGGCCAGCAGCCCTTCGCCCGGTTCAATCATCCGGACGCCGCGTTCAGCGAGCGTGCGCAGATTGTCCCTCACAGCCGGATGCGTATACATATGGACGTTCATCGCCGGAGCCAGCATAACGGGAGCCGTCACCGCAAGCAGCGTGGTGGACAGCATGTCGTCGGCAATTCCGTTCGCCATCTTGCCGATAATATTCGCGGTGGCCGGAGCAACGAGCACCAGATCTGCGGCATCCGCGAGGTCGATATGCGAGACGGAGGACGGGTCGCGTTCCTGAAAGGTATCGCTGAAGACCCGCTGTTTCGACAGCGACTGCAACGTAAGCTCCGTGATGAATTCTTTGGCGGAAGCCGTCATGATGACATGCACCTTGGCGCCCTTCCGGGTAAGCTTGCTGACCAGCGCCGCCGCTTTGTAGGCCGCAATGCCGCCCGTGACGCCGAGCAGTATCGTTTTGCCGTGCAACATCCTCTTCCCTCCCGAACTAAAAAAATAACAACCTTGCGGTTGTCAGGATCTGCCCGCTTCCGGGCTTATCTACCTATGGGCCGGCAGGGCGAGCCGCAGAAGCGGCCGCACTCCCTCTCGGGCCTGTCGTGTCCGGCGAAGGGTCTATTCTTCTTCCTCGTGACCGACGACGACTTGATCCTTGTACACTTCTTCCAGAGCAACTCCGACGTTCTTGTGGGATTTCGGAGATTGCAGATCGCTCTTCGCGCCTTCGCGGAGCTGTCTCGCCCGGCGGGCGGCTGCCACCACGAGCGAATATTTGCTGTCCACCTTGTTCATCATTTCATCAATAGACGGATATAGCACAAGCACACCTCTTCACTTCGGATGAATTACTTGATTTTACAATGTTCGGCGATAATAATGCTTTCTATTCGCTTGCAGGCCAGATCAATCTCGTCGTTAACCACCGCATAATCATAGTGGCGCATGAGGCTGATCTCATCCTCGGCCACCGACATGCGGTGGTTGATGACTTCGTCATGTTCCGTTCCGCGTCCGCGAATCCGGTCTTTCAACTCGTCCATCGAAGGAGGCAGCAGGAACACAAAGATGCCTTCGGGAAATTTCTCTTTGACTTTGAGCGCGCCCTGGACTTCAATCTCCAGAATGATGTCCCGTCCGCTCTCCAGCGTCTTCTCCACGAAGTCGCGCGGGGTTCCGTAATAGTTGCCCACGTACTCCGCATGTTCCAGCAGCTGGTCGTTCTCGATCATGGCGGCGAACTGCTCGCGGGTCTTGAAAAAATAATTCACGCCATCCTGCTCCCCGGCACGGGGGCTGCGCGTCGTAGCCGAGACGGAATACACAAGATCCGGTATTCTCGGCCGCAGGGCGGTACAAACGGTGCCTTTACCGACTCCGGAAGGTCCGGACAACACAATCAGCAATCCTTTTCGCATAGTACACTCCATCACTCGTTTATTCGTCGTTATCGTCATCTTTGCTGGACAGGCGGTGGGCCACCGTCTCCGGCTGAACGGCCGAGAGAATGACATGGTCGCTGTCCGTGATGATGACGGCTCGGGTCCGGCGTCCATAGGTCGCGTCGATCAGCATATGCCGATCCCGGGCTTCCTGAATGATTCGCTTGATCGGAGCGGATTCAGGGCTGACTATGGAAATGATGCGATTGGCCGAGACGATATTTCCAAAGCCGATATTGATAAGTTTAATGGCCATGTTCCGGTTGTTCCCCCCATATGGTTGACTCTTGATTCATTCGTGCGCCGGCAAAAAGCCGCTACTCCAGATTGGCAGCCTGCTCGCGGATCTTCTCCAGCTCGTTCTTGATATCAAGAACCCGGTTCGTAATCTCCAGACGGCTGCTCTTCGAGCCGATCGTATTGGCTTCCCGGTTCATCTCCTGAACGAGAAAATCCAGCTTGCGGCCCGAGGGACCGCCGCCCTCAAGCAGATCCCGGAATTGTCCGGTATGGCTTCGCAGCCGTACGAGCTCCTCATCAATGCTGCTGCGGTCCGCGAATAGAGCGACCTCCATGTTAAACCGTTGCTCGTCAAAGGGGAACACGCCTTCACTCAGCTCCTGCAGCCGGTTCCTCAGCCTGTCACGGTATTCCTCCGGAACGGACGGCGCCAGCGCCGCCAATTCGTCCAGATGCCGCTCCAGAACTTCCAGTCTGCGGAGCATCTCTTCCGACAAAAAACGCCCTTCTCTTGCCCGCATCGCGACCAGCTCCCGAAGGCTCTCTTCCAGCCCGTCGCGAAGCACGGTCTCAAACGCCTCTCCCTGAAGGACCGAGGAACGGTCTTGTCCTTCCATTACCCCGGGAAGGCGAAGCAGTTCTCCCGGCGTAAGGTCGCCGGGAAGGCCGAAGCCGGAACGGAGCCGTTCGGCAGCGGCCAGATAGGCGCGGACAAGCGGCTCGTTCAATACCGGTCCGGCGCTCTGCTCGTCCGCATCGGCGGCAATGCTGACGTCCACCCGTCCCCGGGCTATCTCACGCTGAACCAGCTTGCGCAGTCCGTCCTCATGCCTTGCCCACTCTCTTGGCATGCGGAACAGCACTTCGCAGTAGCGGTGGTTGACGCATTTCAATTCAAAACGCAGGGTAAAACCGCCGAATTTCCTTGTGGATTGACCGAATCCGGTCATGCTAAATGACATCGGCATCACATCCGTTACACTATTGTAATGGATTCCTTCTAGCGAAACAAGGGGGACAATCGGCGCCCCGTCTTGGTCCATACATGCTGCAGCAGCTCCGCACTCATCTCATAGAACATGAACGGCGTCATCAGATAAATGCCGTTGAACCGCTTCATGGCTTCGTCCAGAAGCTCCTTGGCAATGGCGACGCCCTCCGCCCGTCCGGCTTCGCCCTCAAGCCCCGCCATTCTCCGGCGAACCTCGTCCGAGAGCTGGATGCCCGGGACCTCATTGTGCAGATACTCGGCATTGCGGCCGCTGGCGAGCGGCATGATGCCCAGAAAGATCGGCACATTCAGATGGGCGGTCGCATCGGCGATACGGCCGATGAGCTCGGGATCGTAGACCGGTTGGGTCATAATATAGTCGGCGCCGGAGGCAATCTTCTTCTCCAGCCGTTCCACGGCCTTGTTCAAATGCTTCACGTTGGGGTTGAACGCTGCGCCGATCACGAAATTGGCGCGCTGCTTCAGCGGTTTGCCCGAGAAGGAAATTCCGTCGTTCAGCTGTTTGATCATCCGGATAATCTCAAAAGACGTCAGATCATAGACCGAGCTGGAGCCCGGCAGATCGCCGAACCGGGCCGGATCTCCCGTAACGGCCAGCACATGGTCGATGCCCAGGGCGTCAAAGCCCATGAGATGGGACTGGGTGCCGATCAGATTGCGGTCCCGGCAGGCGATATGAATCAGGGGCCGCAGACCGGTCTTCTGAAGCGCAATGGCGCCGAGCGCCATATTGCTCATACGCGTGACGGCCAGCGAGTTGTCGGCCAGCGTCAGCGCGTCCGCTCCGGCCCGGCGGAGCGCCTCGGCCCCGTCCAGGAACCGGGAGATGTCGAGATCGCGGGGCGGGTCCAGCTCCACAATGACCGTATGCCGCTCCCGGACCAGATCGACCAGCGTCGGTTCTCCGCCATCTCCGCCTTCTTCCTCAGCCGGCTCCTGAATCCGAATCCGGTCCCGCTCGGGCGACGCAGCGGGTTCCGGAAGGGGCCGCGGCTCGTAGTCCGTCAGCGCCGCCGCGATCTCCGCAATATGCGCGGGCGTCGTTCCGCAGCAGCCGCCGATCAGACGGGCGCCCAGATCGGCGAAGGCAGTCGCCATGCTTCCGAAATATTCCGGGGAGGCTCCGTACCGGTACTGGCCGTCCACATAATCGGCGACGCCGGCATTCGGATAGACGGAGACTGGCACTTCCAGCTGGCCCTGAAGCGTACCGAGCGAACGCTTGATGCCGATCGGTCCCGTCCGGCAGTTGAAGCCGATCATGTCGGCCCCGTCCTCCTGCAGAATCCGGAAAGCTTCGGGCAGCGTCAGCCCGTCCAGCGTCATCGCCGTCTCGTCCACGGCCAGCTGGCAGATCACCGGAAGAGCGCTCAGCTTCCGCACCGTTCTCAGCGCCAGGTGAAGCTCCTCCACGTCATAGAACGTCTCCAGCAGAATCCCGTCGGGCTCCTCCTCCAGCAGCGCTCCGATCTGCCGCCCGAACAGGCGCTTAAGCTCGGCAGCCGAGAGATTCGCCCGCTTGCCGGCGCGGATGGAACCGACGGCTCCGACTACATAGCCCGTCTCGCCGGCCGCTTCCCGCGCAATGCGGACGCCCGCCCGGTTGATCGCCTCTACGCCCGATTCCAGCCCGAACTTCGACAGCTTGTCCTCATTCGCGGAATACGTATTGCTCTCCAGCACCTGAGCGCCGGCTTCCATATAGCTTCTGTGCACATCCCGAATCACCTCGGGGCGCGTCAGATTGAGTTCTTCATAAGAGATTCCCACCGGGAACCCCATATTGTACAAAAAGGTGCCCATCGCACCGTCTCCGACCAGTATGCCGCTCTCCCAGGCTTTGCGCAAATCCGGCTTCACGTCGACGCCTCCCCTGACTTTGGATTTTTATAAATGTAACACAAATCGGCAGCTTCGATAAGAGATTGGCGGAAAATGCACGATTGTCTTCATCTTCCTGCCATTCAGGAGCCAAATTGGCGATTCTTTGGCTTTTACGCGCCAAAAAAGCGGACTTCGGTTCCCCGAAGCCCGCTTGCTCTTCGCCGCTCCCTCCGGCGACGGTCTCTCCGGCAGGGGGTTCAGACCTCCACCGTACCGGTGAAGACCGCTTCTGCCGGACCGGTCATGTAGACGTGGTTGTCTTCCTCGCTCCAGCGGATATGCAGGTCGCCGCCCTTCAGACTGACCCGGGCGCTGCGTTCCGCAAGTCCGTTCAGAACCGAAGAGACGAGGGTTGCGCAGGCTCCCGTTCCGCAGGCCAGCGTCGGTCCGGCGCCGCGTTCCCAGACCCGCATATCGATGCTCTCCCGGTCCCGGACGGTTGCGAACTCCACATTGACCTTGCGGGGAAAGAGCGGATGCGTCTCCAGCGGAGGACCGAAGGCTTCAAGATCGAAGCTGACCGCATCCTCGACGTAGATCACGCAGTGCGGATTGCCCATAGATACAGCCGTGAACCGGAACTCGCGGCCGTTCGCCTCAATCGGCTGCCCCAGAACAGGCTCGGCGTCAACGGCGACCGGAATCTGCGGACCGGACAGGACCGGCTCTCCCATATCCACCGTTACCGTCTCCACGCGCCCGTCCTTGACGGATAGGCTGACCTTCTGGGCGCCCGCCCCGATCGTCTCGATTACGATGCGGTCGGAGGCTACGTGCCCGTGGTCATATACATATTTCGCGACGCAGCGGATGGCGTTGCCGCACTGCTCCGCTTCCGAACCGTCGGAGTTGATGATCCGCATCTTGAAGTCGCCGATCCCGGAAGGAAGAATATAGACCAGCCCGTCGGCCCCGATGCCGAAATTCCGGTTGCAGAGCTTGACGGCCAGCTCCGGCGCATCGTCCGGAAGCTCGCGTTCCCCGAAGACGACGATAAAATCATTGCCGAGTCCGTGCATTTTGGTGAATTCCATGAATCGACCACTCCTTCAGTAAACTGCAAACAGCATACCGCAAGGAGCGGGACAATGCTATTGATTTTATGCCGAAATTTTTGTACTTTTCGCCTGCGGTCTGGTTCCGCTGCCTCCGCTGCGCCCGCTTCCGGCATGGCGGCGCTTCAACCGGTTGCCGCTCCATACGCTGCCCGCTCCCATGAGGAAGGTCGGAATCCCGGCGGCGACGAAGCTCAGGGCGAGGTCGCGGAATCCGAGCGGCACCGTCTTGAAGATCGGCTGCATGGCCGGGATATACATGACGGCCAGCATGAGCAGCACCGAGGACAGCACGGCGAGCACCAGGTATTTGTTCTGGAAGGGATTGCGGTGGAACACCGAGCGGGAGCTGCGGCAGTCGAACACATGGATGAGCTGGGCCAGCACCAGGGTGGCGAAGGCTACGCTCTGCGCCTGCATCAGCCGAGCGGGATCGCCGGGATCGGAGCGCAAGGTCAGCCAGAAGGCGCCCAAGGTGCACAGGCCGATCAGAAAGCCGCGGCTGATAATCTTCCAGCCCAGCCGCCGGGCAAAGATGTTCTCTCTGGAGCCGCGCGGCTTGTGTTCCATCAGGTCTTTCTCGGGCTGATCCACGCCGAGCGCCATCGCCGGGAGTCCGTCCGTGACGAGATTGACCCACAGAATCTGGATGGGGACCAGCGGCAGCGGCAGACCGAGCATCATGGCGAAGAACATCGTCAGGATTTCGCCGACATTGGAGGCCAGCAGATAGCGGATGAACTTCCGGATATTCTCGTAGATGCTTCGGCCTTCCTCAATCGCCGCGACAATCGTCGAGAAGTTGTCGTCTCCGAGGACAAGCGCAGACGCTTCCTTGGTTACGTCTGTGCCTGTAATGCCCATCGCAATGCCGATGTCGGCCGCCTTGATCGCCGGCGCATCGTTGACCCCGTCTCCGGTCATGGCCACCACATGTCCGCCGCGCTGCAAGGATTTCACAATCCGCAGCTTGTGCTCGGGGGAGACCCGGGCGTACACATAGACATGGTCGCTCATTTTATCCAGCTCATCATCGTCCATGCGCGACAGCTGGGCTCCGGTCAGAACGGAACCGGCGCGCTGAATGATGCCCAGCTGATGGGCAATGGCTTCGGCGGTCGTTCCATGGTCGCCGGTAATCATCACCGTCTTGATCCCTGCCCGGCGGGTGACGGCTATGGCGTCACGCACTTCGCGCCGGGGCGGATCGATCATGCCGGTCAGACCCGCGAAGACGAGCTGGGATTCCGTCTCCTTGTCGGTCTCGCTCTTCTCGCCGGAGCGAAGTTCTCGAAAAGCCAGCCCGAGCACCCGGAGCGCGCCCGAAGCCATGCCCTCGTTCGCTTCCAGCACTTTCTGGCGGAGCGTCGGCGTGCAGGGTACCACCTGGCCTTCCCACAGCATATAGGCGCAGCGGCCGAGCAGCACATCGGGCGCGCCTTTGGCGCAGACCATCCGGCCTCCCGGATGCCGGACAATGACCGACATCAGCTTCCGTTCGGAATCGAACGGGAACTCCTTCTCGCGGGTAAAGGTCTGGGCCAGATGGCCGGCCGTCAGCCCCATCTTGGCCGACAGCGCGGTGAGCGCGCCTTCGGTGGGGTCGCCCTTGAGCGTCCATACCTTCTCTCCGGAATGGACCGCCTCGGCGCCCTCCTCTCCATCGCTGTTCCCGCTCTTTTTGCTCTTGCGCTTGGCCTTGGACTTGGCCTTGTTCCCGGCCTCGGTCTCCACAATCTCGGCATTGTTGCAGAGCGCGGCGATCTGGAGCACCCGCCGCAGGCTCTGGTCATGCTTGAGCTCTACCGGTCTGCCCTTGTCGGTAACCGTTCCGACCGGCGCATAGCCTTCTCCCGTAACCTCCATCATCCGGCCGCCCGTCCATACCCGCGTTACCGTCATCTTGTTCTGCGTCAGCGTTCCGGTCTTGTCGGAGCAGATGACAGAAGCGCAGCCCAGCGTCTCCACTGAAGGGAGCTTGCGGACGATAGCGCCGCGCTTGATCATGCGCTGCACGCCCAGCGCCAGGGCAATCGTGACGATGGCCGGCAGCCCTTCGGGAATGGCGGCGACCGCGAGACTGACACCGGCCAGGAACATGCCGGTAGCCGGCTGGCCGTGCAGAATGCCTGCCAGAACGACCACGACAGTGAGAACGAGCGAGACGTAGATCAGGATTTTGCCGAGCTGCTCCAGACGCCGCTGCAGCGGCGTCTCCTGGGATTCCGTGCTCTGGATGAGGTCCGCGATCTTCCCCATCTCCGTATCCATCCCGGTTCGCACGACGATGGCCCGGCCCGTTCCGCGGGTAACCATCGTCCCCATGAAGCCGATATTCTTCTGGTCGCCGAGCGGCACTTCTTCAGCGGCGATCGGCTCCGAATGCTTGGATACGGGAAGCGACTCGCCCGTCAGTGCGGACTCCTCCGTGTACAGGCTGCTGCATTCCAGCCAGCGCACATCGGCGGGCACCCGGTCGCCGCTCTCCAGGAGGACAATATCGCCCGGCACCAGCATCCTCGCCGCTTCATGCCGGCTCTCGCCGCCGCGCACCACTTTGGCCGTCGGAGCCGACAGCTGCTTCAGCGCCCGCAGCGAGCGTTCCGCCCGGAATTCCTGAACAAATCCGAGAATACCGTTCAGAATGATGATGGCGATGATGGTAACGGCATCCAGATATTCGCCGAGCAGGCCGGACACCAGGGTGGCTCCCATCAGCACCAGCACCATGAAATCCTTGAATTGGTTGAGCAGCAGGGTGAACGGCGACAGCCGTTCTCCTTCCGAGAGCTCATTGTACCCGCTGTCCTCGCGCCTTCTCCCGGCTTCCTCTTCACTCAGTCCGCCCTGGGGCGTTACGTTAAAATGCGCCAGCAGCTCCTCTCTTCCCAGCCGGTGCCAACTTGTGTGTTCCATGGACAATCGTTCCCCTCCCGGTCATTTCTGTATCCGCTTCGCCAGGGAAGCGGACCGACAGCTTTTCCACCCGTTCATGACCTAATGTATTCGGGGTCGTCCGCAATTATCACCCCGTCCCGGAAACCAGGAACGGCAGCGCTTCGCCTCCCTCTTTGCGTCCGAACCGGGAAGTATGGCATCATAGAGGAAGCAATTTTAACTTCAAGGACGGGAGATTAAGCAATCATGGCACTTGACGGCATCGTAACCCGCGCCATCGTCAGCGAGCTTCAAGCCTGCACGGGGCAGCGGATCAGCAAAATATATCAACCCAGCGACCATGATCTGGTCTTCACCCTGCGGGGAGCCGGAGGAGGCAGACTGCTCTTGTCCGCCAACCCGACCTATCCCCGCGTTCATTTCACGGAGCGCCAGGGTATCAATCCTTCGGAAGCGCCGATGTTCTGCATGCTGATGCGCAAGCACTGCGAAGGCGGCGTCATTGAGAGCGTGGAGCAGATCGGGCTCGAGCGGATCATTCATATGCGCATCCGCCAGCGCGACGAGCTGGGAGACGTATCTGCGAAGATCCTCATTATCGAGCTGATGGGCCGGCACAGCAACCTGATTCTGACCGACGCTGCGACCGGAACGATTATCGACGGAATTCATCATGTCACCCCCGCGATCAGCAGCTACCGGATCGTAATGCCCGGCTTTGCCTACACAGAGCCGCCGCGCCAGCATAAGCGGAACCCGCTGGAGACGAGCCGGGAGGAGTTCGCCGGGCTCTTTCGTCAGGCGGCGCAAGCGGCCGCCGCTCAAGTCGGCGGGGACGAATCCGCAAGCGGGCAAGAGGCGGAGTCAGCCGGACGCGAGCCGGCCGGAAGCCCGGCTGAAGCTGCGACCGCGGCGCCTTCCCCTCTGGACGATCCGGCCGGCTGGATCGTCGCGTCGTTCAGCGGGATCAGCCCCCTGATCGCGCAGGACATGGTTCGCCGGTCGGAGTTCCGGACCGCGGAGGCGCTGGCGGACGCTTTTGAAGCCACCTTCTCTCTTGTGCGCGCCTCCGTCTTCACCCCGAAGACGGGCTTCAATACGAAGGGCAAGCCGATCTTCTCGGCGGTTCCCTTGAGTCTGTTCGAAGGAGAGACCAAACGCTACCCGACGATCAGCGCCTGCATGGAGGACTACTACGGCGACAAAGCCGAGCGCGACACCGTGAAGCAGCGCGTCAGCGATCTGATCCGCTTCCTGTCCAATGAACGGAGCAAGAACCTGAAGAAGCTCGACAAGCTTCGCCAGGATCAGGAAGAGGCGCAGGACGCCGACCGTTACCGGATTTACGGCGAACTGATCTTCGCTTCGCTGCACGCGCTCAAGAAGGGCGACCGCGAAGCCCGGCTGGTCAATTATTACGACGAGAACCAGGCGGAGATCGACATTCCGCTCGATCCGCTGCTGACGCCCTCGGACAATGCGCAGCGCTACTTCAAGAAGTACAACAAGTACAAGAACAGCCTCGCCGTCATTGACGAGCAGACCGCTCTGACCCGCGAGGAGATCACTTATATGGAGAGCCTGCTTCAGCAGCTGGATCATGCGTCCCTGAACGACATCGAAGAGATCCGCGACGAGCTTGTCTCCGGCGGCTATCTGCGGGACCGAAGCAAGAAAGGCAAGAAGAAGAAAAAGCCGTCCCGGCCGACGCTTCAGGTCTTCACCTCGTCGGAAGGAATCGAGATCTATGTCGGCAAGAACAATCTCCAGAACGAGTATTTGACGAACCGGCTCGCCGGTCCGAACGATACGTGGCTGCATACGAAGGATATCCCCGGCTCCCACGTAGTCATCCGCAGCGAGAGCTTTGGCGATGCCACACTGGAGGAAGCGGCTCAGCTTGCCGCCTACTTCAGCCAGGCCAAGCAGTCGAGCAGCGTTCCGGTGGACAGCACGCTGATCCGTTATGTCCGCAAGCCGAACGGCTCCAAACCGGGCTTTGTCATCTATGACCGCCAGAAGACGCTCTATGTCACTCCCGATGAAGACCGGATCAGAGCGCTGCCGAGCGCGCTGCGAAGCTGACTTCCCGGGCGTTCATCGCCCCGCTGCCTCCTTCCGGCAAAAAAACCCAAAGAGCAGCCGCCCTGTCTAACAGGCGGCTGCTCTTTGGGTTGGGACCCCCTCCCTTCGGTCCGCATCTCGCTGAAGCGGCCCTGACCTACATTTATCACGCGCAGTGCAGCGCCGGATGCCGCGAAGCCCCGGTGACTGTCGTCTCGGGAGCCGCCGGCCCGCCGCAGCTTCAGGCCACCCGACTGTCTTCGCTCCGGCCCACTGCAGCTTCAGGCCATCCGGCTGTCTTCGCTCCGGCCCCCCGCCAGCTTCTCCAGCACGCCCGCATCTACCGTCACGCTGCCGAGCTCGCCGTGGAAGATTACGCCGCCCCGGGCACCGTGATAATCGGAGCCGCCGGTTACGAGCAGACCGTACTCCTCCGCAAGCGCCAGATAGCGCTGCTCCTCGGCAGGCCCGTGGTCGGAATGATACGCCTCGATTCCGGCGAATCCGCCCTGGTCCAGAATATCCCGCACCAACCCGTCGTCCCCGTAGAGACCGGGATGCGCCAGTACCGCCCGCCCCTTCGCTTCGGCGATCCAGCGGCAGGCCTCCGCCGGTGTGATCCGCGGCGGCGATACGTAGGCCGCCGCACCTTCGGCGAGGAATTTGTCGAAGGCATCCCGCATGTCCCGGGCAGCGCCGAGACGCACCAGTTCATCGGCGATATGCGGCCGTCCGACACTCTCGTCGGGCTTCAGCTCCCGGCCGATGCCGCGCAGTACCGCTTCCATCGTAACGGGAATGCCCAGCTCGCGCAGCCGGACCAGAATGGCCTCGTTGCGGGAAGCCCGGGTGTCCCGCAGCCCTCTCAGCCGTTCCAGGAAGACCGGGTCTTCATAATCAATAAAGTAGCCGAGGATGTGGATATCCTTGCCTCCGGCCCGGGTGCTGATCTCGACTCCGGGCACGACGGCAAGGCCGAGCCGCTTCCCGGTCTCCAGCGCTTCAGCCACGCCGGCTACCGTGTCATGATCGGTAATGGCGACGGCGGCCAGTCCCCGGTCGGACGCCAGACGCACATTCTCGGCGGGCGGCTGCATCCCGTCGGAAGCTTGGGTGTGGGTATGAAGATCGCAGCGTCCGGCCGCCAGAAGCCGGTCGGTTCCTGTATTATTCATGAACGTCTCCTCCTTGGTATGCCCGCTGCGCCTCCTCCTGTTCCCGCCCGCCATGCTGGCGCAGGAACGCCAGGAAGGTTACGGCGGGGAGCGGCAGCAGCGTAGATTTTAACCGGATGGCATAGAACCGGCGCCGGAAAGAGGCGTCCCGGATACGTGCGGTCGAGAGCAGGCCCAGCGCGATTTCGTGACGAAGGGTCGACGGCGAGAGCATCGCGATGCCCAGCCCCGCCTCAACGGTGGACTTGACCGCTCCGGTGCTCCCCAGCTCCATGACGGTGTTGATCTCCTTCGGGTCATAGCCCTTGGCCATCAGCTGTTCCTCCATAACTCTTCGGGTCCCGGATCCCTGTTCACGCAGCACAAAAGGATACCGAAGCGCCTCTTCCAGCGTGACATTCTCTCTCCCGGCCAGTTCATGGCCTGCCGGCACCACCAGCAGCAGCTCGTCTTCCATTACCGGCTCAATATCCATATCGGGGTGGGACACCTCGGCTTCAATCAACCCGAAGCTCAGCCGATTGCGGGCAATCTCCTCGATAATCTGTGTCGTATTGCTGACCTCCAGGGTTACCGAAATTTCGGGATACGCCTTGCCGAACGGAACCAGAATCCCGGGCAGCACATATTCGCCGATCGTCAGGCTGGCTCCAAGCTGCAACCGGCCCGAGAGCTGCTGTGTGTACTCCGCCATGGCCCGGTCCGTCTCCCGCAACAGCTCAAGGGTGCGGAGCGCGAACGGAAGCAGCGCCTCCCCGGCGTCGGTCAGCATGATCTTCTTGCCGGAACGGTCGAACAGCTTGACGCCAAAATAATCCTCCAGCCCTTGAATCTGCATGGTCACTGCCGGCTGAGTCATGTGCAGCGCCTGAGCTGCCGCAGAGAAACTCCCCCGTTCAGATACGGTATAAAAGATGCGAAGCTGATGTATATTCATGCCCATCCCCCTTCTCCTTGCGGCTCTAAATCCGGCGCGTCCCGAACCTGAAGGCGCACTTCCCGGCCCGCCGCTCTGAACGGACTGTTCCCATATGCAAGAAGCCCGCGGCCGGGTGGCCGCGAGCCTCTGGGTCCAAGGCGCTACCGCCGTTTCCGGCCGGTATGCACCAGACTGCCGCGCTTCGCGTTCCGCGGGCGGGCCGTCAGTGCGCTCAGATCCCGCAGGTGGATATCCTCCGACATTTTGCCGAGAAAAGAGACGACCGTCAGCTTGTACAACACGTTGCCGAGCTTGTCCGTCTCTCCCGCAATCTCCGTCAGCCGAACGGCGATCACCAGATCGTTATCGATGCAGTAGATCTCCGGCTCTTCCGGAGAGTGGACGCGAATCCGCTTCTGCTTCAGGCACTGCCACAGCCAAAAAGCGCTCCAACGGCCCGGGCTTCCTTCTCTCTGGTTCCATTCCTCCAGCCGCCGCGCCGCGTGGGGCGCGATCGCGGCATCCGCAATCCGCCGGCCCTCCAGCATGATAAAGAACGGATCGTTCATGCCGGGGCCTTCCGCTTCAATATCGCGCATACAAGTCTCACACTCCCGGCGTTCAGGTACTGGCGCTTCTAATGGTCCTATTCTACCATGATGAACGGCGGATATCCATGTACCCTTGACGAACGCGTTCGGGCCGGAAGACGCAGCGTTCATGCCCGGCGGTGCTCCGTCCGCTGCCCCCTGCAAATAAAAAGCGCCCGGAACGCGAGGTTCCGGGCGCTTCCTTGTTCATCCTGCACCGGACAACCGCGGCCTACAGGCTGTAGGAGCGGGTCTTGTCCGGGTTCTTGCTGGCATATTCCGTCTTCAGCTCATTGCGGTAGGAACGCTCGATCTTGCGGACATAGGAGAGCCGCTTGATGTTCTTCATCGTCTCTTCCGCCCGGTCCGCATTCACATAGATGACCGCATAGTGCATCTTCCGGGAAATGTAATGCAGGCTGCCGTATTTCTCCAAGTTGCGCGCCGCCTTGACGTCGCTGACCCAGACGATGTAACCGGTTCGTTCCGCAAACATGCTTCTTTCCGCCTCTCTGCCGTAGATATAGGATTCCAGCGTCTTTAGCCGCAGGAGCACTTACCGCCGCTGCCGCAGCCCCCGCCGGAAGGCAAGGGATCATTGCCCGGAACCTTGATGCTGTCCGATACCGAATACGCGATCGTCTCCGACATGGAATGCAGCAGATCGTCCAGCGTCTTCTCCGCGGCCTTGAAACGGACAACCTCCTCGAATTGTTCGAGCTCCGCCTCGACCTTGGCGACTTCGCCCAGCGCCTCATGATAATTCGGATGGAAGTGGCCGAACCGCTGTGTCTCCTCAAACAGCTCTTTCTTCCGCTCCAGCTTGCGGACCAGCTCCTGGATGCCGGCATTTGCGGCGACCCGTTCCTTCCAGTATAAATAATCCGACACCTCGGCGGATTGGTTAATCATATCGCCCAATTCATAGGCGTATATAAGAACTTCGGCCATGTCTACCGAATGCGCTTCCGCTACGCTCATGAACCTCATCTGCCTTCTATATGAAATACCCACCTTGCGGTGGACTCTCCTTATCATACCATATCGCCCTGCCCCGCAGAAGAGGCAATGCGCGATTTCGGCAGCATGATTCCGATCTCGCCCCAATCTTCGGCCTCCAGCTCGGCGGCCGCGGGTTCCGCCCCGTCTTCATCGGCAAAATAGCCGAAGACCCGCCAGCGGCCCGGCAGGATTCGCTCGGGCACGAACCGCCGCTCTTCTCCGTCCACGGTCACGGCGGCTGCAACGCCCCAGCGCAGCGCCTGCTCCATCACGCTGCGGGAGGTCGCGGCATGGTACCGCCGCCGCTCCCGCAGCCACATGGCCGGAACCCGGTCCCGGTCCGGCCAGAGCTCCGCCGCCGGCTCCCGCACGGCGGCCCCTTCGCCGAGCCCCCGGCTCGGCGGGAACAGCCCCGGCGCCGCACCGGGGCTTCCTTCGCGCGTCGCCGCTTCCGGCGCGCTGCCTGCGGCGCGGCCCTCCCGGGCGGCCGCGCCCTCCCCGCCGCCCGGCGCAGCGGGCGGCGGGTCGAGCCGGAACAGCTCCGGTTCCGGCACAGGGGCCGCGCCGCGGCCGGAGGGCGGCGCAAGACCCGCAGCCGCCAGCTCGCGCAGCAGCGGCGGCAGGCGGTCCGGCAGCACCCCGAAGTGCAGGGGGCCCAGCCGGACCAGACAGTCGCCCAGGCGCGGGTGGCCGGCTACGGCCTCCGCGTCGGCGAGATCGCGGCAGGCGAGCACCTGCATCTCGGACAGACGCGTCCGCCCAAGCCCGGCCGCCCACTGACCGATAATCTCCGCTGCGCCGGGAGGGAGGCCGCCCGCGGCATGACGGCCGAGCCAGGCTGCGGCCTCCTCCGGCGGGAGTCCGGCCGCCGAAGCGGCCTCCAGGCGTTCCCGGGTCAGCCGGAAGCTCCAGAGCCCGCTCTCCAGCGTCTCGGGCTCGGCGAAGCAGGCCAGTCCCCAGCGCACCCGGTACGGCGTCTCCGGCGGAATCAGCACCTCCAGATCGGGCTGAACGATCAAATGTCCTGTACGGGCTTCGGCAGCTTCGGGGATTTCCGCCGCATCCTTCTCCCTGTCCTCATTCGGCGCAGCTTCCTGCCGCAGGCAGCTTCCGGAGCAGGGGTAGGGCATCCGCCAGCGGAAGCAGAGCCCGCCGTCCGCGTCCGCGCGTCCCAGCGAGAGCAGCCCCGCCCCCGCCAGCCAGGACAGCCAGGCGGCCGCTTCCGGCTCCTGCTGCTCCGGCGCTCTTCGGTCCTGTCCCAGACCCGCTGCTTCAAGCGCAGCCAGCAGGCGGTCGAGGCGGTACCAGCGGCCCGCCAGCCAGCCGGCTCCCGCAACCGCGCCCCGCAAATGCTGCGCCCCCGGACCGGGAGCGCCGTACCGGAAGCATACGGCTTCCAGCGCCCGGGCGTACATCGCTTGCTCCGCCAGGCCGAGCCATGCTTCGGTTCGTTCCCGGTCCGGGATCAGAACCCCGTCCCGCCGGCGGATCAGTCCCAGCGTCAGCAGCAGATCGGCCAGCACCAGCGCCGGTAGCGGACACTCCGCCGAATAGGACGAGCGAAGTCCGAGCCCTTCCAGATGCCCTTCCTGGAGAGATACCCCCGCCGCCAGCTTCTTCAGATGGCCCAGATGCAGCAGCCCTTTAGCCGTAAGCGGAAGCCCGCTTCCGGCAATCCGGTGCAGCAGACGGAACAGGTCCGCCGGAAGCCCCGCTGCTGCCGGCATGATGATCCGGACTGCCGGCTCGGGACCGGTCTCGGGGACGTAGCGGAAGAAGCGGCCCTGCACTTCCGCAAGCCGCCCTTCTGGAATGCCGTAGAGAAGCTCTCCGCCAAGGCGCTGTGCGCAGGTGAGCAGCCTCTGGTCCAGCAGTTCTTCCCGGGCGATGGTCAGCTCCGACCGGCTCATGCCCGGCGGCCGCAGCTTCTCCGCCGCTTCCTCCGTCCAAGGCAGCGCCGCATGCGCGGCGCAGACCAGCCGGAGCAGCTCCGCAGCCTTGTCGCTCAGCATCGGTATTCTCCTTCCTGTCCGTCCCCGAAGAGTCCAAGTCCGATACGCCGGTATTCGTAGCCCTGCTCCGTCAGGAACAGGCGTCGGCGGACCGCAAAGTCTTCCTCCCTTGTGTCCTCCGTGACCAGAACATAGAAGATGGCCCGGTTCCGGCCCGGCTTGGGCCGAAGAATCCGTCCCAGCCGCTGCGCTTCCTCCTGGCGCGAGCCGTAAGCCCCCGATACCTCGATGGCTACGGCCGCCGCAGGCAAGTCCACGGCAAAATTGGCTACCTTGGACACCGCCAGCCCCGGAATCTCCCCGGCATTGAAGCTCCGGTACAGCTCCATCCGCCGTCCTTGCGGCGTCCTTCCGGTCAGAAGCGGAATTCCGGCGGCAGCGGCGATCTCCTCCAGCTGGTCCAGGTACTGGCCGATAATCAGAACCGGCTCTCCGGCATGCCGCTTTAGCAGCCGCAGGGCAGCCTCCGTCTTGGCCGGATTGACCGAAGCCAGCCGGAACTTGTCGCGAACCGGCGCCCGGAGATATTGCATTCTAAGCTCGGGAGCCATCGGCACCCGAATCTCCGTGCAGGCCGCTTCCGCCAGCCAGCCCTGTCCCTCCAGCTTCTTCCACGGGCAGTCATACAGCTTGGGTCCGATCAGAGAGAAGACGTCGCTTTCTCTTCCGTCTTCCCGGACGAGCGTTGCCGTAAGCCCCAGTCTGCGGGTAGCCTGAAGATCCGCCGTTACCCGGAAGACGGGAGCGGGCAGCAGATGGACCTCATCATAGACAATAAGGCCCCAGCTCCGTTCACCCAGCAGGCCCAGGTGATTCCGGCCCTCTCTTTCTCCCTTGCGGGCCAGCATCTGGTAGGTCGCCACCGTAACCGGCCGAATCTGCCTGCGGCTGCCGGAATACTCGCCGACGTCGGCAGGCTCAAGTTCAGTCCAGCGGAACAGCTCGGCGATCCACTGGCGGACCGAAGTCGTGCTGCTGGTCAGAATCAGCGCTTCACAGGAGAGAGCTTGCAGAACGGCGATGCCCAGCAGCGTTTTGCCGGCCCCGCAGGGCAGCACCAGGACGCCGCTTCCTCTGGCGCTGCGATACCGTTCCGCCGCTTCTTTCTGATAATCGCGAAGCTCCGACGCCCTTCCCGGCTTCCAGCTTATCGCCAGCGCTTCTCCCGCCCGGTAGCCGGCTTCGTCGAGCACCGGATACCCGGCCCGGGCCAATGCCTGCTTCACCCGGCCCCGGTTGCCCAGTTCCGCGGTCAGCTCGCAGGGACCGGTTCGCCGAAGCCCGGCTTCCTGCGAAGCGCCTTTCCGCTCCAGCTCGTCCAGCAGATGGATCTCCCCGGTCAGCACCAGCCGGTCGGCGGAAGCCGGTGACAGAAGCAGCCGCAGCTTCCCGTAGCGCGACATGATCTCCGTCACTTCTTCCGCGACGCCCTCCGGCGGATCCCAGCGGGCATACTCTCTCAGCCATTCCACCGTCTGTTCCGCCGATAACCCCCGGGCGGCCGCATTCCATAGAGAGAGAGAGCTCATCCGGTAGGTATGATACGGCGGCGGACTCTTCACCAGTTCGGCGAACTGGGCCAGCTTCTCCCCCGCCTCCGCCGAGCGGGAATGGCTGCAATCCAGCAGCAGCGTCCGGTCCTTCCGAACAATCAGCGGGCCGTTGCCGTTCATGACAGCACCTCCTTGACCTGTCGTTCCTTATCCCGAATAGCTTGGCTGCTCTGCTGGAAAAATATGCGCAAGCCTGCAAGCCGGGCTCCCGTTTCTTCCTCCTGCGCAGACACAAAAGGCGCCGGTCTCCGTCTGGAACGGAGTATCCGGCGCCTCTGTCGGCGCTGATTGGGCGGCTTAACATTGGAGCCGCTTCAGTCTCTAGTGCAAGTGATGCTCCGAGATATCGCTCAGCGCGTCCCCGGCATTGTCGGCAAAAATGCCGCGGACCGCCAGATCGCCGATGGATACAATGCCGACCAGCTTGCCGTCGTCGGTGACAGGCAGACGGCGAATCTGCTGTTCCGCCATCAGCTCGGCGGCCTCGTCGACAGTGGTATAGCGCGAAGCCGTGCGGATGCCGGTCGTCATCACCGTCTCGATCGAAGTCGAGCCGGAATGCTTCTCCGCATAGCCGCGGGTAACCAGGTCGCGGTCGGTCACAACGCCGATCAGCGTCTCGCCGTCAGCGAACTCGACAACCGGAATGAAGCCGGTATCGTGATCCTTCATCTTGACGGCAGCTTCGTAAATATTGTCCTGCAGCGTGACAGTAACGGGACGGGCAGACATAATTTCCTGTACGGTTCTCTTCATGCTTGTTCACGCCTCCTGCATTCGATTCGCCGGAGTGCCGCCCCTCTCTGGGCAGACTGACCGGCTGTGCGAATATAGGCTGTCCCTGCGTCTGCCCGGTTATGCGCAGCCGCCCTAAGCTTGCGCTTCCTTCTTCGGAGCGGCAGGCTCCCGAAGCCGGGAGTCGGCCATGGCAGCCAGCAGCTTCGCTCCGTGCAGCAGCGCATCCTCGTCGAAGTCAAATCGGGGATGATGGTGCGGATAGACCGCATTCTTCGCCGGATTGCCCGCTCCCACGAACATGAAGCAGCCGGGAATTTCCCGGACATAATAGGCAAAATCCTCCGCAGGCATAATGGGCTCCATCCCGGCAACCTTCACCTGGGGCCCCAGCGCCGCCGGAGCTACGGCAAAGAACCGCCGGGTCTCTTGCTCATGGTTCACCAGCGTCGGGTAGCCGATCATCATCTCGATCCGCGCCTCCGCCCCGTAGGCGGCAGCTACCGACTCCGTCATCGAACGGATGCGGCTGCGGATCAGTTCACGCGATTCCTCGTCGAAGGTGCGCACCGTTCCGGAGATCCGGCATTGCTCGGCCACCACATTCTGGGCCGAGCCTCCTTGAATCGTGCCGATGCTGACCACAGCCGGACGCAGGGGGTCTACATTGCGGCTGACAATGCTCTGGAGCTGCAGCACCAGAGCCGATGCCGCCACAATACTGTCGGTCGCCCGGTGGGGCGCCCCGGCATGGCCCCCCCGGCCGTTAATCTCGATGAAGAACTCATCCGTCGAGGCCATCAGCGGTCCTGCCGCGCTCGCGGCTGTGCCCACCGGCAGCGGCGTCCACAGATGCAGTCCGTAGACCGCGTCCGCTCCTTCCAGAGCGCCGTCCGCAATCATGCCGAGCGCGCCGCCCGGACAGACTTCCTCCGCAGGCTGGAACAGGAAGCGCAGCTCTCCGGCCACTTCCTCCCGCATGCCGCTGTAATAGCGGGCCACGGCCAGCAGAATCGCCGTGTGTCCGTCATGTCCGCAGGCGTGCATGACTCCCGGAACGCCGGAGGCATAGTCGCATTGCTTCTCATCCTGAATCGGCAGCGCATCCATATCGGCTCTAAGTACGACCGTCGCGCCGGGCTTGCCGCCGCGAAGCACGCCGAGCACGCCGTATCCGCCGCCGCAGCGGCGCGCCTCCAGGCCGAATTCAAGCAGCTTGTCCGCTACAAACGCCGATGTAGCCTGCTCCTGGCCGGACAGTTCCGGGCGGCGATGCAGATAACGCCGCCAGGACACCATGTCCGGCTCCAGACTTTCCCATGTGATCCGTTCCATCCGCTTCCATTCCCTTCCCCTTGTTGCTTCCTATTGTAGCAGATGACCCCCTGAACCGACTATCCCGCCTTGCTCTGCTCTTTCTTGCACTGGACCTGGAAACATACTATCATGATTAGAGAAATACGGTGATTGCTAGTACTAAATATGCGGCCGATCGCGCATGAATGGGATGACAATAATGAAAGAACAGGAACCAAGCAGCCGCCCAAGGAAGGGCGCGCCCGATTTTCAGCTCTTGATTCTGGTGCTGCTGCTCGTCGGCTTCGGCCTGGTCATGGTATTCAGTTCCAGCTCGGGTGAAGCGCTGGCAACCAAGAAATACAATTACGATGCCTTTTACTTTCTGCGCAAACAAATCGTCTGGGCGGTTCTCGGTTCCTTCGCGATGCTGTTTGTCATGAATATTCCGTACGCCAAATTCAAGAAGTGGTATGCTCCGCTCTTTCTGCTGACGCTGATTCTGCTTCTTGCCGTCCTCTTCACCTCGCCGATCAACGGCGCAAGAAGCTGGCTGCAGCTCGGCGGGCTCGGCATTCAGCCGACCGAAATCGCCAAGCTGTCGATTATTCTGTATCTTGCCGCGCTGATCAGCAAGAAGGGCGAGAAATTCCGGGACCTGCGAAGCGGCTATATCCCGGTTATGGTGATCGTCGGGATTGTCGCCGGGCTGATTATGCTCCAGCCCGATCTGGGCTCCTGCCTCGTCCTGGTCGCGACCAGCGGCCTGGTCATTTTTGCAGGCGGGGCCAGTCTGAAGCATATTCTCGGATCGGTTGCCCTGCTTGTGCTTGGCATCGGGATCGTCATGGGCGCCAAGACGCTGATCGATTCGGTCTCCGGTCCCTCTCCGGCAGCCGTGCAGAGCGAGAACGATTACCGCAAAGGACGGATCGAGGCTTATCTCGACCCGTTCGCCGACCCGCAGGGCAGCGGCTACAATATTATCCAGGCGCTCACCGCGCTTGGCCAGGGCGGCGTAACCGGCTCGGGCATCGGCAACAGCGTTCAGAAGCTGCATTACCTCAAGTATCCGTACACCGACTTTATTTTTGCCGTCATCGGCGAAGAAACCGGCTTTATCGGGACAGCCTTGTTCCTGATGCTGTACCTGTATTTCATCTGGAGGGGCGTGCTGGTCTCCCTTCGCTGCAAGGACCCGTTCGGAACGCTGGTCGGGATAGGCGTTATGGGCCTTATTGCCATTCAGGCCTTCGTCAACATTGGCGGGGTCACCAAGACCATTCCGCTGACCGGGGTTACGCTGCCGTTCATCAGCTACGGAGGCACCTCGCTGCTCATTACGATGGTCTCGGTTGGCATCGTGCTCAGCATATCGCGCGAATCCTCCCGGCCGATGAAGGAAGAAGTCACTACTTCGGTCCGGGTTACCCAGCCCGTCAAGCCCGGTCCGAGATCGGTCGTCCGGTAAGAAGCGCGGCATTCAGGATGCCGCAACACGAAGAAGGGAGCCGTTCCTTCTGCCTTCCGGCAGGAGAAACGGCTCCCTTCGTTCGTCTGTCTTCCATTCAGGAAATTTCGCCTCAGGAAATTTCGTCGTTCTTGAAGGCAACGCCTTCCACCTTCACATTGACTTCAACCACGCGCAGCCCGGTCATGCTCTCTACCGCTTCGCGGACGTTCTGCTGAAGCATCCGGCATACTTCGTGGATCGGAGTCTCGTACAGGACCAGAATCCGCAGATCAATAGCCGCTTCCAGTTGGCCAACCTCGACGGTAACGCCTTTCTGTACGTTCTTTCCGCTCAGGCGCTTGGCCCAGCCTTCGGACAATCCGCCCGACATGGCTGCGATCCCCGGGGTTTCCAGAGCCGCCAACCCGGCTATTTTTGAAACGACGTCGTTCGAGATTCGAATGTTTCCCATTTCCAGTTGCAGTTGTTCAGCCATGCCTATAGTCCCCCTCGCGCTCATTATCAATTATTGTAATTCCTGCCCCCCTTAAATGCAAATCGCTTTCTCTCAGACTCGTTTACACTTCGGGATTATTTGGGTATATTGAGTTAGGAATCCACAAATACATACAGAAAGAATCGAGGTGTGTCCGATTTTGAAAAAATGGTTATCTCCGTCTCTGCTCGCCGTCTTCTTCGTTCTTAGTGCGATCGGCCACTACATGGACTGGAACCATACGCTGCAGTTCGTGCTGTCGGCTGTTGCCGTCGTATTTGTCGCCGGTTTTCTGGGAAGAGCGACCGAGAGTGTCGCCCACTATGCGGGCCAGCGGCTCGGCGGGTTTCTCAATGCGACCTTCGGTAACGCAGCCGAGCTGATTATCGCTATCTTCCTCGTCAAGGAAGGCCTGTTCGATATGGTCAAGGCAAGTCTGACCGGCTCCATTATCGGCAATTTGCTGCTGGTCCTGGGCCTCAGCATCCTGGCAGGCGGTCTCAAGCATAAAGTCCAGAAATTCAACATCACCCTGGCCGGACTGAACGGCTCGCTGATGATTGTGGCCGTAATCGCGCTGTTCGTCCCGGCTATGTTCCTGAATACGCATTCGATCACGGACAAGGATACGGACGTGCTGAGTCTTGTCGTTGCAGGCATTCTTATCGTGTCCTATATCGCCTGGCTGATCTTCTCCATGATAACGCATAAGAGCTATCTGGACGACGTGACAGAAGACAACGAGGAAGAGCTGCCCAACGAACATGCGCCGGCCTGGTCCAAGGGGCGTTCCATCTTTTATCTGGTGCTGGCTACCGTTATGGTTGCGTTCGTCAGCGAATGGCTGGTCGGCACGCTGGAGAGCCTTACCGAGCAGTTCGGTCTCAGCGAATTGTTTGTCGGCGCGTTCCTCGTAGCCATTATCGGCAACGCCGCCGAGCACAGCGCCGCCGTCATGCTGGCTATGAAGAACAAGATCGGCGCCGCTGTCGAAATCGCCATCGGCAGCAGCCTTCAGATTGCCCTGTTCGTCGCGCCGGTCCTGATCTTCGTCAGTGCGTTCACGGCGCATGGCACCATGGATATTGTCTTCACCACCATCGAGCTTGTGGCCATTGCCGTCGCCGTCTTTATCGCCAAATCCATTACCCAGGACGGCGCGACCAACTGGTACGAAGGGCTGCTGCTCCTTGCCGTCTATCTGATCCTCGGCGTATCGTTCTACCTGGTCTAACCCTTAGATTCCATTATCGCCGTACGCAAAAGAGCTTCCCGGGGCGCCGTTACCGGCGCCCCGGGAAGCTCTTTGTGGTTGGGTCCGTTCTCCGCCTTGCCTGCACCGCTTGCGCTGTACGGGTTTGCGCTACTCTGCCGCGCTCTTCGCTTTCTCGTTCAGCGCCTCGTACAGGACCGCCAGTTCGCGTTCCAGTCTGCTCAGAATCTGTTTGCCCAGAGATTCGGCCAGCAGACCCGCACGGACGGCAAAATCTACTTCTCTTGAGAATCCGTACATTTGCGTATCCAGTACTTCCTCGTAGAGAGGGCAATAGCGCGTAGCCAGATTCTCCATCTGCACTTCGATCAATTTCTGGATTTTATCGGCATCTTCTTGAAGAAGAGTAACTGCTTTTTGATTCAGTTGTTCCTGCAATTCCGATGAAGTCATCCTTCTTCCCCCTCTGGCCCAAAATAACGGGTACACCCCTATTTCTTTAATATTAGTCGAAATTGGGGCTTAATACAAGGCGCCCCTCTGCGCCGGGGCCCAGTTCAATTCTTGCAGGGCACAGAAAAAAGCGCCTTCCCATCCGGGAGGACGCTTCGCTGCCGCCGAGTTCTACTCTTCTACAACTGTGAAGTGCAGGCCATGCTTCTGGAATACTTCGCTCAGCGCTTTCTTGGCTTCTTCGGCATCGCTGCCGTGAACGTGCAATTCATAGCTCTGGTTAGATACCAATGTGGTAAACAGTCCCAGGATGCTCTTGACGTCGATGTACTTGTTCTCGGCTTGGAGTACGATGGAAGAGCTGAAACGGCTGGCCGTCTGGGCAATTTCCACGATTGCCGCGTTGTTATTGGACATAGGAATCCCTCCGCAACTGGATATGGAAAACTGATGGAGTCTCTTTCCTTCTCATGATAATTGAATCCGCTTACTCATGCAAGGGATATTCTGGGTAAGCGTTTATTTCAGGTTCTCGGGGTTCAGGCCTTCCAGTTCAGGCAGGACGAAGATGCCGTCCTTGCGGATCAGCCGGCCATCGAAATAGATTTCGCCGCCGCCGTATTCCGGACGCTGGATGAGAACCAAATCCCAGTGAATGGAAGAGCGATTGCCGTTGTCTGTTACATCATATGCTTGACCCGGTGTAAAATGCAGACTGCCGGCGATTTTTTCGTCGAACAGAATGTCCTTCATCGGGTGCAGAATATACGGATTGAACCCGATGGCGAATTCGCCGATATAGCGCGCGCCTTCGTCGGAATCCAGAATTTCATTCAGGCGCTTCGTGTCATTGCTGGCGGCTTCCACAATCTTGCCGTCCTTGAAGGTGAAGGTGACATTCTCGAAGGTAACCCCGTTGTAGAGGGAAGCCGCATTGTAGGCGATCGTTCCGTTGACGGAATTCCGCACCGGTGCGGAATACACTTCGCCGTCGGGAATATTGCACTGGCCCGAGCACTTCTCGGCTCCGATTCCCTTGATCGAGAAGGTCAGGTCCGTACCGGGGCTTACCACCCGCACCTGGTCCGTATTCCGCATGAGTTCGGCAAGCGCGTCCTCGGCTTTGTCCATCTTGGCGTAATCCAGCGTGCATACGTCGAAGTAAAAGTCCTCGAACGCCTCTGTGCTCGTATTGGCGAGCTGGGCCATGCTGGCGTTCGGATAGCGGAGTACGACCCACTTCGTATGCTTGACCCGCTGTTCGCTGTGCACGGGATGGGAATAGAGCGAATTGTACAGCCGCATCTGCTCTTCCGGCACATCGGACAGATCATTCACGTTCTCTCCCGCGCGGATTCCGATGTAGCCCTGCATCTGCTTCATCCGGTACAGGTCGTAATCCGCCCAGGTCTGAAGACTTTCCTTGGTCGCGTTCATCAGCATCGACCGCTGCACCGAGCGGTCGGTCAGTTCTACAAAGGCATGGCCGCCGGCTCTGCCGATCTCCTCGACTACGGCTTTCAGCAGGTCGCGCTCCGTGCCGATCATCTCAACCAGCACATTCTCCCCTGGTTGTACGTTAACCGAGTAGTTCACCAGCGTCTTCGCCAGTTTCTCAATTCTGGGGTCTCTCATCGTTCTCGCTTCCTTCCTTCACAATCCTTAAATAGACAACCCTATCTATTGTAGCATGTCCCCGAGCCGGCGGTCGATCCCTCCGGGAGCTCTGTTCCCCCTTACCGGTACCGGTCAAAATCGGCCGCGCTGGTCTCCGTCTCCTTGACGTTCGCTCCAGCCGATTCTTCCCGGACCGTACGCGTTCGGGACAAGCGCTTCGGCAGATAACGGCGGCTGTCAATATCCAGCCGGTAGACCGTCTCGACTTCGGCACTCGCCAGACGGGCCTGCAATCTGCTGTTCTCTTCTGCCCACAGCCGCAGAGCCGCTTCACGCCCCGAGGGCAGCGATTTCTTAAGGTCCGACATTTCTCGCTCAAGCTCCCGCTGCAGCTCTGTCCTTGCCGCTTCCGGAGCCAGCTTCAGCTTAAGCCGCACCCGGCCCGGCCCGGCTCCTTGTTCATAGGAGAGGTCTCCTTCCAGACTCTCCATCTCTTCCAGCGCTGCGACCGGATTGAACGGCGCTGCCCCCGCGCCCGAAAGGTCAGCACTCTTCATCGCTGTCCAGGAGCCGTTCTTCTTCGTCAGGCTTACCGCCCCGAACGGCTCTTCCCGCGGCAGGGAACGCTTCCGGGTCCCGCTGCCGGCCGTCTTCCCTTCCCCCTTGGACGGAGAGGGGGAAGACAACTGCGGATACAACAGCAGCGTCTGATGATCCTGCAGCCGGCCTTCATAACGCCGGAAGCTCCGCTGCTCTCCTCCTACGGTGAGCGCCGTTGTTCCTTGGCAGCGAACCGAGTCGCTGCCGAGGAGCCCGGACACGGCCAGCCCCAGGCTCTCCCTTGCCGTCCGGTTGTCTCCGCCTGCGCCGCAGCCCGGAAGCGCCAAGGCAAGGGCGGCAAGCAGCAGCCAACCGGCGACGGCTCGCACCGGCCGAATCCGCTTCGGATGGCGTTTCCCGTTCGTTTCGCAGGGCATAGGCTGCCTATTCAGCTTGTTCCTCTTGCTGCGTATCGCTCGCACCGTGACATCCTCCTTCTGGCTGGCTTGCAATACGTCTAGACTGCCCCGATCCGGTAGACCTTACGCGAATAAAAACCCCTGAGAAAATTCCTCAGGGGTTGATCCAGCCGGCTTCCGCCTTCTTCCGGTCGGCAACGACCCGGTTGCGTCCCGTATTCTTCGCTTCATACAGCGCCATGTCCGCCCTGTAGAACAGCGATTCGACGCTGATCCGTTCTTCGGTCCAGCTCCAGTCGGCAATGCCGCAGGACACGGTAACCTGAGGCTCCGTCTCCTGCTGAACGCGGACCCGGACACGTTCGGCAACCACAAGCGCCTGATCCAGGCCCAGTTGGGGCAAATAGATAGCCAGCTCTTCCCCGCCCCAGCGGGCGGCTACATCCCCGCCACGGATCGAGGTCCGGATCACCTCGCTGACCTGCTTGAGAATCTTGTCTCCCTGCTGATGCCCGTATGTATCGTTCACAATCTTGAACTCGTCGATATCGACAACGATCAACGACCCGCAAAAATCATTGCCCTGGCGGAATTTGATCTCATCATCGAGATAGTGGCGGGCGAACAGTCCGGTCAGCGTATCCCGGTTGGCCAGCCTTCTCACTTCGGCGTGCAGCAGGGCGTTGCCCACAGCCAGTCCGATATGTCCCGCTACCGCCTGCAGAAACTTGTAATTGTCATAAGAGAAGAAGTGGGGCTGCTGATGGCTCAGCATAATGACGCCTCTTACCTGGCCGCCGACACTGAGGGGCGTGGCAATCAGCGAATGCGAGTCGGTCAGATCCATCAGCTTGGAACGCGTCTCGTTGAAGTCCAGGTAGTCCGACAAAATCATAGACTCCCCGGTCTCGTATACTTTCCCGCCCAGTCCTCTGCCGATCTCAATAATCTCATTCGCCAGAGCCGGGTGGTTGCACGCTACGGCCTCCAATCCGCCCTTGTCTTCGTTGAAATGCAGGATGCAGCAGTAATCCGCTTCGAACATATCCATCAGTTCTTCAAAAGCGGCCTCGAACGTATCTTCCAGACGCAGACTCTGGTTCAGCCGCTGCGTCAAATCGTTGCTCATCCGCAGCTCGCGGACGAGCTGGTTGGAACGCTCATACAGCTTCGCATTCTCGAAAGCGGTCCCAGCCGTGCTCGCGATCATTCCGAGCAGCTCCCGGTTCACGTCGCAGGAACCCCGCTGGGTCAAATGGAGCACGCCGTACACCCCCTGCTTGCCGCCCAGCGGCAGGGCAATCTCCATCTGCTCGTTATCGCCGGTTCCGAGGCGTACGGATACCGTCCCGTCCTTGAACGCTCTCTCCCGCACATCGTCGCCCTCCCAGCCGGTCGGCAGCGGCTTGACGCGCGAGAAGCCGCTCACCTGGTCCTGCGAGATGTACAGGGTCAGTTCGGCATCGGGGAACATCGCTTCCAGACTGTCGAATACTTCCGTCAGCACAGCGCGGACGTCAATCGAGTCATGCATGCGCTGAACCATCTGGAACAGCAGCGAATGATGGCTGCTGGCGCTCTCGCCGTCGCCATGAACGCTGGCGAGATCGGAGATGAACGAATACTCGAAGCGGCGGTAGAAGATCGTCCGGAAATGCGGAGCCATGGCTTCCGCCGCATTCTTCCCTCCCGCCGAGAACTGAACAGCGGGCATGGAGCAGCCGAGCAGGGCGAAGATCTCTCCCCGGGAACGGCTGCCGACCGGGAGTGCCATATAGGATTTCTCCGCTCCGTCTTCTACAATCTGCAGGCTGCATTCCCGCCGCGAGAGAAGGCTGACCGATGCGACCTGCTCCCACAGCGGATTGTCCGACGCTTCCCGCTCCAGCGAATCCGCCAGCCATCTGCCCTTGTAATCGAATAAGCTCCATTCCCAGTTCTCAGCAAAGGAAAGCCGGGTTCCATTCTCGATCCATTCCCGGAAAGTCTCCATAATCATCCCGGCGGCATGGGGAAAATCAGCCTCAAGCATGTCCGCTTCGGCAAGCCAGGCAACGGGGTCCTCCCCGCTCCAGTCCGCTGTGGAGCCCTTGATCAGGGCATGATGATCTTTATGGCCGTAAGCTTCATGCTCTGACATAAAGAGGTTCCCCTTTACCTTCAATTTCAAACCCTGCGAGTTCATGCAAACCGTACACTAGCAATTAACCATATTTTACTCTTTCTCATATTCCCTTGCATTATATTTTCGGTAGAATCGGGATTTTTTTTTAGGCCCTTAGAACTATCGTCAATATTAATTTTGATTTGGCTTGGATTTGCTTGACTTCATCATGGTATTTCATATAATATTTATTGTTGAGCAAGACTGTATCAGTCTGCATTGGGCGTAACGTTGTGTCACCCTCACGCATTTTGTTACTGAAGGAGCAGCGGCTGAACTTCTCCCTCAGTGCGGCCGTCCGTTCGGACAGTGCCGCCTTATACGAAAAGCGGCGCAAATAGAGCCCTGAAGAATTTCATGTAAAAAGGAGTCTACTATAACATGGCACGTTACACCGGTCCTAAATTCAAACTCAGCCGCCGGCTGGGAATCTCCCTGAGCGGCACAGGCAAAGACCTGAAGCGCCCATTCCCTCCGGGACAGCATGGCGCCAACCAGCGCAGAAAGATCAGCAACTACGGCATGCAGCTGCAAGAGAAGCAGAAGCTGCGCCACATGTACGGTCTTGGCGAGAAGCAGTTCCGCACGCTGTTCGAGCATGCACAGAAGATGCAGGGTATCGCGGGCGAGAACTTCATGTTCCTGCTTGAGAGCCGTCTGGACAACCTCGTATACCGTCTCGGATTTGCGAACTCCCGCGCCGGCGCCCGTCAGCTGGTCTCCCACGGCCACGTAACGGTTAACGGCAAGAAGGTCGACATCGCCTCCTACCGCGTTAGCCTCGGCGACGTCATCGGTCTTCGCGAGAGAAGCCGTTCCCTGTCTTCCATCAAGGAAGCCCTGGCGAACCGCAATCACCTGCCGGCATACCTGGAATACGCCGACACCGCTATGGAAGGCAAGTACATCCGCCTGCCGGAGCGTTCCGAGCTGTCCCAGGACATCGACGAGAAGCAGATCGTCGAATTCTACAACCGTTAATCCGCCCGGCATCCGAGAGGATGCGGGTCCGAAGCCTCCGGCTATGCCGGGGGCTTCTTTTCGCTGTCTGGCCTTTTCTCCTGTCCTCCTGCCTCATCGCCTGCGAAGCGCATTCAAATTCTCCGAATTATGCTATAATAAGTCCGTTATAAAGGAGGATTGTCGTTGATGGTTGAGGACAACAAGCAAAAGAAAGCCAAACCTAACCCCACCCCGAAACCCGGGCGAAGATCCTGGCTGCGCCGGCTGGGCTCCGTCTTCAAATGGATGTTCATACTCGGCCTGATGGGAGTCCTGTTCGCCGGCGGCGCCGTGGGCGGATATATCGCTTCCATTGTGAAAGACGATCCGGTGCGCTCCGGCAAGCTGATTCACGAAGAGATCGAGAAGAACGACGTTACCGGCTTCGCTTATTTCCGCGACGGTTCGCCAATCGGCCAGCTGCGGACCGAAGAGGACCGCAGGCTCGTTCAGTACAAGGATATTCCGCAGGTCATTCTCGACGCTGTGGTCTCGATTGAGGATAACGACTTCTACACTCACCCCGGCGTCGATTTCCGCGGTACGCTGCGCGCCGTGAAGCAAAAGCTGCTGAATGAACCGGTGCAGACCGGAGGCAGTACGCTGACGCAGCAGCTCGCCCGCCGCGTCTTTCTGAATTTGGACCGGACGGAAGACCGGAAGGTCAAGGAGATTTTGCTGGCTCTGCGCCTGGAGCGCTTTTTGACCAAAGAAGAAATTATTACCGCCTACCTGAACAAGGTGCCCTTCGGCAACGGGGCAAGCGGATACAATCTGTTCGGAATCAAAGCGGCCGCCAAAGGTATCTTCGGCATCGATCAGCTGGACAAGATCAACATTGCGCAGGCCGCCTATCTGGCAGGCCTCCCTCAGCTTCCCTCCTCCTACTCCGCCTTCAAGGGAACGGGCGAATTCAACGAGGCCGCCTTCAAGCGGGCGGTGGAACGCCAGCAGCTGGTTCTGCGCCGGATGCTCGAGGAGAACAAAATCACTTCCGAAGAGTATCGGGAAGCGCTGGCTTTTGATATCAAAGGATCGCTGGCTCCCCGGACCCAAAAAGCCTATGTGACTTACCCCTATCTGATGCTGGAAACGGAACGTCAGGCTACCGCCATTCTGCTCTCGATGGAGAATGCCAAGTCCGATACGGATGCCGGGGCGGCCGAGAATGCGCCGTCTGCGGCGAGTGCGAACAACTCTTCCCAGGCGTTTGAAGACGCGCGCCGGAAATTGATGACCGGAGGCTACCGGGTGTACACCACGATTGACAAGAAGGTGTATTCCGCGATGCACAGTGTGTCGGAGGACAGCTCCAACTTCACGCCCGACAGCAAAACCAAGGGCAAGGAGCAGACCGCCGGCATGATGATCGATAACAAGTCCGGCGCTATTCTGGGCATGATTGAAGGTCGGGACTTCAACATTGAGCAGATGAACTATGCCACGCAGATGATTCGCCAGCCGGGCTCGACGATGAAGCCGATTGCCGCCTATCTCCCTGCTCTCGAAGCCGGGTTGATTCAACCGGCCGGCATCCTTGACGATGCTCCGATGGTCATGAAGGACGGAGAGAAAGGCTTCCATATCCCGAAGAATGCCAATAACCGCTATCAGGGGCTGGTTACCGCGCGTTACGCGCTGAACAACTCGCTCAATCTGCCGGCTCTCAAGCTGTTCAACGAGAAGGTCGGCATCAAGAACGCCTGGGCCTTCGCCCGAAAGCTGGGAATTACAACGCTTGAGGACAAAGATGACTACGCGCAGACCGGCGTACTCGGAGGCTTGACCCACGGGGTCTCGGTCGAAGAGCTGACCAATGCGTATTCCGCCATCGGCAACGGCGGGGTATTCAACGATGCCTATATGATCGACAAGATCGTCGATGCCGCCGGGCATATTGTCTACCAGCACAAGGCGGAACCGGCTACGGTATTCTCGCCGCAGACCGCCTACCTCATGACCGACATGCTCCGTACCGTCATAACGGACGGAACCGGCAGTACGGTCAAGAGCAGCTACAAGCATTTTCAGGATATTCCGATTGTCGGCAAGACCGGATCGACCCAGAACTACGGCGATGTGTGGTTCATGGGCTACACGCCCGATGTCACACTCGGAATGTGGGTCGGATACAAGGAACAGATCAACACGCTTGAGGGCAAAACCCAGCGCAAGCAGGCGCAGGCGTTGTGGAGCAAAGTCATGAACGCCGTGATCGACCGGAGACCAGAGCTCTTTGAGACAAAGACGTTCAGCAAGCCCGAAGGCATCGTCAAAAGAACCGTCTCTGCTTACAGCGGCAAGCTGCCGACCGATCTTACCGACAAATTCACTACCGACCTCTTCAATGAGAAGTATGTGCCGACCGACAGTGATGACGGAATCGCCCAAGCCACCTATATTTCCTATAAGGGCGTGAACTATATTCCGCAGGAGGGAACCCCGGAAGACTTCCTGAAAGATAAGGTGGTCGTTAAGCGGGACAAACCGATTCAGGAGCTGGTTAAAGAGCTTCTGGACGCCTTCAAGGGAATGAAGGAGCACGAGCCGCTGGAGTATTATATGCCGGAGGATGCCAGAACCGACATGCCGACCGAAGTCGATCCCCGGTTCGATGACGGCGCCGCGCCGCAGGCTCCGGCCCGCGTATCCGTGTCGTATGCGACCGGCAAAGCCGTGGTAACCTTCACGCCGAGCCATTCGGCGGATGTCGTCGGCTACCGGCTGTACCGTTCGCTCGACGGTGTCTCCTACCAGAAGCAGGCCGTGCTGAGTGCGGGAGACGGATCTACGTTCTACTCCGGAACCCCGGCTTCCTCGGGCGCAATCTTCTATGTCGTGGCTGTTGATGTCGCCGGGCATGAATCTTCGTCGGAACGGGTTGGGGCCCCGACGCCCGAACCTTCGCCAAGCCCGGATAACACGCTGCCTCCGGGTCTCGGGCTGCCGGAAGGAGAACCGACTCCGGGCAGCGGCGAACAGCCCGGCGGCCTGCTCCCCGGCGCAGACGCCGGCGTGGACCCCGGGACCGTCGCGGACCCCGGGACGGGAGCCGTCGATCCCGGCATGATTATTGTTCAACCGGGCGGCGAGGGAACCGAAGTCGACACCGATTAAGCAGAAGGGCCGTACCTTACAGCAGACGCTGAACGGTACGGCCCTTCTTGTTCGTCAGAAAGCGTCGGTTCCGGACAAGTTCGGGAGGCGCTTCAGGATGTACATCAGAATTTCGTGGCTTCTTCGTGAAGCCAGCTCGGTAAATTCACGGTAGCTCATTTCTGCCGAACCGTCGGCTTGGTCGGACATCGACCGCAGAATAAGGAACGGCACCTCGTTCATCGAACAGACCTGGGCTACGGAAGCCCCTTCCATCTCGGCGCAGCATCCCGCGAATTGTTCCCGGAGAGCGGCCGCCTCCTTCCGGTCGGCGATGAACCGGTCTCCGGACAGCACCCGTCCGGTAACGGCATGCACGCCGCTGTCCCGGCAGGCCGCTTCCGCAAGCGCAATCAGCGCCCGGTCGGCAGCGAACACGGAGTTGTCCTGGTAAGGAATCATCCCTGGCGAATAACCGAGAGGCGAGGCATCCATATCGTGCTGAATGCAGTCTGATGAAATAACCAGGTCGCCGATTTCAAGTTCCGGATGCAGCGCACCTGCTACACCGGTGAACAGTACCGCATCCACGCCGAACCGGTCGATCAGAATCTGCGTGGTCACGGCAGCATTGACCTTGCCGACCCCCGTCGTACAGACGACGGCTTTGTGCCCTTGCACCAGTCCTTCATAGAAGCGGATACCGGCCCGGACGCTCTCCGTCTTCTCCTTCATTTCCTCCAGCAGCAGCCGGACTTCTTCCTCCATTGCTCCGATCAGTCCGAGTCTCTTCGGACGCATGGCAGTCTCCCCCTTCGTTTTCTCAAAAAAAGAAGCCCCGAACGGGGCTTCCTGTAAGCTTGTACGACTTGGCCTATTCGTTCACATGGCTGACAGACAGACGGAGAATGGTCTCATGCGGCAGAATCACCCGCGGATTATCGACCGTCTCCTTCTTCATCAGCTTCGTCAGCAGACGCATGGCCACGGCGCCCAGGTCATACATCGGCTGGGCTACGGTCGTCAGCAGCGGACGAACCATCGAAGCCATGCGAATGTTGTCCACGCTGATCACCGAGAAATCACCGGGAACCTTGAGGCCTTCATCCTGAATGCTGTGAATGGCGCCGATAGCCATCTCGTCCGTTGCCGCAAAAATTGCCGTCGGCTTCTTCTTCAGACCCAGGAAGTACTTCATGGCTTCTACCCCGGATTCGTACCGGTAGTTGCCGATGCGGACAAGATCCTCCTGATATTCAATTCCAGCCGCTTCCAGCGCCCGCTTGTAGCCCTGGAACCGGGCGTAGCCGTTGGCCGGGTCCTGCAGCGTGCCGCTGATCATGGCGATGTCGCGGTGTCCGTGCCGGATCAGCGTGTTGACTGCATCAAAGGCCGCCGTCTCATGGTCGATATCCACGGAAGGATACAGCCCCTTCTCATCGCTTGTCGCACACAGTACAATCGGAACCGCAGCGGTCTGGAAGGCCAGAATATGTTCTTCCGTTACCGTGCCGCCCATGAACAGAAGCCCGTCCACCTGCTTCTCGAGCAGCGTGTTGATGACGCGGATTTCCTTCTCTTTGCGCTTGTCGGCATTGCACAGAATAATGTTGTAGTGGTACATGTTGGCGATATCCTCGATACCGCGGGCGATTTCGGCAAAAATCGAGTTCGAAATGTCGGGAATAACCACTCCGACCGTCGTCGTCTTCTTGCTGGCGAGGCCTCTCGCCACCGCATTCGGGCGGTAGCCCAAGCGCTCGATCGCTTCGTATACTTTCTTGCGGGTCTGAGGCTTCACGTTCGGGTTGTTGTTCACAACCCGGGATACCGTAGCCATGGATACGCCTGCTTCTCGCGCCACATCGTAAATGGTTACCGTCAATATACTCTCTCCATTGCGATAAATTTTATCGATCATTCAATTAAAAACATGATACGACACTTCGTGCTTTTGTGCAATGATAACGCTTCAATTTCCTTTCAGAATTTCTTTCAAAGACGTTACTCTACACGGTGTTGCTTCATTAATTTAATCCTATCAAAATTCGACGCAAAAATCCATCATTCCTGAAAAATTTTCAATAGTTTTTCAGATATATTTCAATTCGATTCCATTTTCATTCCATTTAAGGCCACACCGGTAAGGCTTGACAATCTCCGCTCGATCTCCGCCATCCAGGTCGCCTCTCCTGCGGCGAAAGCGAACCGGTACAAATCCAGCAGCAGATCAATCCGGCCCTGAACGGCTTGCTGAATGGCCGGCCCCAACCCTTCTTCCTCCGCTGCTCCCGCACCTTCTGACGTTAGCGTGTCCCGCACGATAGCGGCCCATTCGGAGCGTTCGGCAAAGGACAGACTGCCGGAGGGCGTCTGCTCATTCAATTCCGCCAGAAGGGTCATCAATTCCTGGCGAATCATCGGCACCGGCTCATAGATGCCGCAGCGGGCACAGCTGTAGACCGGTACCTCCGCGATCTGAACTCTTCGTTTATATATCAGGGTATGCATATGTATCATCATTGCGGCTCCGCAGCCGCAGCGCTTCTGAATCCTGCTCCAATCGCTCATAACAGACACCTCGGACCTGATCGGTGATGCCGAAAATCGGCGATTTTCGGACTACTTGATTTATTCGGCGCCAGAGCGCTCAATTCCTTCCGATTGCATATCATGTTTTATTTACCAGATCGGCCAGAAGCCAGGGCTTACTCCCGCAGAGTGACTTCACGGACCCGATTTGCTACAATTGGATTGACATTGGATGAAGGGGTGAAGCTGCGCCATGCGACTTACTGGCAAACGAGTCATTGCGCTTGTAGACGACGAATTCGAAGATCTGGAACTCTGGTATCCGGTCTACCGGGTACGGGAGGAAGGCGCCGAGGTAGTGCTGGCCGGCTCGACAGCCGGGGCAACCTACACCGGCAAATATGGCGTTCCGGCCGTGGCCGACCGCTCCTGGGACGAGCTGGATGCGGCCGATTATGACGGCATCCTCGTTCCCGGCGGCTGGGCGCCGGACAAAATCCGCCGCTATCCCGCTGTGCTGAAGCTGATTCGGGATTTCCACGAAGCCTGCAAGCCGATCGGACAAATCTGCCATGCCGGCTGGGTGCTGATCTCCGCCAAGATCCTGAAGGGCGTGACGGTTACCTCTACTCCCGGCATCCGGGACGACATGGAGAACGCGGGAGCCGTATGGAAGGACGAGCCGGTCGTGGCCGACGGTCATATTATATCGGCGCGTCGTCCCCCGGATCTCCCGCCTTACGGCAAGGCCTTTTGCGATGCGCTGGCCGGTTCCGGCGAATCGTGAAGCGAATCCAGTAACAGATAGAAGGAAGCGGCCTCTGAACCTTCGGGTTTCAGAGGCCGCTTTTGCGTCGTTCCGGGACCGGCCAAGGCCGGCTTCCGGGCGATGCGGCTAGCGGATCCGTATCGTCTTGGCTTCGAGCACGGGACTCGGATAAGAAGAGATTCGAAAGGTCAGCGGTTGCGGCAGTTCTGCGGCGGTGCCCAGGTCATAAATAAAATCCTGCCGTTCCTCCCCGGAGGAACCGCTGTAAGACGAAGAAGACCGGTTCGCGTCCATGCGGTGCCGCTTCCCTTCCCCATCTGTATAGTCTTCCTCCAGATTGATTCCGTAGCGCAGGTATTGCTTGCTGCCGTCCTTGCCGATAAGCTGCCCCAGCTGATAGGACAGAATCAGCTGACCCTTGGCCGCAGGCTGCTCCGAGAAGGAGAGCTTGTCATCCGGCCCCTGCAGCACCCGCTGCCGCTTCGTATCCACGACCAGGTCCAGCTTCGTCTTATCCAGCGCTTGAAGGCCCAGGATATGAAGCTCCATGGCTCCGTTCGCATTCCGGTTGTCATTCTCAAAAATCAGGGTCCGTCCGCCGTCCGTCCGGTACATCTCTGTGGAGGAGGTCAACTCCGTCGTCGGCTGCTTCCCCCCGCTCTCTTCCGTGATCGTCGGCTTGATCGCGCTGAACAGCTGCTTGGAATTATCTTTGCCGTACATATAGTCGAGGTAAATGCCGGTTGTTCCGTAATACGCCTGCTCCAGCGTCAGGCTCTGGCCGCCGATGACAAGTTCCTTGTCCAGCCTGCGCACTTTACCCGAAGCGATATCCGCCGCCGGGTCAAGCTTGATCGGAGCCTGCAGAACCGTCCGGTATTTGCTGCTGCTCGCACTCAGCGCCGCCGCATTATCCGGCGTCATGGTCAGGCTTGCCGTCCAGTCTCCCTTCGGCTGGTAGCCGTCCGCCCAGTTGATGCGGATCAGGTGCGGAACGGCGCCGATTCGCCCTTCCTCCTCCGACCAGCCCGAATAGGAGATGAGGGAAATCGCTTTTGGGCTCTTCCCCTTCAGTTGGAAGCCTCCGATTTGAACCTTCTCCTCCGTCCGGTTCTCGGTCGTATACAGCACGATCATGCCCCGGCGGTCGGCAATGACCGCATCCACGGTAAAGGAATAGCCGTTCTTCTCTCCGCTGGACGATCCGATCCGGGTGTACTGACCGGAATCGAGCGCAGAGCTGACCGTAATATCGCCTTCGGCAACCGCGCGATATTTCTCCAGGCTGCCCCAGCTCAGCGGCGCTTCCCGGCTGCTGCGCAGCTCCCCGGTCCTCCCGGACAGCCAGGGGAGGGCGAACAGGAGCAGCAGAACCGCCGCAGCTGCGCCGGCTGCCGCGCGCAGCCGTCTGGCCGCGGTTCGGCGCGCCCGCCCGCGGCCTATTCCCGACCGGACGGCGCGTTCCAGCGCCTCGTCCGGAACGGCCCCGCTTTCGGCGGGCAGAACGCCGAAATAGTCGCGGAGCGCTTTTTCCTCAGCTTCATACATCGTCTTGATCCCTCCTGTTCCCCAATCGGCGTCTCATTCCGGCCAGCCCCTTGTTCAGCCAGGTCTTGACGGTGCCTTCCGGCTTCTCCAGCACGGCCGCTATCTCGGCTACCGTCATGTCGCGGTAATATTTCAGCACGAGCACCTGCCGGTATTTCGGGGAGATGCCCTCAAGTGCCCGCTCCATGTCGAGCCTGGCGTCGCTGCTCATCTCGGCGACTCCGTTCTCCGCCGGACTCCGGTAGCCGGCCGACCGGCTGCGCTTGCGCCGCTTCAATTCGTCGTTGCAGCAGTTGATGACAATCCGGATCAGCCAGGGGCCCATCCGTTCCGCCTCCCTGAGGCTTCCCCGCTTGATCCACGCCCGGCAGGTCGCCTCCTGCAGCATTTCCAGCGCATCGGACTCGCTGCGCAGATAGCTGTACGCGATGCCGTATAAGGTCCGCCGGTGCTCCCCCACCTGCCGGAAGAATTCCTCTTCTTCGGACAGGGACGGGGCCTGTATCTGAATCAGGCTCTCCATATCGTTCTCCTTTCGCCCCTTCTTCCATATAGACGTCCGGGAGCCTCAAACGGTTTTGTTTTGCTGCAAATTCCGCTACACTAAGGCAGGAATGCTATTATACGGGAGTGTATCTAAGCCATGTTCAAAATTATGATGATTGAAGACGACCACGTCCTGTTCGAAGAGGTGCGGGAACGGCTCTCGCAGTGGTCCTATGAAGTCTGCGGCGTCTCCGATTTCGGCCAAGTTCTGCAGGAATTTGCGGCCTGCCGGCCGCACTTGGTCATTATTGATATTCAGCTGCCCAAATACGACGGTTTTCACTGGTGCCGGATGATCCGCGCCCATTCGAAAGTCCCGATCCTGTTCCTCTCTTCGCGGGATCATCCGACCGATATGGTCATGTCCATGCAGCTCGGCGCCGACGACTTCATACAGAAGCCGTTCCACTTCGATGTGCTGATCGCCAAAATCCAGGCGGTCCTTCGCCGGGCCTACAACTACGGGAACGAACAGAGCGCTTTTCGCACCTGGAGAGGCGCATCGGTGGAATCCGCCAAGAATAAAGTATCGGCCGAAGAAGGCACGGTCCTTCTCACCCGCAATGAGATGTTCATTCTCGACTTCCTGCTCGAACGGCGCAACGCCATTGTCGGCCGGGAGGAGCTGATCGCCGCGCTCTGGAACAGCGAGCAGTTCGTCAGCGACAACACGCTGACCGTCAATGTCAACCGGCTGCGCAAGAAGCTGGATGACATCGGCCTCGGCCAGTACATTGAAACCAAGGTTGGCCAAGGGTATATGGCCACGGAAGAGGCGGAAGCATGATCCGGACCTTTCTTCGGGAGCGCCTGAGCTGGCTGGTGTTCTTCGCCGCTTCCCAGCTGCTGATTCTGCTCGTTGCCTGGCTGGACCGTTCCGTCCCGCTCGGTTCGCTGCTCTATATCGTGCTGCTCTCTTCGCTGGCCTTCCTTGCCTTCCTGCTCTGGCGGGCTTCCCGGGAGACCGCATTCTACCGGAGTCTGCGGGATTACGACCCGGCCGGCGACCTGGCTCCCGGACGCGAGCCTTCGAGTCCGTTCGAGCGGATTGTCTGGGACGCGGTCGCTCTCCAGGACGACCGCTACCGGACAGAAGCCTCGGCCCGGCGAATGGAGCTGACGCGCGAGAAAGACGAGCTGCTGTCCTGGGTCCATGAGATCAAGACGCCGCTCACCACGCTGCAGCTGATGATCGACCGGCTGGACGACGAGTCGGCCCGGCCGCGCCTGATGGCCGAATGGCTGCGCGTCCATCTGCTGGTGGACCAGCAGCTTCACCGCAAGCGTCTTCCCTTTATGCACAACGATCTTGCCGTCGCTACCGTCCCTCTGGAGCCGCTGCTGAACGCCGAGATCCAGTCGCTCCGCTCCTGGTGCATGCAGAAGCACATTGGCTTCGACATCTCCCTGGACGAGCCCGAAGTGCTGAGCGACGCCAAGTGGCTGGGCTTCATTCTCCGCCAGATTCTGAGCAACGCGGTCAAGTACAGCTCCGACTCGGATATCACCGTGGAGAGCTTCCGGCGCAGCGACGGACATGTCGCACTGCGCGTGCAGGACCAGGGGAGGGGGATTTCCGCCAAGGACCTTCCCCGGATCTTCGAGCAGGGCTTCACTTCCACCGCAGGCAGCCGGCACCGCGACCAGGCCTCGAGCGGCATGGGGCTGTATCTGGCCGCGCAGGCAGCCGAGCGCCTGCTAATTACGATTGAGGCGGAATCAGAGCCGGGGGCCGGCTCGGCGTTCACGCTCCATTTTCCGCAGAAGAACGATCTGCTGCGCCTCACGAACAGGTGACAGCATTGTCACACGGGACTCCGCGATTGTTCGGCCAAACGAAGGAGAATCAGATGCCGCTCCTGTAAGATGAAGGTATCAATCAAAGGAGTGAGCGAGAATGGCTATACTTGAAGCAAGTCGGATTCACAAAAGCTACGGCAGCAAATTCAATTCCCAGGAGGTGCTGAAGGGCATCGACCTTCGGGTGGAGAAAGGCGAGTTCGTCAGCATCATGGGCTCTTCGGGCTCGGGAAAGACGACCCTGCTGAACGTCCTCTCCTCCATCGACAAGGTGAATCTCGGAAGCATTCAGATCGAAGGACACACCTTCACCGCCATGAAGGAAAAACAGCTCGCCGAGTTCCGCAAACGGCACCTCGGCTTTATCTTTCAGGATTACAACCTGCTTGACACTCTGACGGTCAAGGAGAACATCCTCCTTCCGCTGACCATCCAGAAGCTGCCGCGCCAGGAGGCGGAGAAGCGCTTCGCCGCCGTCACTTCCGAGCTCGGCATCTCGGATTTGGCCCACAAGTATCCGAGTGAAATCTCCGGCGGACAGAAGCAGCGGACCTCGGCGGCGCGCGCTTTTATTCATGAGCCCAGCATTATTTTTGCCGATGAGCCGACCGGAGCGCTGGATTCCAAATCCGCCGCCGATCTGCTGAACAAGCTGAGCGGGATGAACAGCAGCCGGGAAGCGACCATCATTATGGTCACGCACGATCCGTTCGCCGCCAGCTATTGCAGCCGGGTCGTCTTCATCAAGGACGGACAGGTCTTTACCCAGCTCAACCGTGGCGGCGATTCGCGCCAGGCGTTCTTCAACGATATCATCAAGACGCAGGGCGTTCTCGGGGGTGTGCAGGTTGAAGCTTAGCACGCTGATCTACCGGAATCTGAAGAAGAATATCCGCAACTACTATCTCTATGTATTCGCGCTGGTCTTCAGCGTTGCCCTCTATTTCTCGTTCGTGACGCTGCAGTTCGATCCGGCCATGGATAAGACCGCGGGCTCTATCAAGGGGGAGGCAGCGATCAAAGCAGCCACTGTGCTGCTGATTGTCATTGTCGCCGTCTTCCTGCTGTACGCGAACAATCTGTTCATCAAGCGCCGCAGCAAGGAGATCGGATTATTCCAGCTCAGCGGCATGACCCGGCCGCGCATCTTCCGGCTCTTGACCGCCGAGAATCTGGCCATCTACGCCGGCTCTCTGATCGTTGGAATCGCCGCAGGCTTCGCCGGCTCCCGGCTGCTGAAGCTGATTCTCTTCAAGCTTACCGGCGTTGACAATCATGCCACGCTGTCCTTCTCGTCGGCAGCGCTGGAGCGAACGCTGCTGGTCTTCTCCGCTATCTATGTGCTGATCATGCTGATGAACGCCGTCTTTATCAAACGCCAGAATCTGCTGTCGCTCTTCAAAGGCGGGACGGTATCGGAAGAAACCGGACGCAAGCTGTCCTGGTTCCAGATTCTGCTCGGCATTCTGGGAATCGGACTGATTCTGACCGGCTACTATTTGTCGACCCAGCTCTTCAGCGGAGATTTCAACGACGTGGGTTCCCTGTATATCGTGATGGTTGCGATCCTCGGTTCCGTCATTCTGGGCACCTATTTCTTCTACAAAGGTTCGGTCTCCTTTCTGTTCAACCTGATTCGCAGGGCAAAAAGGGGCTATCTCGGCGTCAACCATGTACTCTCGCTGTCGAGCATCATGTTCCGGATCAAGTCCTCCGCTCTTCTGCTGACGGTCATCACTACCGTGTCGGCGCTGGCTTTGGGGCTATTATCGCTGAGCTATATTACGTACTACTCTACCGAGAAGACAGCGCAGGGCAACGTCCCCGACGACTTCTCCCTGACATCCGCCGAGACGGCCGCCCAGTTCGAGCAGGCTCTCCAAGAGCACGGAATCCGCTATTCCCTGGTCAAACGCGAAGCGGTGAATACCCAGGCCGACATTTCGGGCATCGTGGGGGCCGATTTTGAATGGTACAACAACCACAGTCCCGCTCACACCACCCTGGTTGCCGTCAGCGAGGATACAGTGAAGAAGACGGATGTCAAGCCCGGGACGGCAGTGCTGGCCGGTTACCGAAGCGATACCTCCAGTCTGCTGAAGCTGCATAAAGGCTCCATCGTCTTGTCGGGCCGGACGTTTAAAGTCACCACTCTCCGGGAAGCGGCCGTTCTGCAATATTCCTATACGTTCGGCATGCCGGTTGCCATATTGGATGCGGCTGATTTTGCAGCGATTGCCAAGAATCCGGATCCCCGGATTCAGAAGCTTCCCTGGTACTACGGCTTCAACCTGACGGACAAGAGCCGGGATATCAAGGAGACCAATGCGCTCTTCCGCGCGCTGGGCTTCGGCTCGGCTCCGGGTGAAGAATCCCAATATGAGACGACCCTGGAGCAAAGACGCAACATGGGACTCATCATGTTCATCGTCGGCTTCCTCGGACTTGCCTTCCTGCTCACGTCCGGCTGCATCCTCTATTTCAAACAGATGGAGGAGAGCGAGAACGAACGGCCGATCTATACGATTCTGCGGAAGCTCGGCTTCACCCGCTCCGATCTGGGCGGCGGGCTTGCCGTGAAACAGCTGATTACCTTCGGCATCCCCTTGGCCGTTGGCCTCTGCCACAGCTACTTCGCCGTCCGCTCCGGCTGGTTCTTCTTCGGATCGGAGCTATGGACGCCGATGGTGATCGTCATGCTGCTCTACACGGCCCTGTATTCGGTCTTCGGCCTGCTGTCGTACTTCTATGGCCGCAAGGTTATCGCGTCATCGCTGTAACACCTTCACAGGCCCAAAAAGGCTGCCGTGCCCGCGGTTGTACCGCGGCTGCACAGCAGCCTTTTGATATAGCGGCCGCCTCTGTCTTGGGCGGCTCTCGGTTATTTCTCCGTACCCGAGCGATCCAGCCGGGACCGGTCCAGAAACTCGGTCAGGAGCGCTTCGTTCTCGCCCCGCCGTCTGCCCGAGAAGCACCGTCTTGCGACTTCGCGGGCTTCGGCTGCGGCTGTGTTGAGCGTCCGGTGCTTCACCTTCAGCAGCGACTGCGGCGACATGCTGAGATCGGACACGCCGAGCTCCAGCCAGATCGGCAGCGACCGTTCGTCCCCGGCCAGCTCGCCGCAGACGCTGATGCCGATGCCGGCAGACTTCGCCGCTTCGACGGTCATCCGGATCATGCGGAGCACCGCAGGATGATACGGATGGTACATGTGGGCAATCTGTTCATTCATCCGGTCCACCGCCAGCACGTACTGCACCAGATCGTTGGTTCCGATACTGAAGAAATCCACCTCGGTCGCCAGCAGATCGGCGATCATGACGGCGGCGGGAACCTCAATCATTATGCCCACAGGCAGCTCCGCATTGTAGGAGATGCCTCGCCGGTCCAGGTCCTCCTTGACCTCGGCCAGAACGGCCTTGGCTTCCAGCACCTCTTCCACCGAGGAGATCATGGGAAGCATCACTTTGATCTGCCCGTGAACGCTGGCCCGCAGAATGGCGGCCAGCTGGGTGCGGAAAAGATCCTTGCGGTCCAGGCTAATGCGGATGGCGCGGTAACCGAGGAACGGGTTCATCTCCTCCGGCAGCGGGAAATAGTCCAGATGCTTGTCGCCGCCGATATCGAGCGTCCGGATTACCACATTTCCGCCTCCGGCCTTCTCTGCCACCTGCTTGTATACCTCATATTGTTCATCCTCGGTCGGGAACGATTGGCGATCCATGTACAGGAACTCGGTGCGGAACAACCCGACGCCCTCCGCCCCGTATTTGAGAGCCAGATCCAGCTCCTTCACCGAACTGATATTGGCGGAGAGCCGCAGCGCCACTCCGTCTCTCGTCACCGCCTGAACGGTGGAGAGCAGTTCCAGCTGCTGGCGCTTCCGAAGCTGCTTGTCGCGGATCGCCTTGTAGCGCTCCAGCGTCTGCTCGTCCGGTTGAAGCTGGACGATGCCCGAGTCTCCGTCGATGACCAGGAGGTCACCCGTCTGAATCGGCGTATCTCCCTGGGCTTCCAGGCCGGCCACCAGCGGAATGCCAAGCGCCCTGGCCATGATGGAGGAGTGGGAGGTCTTGCCGCCCATCATCGTCACGATCCCGAGCACATAAGACGGATTCAGGTGGGCCAGCTGAGAAGGAGACAGCTCTTTGGCAACCAGGATATAGGGCTGGGTATCGGACGGCAGCGTTACTTCCGGCGCACCCAGCAGATGCTTCAGCAGGCGGTTGCCGACATCCTTGATGTCCACCGCCCGCTCCTTCATATATTCGTCGTCCAGCAGATCGAACATGGCTACAAAATGGTCGATCGCTTCCTTGACCGCTACCTCGGCAGCTTTGTACTGTCGCTCGATGATGCCCCGAATCTCGCTCATGAACACGGGATCATCCAGAATGGCGAGATGAGCGTCAAAAATGCTGGATTCTTCAGGCCCGACTACTTCACGGAATTCCCGCTTAATATACTCGATCTCATCCTTCGAGGTCCGAATCCCTTCGTATAAACGCTCAAATTCTTTAGCCAGATCCACCGGATTGATCTGGGTCTCCGGCATGCTCCATTCCCAGTTGGGAAGGACGAATGCCTTTCCGATGGCTACCCCTGTTGCGGCGCCTATCCCTTGTATCATGATTCTACCCCTCCATTGCTCTCGTGCAGCACTACGGACATGACCGAGGACTGTCCTCTTCTGACATTCTTGAACGGAGCATAGCTCCAGGATTTGACCCGTTCCGGGTTCGTAATGACCATTGGAGTTGCCAGGGAAGCCGCATGCTCCCGCAGATCGTCCAGATCGAAGGTGATCAGAAGCTGGCCCGGCTCCACATTGTCCCCCGCCTCCACGGCTGCGGCGAACATACCTTTGAGCTGGGAAGTGTCAATGCCGATATGTATCAGCACTTCAATTCCCTCCGGGGTAGCAATTCCGATGGCGTGCATGGTGGGATAAATATGCATCACCTTGCCGAAGACCGGGGAGACGAGCTCTCCCTTCTCCGGGATAAAAGCAACGCCGTCGCCGACCAGCTTGGCCGCAAAAATATGGTCCGGCACGTCCTCGATCGGCAGCATCCGGCCCTGAACCGGAGCGCTGAACAGAACCTGCGGCAGATCCCGCAGCAGCAGCTTGTCGATCTCTTCGCGAATCAGCTCGGAGTACGTGCCGAAGACGACCTGAACGTTGCCTCCGCCCAGCTTGATGATGCCGGCCGAGCCCAGATTCTTGAGCTGGGCCGTGTCGATCTCCCGGTCATTGCGGACAGTCAGCCGCAGCCGCGTAATGCAGGCCTGAACCTGTACGATATTCTCCTTGCCGCCGAGCGCCTGCAGAATAAGCGGCGCCTGGTAGGGAATATTGCCGGCCCAGTCGCCGAGCTCCGAGCCTTCCTCGCGTCCCGGCGTCGGGATCTGGAACCGCCGGATGGCCCAGCGGAACAAGTGATAATAGACGATTCCGTACCCGATGCCGATGGGGATCAGCAGCCAGGCCCGGCGGGACAGATGCAGGTTCAGGAAGAAGTCGATCGCGCCCGCCGAGTAGGAGAAGCCGTGGTGAATGCCCAGCGCGGCCGTCAGGGTCATTGCAAGGCCCGACATCACGGCATGGACGGCAAAGAGATAGGGCGAAGCGAACAGAAAGGCAAATTCGATCTGCTCCGATACACCGGTCAGGAAGCAGACCAGCGCCGCCCGGACGAAGGTCTTCCGGATCTTCGGCTTGAGGTCTTCACGGGCTTCCTGGATGATGGCAAATGCGATGGCCGGCAGGGCGAACATCATGATCGGGAACAGCCCGGCCATAAACGTTCCGGCCGTCGGATCGCCTGCGAAGAAGCGCGGCAGATCGCCCTGAATCACGGCGCCGTCCGGCGTCGTGTAATTGCCGAGCTGGAACCAGAAGATATTGTTCAGAATATGATGCAGGCCGAACGCTGTAAGCACCCGGTACAAGACTCCGTAGAGAAACAATCCAATTCCCTGGGACCGGTCCACCACCCGGAACAATCCGTCCAGCGCATCCTGCAGCAGCGGAGCCGTTCCCAGCATGACCCAGGCGAACAGGGCGGAGAACAGACCCATGAACAGCAGAACAAAACGAGAGCCGCCGAAGAACTGAATCGCCTCCGGCAGCTTGATATGCTTGAAACGGTTATGGGCCACGCCGGCTACGATGCCGAGCAGAATGCCGATCAGTGTCGCCGGCTGCACGCTTCCGTCGCCCAGATGCAGCACGACCCGGTCGTAAGTGAACATACCGGCCAGCGCGGCAAGTCCGGCGGGTCCGGCCTGGTTGGAGAGGCCCCAGGCAACCCCGACCGCGAACAGATAAGGCATGAAATAGAAGATGCCTTGTCCCGCATAGGTTGAGACTTCGGCTACCGTGGACATTCCCCAGTTCGACCACGGCAGACTGCCCAGACTGAGCAGAATGGCCGCCGCGGGCAGCACCATGGTCGGAAGCATAATCGCTCTTCCCAGCTGCTGCAGTGATCCGAGCCAATTCAAGGACCATCGCTCCTTTCTTTCTATACTGAATGGTACGTGCTGTCTCCGGTTTTGTCAAAAGGAGCTTTGCCGGACGTCAAAAAGGGCCGGACAGGAGTCCTGTCCGGCCTCAGGGAGGCCTTGCTGCTCTTAATAAATCCGTTGTTGCCTAGCTGTTCCGGTGAGCCCGGGTCAGCGCCTCTTCAACCTTGATGCAGCGGTCCATAATGACAGTCAGTCCGTTCGATTCCGCAATGAAGGCTGCCTCCAGACTGTGAACCCCCTGCTGGAGCCACAGGACCTTCGCCCCGATGGCTACCGTCTGGCGGGCAATCTCCGGGCAGTACTCGCTCTTGCGGAAGACATTGACAATGTCCACCTGCTCCGGGATGTCCTCAAGCTTCGCGTATACCTTCTCTCCAAGGATGCTTCCGTCGTCCGCCGCTGGGTTGACCGGGATGATCCGATAACCGGCCGCCTGCATCGCTCCCGCTACCATATACGACGTCCGGTCGGTCTTGTCGGACAGGCCCACGACGGCAATGGTTCGCGAAGCGGACAGGATATCCCGGATGGTATACTGATCCGGGTTGACAAAAGGCATGATTCCATCTCCTTCCTTCTGTGTGGAATATGCTGTTAATTTACCCACTCTACCCGTGCTCCAAGCGCCCGCAGGTGATCGAAGAACTGCGGATAGGACTTGGCGACATGATGCGCGTCCTTAATGAGAAGCGGCTCCTTGGACCGCAGACCTACAACGGTCAGCGCCATAATGACCCGGTGATCGTAATGCGCATTGATCGTCACTCCGCCTTCCACGCCCTCGGGGCGTCCGTGAACGATGATCTCGTCCCGGCGTTCCTCGACCCGGGCTCCCGCCTTCGCCAGCTCGGCCAGGTAATCCGTAATGCGGTCGCACTCCTTGTAGCGGAGGTTCTCGACATTATAGAACCGGGATGTGCCTTCCGCAAAGACCGCTGCTGCAACCATGGCGAGCACCGCGTCCGTCGCGGCGTCGCCGTCAAATTCCACCGCCTTCAGCCGGCCGGTCCCCTGAACATGAACCGTGCCGTTCTCATGGGTGAGCGGCACCTCCATCATTCTCAGCACATCGACGACAGCCCGTTCTCCCTGGCGGCTGTTCTCCGCCAGCCGATGAATGGTCACATCCGATTCCGTTACGGCCGCAGCCGCCAGCACGGCGGCCGACCCGGGATAATCTCCCTGAACCGTATACGTCTTGGCCGCATAGGATTGGCGTCCCGGCACCCGGAAGGACAGGTAATCCTCAGCCGCGTGAATTACGATACCCGCCTGTTCCAGCACTTCCAGCGTCTGTCCGACGACGACCTTGGATTTCAGATCGCCGGTCACGGTGATCTCGCTGTCTTCCTCCAGAAGCGGCGTCAGGAACAGCAGGGCGCTGAGATACTGCGAGCTGACTTCGCCGGACACCCGGATGCGGCCGCCCTGCGGCTGCCCGCCGCGGATGCGGATTGGCAGCCGTCCTGCGTTGTGCTCAATCTCCACGTTCATCTGGCCCAGCGCCTCGATCAGATCGTCGTGCGGACGCTTGCCGAGCGAATCGGGATATGTATTGACGAAGGTAACGTCCGGGCACAGGGCCGCTACGGCCATCAGAAAGCGCAGGACGGCGCCCGCGTTGCCCACGTTCAGTTCCTTGACAGGCTTGGGATGGCGGCCGAAGCCCCTGATCACGATCTTCTCGCCGTCTTCCTGCAGCTCGGCTCCGAGATCCGCGATGCAGCGGCGGATAGCGTCGCTGTCCTCGCTGTGCGCCGGATAATAGACGGTGCTTGTGCCCTCCGACAAGGCCGCGACCAGCAGATAGCGGGTCGTATAGTTTTTGGATGACAGCGCTCCGATTTCCCCGCTTAGGACCGGGGTCGGTCTGACAATAGCGTCCATGATTTTGACTCCCTTCTGTGCTATCGATTAAAATCAGGAATGCTTGAACTTTAAATAATAATGGAGGTGTCCGACATGAACGCCATACCCCAAATCACCCCGGACGAACTGCGCCGGAGAATGGAAGCCGGCGATAAGCTTCGCCTGATCGATGTGCGCGAAGACGACGAAGTCGTCTTTGGCATGATTGAAGGCGCAGAACATATTCCGATGAACGATATTCCGGATCGCGCGCAGGAGCTTGGACAGGAAGAGCCCATCGTCTTCATCTGCCGCTCCGGCGCCCGCAGCCAGCGGGTATGCGAATACCTGAGCCATCACGGATACCGCTCCGTCGCCAATCTCAGCGGCGGTATGATCGGATGGTACGACTCGATCTGATCCGCGTCAGGAATTCCGCTTAAATACTGAACCGCGGTAGTGCATTAAAATTAAATCGCGCACTTCCGCGGCGCTCCGTCCCGTTGTATCAATCGTGCAGTCTGCGAACCCGTACGCCCCGGCCCGCTCCCGCAGCAGTCGATGGATCCGCTCGCTGGCGTCACCCGCCAGCAGCGGTCGATTCGGGTCCTGTCCGACCCGGCTCACCAGCTCCTCCGCCGTTGCCGTGAGCGCCGCCACGTATCCGCCCTTGCCCATCGCTTCCGCATTTCCGGGCGCAAGAACAGCCCCTCCGCCTGTCGATAGGACCAATTCCTTCTCCCGAAGCGCCAGAAGAAGCTCGCGCGATTCGATCCGCCGGAATTCTTCCTCGCCTCCCCGTGCAAAAATCTCCGGAATGCTTCGCCCTTCCCGCTCCTCAATCCGTTCATCCAGATCGAGTAACCGGAAGTTCAACTCCCGGGCCAACAACTGCCCGACGGTTGATTTGCCGGTCCCCATCATCCCGATCAGGATCAGGTTGGGACCGCTGCTGCTCTCTGCCATCTTCGTTCTCTCAACCCCTGCTGCCCGTCTTGGCCTAACTTTTCACCTATTCTAACATGCTCTTGCACCAGGCACAACGAGTTCCGCCGTTCTCTTGCAGGGAGCCGCATCTTCCTTCTCCCGGACAGGCCAAAAGCCCGGAAACGCCGCATTCGGCATTCCCGGGCCCGTTCCTGTCTTCAAGCGGCCGTTCGTCCGCCACTTGAATATATTGGATTACTCGGCCGAAGCTTCGGCGATCCAGTCGTGATGGAAGACGCCTTCCTTGTCCACGCGCTTGAAGGTGTGGGCGCCGAAGTAATCGCGCTGGGCCTGCAAGAGGTTCGCGGGCAGACGCTCGGTGCGGTAGCTGTCGTAGTACGCCAGCGCGCTCGAGAAGCCCGGTACCGGAATGCCGCGCTTGACGGCTTCGGCTACTACCGTACGCCATGCGTCCTGGTAGTTCGTCATAATATTCTTGAAGTACGGATCAAGCATCAGGTTCTTGAGCTCCGGATTCTTCTCATAAGCTTCCGTGATATTATGCAGGAACTGCGAGCGGATGATGCAGCCGCCGCGCCAGATCTTCGCCAGGCTGCCGTATTTCAGGTTCCAGCCGTACTCGTCGGAAGCGACGCGGAGCTGGGCGAAGCCCTGGGCGTAGGATACGATTTTGCTGGCGAACAGCGCTCTGCGGACGTTCTCGATGAACGCCTTCTTGTCGCCGGCGAACGGTTCAGCTGCAGGACCGGAGAGCACCTTGCTCGCAGCCACACGCTCTTCCTTCATGGCGGACAGGAAACGGGAGAAGACGGATTCCGTAATCATGGACAGCGGCACGCCGAGATCAAGCGAGCTCTGGCTTGTCCACTTGCCGGTGCCCTTCTGGCCGGCGGCGTCGAGAATGACATCCACCATCGGCTTGCCGGTCTCCTTGTCGTACTGGGCGAAGATATCCTTCGTAATCTCGATCAGGTAGCTGTCGAGCTCGCCTTCGTTCCATTCCGCGAACGTGGCGTGCAGTTCTTTCTCATCCAGGCCGACAACGTCCTTCAGCAGCTGGTACGCTTCGCAGATCAGCTGCATGTCGCCGTACTCGATGCCGTTGTGCACCATCTTCACATAGTGTCCGGCGCCGTCGGGTCCGATATATGTACAGCAAGGTTCGCCGTCCACTTTGGCCGAAATAGCCGTCAGGATCGGTTCAACCAGTTCATAAGCGCTTTCCTGTCCGCCCGGCATGATCGACGGTCCTTTGAGCGCGCCTTCCTCGCCGCCGGATACGCCGGCACCGATGAAGCGGAAGCCCTGGGCTTCAAGTTCCTTGTTGCGGCGAATTGTGTCAGGGAAGTAGGCGTTGCCGCCGTCGATGATGATGTCGCCCTGATCCAGATGCGGAACGAGCTGCTCGATTGTGGCGTCGGTCGCTTTGCCGGCCTGGACCATAATCAGAATGCGGCGCGGCGTTTCCAGGGATTGCACGAATTCCTCAATCGAGAACGTGCCGTGCAGGTTCTTGCCGGCGGCCTCGCCGAGAAGATCATGCGTCTTCTCCGGGGAACGGTTGAATACGGATACGCTAAAACCTCTGCTCTCGATGTTCAGCGCCAAGTTCTTGCCCATTACCGCAAGGCCGATAACGCCGATTTGTTGTTTTGACATCTGGTTCTCCACCCTTTGCCCTGTATATTTGGTTAAGCCATGCACAGAGATCAATTTCATTGACAAAATGCCGACCGCCGAAATTGAATCGCAACGGTTCTATTCTAACGTTTTTGCGCGGGAAAGTGAACCCCCCGGGTCCTTCGCCCGCAAAATGAAGACACCTCTTGTCTCAAGAGGTGCCCGGAACGCTTGCCTTCCGCTACCATTCCAGTACGCTGAGCCGATGCGTCAGCTCCTGAAGCCGCTGCTTGCAGGTCTCCGCTTCCTCTGTGTCCCCGCGCTGCATAGCCGCGCTCAGACGGTCCAGTTCATCGTCCACTTCGTGGCGGCATTCCGCAATCCGCTCTTCGCCGAGTCCCGAATAGAACAGCTTCGTAATTTCGTGATCCGACAGAAGCGGCCCCTTCTGATAGATAACCCGCTGCTGGTAACCCGAAATCTCCACGAGCCGGATTACCTCGCCGAAGAGAATGTTCTCGATGATGATCTGGCGGTCGCGAAAACGTTTCACGACGGCATGCCCGCGCATATCGCCGATCAGCTTCTCCATCCGTTCCGACAGCTTCGCATCGCGGATCATATAATCGCCCACCAGCTTGTAGCCGTCGTCGATCCGCTGGAAGCGCAGCTTGATCAGCTTGCGTCCCGTCCGCACCGAAATGACGAATAATTGTTCATTCTCGCTCCAATATAAGGAATAGCCGTCCCGAATCAGATCTCGGATCAGGTTCTGGAGATGATCCCGCTCAAAACGGAGCTCCAGGTTGCAGTATTCCACTTCGTCGTTCTTGTTCACGGCGCTCCCTCCTCAGGCCATTTGCCGGATATCCTGGTTCTATTTTATACTTCAGTTTATGTAGCGGTAACTTGGTTTATTGACTATTTTTACCCTCCCCCCGGGTCTCCCAAACGCTTCATTCCGGATTTGGAACTCTTTGGGACTCTGGGCCCGGGGGACCAACCTATACGAGGAGACCATAACCATGACTTTTAGCGGATTCCAACCGGCAGACTTTGAAGTGTTCGATATCGGCGGCCTTGAGCCGCGCATGGAGGCTTTAATTGAGAGGGTCCGTCCCAAACTGACGGCGCTCGGAGACGAGCTTGCCCCTTATTTGACCGAGCTTACGGGGGAAGAGATGTTCCCCCATGTCGCCAAGCACGCCCGCCGCACCGTTCACCCTCCGGCCGACACCTGGGTGGCTTGGGGACCTTCCAAGCGGGGCTACAAGGCGCTTCCCCATTTCCAGACCGGCATGTTCCGCAGCCATCTCTTCATCGTCTTCGCCGTGATCTACGAGAGCGGCAACAAGGGCATTCTGGCGGACGCCCTGCTTCGGGAATCGGGCAGCGTGCTGCGGGAGCTTCCGGGGAGCTACTTCTGGTCCACCGACCATCTGGACCCTTCGGGCACGCCCCACGCCGAGATGGACGCGGAGCGGCTGGCCGGGCTGGCGCACCGGCTCAAAGAGGTCAAGAAAGCCGAGGTTACTTGCGGACTGCGCATCGAGGCGGGCGACCCGGTGCTGGCAGACGGGCAGAAGCTAACCGGCGTTATTCAGGACACCTTCCGCACGCTCCTTCCGCTGTACAAGATGGCCTTCTAGCGGGAGGCGGGACCAAAGCCCCGGACACATCAAAAAGAGCCGTTCCAGGATTTCTCCTGAACGGCTCTTCGCCTTGCGTCGGGAACCGTGCAGCCGCGCCGGCCCTCTTCCACCCGCTTCCAGACCTCTTCTAGCCCGCTTCTGCGGCCAGGCGCTTCTGCGCCGTCCGCCGGACAATCACCAGATGCAGCGCGAAGAGACAGAGCATGACGAGTGCGCTCGCAAAGAACGGCACCCAGTGTCCCACCCGGTCCCACAGGCGTCCGGACACGATTGGGCCGAAGACCATGCCGGAGCCCTGAAGCGTCAGGAAGAGCCCCCAGACCGTACCGCGCTCGCTCTCAGGCACCTGCTTGGCAATGAACGCGTTCCAGGCCGGCAGAATGAACGCATAGCTGACGCCGACAAGGGCCACCGCCACGAATACCAGGGGCAGGAAGCGCACCTGCGAGAAGAACGTCAGCGAGAAAGCGGCCAGCAGGAAGCCGATGTTCAGGAACGCCGAGGTGCCGATGCGGTCCACGAGACGGCCGGCGGGGATCAGCGCGATAACCGTCACGCCTCCTCCGGCAATCAGCAGCACATTGAACATGGTCGGCGACAGATGCAGTTCGGACCGGGCGAACAGCGTGACGACCGGCGTCATCAGACCGATGGCAAAAGCCTGCAGGAACAGCGCCGGATACAGCAGCCGGCTGACCCGAACCTGACGCAGCGTATGGCCAAGGCCCGCCAGGAAGGAGCGGCGGACGCCGGGCTCCGCCGCCGGAGCCGCCTCGCGTTTGGGCTCTCCGCCGCGGGTAACGGCGTGGACGCCTCGTCCGATTCTCGCGGGAAGCAGCATCGAGACGAGTACGACGGCTGCTGCTACGGCCAGCAGAAGATAGAACGCGCCGCGGTACCCCTGATGGCCATGGTCCATCAGGAAATTGACCGTAATCGGCCCGATGCCCGTTCCCGCCAGCGAAGCCATTTCCACGGACCCCATGGCGGCGCCGCTGCTGCCGCTTGTCGTGGAGCCCGCCAGCTCGGTAATGCCGGTCATGACGCAGGGCCACAGCGGCGAAGTGCCGATCCCCAGAATCAGGCAGGCCAGACTCAGCATGGGCGCATTATCCGCGTAAATAATAATGGCGACCGCTGCTACAATTAATATAAGCGCACCCGCCATCGTCCAGCGGTAGCCCACGCGTTCCAGCAGCCAGCCGGACGGCCCGCGGAACAGATTGTCGCCGAGATACTGGAGGGCGAAGGCAAAGCCGACCACCGTTACCGACAGGTTCAGCGTATGCTCCATATAGACCGGCAGGAGGGCAACCAGCAGGGAACCTTTAACGAATTCGACCAGAAAAATAATCACCCACATCTCCAGCATGAACGGCGACGAGAGGCGAATATGCATGCGTTGCTCGGGTTTCGACACGTTTCGATCACATCCTAGTAATATGGTGATGGTTTTGTTATACTCAATTTTGTTTGCGACTTCACTTAGGAAAGGTTGTGGGAGTATTAATGGACCAATCGCTTACCCCTCTCTTCACCGCTCTGAAAAAACATGCCGCCGGAAACCCGGTGCAGTTTCACATTCCAGGTCATAAAAAAGGCCAAGGGACCGATCCGGAATTCCGTGAATTCATCGGCGACAACGCCCTTTCCATAGATCTGATCAACATTGCGCCCTTGGACGACCTGCATCAGCCCAAAGGCGTCATCGCGCAGGCCCAGAATCTGGCGGCCGAAGCCTTCGGCGCCGATTACACCTACTTCAGCGTCCAAGGCACGAGCGGTGCCATTATGACGATGATTTTATCCGTATGTTCGCCTGGAGACAAGATCATCGTGCCCCGCAACGTCCATAAATCCGTTATGTCTGCCATTATCTTCTCGGGCGCCAAGCCCATCTTCGTCTCGCCCGTCCAGGACGAGAATCTCGGAATCGACCACGGCATTACGACCAGCTCTCTGAAAAGAGCGCTGCAGCGCCATCCCGACGCCAAAGGCGTTCTCGTAATCAACCCGACTTATTTCGGCGTCTGCGCCGATCTGCGGTCGATTGTCGAGCTGGCGCACAGCTACGGCGTCCCCGTACTCGTGGACGAAGCGCACGGCGTGCTGATTCACTTCCACGAGGAACTGCCGATGTCGGCCATGCAGGCCGGAGCCGATATGGCGGCGACGAGCGTCCACAAGCTCGGCGGCTCCATGACCCAGAGCTCGGTACTCAATCTTAACGCCAAGACGGGACTTGTGAATCCGCAGCGCGTTCAGACGATGCTGAGCATGCTGACCACAACCTCCACTTCCTACATCCTGCTGGCTTCGCTGGACGCGTCCAGACGCAACCTTGCCCTGAACGGCCACGATATGGCGGAGCAGTGCATCCAGCTTGCCCGCTACGCCCGGGAAGCGATCAATGAGATCGACGGCCTGTACAGCTTCGGCAACGAGATTCTCGGAACCGAAGCCACCTATGATCTGGACCCGACCAAGTTGAGCATTCACGTCCGCCATCTCGGCATTACCGGCTGGGAAGCGGAGAACTGGCTGCGGGACAAACACAATATCGAAGTCGAAATGAGCGATATGTATAACATTCTTTGCCTGATTACGCCGGGAGATACCAAGACCACAGTAGACAAACTGCTCTCCGCGCTCCGGGTCATGTCGGCCGTCAATTACGGCAAGGGCGATATCTACGAATTGAAGGTTCAGGTACCCGAAATTCCGCAGCTCGCGCTGATTCCGCGCGATGCCTTCTATGCCGATACGGAACTGGTTCCGTTCAAGGAATCCGCCGACCGGATTATTGCCGAGTTTATCTATGTATACCCGCCGGGCATTCCGATTCTGCTGCCGGGGGAAGTCATTACCCAGGACAACATCGACTATATTCTGGACCATGTCGAGATCGGCTTGCCGGTCAAAGGTCCGGAAGACCGCAGCATTACGAACGTCAAGGTCATCGTCGAAGCCGAACCCATCTTCTGAACCGAAGGCGCTGCGCCTTCAGCTAAGCGGCCCGGCCGCATGGTCTCTCCATACACCCAAGCGTCTCCTGCGGGAGGCGCTTTTTTTGGCGCTTGCCATAGGCCTGCTGCTACACGTCCGTGGCGAGAGGGTATCCGACTCCTCCCAACGCAGCTCAAAAAACCCGGCACCTCCTTCCAGAGATACCGGGCTATATGGAACACGGAAGGGAAATGGGTCAGGAGAAGCCGAAGCTTGTCCCCCATGCCCGAAGCCCTCTCTTATTCCTGGGAAGAAGCAAGCAGCTGGTTGTAAGCCTCTTCCACTGCCTTCCATTCTGCTTCGTCTTCAATATTGTAGAGCACCATTTCTTCGTCTTCTTCTTCCATCCGCAGAATGATGCCGTCGGCTTCCGGATTCTCGCGCTCCAGCAGCAGCGCGTACAGCTTCTCGCCCACATCGAACGTTTCGACCAGCACCATCTCCACGTCTTCACCCTGCTCGTTGGTCAGAGTCAGCACAAACTCCTCGTGCTCATGGTCGTGATCATGTCCGCAGCCGCATGCTTCGCCATGTTCATGGCCATGCTCATGTTTGTGATCGCTCATTGAAATACCTCGCTTTAATTGAAATATCCTACTCCGGTATCGTACCACGCAGGACGAAGCAGGTCAATTTTGGAACCTCTTAATTCAGAACGGTAACGACCTTCTCCGCAATCAGCGTATAGTCGCTGTCGCGCAGTCCCTTCATATAGAAGCTGATCGTATATTTGCCGCCGCTTTCTTTGAAATCATACGTCGTCTCTTTGGTGGCGAACCAGAAATTGTCCTTCTGCGAACCGTCCTGATCGCTGCCGAGGTCTTTCTCGTTGCCCGACGGGTCGCTGATCGTTACTTTGACGGCCGATACCGGGGCCGCCAGACTGTCGACCTGGCACAGCACCTTCAGCTTCAGCTTGCCGGTATTGACATTGCCGAACAGCTTGTCGCCGTTCAGCAGGATGATGTCCACATTCGGCTTGACGATCGATACGCGGCCCGAGTTGTCCCAAGAGACGAGCCCTCCGGCCGCCCTAGCCGGTATGTAGGTCTTGCCGTCAATCAGATAACCTCCGTCGGCAAGCTCCTTGCCGTTATTCCATACCCGAATCTTCTGGGTGACCGAATCCGCGAACAGCAGAGATCCGCCCATCAGGGAAAAGACGCACACGCACAGCGCGATTCTCTTCCACGTTTTCTTTATCATAGCCCGCCCCTCCATACTAATTCATGCTGTTAATATATACTAACGGGGAAGGGGCAAGTTGCGGTAACACAGGCAACATTTTCAACTTTTTTTGCATAGACACGAATAGGCCTTCCGATATACGGAAGGCCATGAAAAACTTAGCAGTCCTGTTCAAAATATTGGAAGCTGGTCCAGGTTGTTGGAAGGGTCGCCGTCGGCATCGCCCCGGATATGCGGCGCGCCGTCCCTCCCCTTGAACACGTTCACGCCGGCAATGCGGCCTGCCCGGACTTCCTCCAGCGCCTGCTCATAGCTCAGGACGCGACCTTCCGTTGTGCGAAAGGCGGTCAGATCCCCGTCGCCGTTCTTTTGAACCGCTTCGAACTGTTCCCGCTGTCTATCCACCATTCACCGCTGCCTCCTTGGACTCTTGGTAAATTGCCTTGACCGGCCTTCTTATCGTGCTCGGGAGCGGGGAGGGCTATGCACAGCGACGAAACCCGCGGCCACAGAAGCGAAGCAAAAGGTCTTAAGCGCCACTCGGTGCACTTACAGTTCCTTCTGCATGCGGACATGGAGAATGCCCGCGTCGTAGAACGGCTCTTTGGAAATGACCTCGTAACCGAGCTTCCGGTAGAATGGCTCCGCCTGACACTGACCGTCCAGCACGGATGAAGTCAGACCCAGCTCTCTCGCCAGCTCTTCGAGGGCCAGCATAAGCACCCGGCCATAGCCTCCGCTCCGATATTCCTTCAGGACGGCAATCCGCTGCATCTTGGCAGTGCCCTCGCGGTAATAAGTCAGACGGCCGGTCGCAACGGGCACTCCCTGCTCGACAATAAGCAGGTGATGAGCCTTCGCATCCAGCCGGTCATATTCGTCGACTTCTTCTTCCTGCGGAACCTGCTGTTCCTCTACAAACACCTTGATCCGAATATCCAGAGCCTGCCGAAGCTGCTCTTCCGTCTGAATTCGTAAAATCTCTGCTGCCATCTGTCTCTCCCTCTCTATAGTCCGCATGCCGCCGAGGCGGCAATATGCCAGCTATTATACCCGAAGTGTCCCGCGGCTGTACAGCGGCGGCTTCGGGTCAGGACAGACTCCCGTTCAATCTGCGCTGTAGACATCCTCGGGAATGGACTTGTCATACACGTCGTTGATTACCGGCGGGAGGGCATCCGGCTCTTCACCCAGCCGGGGTTCCCCGCCCGCACCCGCGGGCTGGACCAACGGCTCCAGAGCACCCGGCGGCTCCAGAGCGCTCTGCGGCTGCAGGGCAGCCGCGTTCCGGGCGCAGCCGGACAGCTCTAGCGCCAGGACGGCGAGCGTTGCCGCGGTCCCAAGTTTTTTTCCAATCATGTCTTCGCGTCTCCTTCCCTTCCTGCTTGCCTGTCACGCTGATAACAGTGTGGACGGGGAGGGCGTATCTTATAACTCTGCCTGCACACAGATCCCCATGCTATAATGAAGGGACGCCAAGAAGGAGAGGGACGATACGTTCATGATCGGTTCAATTCTGCTACAGGTGGTGCTGCCGGTCTTCGTGCTGATCGGCGCCGGCTCGCTGCTGCAGCGGCTCTTCCGCCTCGATCTCTATACGCTGGCCAAAATCAACTTCTACTATATCACGCCCGCAGCCGTGCTCATGAGCATGTATCATTCCGAGATGTCGGCCTCTCTGCTCGGCACCGTCGTCCTGTTCTACGCGCTTTATATCGCCATCCTGTATGCGCTGTCCTTCGCGCTGACACGGGGACTGAAATACCGGCGCGGCATGCGCGCCGCGTTCACCAACAGCGTGCTGCTCGACAACGCCGGCAACTACGGCATGCCGGTCAACGACCTTGCTTTTCACAGCAATCCGCTCGCCGCGTCGCTCCAGTCGCTCATCATGTCTCTTCAGAGCCTGCTGACCTTCACTTACGGCGTCCTGTCCATCCAGAGCGCGAAGCTGAAGGGCAACTACCGGGTCGTCCTCATCGGCTTCCTGAAGATGCCGGTGCCGTATGCGCTTGCCATCGGACTGCTGCTCCGGGCCTTCTCCGTGCCTCTGCCCGACTTCATCGGCAAGCCGCTGACGTATGCCCAGCAGTCGATGGTGGCCGTGGCCCTGCTTACGCTTGGCGCGCAGATCGTCAAGTACCCGCTGCGGCTGGACCGGACCGATATTTATCTCAGCCTGGTTCTGCGGGTTATCATCGCGCCCTGCATCGGTCTTCTGCTCGTTCTCAGTCTCGGCATCGACGGCATCCCGGGACAAGCTCTCATCATCGCCTCGGGCATGCCGACAGGCGTGAACGCTTCGCTGCTGGCCGAGGAGTACGGGAACGAGCCGGATTTTGCCGCTCAGACCGTGCTTGTGTCCACGCTGGTCAACGTCGTGACCATTACCGCCCTGATAACCATTGCCCGCTCCGTGGGAGTGTGAGAATTGTAGCATTCTAGAGCTCCTGAAGATCTTCCCCCTCCCATTCCCGGAAGAACTGCTCCAGATACTGTTCCATGACCCGGTGTCTCTTCTCTGCGAGCTCGCGTCCGTAAGCGGTGTTCATCCGGTCCTTCAGCTTCAGCAGCTTCTCGTAAAAATGGTTGACCGCCGTCCCCCGCTCCTGCCGGTACTGGGCTTCCGTCATCGTCTCCCGGACAGGGAGCCCGGGATCATAAATCAGGTTCCCCTTGCTGCCGTTATAAGAGAACGTCCGGGCAATGCCTACCGCGCCGATGGCATCCAGACGGTCCGCATCCTGGACGACCTGACCCTCCAGCGTTGTCATGGGAGCGCCCCCGCCCCCACGGAACGACAGCGTAGCGATAATCTCCAGAATCCGCTCCCAGTCTCTCTCTCCCACGCCGTGATCTTCCAGCCAGGCGGCAATCTCCGCCATGCCCTGCTCCTTGGAAGCCACCACCTTGTCATCCGCCAGATCATGAAAAAGCGCAGCCAGCCGGACAATGCCGGTCTCCGCCCCTTCCCGTTCCGCCAGCTTGTCCGCCAGCCGGACGACCCGGTAAATGTGCCACCAGTCATGGCCGGTTCCCTCATTCAGCAGCCGCTGACGAACAAAAGCCTCCGCCTCGCTCAAAACCGTCTCGCTGATTCCTGCCTTTGAATTCTCTTTCATCTCGAATCCCCGCTTTCGTCTCTATGCAGATTATTCCGCGCGAAAAATGACATTTCTATGTAAATTACCCAGAAGGAATGGTGGAATTGCGAATCAAATGGTAGATTAATGGAAGATTCACCATTTGAAAGGACGGTTTATATGAAAAAACTACACAAGCCCCGGCTATCCCTGCTGTTGGTTCTGCTGCTGATCCTGACCCTGACCGCGCAGCCGGTCTCGGCGGCCGGAAAGACGCCGCACGTTCAAGTCACCTTCGTCCGCGCAGAGCTGACCGAGAACAATCATGTCGGCAATGAGTGGGCCTATGCCGCCTATGTCAACGGTCAAGAACTGGAGGAAGGGTCCTCGGTTACCCTGAGCGCGGGAAGTTCGGGCTCCATCAAGCTGAAAGCTGTTGCCGAGGAACAGGACAAGATTCCGGAATCCGGAACGGCGTCCCTGACCCTTCAAACGGCCGGGCTGAAATCGGCCAAGACCTCTTCCTTGAACGTAACCGTCACCGAGAACCGCGGCCGTTATTCGGGCCATACCGCGACATGGAAATTCGTATTCCGCATCGAAAAAACCAAGTAAGAAGCGCTTTAAAAAGGCGACTATACGTTCGCATTCTGGTATAATAGAGGGAGCAGTAAGAAGCTTGCAAGGGCGGTCGGCTCACTTCTCGGAAGGGAGGTGATGCTGTGGAGGTTAAAGACGCTTTGACGCTCATGATTAGCTTCGGCGCGCTGCTGGTTGCGCTGATGACGCTCGTCGTGACCCTCGTCGTAGCACTTGGCCGGAACACAAAGAAATAGGCCGCCCTGCCAGGATGCGACCTATTTCATCTGGGTAGTACCTGATTGAAGCTGACCGCCTTTCAAGCGGCTGCTGCTAGGGAGAGTCGTGTTGGCGCACGGCTCTCTTCAGCATGGTACGCTGTTTATGAGTTGAGTATACCATACTAGGAGTGCAAATATAAGGTTCTATAAGTTAGGGATTTAAATCTTCCTGTATGGCGTCCTTTATTCGCGGCTTGGCTTGTTGTGCCAATTCCGTTATGGTGTCCGCTCTAACCGTTTCATTCATGGATGCCAACTGTTCAATCTCATTCTCATTTATTCCATAATATTCGTCCAGCTCTGCGGCGAGCTGCATTTGTACAGTTTGCAAGTCTTCGCCGACACCCAGCTCATTGGCCCTGTCCATACTATTCCTACAATACGCAATGCCGTCTAGTAACCGATTAAGGATAGATTCATAATTCGCTTCTTCATATAATTGATAATCCATCGGAGAATACAATTCAGCAAATTTCACCAATTGGATTCTTTCGAACAGTTCCTTATCTTTGGACTTGGGACTTAGATCCATTATATCCGTGTAGGCATCGTCGAAATTCCCTTGTTCTACGTTATATTGGGCACTTTCTATCTTGTCCCGATAATTGGATTGATTGGCGTTGTACCGGATCAGACCCACAACTGCGGCTGCCACAATAATAATCCCCGCTGCTGCAAACATAAATTTATACTTCTTCATCACTGTTGAAGTCTTTCCTCGTTTATTACCCGAAGAGAATGATTGTTCCTTCTGTGTCGGAGCCATTTGCGTGCCGCATTTGTTACAAAATACGCTCTCTTCCGGCAATTGTTGGCCGCAGCCGCTGCAAGTTTTCATTTATACCAATCTCTCCCCACCCTATTTCCTAAATTCTACCACAAAACCGGGAATGGGTCTATGGAATTAGTCTATTATATAATTGTGGGCTAAGAGTAATGCTACGCTGGTGAATTGGGGTGGCTCCTGCTTCTTTACTGGGACTTTCAGGCGGATCCTTGTCTGGACAAAAAAGAAGAAGCCTTAATTATCAAGGCTTCTTCGAGGTAAATCATATAGGACGGATGGGGATCGAACCCATGACCCCTACCCTGTCAAGATAGTGCTCTCCCGCTGAGCTACCGTCCTGCAACGAGATTTATAATACCATAGGATGAAGAGACCTTGCAAGCATTTTTTATAAAAATGTTCCGCCGGCTGCATCCGCCGCACCGGTGAACCGGACGCGGCGAACAATTCCGGCTTGCTCGCGTAAACCCGGAGCAGCAGATCCAAAGACGGATCGGTTCCGGCTTCCGCACGGAAATCCAGAGCAGCCGACGCGGATACGCCACCGCTCCAGGTTCACTCTCAACGGCCCGCTGCGGAGTCCTCGTACCCGCTTGCTTCCGCTTCCGGTTCTACCCGGGTCTGCGCAGTTCCGGCTCCCGCATTACCGGACGCCTGGTCCGTCAATGCCTCGGCGAACATGTAGGCGGCGCAGGCGCCGACAGCCGAGAGGATGCCGGTCACGCGCAGCGTGGTCTCTTCGGAGAAGCCAAAAGCTCCGAGAATGGATACGGCAAGGGCGGCCAGCAGCGCCCAGAACTTGCGGCTGGCAAGTTTTTGCCTCCAGGAAATACGGTTGTTCATTTCGCCGCCTCCTTGCCGGTCACGTTAACCGTCAGCGTCTTGCTGTCATAGACCACCGATGCTCCCAGCGCCTCCGCAACGGCTCGTACGGGCGCATAGGTGATGCTGCCGTCCAGTATCCCTTCGCCGATCCGGGCGCCATTGACCCGAACCGTCACATGATTGTCCTTGTTCACCCTCTGCTCCTCCTCCATCTTCATCATTTGCCGGTACACCGGCTGGGTCTGCGACGTCTTGGGCAAGTTGCCTGCGCGGAGTTCCGCTGTGCTGAGTCCGAATGTCATCTCCAGATGCGGCGCATCGTGGATCGAGACAAAATCGCCTCCCCACTCAAAGCCGAGCTTCTTGGCAACTTCGACCACCTCGTCCCAGTCCTTGCGCCGGTTGGCGTTGCCGTCCCGGTTCAGATCCCAGGAGACCTGCTTCCCGTCATTCGCAAGCAGCGCAAAATCCACCGCCAATCCGAAGTTGTGATACGAGTACCCGCCGCGTGCATTCGTAACGACCTGCAGATCCGGCCGGGCGGTTACTCCCGTAATTCCTGCCGCTTCAATCTGCGCCTGGGTGCGTCCCTGGGCGTACAGCTCATTCTGCGCCTGAATCGTACGCAGTCCCTGGGTAATCAGAATCGGAATATTGCGGATAAAGCAAGTCTTCATCAGACAAAGCACGGCGGCCAGCACGACCGGCTGGAGGCCGATCAGCTTGGGGTCCGATTTGGCTTTGAGCTGTTCCCATGTCATGGTCATTTCCGTTCTTGTTCTCCTCTCTGTTCCAATCTCCGCAAGGCGACGAATTGGTCATACTTCCCCGACCAGGTCAGCCAGGCCAATGCGATCAGACCCGTTGTCGTCCCGATCTGCGCCAGGGTCCAGCCCAAGGTGAGCAGGCGCTCCATTTCCGCATTCATCGCACCTGCCATCATGGCGATCCGAATCAGCAGCACGACGCAGAGCTTGAAGACGTAGGCCGTCAGAAAAAAAAGCATCGCCAGCATGAATACGCTGACCACGCCCTTGCGGAATCGCTCGTGAAAATACGTCCGATGCCGGTGAATAATATAAAGGGCGCATCCGATGGATACGCCGTACAGCACAAGCAGCAGCACGTCAATGAACATCTTGATCCCCCCGATCATAGACCAGGTAGCGGGCGAACCGGTTGCGCCCGATCTCCTCCTGAATTTCCCGGGACATGTCCTTGTACCGGGCAATGCTGACCGTCACCCGGCCGGAAGCCTGCCGGAGTTCCCGTTCCTTTTGCAGCAGGCGCCGGGACGATAAGCATCTCAGCAAACGGATCACGCTATCCTCCCCTATCCTCGGCATTTCCCCCCTGTGCCGTCTGATGGTCAACCTTGAGCCGCTGCAGCACTTCAAGCGTCGGCGCCATGAAATCGGCCCGCTCTTTGTCCAGGATCGCCTGCAGCCGGTCACGGTCTTCTTCGGACCGGTCCAGCAGCTCCCGGGGCACCAGATCCCCCCGGGCGATGCCCCGCAGGAAGTAGATCACAATGCAGAGCAGTACCAGCGATACCACATAGGCCAGGCCGTACTTGTCCGCCAGCGGCAGCAGCTTTTCCAGGTTGCTTACGTCATTGCTGTCCATCCCCTGCTCCCTTCTCTCTCTGAATAATCATAAGAAAAAACTTATATTGCTACCTCAGCCAGTACGCCTTGTCAAAATGTTCTTCCCTCTTGCGCTATATTATCACTGTTAATCCAACCTATTCGTCATTACCAGATCGACATCTGGATACGAAAACATTCGGGTGAATCTGCGTAAGTATAAGCAGGCTCATCAGAATCTTCTTTCCTACAGCTTTGTTGCCCAAGAATCCGTGTCTATGAAGCTGCCGGTTCTGATAGTAAGTCTTTCAACCGCACGATAGATATCCGTTCAGATAACGATAGGCTGGTACGTTCTTAACTCGGTTTTTACATCTTCGACAAAGTCCGAGCGCACGAACAGAACTTAATTTTCCGTCTTGATTAGTGCCCCATCCTTCCTATTCTACACTACTATGCAACACGTACAATTTCGTAGGTGCTAAGGGCAGTCCCAGCGGTAATTGTAGTATTACTGTCACAATACGCCTGAATGTCTATGCGATCACCTACCCCGCAGTAGAGCAAAACATCTCCTTGTAGCAACATGTTATACTGTATAGGTTGAATCTTCAGGTCAAGCTGATGCGACTGCGAATCATTAAGGATAGCACGTAATTGCCCCTGACAATTTCCAGGAACCGAAGAAAGAAGAACTTTCACTTTCACTTTATACCATCCTGCTTGCTGAATAGTGGCTCTTCCTGATGATGAGTTGAAGGATAGGTTCTGAACAGTTGAACCCGCCCCAAATATAACGTTGGTCCATACTGTACTGGAAATAGGTTGATTCATATTTCCGTATGCCCATAAAATCGGACGATTTGATTGCGTATTATCTCCCCATGGATTAAGGACACCGGAGGTCACAACTCCATTTCCTAACCCTTCCGGGGTGCTCCCTGCTGGTTGGCTGCCATATTTGGTGACACTCCCTCCTCCATCAGCATAAACCCCATAGGTGTTCCCGGTTCCTGTGTTGTTGATGGTAATAATACGGGCATTGTAACTCGCGAGTATGCCGTATTTCTTATTCGACGCAGTGCAACCATTCATATACACACTCGCAACATCAGCGATAAAACCGGAGTAGGATAGCGCTGAGGTAATCGCTGAACAATTAATAAAATTGACTGCTGAGCATGTATACGCACCAAAGCCGTTCGTCACAGTCGTGCTCGCAGAGAAATTATTAACGAGAATGTGACTAGCACAGCGAATAGCGGTAAACGAATTCACCACTATTGTTCCACTACCGCTTATTGCAAAATTAATTAGTCCGCCTCCGGATTTCCCCGTGATTAAAACGTCTTCCGTGTACGATCCAGAAAGTATCGTGATTGTAACGTTGTGGCCTGCAATAGGAGGAATTGCAGCGATGGCTCTATTAATTGTTCTGAAAGCACCCTCTGACGTATTAACTAAACCGTTGTTATTATCGTTACCGTCAGTCCGGACATATAAATTAAGTTCCTGGGTAGTCTGCTGCGGTACGCTCACCGGGAGCTGAGCGACAGGCAGCCGGGTCGTGCCGTCCAGAGTGGCGACACCGTTGGGCGTCCCCTTCTGAGCGGCCGGAACCGAAGACGCCGCGGCCGCATTGGCTTTGGTCGATGCATCCGCTGCCGCGGCCGCAATGGCTGCGGCCTGCGCGGCATCTGCCTTGGCCTGCGCTCCGCCGGTTGTTTCCTTGGTGTTCCAGGCGCCGCGCTCAGCGGCAGTAACATGCGCGGTCGTATCTCTCATATGCCCGCTCGCCGCCTCCAGCGTGGTGGCGGGAGGTGTGCGCCAGGACGATTTGCCGGTGACGGCCTTCACCATGCTCGCCAGCCAGCCGATGATGCCGGTCAAGGTCCCGGTATCACCGGTCGGAGCATTCAAATCGCTGACCGTTCGGCTGCCAATCACGGTATCGGTGGCCGCTGCCGGCGCAAGCTTCGCAGCCGTGACCGATCCGTCCGGGTGATCCAGTTCTGCGGCTGTACGGTGGGCTGTGAACTCGCTTTCTCTTGCGAACACCAGCGATTCATCGATTACCGCTGTCACATTCGCTGCGGTACCGACCGCCACAATACAGTTAAACGCCTTCTCGATCACATCACTGCCGCCGCCCGGTGCAATATACTCGGCACTGGTGCCTGCATTGGCATAGGCGTACAGAATCTCTTCCGCGTCAGGGTCCTGAGCAAAAACCCCGACTTCCCGGAAATAAAAACCGCTGCTCATCTCGGCATTCCGCAGCACCGTCCCGATAACCGCTTTATTCGACGGCTGGATTTGGAGCCGAGTTACCGGAAGACTCTTCTTTGGGGAGATTAAGTTGTTCAATGCCGGGATGGACTGTCCACTGAGCGAGCCATCACCCACAGCGATCCTGGTGTAATTCAGCGGGGTCCCCGCCTGCGCTTTGCCCTGCAAAGCCAAACCTTTATTCGTTAATGTCATGCCGCCAAAAGCTGCCATCGTACTTCCTCCTAACACGGTTTCTTCTTATCAATAAAAGAAGACCCGTTCGGGTCTTCGGTTCTTGCAAATGGACTAGGGCTTATTTTTTCCCACTCCAAAGAGACATTAAGCCGCCTCTATTCTTGCGCTTTTCTCCCTGAACCTCAGTAAGTGCAAGCAGCAAAGAGGCGTTCTGTTGTTCGAGTGTCACAATACGCTGTTCCAAGGATTTAGGCTTCGTGGAAGGGTTATCAGTCTTCTGGTATTCGGCCCAGGCCTGCTGCAATTCTTCATCTGTGGGCTGAGGGGAATCCAGACCCCAATAGGCGATATAAGGTCCTCGGCCGTCGCTGTCGTCCTGGACGATAAAGTCCCGGAACGCGTCGGCATCCGGATAAAGGTGCTGGATGGCGGATGGTAGATGCATATGCATAATTCCTCCTTAAGCTGATGCCGTAATCTTGACGCGGTTTCGGTCGCCAAACTGTTCGACCGAGAAAGCAGCGTTAGAATAGACATAGAATTCTACATATTGCCCAGAGGACGAAATATAGAGAGTATCCGACAAGGTTAAGGATGCACCTGTTAATGAACTATTGCAAAAAATCCTCGTAGTTGCACTATCTAAACCGTTGGCAACCAGAATCAAGTCGACAAATTGTCCTACTACTGATGCTGTAACCCCGATGTGCACGTCAATGTGAAATTTACCCTCTTTATTGGCGGTAAATCTGTTATTGTTCCATTCATTTAATGTGTCATAATTTTCGACTTCAAAAGTGAGCTTGGTTTTGGTGTTTGCACTGATTGACTGTGCTGTATTTTTACTAGCATTTATAAACGTGCGCTGAAGCACATTACTGTCTCCCCACGGATTGAGAACTCCACTCGTAATAATGCCATTGCCTATCGCTTCAACAACGATTCCTCCGGGCTGCGTGCCATACTTTGTCACTTGACCGCCCCCGTCGGCAAACAGACCTTGAGAATTACCAGTTCCCGAATTGTTGATGCTGATGACCTTACTATTGAAACTTGCAAAAATCCCTCTGCTCTTATTCGAAAAGGTAGAGCTATAGATATACACATTGGATGTATCGGCATTGACTCCGGCGTATGAGGAAGCTGAAGCTGTAGCACTTACTGACGTCAAATTGAGCGCCACCGATTGATAAACGCTGATGGCATCCTTTGATGCTGTCGTCATAACGATTGTGTTAACCGCTACAATGACTCCGCAGCGGACGACGCTTAGAGACAGAACATTGACAGTTCCTCCGCCCGCATATAAGTTAATAGCCCCCGCGCCTGTTTTACCTAGTACGACAATATCTTCGTTATAAGTTCCTGCTGCCACAACAATAGTGAGGTTGTGATTCACAATCGCAGGGATTACACTAATCGCCTTCCCAATCGTCCTAAACGCCCCCGCCGCCGTATTAGCCAACCCATTATTGCCGTCATTCCCGTCCGTCCGGACGTAATAAGTGACGTCGGCCGTAGTCTGCTGCGGCACGCTCGCCGGCAGCTGACCCGCCGGCAGGCGAGTCGTGGCGTCCAGAGTGGCTAAGCCGTTGGCCACCCCCTTCTGCGAGGCCGGAATCGAAGCCGCCGCGGCCGCATTGGCCTTCGCCGCTGCATCCGCTGCCGCCGCCGCAATGGCCGCCGCCTGCGCGGCGTCTGCCTTGGCCTGCGCGCCGGTCGTCGTCTCTTTGGCGTTCCACGAGGCCCGCTCGGCTGGGGTAAGGTGAACCGTCGTATCCTTCATATGCCCGCTGGCCGCCTCCAGCGTCGTGGCTGGAGGCGTCCGCCAGGACGTTTTGCCGGTAATGGCCTTCACCATGTTCGCCAGCCAGCCGACGATGCCCGTCAAGGTCCCGGTATCGCCGGTTGGGGCGGTCGAATCGCTGACTGTGCGGCTCCCGATTGCGGCATCGGTAGCCGCTGCCGGCGCAAGCTTGGCAGCCGTTACCGACCCGTCCGGGTGGTCCAGCTCTGCGGCTGTACGGTGGGTCGTGAACTCGCTTTCTCTTGCGAACACCAGCGATTCATCGATTACCGCTGTCACATTCGCTGCTGTGCCGACCGCCACAATACAGTTAAACGCCTTCTCGATCACATCGCTGCCGCCGCCCGGCACAATATACTCGGCGCTGGTGCCTGCATTGGCATAGGCGTACAGAATCTCTCCCGCGTCCGGGTCCTGAGCAAATACCCCGACTTCCCGGAAATAAAAACCGCTGGTCATCTCGGCATTCCGCAGCACCGTCCCGATAACCGCTTTATTCGGCGGCTGGATCTGCAGCCGGGTTACCGGAAGACTCTTCTTTGGTGAGATTAAGCTGTTCAATGCCGGGATGGACTGCCCGCTGAGCGAGCCATCGCCCACAGCAATTCTGGTGTAATTCAGCGGGGTTCCCGCCTGCGCTTTGCCCTGCAAAACCAAGCCTTTATTCGTTAAAGTCATGCCGCCAAAAGCTGCCACCTCGTTCCCTCCTATCGGGTAATCGTCATATGGTAATTGTCTCGCCAAAGTGGAGATATCCTCCGTAATACAAAGACAGCGTTTCCGCCTGCGAGAGAAGCACTTTTTGCAGAACTGTCGACAGACGCTTGACGGAATTAACTGCCTGAATAAACTCTTTGGCCCGGGTAGTCGTTACGTCAGGATTGTTGGTCACCACCCGAAAATGATACGGCGCCCCGCCGTACTGCCACCATTCCTCGACGGAGCCGTAGCCGAAGAGCAGTGCCACGAGATCTTCCACCGCAGCCGCCGTTCCCTTGCGCCGGTGGAATGGAATGGCATTGCGGACGAGGGCCCGCCGCTGTTCGAGCGGCAGGTTCGGGTCGTAATATGGGGGAAGGTATTGGCTCGCAAGAGCATCGGTCTCCTCATCCGACCACTCCTGGGATCGTCCGAATATATCCAGGGCGTCAATCGCCGCAGCCAATTCATGAAGCTCGTTGTCCAGCGACTGAGCCGCGGCGGCGGTGGCGGAATCCCGCTGAAGATTGGGCGGCAGCAGGTCGTACAAGCTAACCGAACGGATGTCAATCATCGGCCAGCCCCCCATATTCGGCGGCAGCAGGCTCCCCGGACTCCTGGGCGACTTCCGTCGGCGTCAGTTCCAGATAACCCGGCGCCTCGACTTCTACCCGGAGCGCTCCGGCCTGCATGATCCGCGCAACCAGTTCGGAAGGATTAATGTCCCGGCCAAGCCGTGATTTCTGCCACAGCTGGTAGTCTGCAACCGCCTTCTGGACCGCCGCTCGAATGGCCGTCACCTCGGCGGCCCGGCTGCGGGCGATATAGTACGTGAGTCTAATCTCATAGGGCACCGGCTTCGGCGCCGTAACGGTTACCTTGTCGGTCAGCGGACGGATGCCGCGGTCTTCCAGCGCCGCTGCGATGGCGTCCAGCACATCCCGGTCCGGGATTTGTCCGCCGGTCAGCAGCGGAACAATCTGCACTTCTCCGCCGGCGCTCCCCTCCGGTGCAAAGGCATGGACATCCAGTACCGCAGACGACGAGGCTTTGACCCAATATTCGTAAGCGCCTTGCGGACCGGCCGTGCTGTAGGACTCCGGCGCGCTGCGGATGCGTTCCCGGTAGTCGTCATCCGACTCCGCCGCCGCGCCGCCGCTCGAAGACGTCAGGTTCGCCACCGACTGGACAAAAGGAAGCGGGTCCATCAGGACATTGATTTGGCCCGGAAGAAACCCGTTGCCGGCGATTCCGAGCACGGAGCATGAAGCCGAGATGCGGCCGCTCACAGAACCGGCCGGAATCTCCATATATTCATTGGTTTCAAAATAAATTGAGCCGTCGCCGCCCGTAGGTCCAACCCGCGTGCCAGCCGGAATCGGGGTTACCGACGACAGCGGAATCGAGAGCGTAAATTCCAGCGTGGTAATCGCCGGCGCAGCCGGAAGACGCGCCGATCCCTGGAAGGCGCCCATATGATCCAGCAGCGAGCCGGAGGCGTAGCGCAGCAGGTTTCCTTTGGCCGTCCGGTTAATCAGCACCCGCTGTTGAATCAGAATCGAGGCCAGCGACATCAAAAAAAGCTGCACCGGATCTCCCGGAGCAAGCGTCCGGCCGGTCAGCCCTTCATACACAGAGACGATATTCTGCTTAATGGAAGTCGCATCCTCGTCCGCAAACGCGATCTCCGGCAGTTCCAACCTTTCTATCATTCGCTCACCTCTTCCTCAAACTGGATATGGACAACCGGCCGCAGGGTCCCCCACATCGCCGACGCCTCATCCGTCTGAATAAACTCTACAGCCGTGACCTTCGCCCTCGGCTCTTGTTCGGCAATCGCCGACAGCACCGAGCTGGCCATTCGGGCCTGGGCTACCGCGAGCGGCTGGTCCAGCACCTCCACATCCAGTCCAACCCCCCGCTGCATCGGCACGCTGCCGAGCGGCGTCGAGAGAATAGTGCGGATATTCTGCCGGATCTCGGCAGCCCGCGAGGACGGCGCAAAATCAATGCCCGAAGGCTGCGTCATATCAATGCTCATCGTTGTCATTTTACATACTCCTCCAAAGACAGCGTGGCGGTCGCGTCAAGCAGACGGCCCTTATTATCAATCCGCTCCCAGTTCTGCGACACATTCGTAATGACCCACAGCCCGGTACCGATGCCTTTGCCGCCGATTACGAGCGGAAGCGCCTTGCCGGTCTGTTCCAGCTTCGAGATCCGGTCCAGCTCCTTGCGCGGGTTCATGCCGAGCGATACGGAGAAGCGGATGGACAGCGATATGCTGTCCAGACCCGGCCCCAGCCACTGCTTCTTCGGCTTCTGTCCCATCACATCGTGCTGAGCCCAGCGGCCGGAAGAGGACCGGCTGAAATCGTCAAAGGTGCGGACCACCGGCTGCCATTCATTCTTCACCCCGGTCTCCACCGTCTCGAACACGATCTCCCCCAAGGAACCCAGAATGGACATCTGAATCTGTTTGGAATTGCCGTACGGATGATTGAACTCCTCGACCAGCTTCAGCTTTTCCTTCTCCGCTTTCTTCGCCATCATCAAAGCCTCTGTCATCAGCCTATCGCCTCTGTCGATAATCTGAATCCATGTCATTCTCCTGCCTCCTTGATCGAAGCGGCCCGGACAATGCCGGTTACCGTGAGGTCTCCCTCAATGTTCACCGCTCCGGCCGCCTTGACATTCAAACTGTGCTGCTTCCGGTCATAAAAAACATAGCTGCCGTCTTCAAACCAGACGCCGCGCTGCTCTTCCGTTCCCGGGGGCTTCTCGTCCCCGCCGTAATACGTGCCCAGACAGAAACCCGCGGAGCTGCCGGCCGCGGTAAAGGCGCACAGCACCGTCTGACCGGGAAGCGGCAGCGGGTTCCCCTGCGCCCCTCCTCCCGGCACGACAACCGGAAGATCGGCGGAGACGGCGTCGTCCCGGTCCGCAAAAGCTACGCGGACCGTTCCGGCCGCGTGGTTTACGGCCGAGACCTGACCAATGCGAATCATTTTACCACCCCAGAACTTTTCGGATTTGCAGAGCGGTTGTATACCCGCCGGAGCCCAGCGTATGCGAGCAGGACTCGATCAGGTATTTGCCGTCGTAACGGCCCCAGCCCTTGAGTGTAATCGTCAGTCCCGTCGCCATCCGGACATCGCCCATCAGGGTCAGACTGCCTGTTCCGTACTCCTTGTTCTTCTCCCGAAGGCGCATGCGGGCCAGCCGCTGGGCTTCGGCCTGGGAAGTGACCTGTTCATTCAGCTTCAGCACCGGACCGCTCACGGGAGCGCCCGGCGGGGTGAACGCGGCTTTGTAGGTCTTTTTGCTCGACGTATCCGTATACGTCAGCACGCTGCTTCGATACGCTTTGGAAGCGATCGACCAGTTGAACGAGAAGTCCAGCACCGGGTCCCGGCCGCGTACGATTGTGGCGACGGGAGGTTTTTTCTCATATTCAAACTCGTCGAACAGCACCAGCCGGCCGCTCGCCACCTTGATCGCTATGCCTTCCTTCGTGGCGGTATCCAGCAGAAAAGCCAGATCGGACATCTCAGTCTGGTCAATCCGGTCGTAGGAAGGGTTGTCGGTCGCTTCGTAGAGCAGCTTCAGCTTCGCCTTGGCAGCCACCTCGGCCGCAATCGTCTTCAGCTTCGTCTTCTCCCATGCCTTGGTCCGCTTCTCGAACCGGACGCCCGCCTTGACCGGAAGCGATGTCGCCTTGATGGACACCGTATCCGGAGGCCCCCCCACGCTCCCGGAATCCACTTCGAATTCGCCGAAGGCCAGCTTCTGGCTCTCGCCGGGTTTATTCCAGTGATGGGTTCGGATCGTCGCCTTGATGACATCGCCCTCCTGGGCGGCCCAGGCGTTCTGCCATTTCAGCTTCCGGTCTTCGAGCCGGAGGTCGATGTCGTCCAGACTGCCCGAAGCGGCATCGTTATACGTAAAATCAAGCAGCGAATCCGCAATGGATTCGCTGATGTTTTTCCCGTTATAGGTCAATTCCAGCTCAGCCCATCGGGCTGTCTGCGTCATCTCGGACATCTGGCCTCACCCCTCCCGCTTCCAGGGAGGAAGATCCTCCGACGTCTGCTCCGGCCTTACGGGCACGTGAAGCAGCAGATTGCCGTCCAGAATCACCTTGTCGGCCTGCTCGGGGTTCGCCTCCAGAAGCAGCGTCATCAGATTCTCGTCTCCATAGAGCTTGTAGGCGACGGCATCCCAAGTATCGCCCTGAATGGTTCGGTATTGGGTCATTGGGCCATCGACACCCTTTCTTTGAATTGCTTCCAATTCTTTTCAAAATCTATCCTCGAATTCTTCAATACCTCATTAAGCTTTGTAGCTAGATCAGAATCTGTGTTCTGGACAACGATTTTAGGAGACCATGAGATTTGATTGTTATAGTTCTTCGATCCAAAGTCTCTACTTTTCAGAATTGAAGTCAACTTGTCTCCCAATCCGGGCTGATCTTTTTTAATACTGTTAATTCGATTGGATTCAGAATATGAAGGGTCATGATTGGCCTTGAAATTCAGATCTCTTCCATGTATCCCTGGTGTAATTTTAGGTCTGGAAACCCTTCTGTTCGCTTCGTTAATATCTTGCTGTGTATTGGTCATGGATAAATATCGCAGAACATTCGTTTTTAGCTCTGGGGGAAGCAGATCCGTTTTGGGAGCAAAATTCATCAATTTCATAACTGAATCATAATATTTCTTTTGGTCGGCAGGACTGCTAGCAGAGTATTTTTTACCTCCTTCCTCAAACGTTTGCCCCATATCAATCTCAAGCTTGGTTTTATAACCGTCATAAATGGTTTTGTAACTTTTACTTGCAGTCGCAAACTCTGCTTCTTTGGTTGTTAGTTCTTTTCCTTGATTAGAACGCTTTTTATCCACTAGCTCGGCTAAGGTTTGAAGGCTCGATAACTGACCCTTATTTGATATTTCAAATAAACTGTATTTATCTAAAACAGTGTTGTTGTCCTTTTGAAAATTATTAACATCATCAAATAGTTGCTGCATAGCTGCATCTTTATCACCGTATTTCCCCAAATTAATGTTTTGAAATCTGGCAAAAAATTCTTTGTATTGGTTACTAATTTCAGGGAGCTTATTTCTATCCTCTCTCAATGTCTTAATCGCAGCTTCCTGCTCCAACATTTCTGCTCCGAGTTTTTCCAAGTTTTTCTGGGAGTAATCGGTATTAAACGAGCTTGCAGCTACTGACCGATCTGCGTGCGCTGTATTCTTAAGGAGCTTTGTATCCAACTTTCCCGACCCAATATCTTCTGGGTTAACCAAATCGGGATAAGCCTTTTGCAGAGCGGTTCCTAAGTTGAGAAGCATTTTTTTTCGCACGTTTGTAATTTCTTCTGCTTTTAAAGGATCATCCGGTAAAGAGGAAGGATCATTCATCTTTTTCACAATCGCTTCGTACTGCCAAGCCATATCATTGGTAGTCTTATATTGAAGGGCTGAATCCTTGTAGTTCTTTTCCATCTTCTCTGTTGATTCACCAGAATGAATAAGATCCTGTCGTCGGGCTTCTTCGGCGTCCTCCATCTTCTTATTAATATAAACCCCGGCGCCTGCCAGGATCGTTAATGCACCTCCAATTCTTAAAGTTGGTGAAACTTTAAGAAAATTAAGAACCACATCCGTTAAGTTCTTTCCAAACAAGGTCTCTATGATATCGGAGGCACCTGACAGCATATTAGTAAAGTTAGCGACTTGCTCAACAGCTGACTCTACGATCTCCAATACAGACTTCTGCTTCGGTTTTTGATCTGCATTTTCTCTTTCTGAAGAACCGTGGCCGTTCTCGTCAGAGCAACAAACCATTCTATTGGTAGATTGAGATTGGGGCGATACGATAGCTGCTGCTGTATCTGTTGCCCTCTTTTGTTTTTGATAAATTTCCGAGAATAGCTTTTTAGTGGCTTCAATCTGTTCAATATGCTTCCGCTGAGCATCCTGCTGGGCTTGAAGCCGAGCTCTCCTCTCCTCTTCTGTTCGGACTTTAAGCTGATTCTGAATTTCAGATACAGCATCTTTCGCCTCGTCAGTGACCAGTTTGCTTCCACTCTGGATATATTCCCAACCTTTTTGAATTTCTTCATTAAAAACCTTTAAATTCGGATTTGTCTGATTCATATTTTCAATTGCTGCGTTCCAGGATTTCATAAAGTCGGATTGACTTGACTGATTGAAAGAATCATCAAATTGCTGTTTTGCCTTGACACTGTCCGCCATAACCCCCTCCTTTCTCCCGGCCCACGCCGGGCTTTACTCCCGCAAATGCCGCAGTTCAGCCGCCCGGTCGGCCCACTCGCCGATCTCCGCAAGCGTCAGCCCGAGGTAGAAGGGAATGGGCGTGTAGGTCAGCATGGCCAGAGCGGCGACGGTCTCCATGAGATCGCCGCCGCCGAGGCCTACAGCAGCAAAAAATTTTGGGCCCGCAGCGTAAGGCGCGTGAAATCCTTGGCTGGCAGCGCGCGGATGAGTCCCACATGGACATGCGCCGCCTTGGCGACGATATAAGCCTGGTAATCCTTGTCCAGCTCCATCGCCCAGTTGATGGATTGGCTGTTCTCGGCCTTGTACTGGCGGGTTGCGGCCAGGATGTCGCTGCCGGTCATGGCGTCAAAATCCATTGTCAGCGTCTCGTAGGTCGCGCCTTCATGCACCACAGGGCGGGACAAGGCGTAAGCCTTGTCCTCCCCTTCTTCTTCCGCGACGGAAGCTGCGTTTACGTTCTCTTCGTTCATACGGATTCTCTTCTCCCTTATTTAATGCCCAAGGTATTCCGGACATGAGCCAGATGGTCCACGCCGTTCACCTTATGCACGTAGTTGTATTTGTCGATCTCCAGAAGCGGCTCCAGATCGTTGTCTTTGACGATCTTGATATAAGAGACGGAGAAGGTATTATTGCTGTCCATGGCTGCCGCCGGTTCCAGATTGCCGAGCGAAAGGCTCACCGGACGGGCCCGCACCGTAATTCGCAGCGCACGGTCCAGATATTCACCCGTAGCCGGGTCGAAGGCCTGGATGGCCGCACGGAGATCGATCTGGTGAATCTTCGGAGCCAACAGCTGCACAGCTTGCGGCTCGACGGTTCTCCAGTTCAGCGTCAGGGTCATGGCGCCGGTGTGTCCCATGGAAGGGGCGTTGATCTCGCCGGCGATGCCGCCGCCTTTAATCGTGTCCGCCAGATAGGAAATTTCGGGAAGTGTGGCTTTGGCGGTCCCCAGGTAGGTGTCGCCCTCCAGATAGACGGAGTAGTCAATGACGCGTTCGGATTTAATAGGCATGAATAAGTTCCTCCTTAGGCGGTAAGTGCGGACAGATACGACGAATCGTATTCCAGCACAAAATCAATCTCCTGAGCGGCGGTCGGCGGCGTCAGGAACAGATGGAACTGGACCTTGCCGGCCATCAGGGCTTCGGACGGGTTCTCGGCTGCGCGGAATTCGACGCGCCCGCCCAGCAGGGCTCCGGCGGCGGTCAGTCCGTTCAGCCAAATATTCAGGCTGTCGGTGATCGCCTGGGTGAGACGCTTGTTCATCGGATCGTCGACCTTTTGCAGATACGTCATAATGAGCGAGTTGGATACCCAGTTGAACATCCGGCGCACCGGAATGGAGACGTCCTTCGGATCGGTTCCGGCCGGATAGGCGCCGGTCTGGCTGCCCCAAGCCTTCCAGCCTCCGGTGCCGAGATTGAACGCCGTGACAATGCCCTGGCTGTTCAGGTAGGCGGCCTGGTCAAGTCCGAGATAGAGCGGCTTGCCGCCGGCCAGCACTGCGCCGTCGATGCTCAGGTTCTTGTTGGAGGGCGAGACGAACGGGATGCCGTCGCTCTGCGAATCGGTCGTGGCGATGCGTCCGGCGAGGTGGCTCGACAGCCAGTACGTGCGGCCGCCCATCGTCACCTTCGGATAGGTAACAATCTGCTGCGCGCCGGTATAGGCATGGCTCGATTTCCATTCGCCCGCTGCCGTATAGTCCACCGCCGGGTCCAGGTCGGTCAGCGCAATCGCCTTGAAGTTTCCGTTGATATTGGAAGCCTTCGCGGCCATGACCGCCGCTACCGCCGGCTGGTGGGACCAGCCGGGAGCCATCAGCAGATCCGGCAGCACGCCAAAGCGCGGGAAGACCTGATGCACCAGTTCAAAGCCGGAGTATTCCCCGGAAGCGGAGACGCCGCCAATCACATCGTCCGCATCGACGGCCGAAGGATTCAGTGCCGTGTAACCGACCTGGAGCGAGACGGCTCCGGCCGCGATGGCGCCGCCGGCCTTGGTCGTAATGACGACTTTGCCCTTGTCGTCAAAGCTTGCCGTATAATCCGTCCCTTTAACATAAGTCGTGTTGCCGTCGGCCGATTTCACGGTCAGCGAAGACAGCAGGACGCCGTCGGCTGCCAGCTTGGCGACGCGGTTCGATACCGGAACCGCTGCCGGGGCCGCCACCGTCTTGTGAACGGCCGGGTCCAGAACGTTCACCAGCACCATCGGCGATTTTTGATAGAGCACAAAATGCGTATACATCGCTTCGCACAGCGTATATTTCGACCAGTCATCGGAATAACCCAGCGCAGCGACCGCGTCGGCGTAAGTATACGCCAGCACCGGGGTCCCTGCGTGAGCGGCTTTGTCCGCCAGATGCACGGGAGCCGTACCGACCACGAATGGAATGCCGCTGGCCGCCTCGTTCGGCGCCAGAACGGAAGTCGCCTGTTCATTGACATAAATGCCGTGTTGATATGCCATTATTTAGTTCCCCTTCCCGAGAAGCTTCTTATAGGCGGCAAATTCCGCCGTTCCTTGCTGAGTCAGACGAGCCTGCACCTCGGCCATATGCGCAATCGGCACGATCAGTTCGGCCGCCTCCGGCTGCTCATCGAGCAGCGGCTGCAGATAGTCCGGAAGCTCATTCCGGAATACTGTGGATTGCAGAAGCCGGCCGCCGGCCAGATTCGGTCCGAGATAGATTTTGGAGAAGGACTCCTTGGATGCTGATGTGTTATTCGTTTCTTCGTTGTTAAACGAATTCATTACGGTTGGTTCACTCATGAATAGCTGCCTCCTGTCTGATTTGCGGATAAGTCCAGCTCGTGGTGACACGGGCCACCCACCGGGAATCGCTTCTGCGCCGATGCACCGACCACTTCCAATTGGCGTCCAGCCGGAATCTCCGCTCCAGTGTCCGTTCCCGCAGCAGCAGGACGCGAACCCGTTCCAATAGATTCATCATGTCGGCGTATCCGGCTTCGCCGGGCGCATCGCTTGAAATTTCCAGCCGAATTCGCGCCGTAGCCTCCTCTTCATCGCTGTGTCCTTTATGGGGACGAATGAGGAGAACCGGACGGGCCGTTTCTTCTCCCGGAGCATCGCCGATATATACGGCCGGCACAAGCGCGCCTTCCTCCGACAGCCGGGATTGCAGAAAGCTCTGCAGCGCGAGCATCAAGGTAACGAGATTCATTATCCACCTCCTTTATTTGATTTATTTGCTAGATAAGGTTAATTATACCTTACACTATTAAGGGGCTTTTACTAGACAAAAAACACGATCAAACGTTCTCTTCCTGATCGTCCATATAAAAGAGAGAATCGGCAACCAATTCCGCCATCTTCTGCTGCGCCCGCTGGAGATACTCGCCGACGCTTCCCGCCGTCAGCCTCAGCATGACCGCAATATCCCCGTGCGACAGCCCCTGTCCATAGGCCAGTTCATAGCATTCGCGTTCCCGGGCGCTCAGGCGGCTTAAGGCATATTCCAGTTGAAAAAGCCGGCGTCCGCTGAGGCTCTCCCCTTCCTCCTCCCGCAGCGCCGGATCTGCCGGAGGAGGAGCCGCGAACCGCTGCATCCGCTCCGGCTCCAGCGGTACCTCGCGCTCGTAGCCGGCGCGCCGCTCGATGCCCCGGCGGCTGCCGGGACGCCGTCCGGTCTCCATCCATTCCACGACGAACTCGCAGTCGGAGACCATGCCCGCGATGATTCTCTTATCGGTATCGCCCGCAGAGCGGTACAGCTTCCGGACAATGCCGAGCGCCTCGCGGTAATTCGGGAGAGAGGCTTCGTCAGGGGCTGCCGCTGCCGGGCGGGGCAAGCAAGAAATTCCGGACCGCATCATGCTTCACCCCGCAGCTTCGAGGGAGCCCCGATCATACCGGGTTCCAGCAGCTCGCGCATGAACCCTTCCTGTGTTTCATCCGCCTCGGCCGGAGCGCGGGAGGCAACCAGGTAATCCGCTTCCCGGAAGCGGAGACGCCAGATTCCCTTCCATTCGGAAGCATCTGCTTCGGCAAGGGACGGAGCGGCAAGCCCTCTCAGATGCCGCTCGGCAACATAGATGAAGCTGCCTCCACAGCGGAAGATCCGGTAACGCTCGCCCTCCGTCTCCATCAGGAGCGCAGTCTGCTGCGCCGGCATTCCGGCTTCCCGTTCCCAGAAGCGATCCAGTCCCGGAGTTCCGCAGCCGGTGCCGACCTTTCCCCGAAGCAAGGACAGATGAGTGCCTTCAGAAGGCTCGGCGGCGAACCGGCTGTGCAGCACGGCGCGAACCTCTGCGGGCAGTTCGTCCAGACGGATTGCCCAGCGTCCGTTGCTGATCGTATGCCTCCCTGCCTGCAACGACCAGACCAACCCCGATTTATCTTCTTTAATCTGCGCGCACAGCCCTTTGGGGGAGATGCCGCCGTTCGATGTATACATGGATATTCCTCCCTGAAATCTACGACATATGGTAGTTTATGCTAGAATAATATACGATACAACGTAGTTAGTCAATGCACTTTTACGTTTTGTCGTAATATATCTACTTTACATCGTATTTGACAGTCCGTATGATGGAGGGAGACGATGTGAAAGAAGGGAGGAAGCTCGATTGACGGTAACGGACCGATTGGCCCGGCTGATGAACGAGAGGGGAATCAACCGGTCGGAGCTGGCGAAAGGCGCCGGTATCCCGTACACGACGATCGTATCTTTATTCGAGAAGGGCGCGGAGAACATCAAGCTGTCCACCATGCGCAAGCTCGCCGCCTATTTCGGCAAGACGCTCGATGAGCTTGTCGAAGAGGATGAACCGGCGGCCCATGCCCATCCCGACCTGTCCGATGAGGAGATTCTGACGCTGGCGGCCCATCAGGTCGGCGGCCATACCGAGCCGATGACTCCCGAGAAGCTGGCGCAGATCAGGCTGGCGCTTCGGATCGCATTGGCCAAAGACAACAGTTAGCGGAGGACGTCTATGGGGAGCTATGAATCCTTACGCCGGAAGGCGCCCATTCCCGTACACGAGAATGCGGATTTGCCCGAGGACATCAAGGGCCTGTACATTGAAACCACCAACCGGCAGGCGATTCTGCTGAACAAATCCATTCCGCTGCTGTCGGAGAAATACTGCGTGCTGGCCGAAGAAATCGGCCATTATTACACCTCGGCCGGGAACATCCTGGACCAGAGCGACATCCGCAACCGCAAGCAGGAGAAACGGGCGCGGAACTGGGCTTATGAACGGCTGGTGCCGTTCGCCTGTTTTATCGAAGCCTTCCACGCCAACGCCCGCAACCGGTATGAATTCGCCGAGCTGATCGGCGTCACCGAGGAATTTCTCGAAGCGTCGATTGTCCACTACCAGGAAGTCTACGGTCTCAGCGTGCAGGTCGGCGGCTATGTTATCAGCTTTGATCCGCTGGGTGTCACGAAGCTTATCCGGTAACCGACGCAGCAGCCGGAGGGCGGCCGGAGGGGAACTTGAAGCCTGACAAGTATATGGGGCCAAATGGGTCCAAAAAAGAAAGGAGCGCTCAATGGCGCTCCCTTTTTTTGGGGCATCGGCCTGTTCTCAGGCCTCTCCGCTATCCCCTTGTTCGCCCTCGTTGATCCGCCGAATGATCTCCAGCGGAATCTTCGGTATCCGGTCATAGGTCAACAATCCGTTAATCTCCTGCTCCACGTCTGTAAGCTGGGTATAACAATAGCCCTGCACGACTGGAGAGCGCAGCATCGGCCCGATGACTGCCCGCAACCGCGCTTCAAAATCCTCGTCGCTGTCTGCCCCGGAGTAACCCCAGCCTTCCCATTCGTTCTTCTTGTAGGCCACGCCGCCAAATTCCGTGACGAGTATCGGTTGCCCTCTATACGGATATCCTTCCACAGCCAGCTTGCGATTGCCGGGATAGGCGGACACGGCGGCTTCGGTATCGGCATACCGCCGCTGAAGCACCTCTTCGCGCCATTCGTAGTCATGAATATTGAACAGGTCGGTATCCACCATCTCCCAGCCGTCATTCGAAACAACCAGCCGGGTCTCATCCAGCGATTTGGTCAGATGGTACATAGCCAGCGCATGCTGCTGCTGACGCCGGTCAACGGCGATCGCCGGGACGCCCCAGCTTTCATTAAGCGGGACCCAGACAACAATGGAAGGATGATTGTAATCGCGTTCCATACACTCCTGCCACTCGCGGGTGAAGCGGCGCACATACTCTTCCGAGTAGGCGTAAGCATTCGCCGCCTCCCCCCAGACCAGCAATCCCAGCTTGTCGCACCAGTACAGATAGCGGGGGTCTTCCAGCTTCTGGTGCTTGCGCGCGCCGTTGAACCCCATTTCCAGGGTCAGTTCCACATCCCGCCGGATCGCCTCATCGCTCGGGGGCGTCAGATTACCGTCGGGATAATACCCCTGGTCCAGCACCAGCTTCATATAATATGGCCGGTTATTGAGGCAGATTTTCCCGCTCTCGATGGAGACTTTGCGCATGCCGAAGTAGCTGCGGACGGTATCCAGCACCGTTTCCCCGTCCAGCAGAGTGAAGACAATGTCATACAGATTCGGCCGCTCCGGCGACCACCAGCGACCCAAGCCATGATCGTTGAAATCGGGCAGCCCGATGGCATGCGGAACCGGCGCAGCGCCGACGGTAAGAACGCTCTCCGCCACCGGCTCCCCTTCGAACGCGATCTCCGCTCGCAGCTTCAGGGAACGGCTCTCGCTCCCGCCCTTGATGTAAGGCATTACTCCGATTTGGCCCCGGTCAATATCCGGTGTCAGCTTCACCCGCTCCAGATAGCAGGATTCCACCGCTTCCATCCAGACCGTCTGCCAAATGCCTGTAGTCCGGGTATAGAAAATGCTCGCCGAATCGCTCTTCCAGTATTGCTTGCCCCGGGGAAGCGTTACGTCCCTGCTGTAGTCGGTTGCCTTCACGATCAGCGTATTCCCTTCAGAACGCAGCGCATCCGTGATATCCGCGCAGAACGGCGTGTGGCCGCCCTCATGCGTGGCCACGAGAATGCCGTTCACCCACACCTTCGCTTCATAATCCACCGCTCCAAAATGCAGCAGCGTCCGCTTGTTTCGGAACGCTTCGGGCAGTTCCAGTTCCCGCCGATACCAGACGACGTCGTGGAAGTCCCGCTCGCCGATGCCGCTGAGCTCGCTCTGGAAAGCAAACGGAACCCGAATTGTCAGCGGCAGCTTCACGCCGCCCGTCTGCCAGCCCTCCGTCTCGCCTTGATTGCCGTCGTCGAAGGCAAATTCCCACTCTCCGTTCAGATTGACCCAAGGTTCCCGAATGTATTGGGGACGGGGGTATTCGGCACGCGGCAGACCGCCTGAGGGGACAATTAAACTATCCGGAGCGGCCAAGCCCTCCGGTCCGGCGGCCAAGTGTTCCCGTGTATCCTTTCCTGCTGCGAATTCTCTCCGGGCGGCTCCTTCCCGCTCTTCCGATTCCGTCTGACGCTGAATTTCTGTCATAGGTTATCCCTCCTGTGTGGTCGGTTTGCTTCTGTTATAACTCATCTGTCCGAACCGGTCGCATCTCTCCCGCCAGTCAGTCCTTGGGCTGAAGGCTGCCCCGGGCGGCTTCCCGGTATTCCTTGGGCGACAGCCCTGTCCGGCTTTTGAAGACACGGTTGAAATGCCGCACATGGGCAAAGCCGGTCTCTTCGGCAATCGCACTGATTTTGTCGGCGGTATACGCAAGGCGCTTCTTCGCCTCCTCCACCCGCAACTGCGTCAGCCGCTCGACGAAAGTAACGCCTGTCCGCTGTTTGAACAAATTGCTGAAATAAGCGGGATTCAAAAACACTTCGTCCGCCACTTCCTTCAGGGTCAGCGGCTCCCGATAGCGGGCCTCCATATAGCGCTCGGCCAGCGCAACGGGATCGGCATCCCGCCGGGCCGGAGAAGCCGCAAGACAGGAAATCAGCCGCTCAAGCAGCAGCCCGCACTGCTCCGTCAGCTCCTCGCGCGAAGTCAACGCGCACACTTCGAACATTACCCGGCCGATATCCCGCGACTCCAGCCAATCCTCTGCCACGCCCATCTCTCCCGCGAGCTCGTAGCATTGGAGCAGCAGCTTGCAGATCTGCTGGTGGATGGCCTCGGGAGACGGGGCTCCGCTGCACAGTTCGGCAATGCGGCGTTCCAGCATGCTGCCGAGTCCGTCGGCGTCGCGCTCCCGGATCAGCCGCTCCAGTCCGTCCCAGGACCAGCGGCGGGTATCCGGGACCAAAGGCGCTGCCGTGCCGCCGACCATCTCGTACTCCAGCACTCGGTCTCCGCCGGCAATCAAGCGGTGGAGCAGAGCAATCTCCGCTTCTTCGTAAGCCCGGGGAATACCGGCAAGTCCGCGGGCAGCCGCGCTTACCCCGATCGTCACCGTCAGATTCGATAGCGAGGAGACCTGGCGGCGGATCATATCGCCGAACGAACGCGCATAGGCGGCGGCCTGGCCATCTTCCTCCAGGTTGAGCAGCGCGACCACCTCCGTATCGGACGGCACAAAAGCCAGTCCGGCCGCATGGCGGTCCAGCATTTCTTGGACAAGCTGGCGGATATAGAGCTGGAAGAGCGACGGGTCGCCGCGCCGATAACGCTCTTCCGTTACAGAGTGCTTATCCAATTTGACAACCAGGCAGATAAAGAGCGGATGCGGCAGAACGATGCCCATCTCTTCCAACAGTAAGCTCTCGTCCGAAGTAAGCGTTCCTTTCAGCAGTGCTTCAGTCAATTGACGGGCAGCCTGCTGCCGGACTGCCGACGTACGCTCCGGGTCCTCTCCTGTCGTCGCTGGTCGAAGTCTTCTCTCCTCCAGCTCGCGCCGCAGACCGTCCATTACGCGGGCCAGCTCCTCTCGCTCGATCGGTTTGGTCAGATAATCCCGGGCGCCCTGACGCATCGACTGCTGGGCGTAAGCGAATTCATCATAGCCGCTGACGACAACCGTCAAGAGATCCGGGAACCGCTCCCTTGCTACTTGCTGCAGTTGAATGCCGTCCATCCGCGGCATATGAATATCGGTCAGCAGCACCTGCGGACGAAGCTGTTCCAGCATGTCGAGCGCCTCAAAGCCATCGCGCGCCTCGCCGACCACCTCCCATTCCCGGCCGAGGTCGGACACCATCTTGCCCAGTCCTTTGCGGAAGATCAATTCATCGTCGACAATGAGCACTCTAGCCAATCTCCCTCTCCTCCTTCCGGTCTCCGGTATGGATTTCGGGCAGCGACAGTATCGCCTTGAAGCCTTGGAATGGCATGCTCTCAATACCAAGTCCGTATTCTTCTCCATAATGAAGCACAATTCGCCGGTGCACATTGAGCAGCCCGTTGCCGGAACGGCCGCCGAGCTCTGCCTTGTCCAGGAGCCGCCGGCGCAGCGACTGCAGCTCGGAAGCGTTCATGCCGATACCGTCGTCCTCGACTGCAATGCGGAGCGTCTGGCCGTCAGCCGAGGCAGTCAGCGTAATGCGCCCTTCGCCAGCGCCCTTGTCGAGCGCATGGTTAATGGCATTCTCTACGAGCGGCTGAACGAGCAGCGGCAGCGCCCGGCAATCCCGAAGCGCAGAATCGACCGTCATTTCGAATCGGATCCGGTCGCCGTAACGCATGCTCTGGATTGCCATATAGCCGCGGACATGCTCCAGCTCGTCTCCGAGCGTGACTGTCTCCCTGCGGCCACTCAGGCTGTAGCGCAGCAGCTTGCTGAGATTGTTCGCCATGGTTACAATTTCGCGGCTGCCTTCCATTTCAGCGTACATGCTGATAGAGCCGAGCGTGTTGTACAGAAAATGCGGATTGATCTTGCTCTGAAGCGCCGCGATTTGTGCGTCCTTCTCCCTGAGTTCTGTCTCGTAGAGCAAATAGCCGATTTCGCTAAGCTTGTCGACCATCCGGTTGAAGGCCAGGCCGAGTTGACCGACCTCGTCCCTACCGCTCTGCGGGAATTTGGCCTGAATCTCGCCGCGCCCGACGTTGCGCATCAGCCGGCTGAGCTTGCGCAGCGGCTGCGTAATCCGGTAAGCGATAAAGACATAGGAGAACAGCGCAACCGCCACACAGACAATGCCGATCACGACAATGTAGGTTCGGAGAGTATACGTATCCCGCATCAGGCTCTTGGCGGGAACAAGACCAACCGTTGTCCAACCCGTAATATCAGAAGTCACCTGGGCAACCAAGGTTCCGCCCTTGGTCTCAGCGTGTCCGGTTTCCTTCCCGGACCAACCGAGGTAGACCGAGGGGTCCAAGCCTCCGCCGTCTTTATTCCTGCCGATGACCAGTTGTCCCTGCTTGTCAGCAATGAACAATGACTCTTCCTCATTCAGACTGACCTTGGCGATAATCTCCTCGAGAAATTTCGTATTCACGTCGATGACGATATAGCCAATGGTGCGCCCGCTGTTGAAGCTGCGAAGTTCCCGGGCGATGGAGAACGCTTGGTACACATTGCCGCCGACCGAATGCAGGTCATGGGTGGCGACAAAGACAGGTTCACCGAAGTGTCCTTGGAACCGGTCCAACCAAGGAATATGGTCCTCCAGCTTGTAAGTCGTGACATACTGGCTTTCCGGGAGCACCACGTAAGATGCCCCTTTCGTTCCATAGAGCGATACGCCCAGAATATCGACCCGTCCGTTTAGAAACACCTGGGTTACGAATCCGTTCAGCTCGTGGATCTCGTCCAGTGTAAGGGGCTGGGAGGGCGCCCGAGAAGACTGCAGGTATTCGGTTACCTTCGGGTACTGATAGGGCATGACTGTCAGCCGATTCAATTCGTTCATGTACGTATCGATGTTCAGCGTGAGCTGCTTCAGCGTCTGAAGCTGATATTCGCCTACTTTATTCTCCGTAGCTTCGGAGAAACGGGAGAAGGCCAGAAAGCCCATGAATCCGAGCGGCAGCACGATGAAGACGACATTAATGAGAATCAGCTTTTGGGCCAGTCCCAGATTGGCGAACCGCCGCCGCAGGCTCTTCATTCTGTTCCCTCCTGCTGCGCCAACTGCCGGTCAATAGCCGCCGCCGCCCGGTCCAGCGTCTCTTCCGGCGTCTGCTGCCGGTAGATCATCCGCTCGAACTGACGGATCATCTCTTCATTGAGGCTCCATTGAATAATGTTGCGCGGCCAATAGGCAACGGAATCGGCCGCCGCGGCATAGTCGCTGCGGAATTTCATCGCCTTGAATTCGGGACTGTCCAGAACTGTTTTGACACTGGGCACATGGCCTGCTGCCGCCCACATCACGCCGTGCTCCGCCACCCAATCGGCAAATATGAGCGCTGCCCGGCGTTTCTCGTCCGTCATGGCGCTTCCCGCCGGAATCGCCAGCGTGTGCGAATCGCCCCAAGCCGCCGGATGATCGTAGATCACCGGCACCGGAACCGCGCCGAGCTCAAGTCCAGGCGCCTTCTCGAACGCACCGGTTCCCCAGACTCCCGCGAGAAGGAGCGCAGCCTGGCCGTCGTGGAACAGCGTGAACGAATCGTTAATACCCGGAGGAATCAACTCCTTGCGGTACAGACTGTCCACGAATTCCAGCGCACGCAGCGACTGCGGATTGTCGAAGGCCGCCCTCTTCCCGGTATCGTCGTAGAAGACGCCGCCGCCGTCCATCTGATTGTAGAGACTCCACCAGAACCAGACGGAGTCGATGCGCGTGCTGGGCAGAGCCAGCGGAGCGATGCGGTCCGGCAAGGAGGCCTGAAGCTCTTGAAGAAAAGCGATAAACCCCGCTTCTCCCGGCGCGATTACCGGCTTCTCGGAGGCATCCAGCAATCCGGCTTCGCGCAGCAGCGCCTTGTTGTAATAGAGCACCAGCGTGTGTGTATCAAGAGGGACGGCATAATGCCAGCCATTGTATAACGTAGACTTTACAATCCGTGGATTGAACATCTCCCAATTCAGTCCGACCCCTGAAGCCGGGGCGTCCAGCCGCTCGATATACCCGTTCTGGACAAATTGCGGCAGGTTAGTGGCGTGAATAACAGCCAGGTCCGGGGCATTGCCAGCCAGAACAGCCGTACGCAGCCGGGAATAATAATCGTCCAGCCGGGAATTGATCTGTTCGATCCGAATATCCGTATGGCTCTTGTTAAAGGCCTCTACCAGTTCTGTCATAAAAAGATTGTCTCCGCCGCTGAAAGGCGTCCAGTATTCCAGGGTCACCGGCTTGGGCGCCGCTCCCTCCGGGGAGCGGGCCGGCTTGCCGCCGGCGCAGCCCGCTGCCAGCGTAAGAGCCAGCACAATCGCCGCTGCCCGGATACCGTCGGCCCGAATTCTTCGATAAATCGTTCTCCCGATTGGCATGATTGTCCTCCGTCTGTGTGAATCTCGTTGAACATGCTTGAACTCAGCCAATTTCATCGATTCGCACAGACTTTGGCCGGGCAGACCGTGTTGTCCGGCGGCTGCCCGAACGCTGGCCAAAGAGTATCAGCTCTTAAGCAGGCGGGCCGCTCACCAAGTCCAGGCAATCCAGTGTCAGACTGCCTCCGGCCGCGGTCACTTCGATGGTATTGGCTCCGGCCTTCAACTTCAGCCGTCCTTCCGCCCGCACGGGCACATTGCGTGCCGGCGCGACGTCTCCTTCGATCCGGGCCCGAACGGCCTTACCGCCGTTCGCCGAGAGGAACAGCTCCGTGTCCGGCCCTTCCGGGTTGAACAGTACAGCGGCCAAGCCGTACTCGCCCTCCTGCGGCACCCGGACGTTCAGAAAGCGCACAACACCTTGCCCAGCGGACAGAACCGCTGTCCCGCCGCCCGAGGCAAAGGGGTGATCCTCACGCTCCGCTCCGGCTTCAAGCGCCGCCAGCTCCGCCTCATACCGCGGAATTTCGATCGCATCCAGTTCGGCGCCGCTGCCCTCCAGACGAATATAAAGCGTATTCATTCCTGTCTGGAAGGGAGCTTCGACGTAGACGTATCCGTCCTCATTCGGCGTCAGTGCGATCTCCGTCCCGGCTTCCTCCCCAGAATCAGCCGCTCCGCCGCCCGGCTCCGCGGAGTGACCTGCGGCTCGTTGCATTTCCCGCGCCCCGCTCTTGTCCAGGCCCGTCCATATCCGGGCCGATTCTGCGGCCGTTCTGTTCAGCCGGTAATGCAGCAGCACGGGCTTCACACCCGGGGCTGCCGACGGCAGCAGCGGGAACGCCAGCACATCTCCGTTCCGGATGGCTGTATCCGCCTTGAAGATGCCGCTGCCCGAAGGAACGTTAATGGCCTCCGCCAGCGGGAGCGCTTCGCCAAACACGGGAAGGCCGTCTTTATCCCACTCAATCCGCTGGGCACGCGCTTTCCGGTTGTTCCAGCCGTCGTTCTCACCTGGGGTGGCGTGATAGATGAGCCACTGCTCCGTTCCGTCCGGCGACGGTGCGAACGTGTTGTGGCCGGGGCCGTACACCCCGCCCGCTTCGTTCATCGTCAGCAGCGGCTTTTTGGATTTCGTCCAGTCCTCGGGCTTGAGCGGATCGCCGCCTTCCCGCAGCGCGAGCAGACCGAGGCTGTAGAACGGCGTCCAGCTTCCCGCTCCGGAGTAGACGATGAATATCCGTCCATTGCGGCGAAGAACCGAATGCCCTTCATTAATATAGGGAGGACCGCCGGCCCGCTCCCATTCGAGATCCGGCTTGCTGATCAGCACCCGCGGGCCGCTGATCGTCAGCGGATCGCTCATCGGCGCGATGTACGTATTCTGGGCCGCATTGACATCGCCCTCCCAACCGGACCAGACGAAGTACAGCTGTTCGTTATGCTCAAGCACCAGTCCGTCGATTGCCCACTTATTGGTAGTGTCGGCGATTTGGCCCTGAAACGTATAGCTTCCCATCGGATCGGCCGTATCAGCCTTAAGGGCGTACATGCGATGATTCTCGTTCTGGCCATTGTCGGCCGCAAAGTAAATATACCAGCTTTCCCTTAAAAATTGAATTTCCGGAGCCCACAGGTTGGCCGAATACAGCGTCTCTGCCGGCGGATACCAGACCGTCCGGCTCTCCGCCTCACGGAAGTCAAGCGTGCGCGACTTCATGACAACGATATCCGCACCGTTATGGGTGAAGGTCATGTAATAATACCCGTTTTGATAGACGACGCTGGGATCGGGGGTATCCCTTTCCGCCAGCGTATTTTTGAAGGTCCCTCCGTGGCCTGTATAGGCCGGCGGCTTAGCCGCGTTGCGCTCTGTTGTCATCATCCTGTATCCGACCCCTGCCGCTAGCAGCAGCACCGCCAGAAGAGCCAGTATGACCTTCGGTCTCCTCAAGACGGATCTGCGGCGCAGCGGAGAAGACGGAGCCTCCTTTGCTACCATATTATTTCACTCCGGCGCTGGTGATCGCCTTCACGAACGACTTCTGCCCCGCTATGAAGATCAGAATAACCGGCAGCGCCGCAATCGTTGTCATTGCCATCAGCTTGCCGTAGCTCTGCGTATAGCTCCCGGTCGCCATAATGGCGATCCCGGCCGTAATAGTCCGCATTTCCGGCGAGGTAGTGGCATACAGCGGCCAGACGAAATCGTTGTAAATGCCCATGAAGGTGAAGATCCCGAGCGTCGCCATGATTGACACCGCCGAAGGCAGCAGAATGCGGGAATACAGGTGCCATTTGTTCACACCGTCGATGACCGCCGCCTCCTCGATCTCCTTCGGGAACGAGACGAAGAACTGATACAGCAGGAACACGCCGAACGCACCCGCCGTAGCCGGAAGAATGAGCGCCGGATAGGTGTTGATCAGTCCGAGCTTGTTGAATTCCATGTACATCGGCAGGAAGGTCAGTACGCTCGGGATCATCAGCGAAGCGATGAACATCGACAGCAGCGTCCGCCGCATCGGCAGATCATGCAGGCGGGCCAGCGCAAAAGCGGCCATGGAGTCGATCAACAGCACGATTGCCGTGCCGATAGCGCCGACGCTGAGCGAATTGACAATCCAGCGCAGAATCGGCGTATTCATCAGCTCGCCGTTTAGTCCTTGAGTGAAATTATCGAAGGTCGGCTTCTTCGGCAGAAAGTTCATTCGTCCGGACAGCGCCTCGAAGTCGTTCTTGAATGCGGTGGAGAGCATCCATACCAGCGGTACCAGCATTACGATTGCGACCAGCACCGCAACCAGAACAGCCGCCGCTTTTCTCGTCTTGTTGTTCATTAGGCCTTCTCCTTCCGGTTCGTAAGGCGGAACTGAACGAGGGAGATCAGCATGATGAGCAGCGCCATCAGAATCGCCATCGCCGAAGCCGAGCCGACATCCTTACGAACAAAAGCTTGGTCCAACACATTCATCAGCAGTACCCGGGTCGTATCCCCGGGGCCGCCGCGCGTCAGCAGGAACGGCTGGGCGTAGATATTGAACGACGCAATCGTCGAAGTAATCGTAACGAACAGCATAACCGGCCGGATCGAAGGCAAAGTAATATGAAGGAATTTCTTCCAGGCGTTCGCGCCGTCGATTGAAGCGGCTTCGTAGTAATCCTCCGGCACCTCGTTCAGCGCGTTGACAAAGATAATCATATTGAAGCCGATCGTCCACCACAGTGTCGTCAGCACCAGCGACAGCCATGCCCAAGGCGTATCGGTCAGCCACGGAATCCCGTTCAAGCCAATTTTGGCCAGCAGGCTGTTGATAAATCCGGCATTCGTATCCAGCATCATGAGCCAGATAACGGCCATGACGGATGCGGACAGCGCATAAGGCAGGAAGTAGAAGGTACGGAACAGGCCGCGCAGTTTGGCCGGCAGAGCATTCACCAACATGGCGATGCCGAGGCCGACGAAGATCAGCAGAGGCACGGAGTAGATTACGAACTGAATCGTCGTCCAGAGTCCTCTGAAGAAAATGCTGTGCTCATACGTACCCGGCGTAAAGATCGTTATATAATTCTTGAATCCGACGAACGGATGCGTAACCGACAGCAGTTCGAAATCCTGGAGACTGATAACGAACCCATAGATGATCGGTACGAGCAGGAACAGGCCAAAGGCCAGCAGATACGGAACAATGAACAAAAATGAGGTCAATCGCGATAGCATCGAGCTTCTCATGCGGGGCTCCTCCCTCCGGGGCCGCTCCAGGCGGTCCGGGCGTTTCTTGCAGTCTGGGCACATCTCTTGTTAAAAAAACGGGAAAGCCGCACCTCCTCCGGCTTCCCGCTGGACCTCTTCCGATTCGGCTCTCTCAGGAGCCGAACCTTGCTACTTCATCGCCTGGCGCGATTTCGCTACAGCGTCGTCCATCGCCTGCTGCGCCGTCTTCTTGCCCAGCAGCGCGTTGCTCAGTTCGCCCCAGACCGGCTCGATAACCGTTCCCCAATTCAGCACGTTCGGCGCGAACTGAACGTGCTCAAAGCTCTGGGACACAGTGCTCTGGAAAGGCATCGCCTTGAACTCGGCGCTGTCGAGCACCTTCTTCGAAGCGACAGCCTGGCCGGATTCGGCCCAATCCAGCGAGTTGCCGGCGACGTATTTCAGAAAGTCGCCGATCCCTGCCAGCTTGGCGCTGTCCGTAACCGCCTTCGGCACGACAAACCCATGAGAGCCCGCATAAATGGCCTGCTTCGCCTTGCCGATCTGCGGCATCACGGCGACGCCGTAATTCAGGCCGGCTTCGTCATACTGCGACTTCATCCAGGGACCGTTGAACTGGATGGCATTTTTGCCTTGGAGGAAGAGCGTATTCTCCCCGTCCTGCTGCACATTCGATGGCGAGATGCCTTTCTCGATCAGGCCGCGCATCCATTCCACCATCTCAACCGCTTCCGGCGAGTTATAGGCGACATCGGTTCCGTTCCACAGCTCCCCTCCGTTCTGCCAGACCAGCGAAGGGAAGATGAACTGCTGCGGCCACAAGGTCGGCACCACATAGCCGTAGACGCCCTTCGACTTGTCGGTCAGCTTCTCGGCGGCCGCCTCAAACTCGGCGCGGTTCGTCGGAGGAGCGGTGATGCCCGCTTTCTCGAACAGATCCTTGTTGTAATACATCAAGACCGGATGGATATCCAGCGGCAGCGAATACAGCTTGCCGTCAATCGTCGAGTACTTGATCGGAGCTTCGGCAAAGTCGGCCGGATTGATCCCCGCCTGGCTGGCCAGCTCATCCACCGGTTGAAGCTGATCCTTGCTCTGGTAGGTTGGGACCGAATCCACATGCATAATCATCAGATCCGGCCGTTCCTTGCCTGTGCTCAGCGCCACGTCGAGCTGCTTGTAGTACTCGCCGTTGGGCTGAATAACAAAGTTGACTTTATAGGCATCCTGCGAACTGTTGTATTTATCAACCAGCTTCTTCATGAATGGACCATCCGAACCGGAGAACGGGGACCAGAACAGAATTTCCGTTTTCTTGCCGCTTCCGGAACCGGTCTGGGCTTTCTTGCCGCCGGTTTCTCCGTCGTTGCCGCCGCAGGCCGACAGGCTTACTGCAGCCAGTACCCCCGTCAGCAACAGCGCGCTGAGCTTGCGAATCGGTTTTCTCATAGATGTAATCTCCTTCGCTCTAATTTGTTAAGCGCTTTCAGGTATCGACACGCTTAATATTACGGCAGCGCCGGGCCTTGGAACATGGCGCATGTTTAGATAAAGTGGACATTTCTACAGATTGCCCGAACCTGCGGACGCCGAGGGCCTCCCGAACCACGCCAAACAGCCGGACTAGATGCCCGCCAAGGGTATCGTCCGGCTTGTCAAAATCCAGCCAGTATGGCATTTCATCGTCCAACATTCAACGCTTCCTGCAATCACCGGGCCTCCAGTTCATCCTCGGTCACCCATTGATGCCCCTTCACCGGTTCCCCGCCGGTAGTCGGCGTATAGTCCACCATGTAGACCACCGTGTGCTTGAAGGAATCGACGACCGCTTTGGCGCCCATCATGCCTGGCATATGGTCGGCTTTAATGGTGATTTCTTTACCGGGCTGGATATCCTCGGTTCCGGCATTCTCGATCTCCTGCTGAATGATCCATTTGTGGTTGGTTATCCGCTCGCCCCCGGTTGTAGGCTGGTAGGAAATCGCATAGACCGTGGTGTCAAAAGCGCCCGAAATGGTCGCGGCTGCCCCCTTCATCCCCGGCATATGGCCGTCCTTGATGACGACCTGGCTGCCTACCGGAAATTTCGGAGACGCAGCATCCTGGAGACCGGCGGGAATCTCGCCGGAAGTCCCGTGCTCCGCCATACCCGTCATACCCGCCATATCCGTCGCCGCCGGAGAATGGCCGGCGTGCGCCCCGGCCGCGGGGCTCGCAGCGGGAGCGGCGCTGGCCCCTCCATTGCCGTTATGGTTGTTCCCGTTCCCCGAACAGCCGCTCAATGCCAGAACGGCCGTTGCTCCGAGCACAAGCGCCGCCTGCTTGGCCTTGCCCGGTTGCATTCTTCTCTTCATCTCGCTTCTCTCCCTTAACTCGGTGTTGGGTTCATTCTTCATTATACCCAATAGGGGTATATATCAATCAAAATCAGAGAACCGGCGCCTTTTCTGCGTCCTTGCTTTTTAACCGTTTTCATTTTATGATAGAAGCATAAACGCGCGTTTACAATATAACGGCGACGGCCTGCAGCTCTTCCGGGCCGATACCGCCGGATCAAGGGGGAGCTATGCGCAGCGAAGATATTGCCAAGCTTGCGGGAGTCTCCCGCAGCACGGTATCCCGTGTTATCAACAATTATGCCAACGTGCCGGAGGAGACGCGGGCCAAGGTGCTGAGGGTCATTCAGCAGCATCACTACGAGCCCAACAGCTTCGCCCGGGCGCTGGCCGGCAAGAAGACGGATACGATCGGTCTGTTCGCCATCAGCATGAACGAACGGCCCGGTGCGGATCGCATCTACCAGAACAGCTATTTCGCTCCGTTCGTCGACGCCGTCGTCGATACGGCGAATGCACGCGGCTGCTATGTGCTGATTCATACCGTCTACTCGCCGGACGATTTCCAGAAGGTCAAGACCGCCTTCGCCCAGAAGCGGATCGACGGAGGCATTCTCGTCGGCACCCAGAAAGACGTCGGCATGGTCCGCGAGATGGCGGAGCTGGAGGCGCCGGTTGTACTGATCGACTATGATATCTCCGAGATCATGGCCGAGCGTCTGGACCGGGGACATCTGGCGGTCGTCAATTCCAAGGACTATGAAGGCGCGGCCGAGGCGGTGGAGTCGCTGATCGCTCTCGGTCACCGGGACATCGGCATGCTGTGCGGCCGCGACAATACCTACTCCGGGCGCGAGCGCTTCCTGGCGTACCGGGATGTGCTGAACCGGCACGGATTGCCGATTGAGCCGGCCTGGGTCCTTCAGGGCGAATTCCTGAAGCGTGAGGCCTACCGGGCGGTCGAGGCCATGCTTACTGCCGGAGGCCCGCGTCCGACCGCGCTGTTCTGCGCGAGCGATGACATGGCAATTTCCGCCATGGAAGCGCTGGCCGCGAACGGTCTGTCGGTTCCCGGCGATCTGTCGCTGATCGGCTTCGACGATATTCCGCTCGCTTCCGGCATCAGCCCCAAGCTGAGCTCCGTCCGGCTGCCGATCTACGACATGTCCAAGGCGGCCGTCGAGAAGGTGCTGGAGCTGTGCGACTCGGCGCAGCCGACCTTCAGCACCGTCAGTTTCCCGTCCCGCCTGGTCGCCAGAGAGTCCTGCGGCGCCCCGGCGCCCCGGCAGAACGGCTTGCACTGACGTTCAGCCCTGCTGCCCGGGGAGCTGCTGCGGCAGAGCCTTCGGGCGAAGACCGCAGCAGCCGGGAGGCGGCGCCGGTTGTCCCGGCAGCCGCCTGTCCGCTTTTCTCCCGTTAACCGCGCAGGCGGAAGACAGACGGGAGAATCATTTTTTGCCCCCTATAAACGCGCGTTCACAATCCGAAAGGAGCAATTATCCATGAAATTCGGTTCTTTTGACGACCAACGCAAGGAATATGTCATTACCACTCCGCAGACGCCTTATCCGTGGATCAACTATCTGGGTAACGAACAGTTCTTCGGCCTGATCTCCAATACCGCCGGCGGCTACACGTTCTACCGCGACGCCCGGCTTCGCCGCCTGACCCGCTACCGTTACAACAATGTGCCGCTGGATTCCAACGGCCGCTATTATTACCTGTACGACGGAGGCGACTTCTGGACGCCGGGCTGGATGCCGGTCAAGCGCGATCTTGACTTCTATGAATGCCGCCACGGCCTTGGCTACACCTCGATTACTGGCGAACGCAACGGAATTTCGGTCAATATGCTGGCGTTCGTACCGATGGGCGAGAACATTGAAGTCCACAAGCTGACGGTCAAGAATACGGGAACCGAAGCGAAGTCGGTGAAGCTGTTCTCTTTTGCCGAGTTCTGCCTCTGGAACGCTCAGGACGATATGACCAACTTCCAGCGCAATTTCAGCACCGGCGAGGTCGAAGTCGAAGGCTCTGTGATTTATCACAAAACCGAGTACCGCGAACGCCGCAACCACTACGCGTACTATTCCGTTAACGCGCCGGTCGCCGGCTTCGACACGGACCGCGAATCGTTCATCGGTCTCTATAACGGCACGGATGCGCCGCAGGCCGTAGCCGCCGGTCAGGCCACCAATTCGGTTGCCAGCGGCTGGTCGCCGATCGGCAGCCATCAGCTGGACATCGACCTGGCTCCGGGCGAAGAGCGCAGCTACATCTTTGTGCTGGGCTATGCCGAGCTTCCGGAAGAAGACAAATGGGCCGCTCCGAGCGTCATCAACAAAGCGCCGGCGCTGGAAGTGCTCTCCCGCTTCTCCACCGACGAAGCCGTAGACGCCGCCTTGAAAGAACTCGCAGCCCATTGGGACAGCCTGCTGTCCAAGTACCAGATCGACAGCGGCGACGAGAAGCTGAACCGGATGGTCAACATCTGGAACCCGTATCAGTGCATGGTGACGTTCAATATGTCGCGTTCGGCTTCGTATTTTGAATCCGGCATCGGCCGGGGCATGGGCTTCCGCGACTCCAACCAGGACCTGCTCGGCTTCGTGCATCAGATTCCGGAACGCGCCAGAGAGCGCATTCTCGATATCGCCGCCACCCAGTTCGAGGACGGCAGCGCCTATCACCAGTATCAGCCGCTCACCAAGAAAGGCAACAACGAAGTCGGCACCGGCTTCAACGACGATCCGCTCTGGTTGATCGTGGGTACTGCCGCCTACATCAAGGAGACCGGCGACTTCAGCATTCTCGATGAAAGGGTCACCTTCGACAGCAACCCGGACAACGCCGCAACGCTGTTCCAGCATCTGAAGGTATCCTTCGAGCATGTCACGAACAACCTCGGTCCGCATGGCCTGCCGCTGATCGGACGCGCCGACTGGAACGACTGCCTGAACCTGAACTGCTTCTCCAAGGAGCCGGGCGAATCGTTCCAGACGACTGCCAATATCGAAGGCCGGGTGGCCGAATCCGTCTTTATCGCCGGTCTGTTCGTCTTCGCAGGCCCGGACTATGTCTCCCTCTGCCGTACCCGCGGCGAGAATGAGCTGGCCGACGCCGCAGAGAAGGCGGTTGCGGCCATGACCGAGACGACCCTGACCCACGGCTTCGACGGAGACTGGTTCTTGCGCGCCTATGACCATTACGGCGAGAAGATCGGCAGCAAGGAGAACGAAGAAGGCCAGATCTTCATCGAACCGCAGGGCATGTGCGTCATGGCCGGCATCGGCGTAGAAGACGGAAGCGCCGCCAAGGCGCTGGCTTCCACCCAGGAACGGCTGGATACGAAGTATGGCATTGTGCTTCAGCAGCCAGCCTACTCGAAGTATTATTTGAACCTGGGCGAGATCTCGACCTATCCGCCGGGCTACAAGGAGAACGCCGGTATCTTCTGCCACAACAACCCGTGGATCATGATCGCCGAAACCGTGCTGGGCAACGGCGACCGCGCCTTCGAGGTGTATGCGAAGATTGCTCCGGCCTACCTGGAGGAGATCAGCGACATTCACCGCACCGAGCCTTATGTATACTCGCAGATGATCGCAGGCCGCGACGCGGTGCGCCACGGCGAAGCCAAGAACTCCTGGCTGACCGGGACGGCCGCCTGGAACTATGTGGCGATCACCCAATCCATTCTCGGCATCCAGCCGGATTACACCGGCTTGAAGGTCGATCCATGCATTCCATCCGAATGGGACGGCTTCCGCATTACCCGCGTCTTCCGCGGCGACACCTATGTCATCGACATTCAGAACCCGAATCATGTCAGCAAAGGCGTAGCCAGTCTGACGCTTGACGGAGCGCCTGTAGAGGGCAATGTCATCAAACCGGTGATGGACGGCGGCGAACACCAAGTCGTAGTCGTGCTGGGCTGAAGCCCCACACCCTAAGAGTTCATGTCCCCGCATTCCTGCACTATGCAAAAGCACCAGCCAAGGGATACCCTTGGTCTGGTGCTTATTCCGGTTTCCCGGGCCAACCGGCCCTAAGACGCCCGCGCTCCGCTCACCGGCCGGCAGGCCAGAATCCGGTCCTCCCGGAAGGTCCGCGGGCTGCCGCTCACGAGGCAGACGGCATGCACAAGTCCGCCCCGAATACCCCGCACCTCAATGCGCCGCTGGGTCAATTTGCCGCTTCCGTCCATGTAGATGACTTCTACTGTCCGCCCGATATATTTGACCGGCATCTGCCTCGCCTCCAGAACAAGTGTTTGCATTCATAATCTTATTATGGCAAACATTTGTTCGCAAATCAAGTTCGGAAAGCTCGTTTCGGATCGGTCTTTTATAAGGCTGTTATTCCAAGAAGTCGATGAATATCCCGCTTCCATCCCAAAGAATACCAATGAACCCGCGCCATCCCGGCGCGGGTTCATTGGTTGTTCAAGCTTCAAGGTCTGCCAAGCAGCGACAGCAGCAGCCCGGGAATGGTGGCCGGAGAGCCTTGTTTCTCGACGGCTCCAAGTTCGTAGGCGGCCTTGGGCATGCCGTACACAACCGATGAAGCCTCGTCCTGGCCGATGGTGCGCGCGCCCCTGCGCCGCATGGCGAGCAGGCCCTTGGCCCCGTCGTAGCCCATTCCGGTTAGCAGGATGCCGACGGCGCGCTCCCCGGCCGCCCGGGCAACCGAATCGAACAGCCGGTCTACGGACGGACAATGCCCGCTGGTCCGCTCGCCTTCAATCAGCTCCGTGCGGAAGCCGCCGCCCAGCTTGCGGACGGCCAGATGCCGCTCGGCCGGAGCGATCAGCACGGTGCCGGGAACGATGGCTTCGCCGCCCGCCGCCTCCTTCACCTTCCAGGGAAGCAGCCGGTCCAGCCGTTCGGCATACATGGCCGAGAAATTCGGCGGGAAATGCTGCACAACCACGATCCCCGGAAGTGAAGGAGGAAGGCCTTTCAGCAGAGCGGCGATAGCTTCGGTCCCTCCGGTTGAAGCGCCGATGGCAATCAGCCTTTCTCCGGCTTCAGCGGATATGCCCGTACCCGGCGCGGCAAGCGGTGCAGAGGCCGGGCGGACCGCAGCCGTCCGTTTCTCCGGGCTCTGCGGCAGAAGCACTCGGGCTGCCGGGGCGTTCTTCACCTTGGCAATCAGCTGCTCCAGAAATCGGGTCCGGCTGCCCGGCGAGCCGGGGTCGGGCTTGACCACAAAATCAATCGCTCCGGCATTCAGCGCATCCAGCACGGCTTCCGGCAGACTGCTGACCACGATGACGGGCATGCTGTACTGCGGCAGCAGTCTGCGGATGAACTCAATTCCGTCCATGCGGGGCATCTGTACATCGCAGACCATCACATCGGGTCTGACGCGCAGGATGGCATCCCGCGCCTCAAAAGGGTCCGCCGCCAGAGCGGCCACCTCGATGGCCGCATCGCTCTCCAGTCCGCGGCGCAGAAATTCCCGGAACAGCGGGGAATCATCTACCAGCAGCACCCGTATTTTGGCATTTCGGTTCATGATCCAGATCCTTTCTATTTGCAGCAGCCATAAATCTATGAGCCCAGCTTGCGGTAGACCGACGGCTTCACATAACGCAGGCCCGGGTGTCCCTCAACCAGCGACTCCGAATGGCCGACGAACAGATAGCCGCCGGGCTCCAGCCAGTCGGCCAGCCGGCCGATCAGCGCCCGCCGAACCCGGGCGTCGAAATAGATCATTACATTGCGGCAAAAGATCGCATGAAAACGGCGCTTGAACGGAAACTCGCCTGCCGTCAGGTTCAACTGGCGGAAGACCACTTCGGCGCGCAGCCGGTCATTCAGCCGGTACTGACCGGCTCCGGCGGGCTGAAAATAACGCTTTTTCCAGCGTTCGGGCAGTTCTTCGATCCGTTCCTCCCCATACATCCCCGTCTGTGCCGCCGCAAGCGCCTGCCGGGAAATGTCCGTCGCCAGAAGCCGGGTATCCCATCCCTTCTTCATTCCGGCAAAATGCTCGTCGATCAGCATCGCCAGCGTATACGGCTCTTCGCCGGTGGCGCAGGCGGCGCTCCAGACGCGGAGATCGCGGTCCCGGGCCCGGGCAATCGCCTCGGGCAGAACCGTCTCCCGGAAGAAGCTGAAATGCTCCTTCTCCCGCATGAAATACGTGTAATTGGTCGTTACGCAATCCAGCATCCGGCTGATCTCCGCCTCGTCCCCGGAGCTCACGATATGGTAGTAATCCACATAACGATCCAGACCGCGCGCCGACAATCGCTGCTGAAGCCGGCCGGCCAGCATGGCCCGCTTCTCCGGCTTCAGTTCAATTCCGCTTCGCTTGCGGATGAAATCCGACAGCATGCGGAACTCCCGGTCGCTCATAGGCGTCATGGCTTACAGCCCGTACTTGCCGGAGTCGCCTTCACCGAGCGCAATGGTCAGAGACTCGGCTCCGGATGCCTGCTTTGCCCGTCCAGCCGGACGCGTTCCGCCCCGGCGGCCGCGTTCGGCGAACCGGAGGTCGCCTCCGCCGGATTGCGGTCGGACGGCATACCGGTCCTTCTCGCCCTTGAGCCGGAAGCGCTCCATCTGTTCGCGCAGCAGCTCCGCCTGGCCGGCCAGCTCTTCGCTGGCAGCGGCGCTCTCCTCGGAAGTGGCCGAGTTGAGCTGAACCACTTCGGACAATTGGTTCACGCCCTGATTGATCTGCGTAATGCCGGCCGCCTGTTCGGCAGAAGCCAGAGTTACTTCACCCATGATCGCCGCAACACCGGCAATATCGGTGACAATCCGTTCGAGCGCGGCGGCGGTATCCGCCGCGATGCGTGTGCCCTGTTCGGATTTCTTGACCGAGTTCTCAATGAGGGCCGTCGTCTCCTTCGCTGCGTTGGCCGAGCGGGCGGCCAGGTTGCGGACCTCTTCGGCTACGACGGCGAAGCCTTTGCCGTGCTGGCCGGCCCGGGCAGCTTCCACAGCGGCGTTCAGGGCCAGAATGTTCGTCTGGAAGGCGATTTCATCGATCGCCTTGATGATTTTGGAAATGCTGCCCGACGATTCATTGATCTCTTCCATAGCCGCGAGCATATCGCGCATCTGGGCGTTGCCCTGCTCGGCATTGTCCATAGCACCGCGCGTCAGACCGTTCACCTGCTCCGCATTGCGCGCATTCTGCGTCGTCTGGGCGGAAATCTCCTCAATAGATGCCGTTAGCTGCTCGATGGCGCTGGCCTGCTCGGCCGCTCCTTGCGACAGGGCCAGGCTGGACTCGGCCATCTGCTGCGAGCCGGCTCCCACCTGCTCCGAAGCCGAACGGATATTGGACATGACTTCATCCAGATTTGTTGACATCCGGCGGAAGGCAGCGGCCAGCATGCCGATTTCATCGGTGCTGTTAAAAGAAATTTCCACATCCAGGTCGCCGTCCGCAATCCGGTCCGCCGCATGCAGCATTTGGCGGATCGGTCTGCCGATCATCCGGGAGATCAGCACGCCGAGCAGGACCGCCAGCACGACAGCCGCTACCAGCACGATGAACATGGTCGTAATAGCGGTGTTGCTCTCATTGGAATATTGGTCGGACTTCTTCATCCCTGTGTCCTGCTTGGTGGCGAACAGGGCGTCAATCGCCTCGGTGGCGTCGGTCACGGGCACCGACCCGTTTCCGTAGAGTTCCTTCAGCGCCTGCTCCGGCTGGCCGGCTTCCTCATAGGAGATCGCTTTGTCGCGGACTCCGTTGTAGTCGCTTAAAGACTTCTTCAATTCCTCCAGCGTCGCCCGCGTTGAGTCCGAATGGATGCTTCCCTCGAACAGCGCCAGATTCTCCGCAATCCGGCTGTCGAGTTCCTGAATCCGGCTCTTCAGCTTGGTCAAATCCCGGTTCGGGTGATCAATAATAATATCGCGGGTGATCGTCCGGATCGCATGGAAATCCATTCCTACCTTGCCGATGTAGCCGAGTGAAATCCCGTAATCCTGATAAAGCTCCGTATAATTGCGGTCCACCTTCTTGAGATTGACAATCCCGACGCCGCCGACAACCGCTGCAAGCAGGGCTACTACGACAAAACTGCATACCAGCTTTACGCCGATTCTCATGTTGTTCCAGATCTTGCTCATACTCCGTTTTCCCCCGTTCGTCTATTCTGAGGCATATATTCTCCATCCAGCAGCTTGGAACAGCTTACCAGCATTTTCATTCCTCCGCCGGCGCTCTTGCCGACGCCCGTAACGTAACCGCCGCCCTCGAACCCTCCGTCCTGGGCCGAGATGACATTCTCGCCCGGAATCGAGATGACTTCGGAGACGCGATCCACAATCAATCCCATGATGGTATCTTCGCACTCCACAACAATAATGCAGGTCCGGTCATGGTACGCCTTCGGCTCCATTCCGAATCTCAGCCGAATATCCATAACGGGAATGACCGTTCCCCGGAGATTGATGATGCCCTTGATATATGTCGGCAGCTCGGGAACCGCCGCAATCGGCTGGATGCCGATAATCTCGGTTACATTCTGGATATCAATCCCGTAGTGCTGGTGGTCCAGCGAGAAAATCAAGTACTTATCCCTTTGGGTGTCTTCTTCTTCATGCTCGACGGTCTCCCATGTTGACAACGATCTCATCTCCTCTTGGCAAAATCTGCGGTCGGGGCACAGCTCCCGCCCGGCTGCAGCATGGCGGCCAGCCGCCCGATATCCGGGATCAGGCTGACACCTCCGTCGCCCAGCAGGGTGCAGCCCAGAAAGTGGCTGCGCCGGGCGCTCCGGCGAATATAGCCCGGAAGCGCCTTGATCACGACCTGCTGCTGGCCGAGCAGTTCGTCCGCGAACAGACAGAAGCTGCGGTCGTCCTGCTCGATACGGATCAGGACGCCCTCCTCCATCCGTTCCGTGTCCGGTTCGGAGGCATACAGGCGGTGCATCCGCACAACCGGCAGGCACTGCCCCCGCACCACTATCATTTCGGCGCCTCCCGGCTCGGCCAGCACGTCGCCGGGACCCGGCCGGAAGGATTCGGCAATTGCGGTGATCGGGAGCGTATAGCGGGAAGCGCCGACCCGAACGTTCATGCCGTCCATAATGGCCAGCGTGAGCGGAATCCGGAAGCTGATAACGGAGCCTTCGCCGGGCATACTGTCCACCGAAGCGGTTCCCCCGATCTTCTCCAGTTCCTTGACCACAACATCCATCCCGACGCCGCGGCCGCTGAATTCCGATACCGTCTCCTTCGTCGAGAATCCGGGGTGAAAAATAAAGGCAAAGACATCCTTGTCGCACATTTGGGCGGGGTCGCCGGCAATCAGGCCATTGGCGGACGCCTTCCGAAGAATCGCCTCGCGGTTCAGCCCTTTGCCGTCATCGCGAATGGCAATTACCACATCGCCCCCGGCATGGCGGGCTTCCAGCGTAATCTTTCCTCCACCGCTCTTTCCGGCGGCCTTTCTGGCTTCGGGCGTCTCAATCCCGTGATCCAGGGCGTTGCGGACCACGTGCATCAGCGGATCGGAGATATGTTCAATGACGTTCTTGTCGACTTCCGTCTCCTCGCCCACGATGACCAGCTCGGCTTCCTTGCCCAGCTTGCGATTCATGTCGCGGACAACCCGGTTCATTTTGCGGAAAGTGGCCGACAGGGGCACCATCCGCATCGACATGACGGTCTCCTGAACCTCGGACGTGATTTTACGTAGCTGACGGGTTGCTTTGACAAAATGCTCGAATTCCTCTTCCAGGCCGAGCCGGCCGGCTTGGCCGGCGACCATCGCCTCCGCAATAACCAGCTCGCCGACCAGATCCATCAGCTTGTCCAGCCGCGAGACGTTAACCTGAATCATCACGGTCGCCTGGGAAGAAGCAGGGGACGCGGACGGATTCGTTGAACCTTTGGCAGCCGGTAACGGCGCAGCCTCGCCGGGGGCGGATACCGGCATACCTATCGTCGGCCGACCCGCCGCATTCCCGGAAGGCGCCGGTTCCGCCGGGAATTCCGGCACCGGACCCGCAGCCGGCATCGCCGGCAGTTCAGCCGCCGTTTCCTTCACCGGGGCAGCGGCTTCGTGAGCACGGATAGCGACCCGTTCGACAAACGGCATGCCCAGAATCAGTGACTCCACGCATTCCGCCCCTACGTCCGTCTCCAGCTCCAGATGGAAGCCTTCCCGAAGAATGACTTCGCTGCTGTCCGGATTCTCGGCAATATCCGCCGGTGAATACCGGCATTGGCAGGAGAGATACTCCGTCAGTTCACGCACCAGAATAAAGGCCCGGATGTTGGCCATTTCGCAATCGGGGGCATAACGGACTTCGATGCGGTAATGTCCCGGCGACGGGAGACCGCACGCTTCCGTCTGCTCCTCCTGCTCCGGGTCGCCTGCCGCAATCTCCGCCGCAGCGCTTGCGGAGGAGGCAACCGGCTCTTCGATCCGGCGTTTGTCCCCTTCCTTCATGTCCTGAAGGAAAGCGTGAATGGCGTCAATCAGTTCCGCCGCCTCGCCGTCGGCCTGATCGCCGCCGCGGATTTTGATAAGCTCAAGCCGGATGAAGTCCCCGCTCTGCAGAATCAGGTCCGACAGTCTGCTGCAATCGCAGCAAGCCGAAGCTCCCTGCTCCCGCATATAATAGAACTGGTCTTCCATAGCATGGGCCAGAAGCGAAATTTGATTGAAACCCATGACTGCGGCAGACCCCTTGATGGTGTGCATGATGCGAAAAATCAAATGAATGTCGTCAGGAGCAAATCCGCCGTTGCGCTCGCAAGCCAGAATGGATTCTTCCAACTGCTGCAGCGATTGCTCCGTCTCGAACAGAAATAGATCCAGCAGCGATTCGCCCGGACTATAGTCAGTCATTGGCAGTTCCCTTCCTGATGGTAATTTAACATATTAAGTATAGACGTCCATTCATATGGTATATCGAACATTTGGTTTGATTTTGAAATACTTTTATTAAAATTTTTTCAAATTGACATATTCATCCCCGGGACTTGCCTTTTTGGCGCCGGAAGGCGACAATCGGATATATCACAACGATGGGAAGGGAACGACAGCAATTGAATGCAGAGATCGTGGATTTATGCCTTTTGGCAGGTAAAATCATGCTCCAGAACGGAGCGGAGACCTACCGGGTGGAGGATACCATGACACGCATGGCCGCAGCGCTCGGCTTCCCGGGCGCACACAGCTATGTCACGCCGACGGTCATTATGTTCACCATTAACCGGACGGAGCCGGTCAGACTGTACCGCATTGAGGAACGAACCACCGATCTGGAGAAAGTAACCCGGGTCAACGACATCTCGCGCAAGCTCAGCCAGCGGCAGATTTCCTCGGAGGAGGCGCTGCAGGCGCTAAATGCCGTCGATGACGACGGCCATATCTATCCGCTGTGGCTGCAGGTCCTCGCAGGCGCCGCAACCGGCGGCTGCTTCACCGTGATGTTCAACGGAGGACTGGACGACGCCGCGGCGGCGCTGCTTGTCTCCGGCGCCGGCTTTGCTGCCGCAACCTGGCTGCACCGGCTGGTCCAGGTCAAGTTTTTTGCCGAATTCTCGGCCGCTCTGCTGATCGGACTGCTGGCCTATGCGCTGGTCTATTGGGGGGCGGGCAGCGAGATCGACAAGATCATTATCGGGTCGGTGATGCCGCTCGTACCGGGACTGCTGATTACGAACGCGGTCCGGGATCTGATGGCCGGTCATTTAATCTCGGGCCTGTCCAAGGGCGCCGAGGCTTTTCTGACCGCCTTTGCCATCGGGACAGGCATCGGACTAGTTCTGTCTTTCTTATAACGATACGGAAAAGAGGTTGCTTCCAGCATGCTGCTTCAGCTTATTACCAGCTTCGTCGCTTCCGCGACGTTCTGTATCCTGTTCCAGGCCCCGAAGCGGGCGCTGATCCAGAGCGGCTTCGTCGGGATGGTCGGCTGGTACATCTATCTTCTGCTCAATCCGGAATGGAAGCCGATGGTCGCCGCCTTTACGGCCGCGGCCGTCGTCGGGGTCATCAGCCAATTCTGCGCCCGCTGGTTCCGGATGCCGGTCATTGTCTTCAGCATCGGCGGGATCATACCGCTCGTTCCCGGAGGCATGGCCTACGACGCCATGCGCAAGTTCGTCGAGAACGACTACAGCGAAGCCGTTCAGATCGCTACCCAGACGCTGCTTCTCTCGGGCGCGATCGCGACCGGGCTTGTACTGAGCGAGGTGCTCGGACAGCTCCGCCGGCGGCGCACGCCGCTGCGATAGGACAAGCGCCATACATCGCGGCGCATAACGAACAAGCCCCCATCCGCATGATGAAGCGGATGGGGGCTTTTTTGAAATACACCGATTCCATTGATTCCATTCCTCTTAGAGAGAGACTACGCCATCGAAGTGTGGCTTCCGCGTATCCAGGAGAGCGCAAGCGTTCCTTCGCCGGCATGAATGCCGGCTACGGGAATGAACGACATAATCTCGGTCCGCAGGGCAGGCGCCATCTTCAGGATTTCTTCCTTCAGCTTAAGCGCCTCTTCCATATTGTTCGCGTGCATAATGCATACTTCCTTAATCAGCTCGACGTCCTTCTTGAGAATATCAAGCAGCCGCTGTTTGGCTTTGCGGAAGGTGCGGATTTTCTCCTCCACGAACACCTTGCCGTCATCGAACTTCAGCAGCAGATGAATGCGCAGGAGCTGGCTGAGCATCAGTTGGGGGCCGGACACACGGCCGCTGCGGTGCAGCTGGGTCAGACTGGACGGCAGCATGTAGAAGGACATATTGCGAATGATCTGTTCGATTCTCTCCTTGATCTCCTTCACCGAGCAGCCGCTGTTCTGCCAGTGGATGCCGCGCATAATCATCTCGCGGAGCGGGTAGGCGCCGACTTTCGAATCAATTCCCGTCACCTTCATTCCGGCAATCTCGGCTGCCTGAAGCGAAGAGTGGTAAGTCCCGCTCAGCGACGACGAGCAGTGAACAGCAAACGCCTCTTCGTAGCGGTCCTTGAGGGATTCATACAGTTCAATGAATTCGCCGATGGGCGGTTGCGAACTGCTCGCTTTATCGTGAATACGCATCTGTTCATAGAACTCATCCGCTGTAATATCAATGTTCTCCTTGTAGCAGGTGTCGTCCACGATCAGGCGCAGGGGTACAACATAGACATGGTTGTTCGGATCTTGAATGAATTCTTCAGGCAGCGTACTTGTGCTGTCGGTAATCCAGGCAATGGGTTTGATGTCTATCAACTTCTCTCTTCGTGTGTTTGGCTTCTTTCGCAAGGCGTTTTCATTATACATGAACGGCCCCTGCCCGGTCGACCGTATTCGACATATTTCCTTGAAAAAGAGATCGCATTAGCAGCTTAATTCTCCCAAATATACGTTTCAAGTTCATCGACGAACTTGCGGAGCTTGCCGGCCGTTCTCCGGCTGATGACACCGTCCTGGTACATCGTCTGGACCTCGTTGCGCTGCTCTTGAATGGCTTCAAGCTTCAGCTCCAGCGCCCGGTCCTCGGCAAGTCCCGAAGGATCGGTCTCCTCATTCCTCTCCAGACGGGCCAGCATCTGCCGGTAACGCGCTGCCGCCCGGCCGTATACGGCGTCATTCCCGCCGTTCCTTCTCTCTTCCAGCGCAGCGACCGCCGCTCGGATCATGACCGCTCTGGCCCTGCAAAGATTCTCTGCCTCATCGGAATTCCAATCCGGCTTCCGGCCTTCTGCGGACCCGGAACGCCAGCCCGAGAACATCGTCGCGAGGAGACGTCCCACTTCACCGGCCGACAGCCGAAGCTGCGAGTTCAGCCGGCCGGTGAAGAAGGTCTCCCACCGGTCCAGCATCTCCAGCAGCCGGCGGCCGGCCTGCTCCGGCACCTCGCCCGATGCGACGAGATGCTCCAGCGCCCTGCGCTCTGCGCGCAGACCGGTCAGTCGGGCTTCGGCAATCTGCCGCCGCAGCTCATGCTCCCGGCCGTCCGGAGAAGCGTGCTCATGCTCCAGGGCCAGCTCACGTGCGCCCTCGGCGAACTGGCGGACGGCAGGCAGCGCGTCCGTCCCGCTGGCCGCAGCCAAATCCCGCAGCCGGCTCAGACCGGTCTCCGTAATCCGTCCGATGGCGGACCGCTCGCTGCTCTTCTCCTCTTGTTCGTCCGCGAGCAGCGGCAGCAGTATGCTTGCGGTCAGCAAGGACACGAGAATGACGCCGGCGGCCAGGAACAGGATGAGATCCCGCTCGGGGAACGGCGAATGGTCGCCCAGCGTCAGCGGAATCGAGAATGCGCCCGCCAGCGTAACGGCGCCGCGCACACCCGATACCGCCGTCAGCAGCAGCGGCTTCCATCCCGGTTTCTCTCCGGGGGAGAAGAACAGCCCGGAGGCTGCGGAGATTATCAGCCAGAGCAGGCGAATGGCAATTAGCAGCGCCGTGATGGCAAATACATAGCCGATCACCCGGAGGTTGTCGATCGCCGTATCCCGGAAGATCACCGAGAAGACATCGGGAAGCGACAGGCCGAGCAGCAGGAAGACCAGACCGTTCAGAATGAACAGCAGCACGGACCAGGTGCTGGCCGATACGAGCTGCAGCTTGTATTGCGGCGCTACCGCTCGGTCCTTCTCTACGGCGTAGATCATCCCGCCGGCTACCACGGCCAGAATGCCCGATACGCCGATCTCTTCGCTGATGAGATAGATCAGGAAGGGCGCCAACATTTGCAGCAGCATGTGAATGGTAACATCCTCCATCCCCAACCGGCGGATGAACACGCTCAGCCGGATCAAGAGCCAGGCCAGCACCGCTCCGGCGATCAGGCCGCCGGCGGCAATAAGGAAGAAGCTCCCGATGGCCCGGGGCAGGGAGAACACGCCGGTGACGGCTGCGGCAATCGCAAATTTGAAAGCGACCAGACCGGACGCATCGTTCATGAGGGATTCCCCCTCCAGAATCCGGTGGATGCTGCCCGGCAGATGTACCCTGCCGGCCAGGGCCGAGGTCGCCACAGCGTCGGTCGGCGAGAGGATGGCGGCCAAGGCGAACGCCGCAGCCAGCGGAATGGACGGGATCATCCAGTGGATGGCATAACCTCCGGCGAGGACCGTGATGAATACGAGACCCAGAGCCAGCATCAGAATCGGAGCGCGCAGCTTCCAGAGCTCGTCGCGCGGGGTCCGCCGACCGTCATTGAACAGCAGCGGCGCGATGAACAATACGAAGAACAGTTCAGGCTCCAGCGTCAGGTGAATGCCTCCCGGCCATACCGCCGCAGCAGCGCCCAGCACGATCTGGATAACGGGAACCGGCACGAACGGAATGAAGCGGTTCAGGATATTGGACAGTGCGATTAAGGACAACAGCACCAGTACTGCAATTAAGGTTTCCAAGTTTTCAACTCCAGATGCCGTTTTACCTCATTATAACGACCCGTCCTTTTCATCGCAAAAATAGGCCGATACTCGGCCAAAAATTCACACATCATTCACGAATGATATATAGACAAATAATATTTTTGTGTTATAATATTATATTTTTTTATTGAATATCCATTGGCTTTCTTCTATGCTGGTAAGCATTCGGCCGTGCTTCAGAGCGGCTGACATCAGTTGAAGGAGGCTGTATAAGTATGCAACTTGCACCGGGACTCTTCCTGCTTGAAATTTCGGTATCCGTAATGGGGGGAGCGCAGACCATTTATCCGGTTCTTCTCCAGGATTCCGATCACACGGTATTGATCGACACCGGCTACCCGGGCGTATACGGAAGCCTTCGGGAAGCGATTGCGGCGGCCGGAGCCGATCCCCACCGGTTGGATACCATCCTGCTGACTCATCAGGATCTCGATCATATCGGAAGCCTCCCCGACTTTCTTGAGGGCGGTTCCGGCATCCGGGTCTACGCCCATGAACTTGAGATCCCCCATATTCAGGGGGAACGAATGCTGCTGAAGCATACGCCCGAAGCACTGGCCGCCGCAGAATCGGCTCTCCCGTCTTCCGTACCGGAGAAGTGGCGCCGGGCCTTCCTCCATACACTGGCTCATCCGCCGCGCGGACGGGTAGATCAGGTGCTGAGGGGCGGGGAAACGCTGCCGTTCGCAGGCGGACTCCAGACGGTCTGGACTCCGGGGCACAGTCCGGGCCATCTGGCCTTCTTCCACTCGGGCAGCCGAACCCTCATCGCCGGCGACAGCCTGACCGTCCGCGGCGGCGCGCTCTGCGGCCCGGATCCGGATGCTAATCCGGATATGGCGGCGGCAATCGTTTCCCTGCGGCAGTATCAAGCTCTGGAGCCGGAAGCCGTGATCTGTTATCACGGAGGCTTGTTCCGGGGCGATGTGAGGGAGGCAATCTCGGCAATTGTTGAGCAGAGACCGAATTTGTAAAAGAGGCGGGATCATTCAGTCAGTCAGGCGGCGATTAACCTGCGGCGATTAGCCTGCAGCGGTCAGCCTGCTGCAATCAGCCGAATGCCGATATTCCAAGGATCCCGCAGCATATCCTGGCCCTCCTCCACCGGCCAGCCCGCTTTTCGAACACGGCTGATCAGCTCATCCCGGTCCTTCTTCGTTGGCAAGAGCAGAGTGAAGAAGTCGATTCCGGCCTCATCCTCGTTCGCAGGCGTTGCTCCCTCGCCTGCCCAGACATTGAGTCCGATATGGTGATGATAGCCCCCGGCCGCGACGAACAGAGCCGAGCGGCCGTAGCGGGCCGTCAGATCGAACCCCAGAACTTCGCAATAGAACTGCCGGGCCTGTTCCAGATGACCCACATGAAAATGAATGTGTCCCATGACAGTCCCGTCCGGCAGCCCGTTCCACACTAGCCCGGAAGAAGCCTCCATCAGTCCCTCCACATCTACAGGGTCGGTCGTCATAACGACGCGGCCCTCCAGGTCGTAGGTCCATTCCGACCGGGGACGGTCCCGGTACAGCTCAATTCCGTTGCCGTCCGGGTCCTGGATATAGAGAGCCTCGCTGACCAGATGGTCGCCCTGCCCGACATCTATTCCGTTCCGGGCCAGATGGCGGAGAACCAGTCCCAGGCTCTCTCTATCGGGAAGCAGCAGCGCATAATGATACAGTCCGGCTGCGGGCCGGCGGGGCATACGCGGCGACCGGTTCATTTCCCGCAGACGCAGCAGCGCGGAACCGTCGGCCGTTCCCAGTTCGGCGAAGCCGGCTTCCCGCTTCAAAAGCCGAAGACCGATCATGTCCTGATAATAATTCAGCGAACGGTCCAGGTTGGCGACCCGCAGTTGGACCGTTCCCAGTTTCAATGCCGAAGGCAATACAGCAGCAGACATCGGAAATCCTCCCTATTCATGTGTACTTGTATGAATGTGTTCATTCCTGCATTCGTTAATCATTCATCATCGTCATTCAACTATATTTATTATAGTTTATTACTTTTTGTTTGTAAATAGCCGCAAAAAAACTGTCCTTCCCGCTGGCCGAAATCCCCCCTGCTTCCGCAGAATGACTTCGTTCGCTGAATGAACAGTTCCTATAGACCAACCTAAGCAGACCTAATCGCTGCCGTCTCCGTTCGCTGCCCGGTCAACTCGGTCCAACCCTTCCAGCAGGCGCTTAACCCGGCCCGCGTGAGGCTTGGCCAGCCGCGCCTTGCCGAGATTGGCCGCCGCAATCCGCCGGATGCGCGCGTCTTCCGCCTCTGTCATGCGCTCCAGCAAGGCGAAGCCTTCCTCGGGTTCCGCCGCCGCCAGAACGCTTACCGCATAATCCAGCGCCTGGATCAGCACGCGTTCCGGTTCAGAGCGCCGCTGCGCTTCACGCCCCGCCAGCCGGGTCAGCACCGACTCGGCCGTCCGAAGCGCAAAATGCGCCTGTTCCTTGACCCGAAGCAGCGGAGGATGCGCCAGTGCGGCGATCAAGCCCCGCTGTTCCAGCTCGTTCGCCTCCTCCAGCCAGAGCTCCACAGTCTCGCGGAGCAGAGCGAAGTCCGCTTCACCGGCCAGCTGGAGCCCCATCGCAGCCGCCTCGCGGATCCGCCACCGCTCATCGTTCATTCCCCGGCGGAGAAGCTCGCGGCGGCTTCGCCGTCCTTCCGGGGAGGCCGCCGCGAGCCCCGTTCCCGCCGCCAGCATGGCGCAGAACGGCAGGATGACGCGAGGCTCGTTCGTGCCCGCTTCATCCGGGCCGATGCGAGGCCACTTCGCGACGGCCTCGTCCAGCTCCCGCCATGCGGACAACGCCGTCAGGCGGGCGAATTCACCCGCCACCCGGAGATTGATCCGCGGCCCCGGCAGCCCGCTCTCCCGCATCAGCAGCTCTTCGATTCCGGCAGCCGAACGGCGGCTTCGGAACGCTTCCTTCAGCTCCTCGGCTTCTGCGCTTGATCCCATGCTCTTCTCTCCCTCGCCCCTTAGGCCGATGTCAGAATGATCGGTTCTCCCGAAGTTACGATAATCGTATGCTCGAACTGGGCAACCCGGCTGTTGTCCGGCACGGTCAGTGTCCAGCCGTCGCTCTGCTGGTCCACGTACTGCGCGCCCGTCGAGAGAAAAGGCTCCACCGTAATGACCTGCCCTTCCTTCAGTACGGTCGTGATCCGCGGTTCATAGAACGGAAGAATCTCGTGGGGTTTATCATGCAGCGATTTGCCGATTCCATGGCTGCAAAGATTGCGGATGACCTGATAGCCGCGCTTGCTTGCTTCCAGCTCCATCCTTCTCCCGATCTCGTTCACCTTCATGCCTGCCCGCAGGCTCATAATGACCGCCATCATCGTCTCTTCGGCGCTCTGGCAGAGCCGAGTCAGCCGGTCGGTTACAGGCGGGAGCTGGAAGGAGACGCCTGCGTCGCCGTAATATCCGTTCAGTTCGGCCGAGACATCGATGTTCACCAGATCGCCCGCACGAATCACCCGTCTGCCGGGAATGCCGTGGGCTACCTCTTCATTGACGCTGATACAGGTGCTTCCCGGAAAATCATACGTCTTGATCGGAGCCGATACGGCCCCGTGCCGCGTCAGAAATTCAGCGCCGATAGCATCCAGCTCCGCCGTGGTCATTCCCGGCTCCAGCTTGCTCCGCATTTCGGCAATGGTCATGCCCACCACGCGGCCCGCCGCCTTCAAGCCTTCCAGGTCCCGTTCATTATTACATATCATGCTGCTCCATCCCTCTCTCGGTTTCGATACTGCTATCATGTGCAGCCTTCTCTGCAGGGGTTACCGCTGTATTATGGCCGGACTTGAACTCCTCTCTATTATACCAGTGTGCTCGCCGCACGCAAAAAAAACGCCCCGGTGCCGCGTCGGCGGACCGGAGCATCTTTGCTTGCCTGGCAGGGCGGCCTAGCGGATGCCCGCAGCCTTCATCCAGGCTTCGGCAATCAGGGCATGGCCTGCCGGAGTCGGATGAACGCCGTCGGCCGCCCAATAGGCCGGATCGGCCAACGCGGCCGCATTGAAGAGGCCGTCAAGCGGAACGAGCCGGGCGCCGTACTCCCGGGCGAGCTTGCGGACGACGGCAATCTTGGGGTCAAGGTCGCTGCGCCATTCCCGGTCGAGTCCCGGGACCTGGAGGACAAACGGCTCCAGCAGAATCAGCCGGACATCGCCGGCGGCCAGCGTACGGTCCAGCAGATCGCGGTAGCTCCGTTCGAACGCTTCCGCTGTCGTTTCTTCCCCTTCATCATAACGGCGCCACGTATCATTAATCCCGATATAGAGCGAGAGCACTGTCGGCTTTAGCGCCAGCGCATCCTCTTCCCAGCGGCTTTGAAGATCGGTTGCCCGGTCTCCGCCGATTCCGCGGTTATAGAAGGTCAGCTTCTTCTCCGGATACAGCCGGCCCAGTGCGGAGGCCAGAAGCAGCGGGTATCCGTGGCCCAGGGATTCCGAATCGGTGCGGTCGCGTCCTGCATCGGTAATGCTGTCCCCCTGGAATACAATAATGTCATGATCTTGCAGCAGCATGAATGATCCTCCTGTTCTTCACTAGCGGATTTACGCCGAATCTTCTTCACTCTATACCTCCGTTCCGGCTTTATCAACCCTCAAATCCGCTGCCCGGGAAGGCTGAATATGATAGAATGGGAGTCGGCTTCCGCAGGGGCGGAAGTCCGCAAATCGAAGACGTTGTACATCCAGGCCTCTGCTGCCTTGGTGCAATTTCATTTGGAGGAATGTTACTTGTTCGCCCGCATACGCGGTTTATTCCGTATCCCTAACTATACCCTGTTCGTCGCCGGCATGATGCTGATCGGCATTGCCGTCTCCGTAACCAGCCCTTATCTGAGCCTGTACTGTACCCGGGTAATCGGCATGTCCACTGGCTTGTTCGGCCTCTTCATGGCCTGCGTATCCCTCACGGGGGTACTCGTCAATACGATTCTCGCCAAATATGCCGACAGCGGCCTGAACCGGAAGCTTGTCATTGTCGCCGCCACCGCCTGCTCCGCCCTGGGATATGCGTCGTATCTCGTGTTTCATGAATATATGCTGATGCTGATTACCGTCTCGCTGCTGGTCGGCTTCGGAGCGCCTGCCGTTCCGCAGATCTTCGCCTCGGCCCGGGAAGCCGTCAGCGCCAGCGGACGGACGGACAGCACCTTCGCCAATTCCCTTCTGCGCTCGCTGTTCTCCCTCGGCTTTCTCATCGGGCCCTTAATCGGCAGCTTCCTGCTGCTTCAGCTGGGGTACCGGGGGGTCTTTCTCGGCACCTCCGCCTTCTTTGCGGCGGTCGGCTGCTGCGTCTTCTTCTTCCTGCATTCCAAGCAGGAAGCCTCGCCCGTCCTGAACCTGAAGCGGATCGGACCCGCAGCCGGCGAACGGACCGTATCCCTGCGCGAGCGGCGGATTCTGCTGCCTTTTCTGGCCATGATTCTGCTCAGCATGTGCAATACCACCTATAACCTGAACATTCCGCTCTTCGTCGTCAACCAGCTCGGAGGCACCGAATCGCAGGCAGGGATCATCATTGCGCTGAGCGCCGGGCTTGAGATTCCGCTGATGATCGGACTCGGAAGCCTCGCCTCCCGTTTCGGCAACCGCAAGCTGATGATGACGGGCTGTGTGCTGGCCGGCATTTATCATATTCTGCTGCTGAATGCGGACGGGCTGTGGCAGGTGATTGCCGGGCAGCTGCTTCAAGCTTCCTTCGTCTCGATGGTCGTTGCGATCGGCCTGAGCTACTTTCAGGATCTGCTGCCGGCGACGCCGGGCCTGGCCACGATTCTGTATTCCAATTCTTCGACGCTCGGCTCACTGCTCGGCAACCTGACCGGCGGCCTGGTGGCCCAGATTGCCGGATACCGGAACGTCTACTGGCTCTGCCTGGGACTCGTCGCCGTATCGCTGGCGCTGCTCTCGCGCGCCGGCCGCGGGGAGAAGACCGATGAGGCGCAGCCTGCGCTTCCTCTCTCCTGACGCCCCGCCCCGCTTCGTTCCCGCTGCTTCAAAACAGATCCATGCTCAAGTAACGCTCCCCCGAATCGGGAGCGATGCAGAGCACGGTTCGTCCCGGTCCTCCACGGCGGGCTTCGCGCAGCGCCGCCCATACCGCCGCTGCTCCGGAAGGCCCGAGCAGCAGCCCTTCCCGGGCGGCCAGCGCCCGCATCGTCTCTATGGCCTCGCGGTCGGCGACACGGACGATCTCGTCGTAGATGCCCGTATTCAGGATGGCCGGCACGAATCCCGGGCTGGTTCCCACCAGCTTGTGCGGACCGGGCTTCCCGCCGGAGAGCACCGGAGAACCTTCAGGTTCCACGACGACAATCCGCAAGTCCGGCAGCTGCTCGCGCAGCGCTTCGCCCGTTCCGGTAATGGTTCCGCCCGTTCCCGAAGCGGCAACGAACACATCCAGCCGCCCCTCGGTCTGCGCCAGAATTTCCGGCGCGGTCGTCGTCCGGTGGATAGCGGGATTCGCCTCGTTCTCGAACTGCTGCGGGATGAAGCTGCCGGGGATCGCTTGCGCCAGCTCCCGCGCCTGCCGGATGGCCCCCGGCATCCGTTCCGCCGCCGGGGTCAGCACGACCTCCGCTCCATAGGCTTTCAGCAGATTGATGCGTTCGGTTGTCATATTGTCCGGCATCACGAGAATGGCCCGGTAGCCTTTGGCCGCCGCGTTCATCGCAAGTCCGATGCCGGTGTTGCCGCTGGTCGGTTCGATAATTGTCCCGCCCGGCCGCAGCAGTCCCCGGCGCTCCGCTTCCCGAACCAAGTTGTAGGCAGCCCGGTCCTTGACGCTTCCGCTGGGATTGAAGCGTTCCAGCTTCACCAGCACCTCGGCGTCTTCCGGGCCCGTCAGCCGGTTCAGCCGCACGGCAGGCGTGTTGCCGATCAGGTCCAGAATGGATTGCGCTACTTGAATTCCCATCCGATTTCCCCGCTTTCATGAACTAAGATTCATTCATTGTAACGAATGCGGGCGGAGAACCGCAAGAATCGTCAAGAACACCGGTTCCCGTATCGGTACAATAACTTACGAAGGAGGCGAGAACGATTTCGACTTACGAAGCGATCATTCAGCAGGCGGTGGATTATATCGAGGAGCATCTTTGCGAAGAGCTGACGCTGCAGGAACTGGCCCGGCTGGCAGGCTTCTCCGATTTTCATTTCCACCGCGTCTTTCAGGCGATGGCTGGCGTCCCTGTCATGGACTATGTCCGCAAGCGGCGGCTGGTGATGGCGGCATTCCGGATCGCGCATACGGACGACAAGCTGATTGAAATTGCGCTCGATTGCGGTTTCGGCTCGCCGGAGACCTTTATCCGCGCCTTTCGCAAGCTGTTCGGCATGACCCCCGGAGACTACCGGAAGCGGGGAATTCACGCTCCGGCCTACGGCAAAGCCGAATTGCAGCGGAAGCGGATCCATTCTTATTTAGGAGGAATTCGCATGAATTATCGGATCGAAGTGAAACCTGCTTTTCACATCCTGGGGTACAGTCTGACTACCCGGAGCGATAACGGACAGAACAACCGGGAGATCCCTGCCTTCTGGCAGCGCTACATGCAGGAGGAACTCGGAAAGACCTTGATGGACCAGGCGGTATCCACGGCGGAATACGGCATCTGCACCGATCACAACCTGGACACCGGCGATTTCGCCTACGTCATCGGCGTCGAGTGCAAGCCGGACGCGAAGCCTCCGGAGGGCGCTGCGGTTCGGAGCTTCCCCGAGCAGACCTACGCCGTCTTCACGACTCCCCGGGTTCCGGCAGAGCAGTTCACCGCTTCCATTCAGGAGACCTGGAACAGCATTTACAGCGAGTGGCTGCCCCACTCCGGCTATGAACTCGCTCAGGCTGCGGATTTCGAGTATTACGACGAACGCTGCTGGCGCGACCGGAACGAGCAGCTGGAGATGGATATTTATGTGCCCGTCGTTCCTCCCAAGAAGGAGACCGCGGCCAACTGACGCTGCCGGCAAGCCGCCCGGCAGGCGTTAGAAGCCTGCCGGGCGGCTTGCGGTTGCTGCTGAATTCCCCGCCTTCTGTCAGGTCCAGGGAGGTCCGGCCTCCGCGGCCGGTTACTTCTCCTTCTCCCCCGCTTCTTCCAGCAGCTTCAACGCCCGGTCCGCCCAGCGCAGGTAAGCGCCGTAGATCTCTTCCCCGAACAGCACCGTCAAGTAGTAGTACAAATGATCCGGGCTCTCCTTCAGGACCCGCTCCAGATTGCCCGCAAAAACTCCCATCAGCTCCGCATTCTGCGCATGGCGCTCCCGGAACGCTGTTATCCGCCGACGGTTCTCTTCGGCCGGGACGGCGGCGCCGAAGAACAGCTTGACCAGCACTTCGTATTTGACATATTCCCGGGATTCCGGAAGCCCCAGCCAACGGCGGAGCTCCTCCTGCCCGGCCGCCGTTATGCGGTACAGGCTGCGCTCCGGCCCTCTCCCCCTCTTCGCGGCGGCGCGCTCGATCAACGCGTCTTCCTCCATCGTCTTCAGGGTCGGATAGATCTGACCGTAACCGATCTCCCAGAAATGACGGATCATGCCGTCGATCCTCTTCTTGATATCATAGCCGCTCAGCTCCTCATGGTTCAGCAAGCCGAGAATAATGTAAATCGTATGATTCATTTTGGCCATACAGACCCCTCCCGTTCAGAGCGATAAATCTCACTCCCTTGACTATATCATGATGATATAGTTAAGACAAAAAAACGGCCGGATCAGGCCGCTGCGGGAGGATAACAGATGCCCAGACGACAGAAAATTCGCAGGCTGCTGCTGTTCGTATCGTTCTTGTTTTTTCCGGCGACCCTGTACTATTTCTCGCCTTATCTCATCCTTACGGGCGGAGCCGCAGGCGTTGTGAGCGGCAGCTTTCTGATGTTCGCCGCCTTGTTTCTCGGATCGCTGGTCTTCGGGCGCGCCTTCTGCGGCTGGCTCTGTCCGGCCGGCGGCCTGCAGGAATGCTGCCGGACGGTCGTGGATACCCGCCTTCCCGGGCGACGGATGGACCGGATCAAGTTCTGGATCTGGGTCCCCTGGCTGATCGGCATCGCCGCTGCCTTTGTCCACGCCGGCGGCATCCGCTCGGTCCATCCGTTCTACATGACGAATCACGGCTTCTCCGCCGCCGATCTGCCGGGTCTGGCCACTTATTTCGCCGTGGTCGCCCTTATAGCCGGGCTGGCGATGATTACCGGACGCCGCGCCATGTGCCGCTCTATCTGCTGGATGGCGCCGTTTATGATACTTGGCGTCCGGCTCCGGAATCGTCTTGGGCTGCCATCCCTGCGCCTTGTCGCCGATCCCTCCCGTTGTACCGGCTGCGGGACCTGCTCCCGCAACTGTCCCATGAGTCTGGAAGTAGCCAGGATGGTTCGATCCGGCCGGAACGATCACCCGGATTGCATTCTCTGCGGCGTCTGCGCAGATGGCTGTTCCCGAGGCGTGTTGTCCTTCGCTTTTCAGACTCCGTCCCGGAACTCCGCAGGAGAGGGGCGCCCTCACCCGGCAGCCGAATCCCCCTCCGCTGCGCCAAGCGGCAAGCTTCATTGACACGGACCGCTGTGCAAGCGCAGAATAATGGGGTTAATAGACCTATAGAAGAACAGCAGCACAGCAAAGGAGCCTAACGACTAACGATGGAAACCGCATTTCAAGCTTTGGTGGCCGATCAGGCCGAGACTTTCTCTCTAGCCGTACAGCGCCTCGAGACCGGCGATCTTTCCGCCGGCGAAGTGTTGATCCGGGTACAATACTCCGGCGTCAATTACAAGGACGGTCTGGCGTCCGTTCCGAACAGCACGATCGTCAAGGCGTATCCCTTCATTCCCGGCATTGATCTGGCGGGGGAGGTCGTCTCGTCCGAAGACAATCGCTACAAGCAGGGCGACGCCGTCCTCGTCACCGGTTACGGTCTGGGCGTCACACACTTCGGCGGCTTCAGCGAGTATGCCCGCGTTCCGGCGGACTGGATTGTTCCAATACCGGAGGGTCTCACCGCCCGGGAAGCCATGATTCTGGGAACTGCTGGATTTACGGCAGCGCTGTCGGTTCAAGCGCTGGAGCAGAGCGGCATCGTTCCCGAACGGGGCACCGTTCTGGTGACCGGCGCAACCGGGGGCGTAGGCAGTTCGGCCGTAGCCATGCTCGCCCGCCTGGGCTATCATGTGGCGGCCAGCACAGGCAAGCCGGATGAATCCGGATTTCTGCACAGCCTTGGAGCGGCAGAGGTTCTCTCCCGCACCGACGTCTACGACCCGGAAGCCAAGCAGCGCCCGCTGGACAAGCAGCGCTGGCAGGCCGCCGTCGATCCGGTCGGCGGACCGCAGCTGGCCTCGATCCTGAGCAAGATCGCCTACGGAGGCGCGGTGGCCGTCAGCGGCCTGACCGGAGGCGCGGCGGTTCCGGTAACCGTCATGCCCTTCATTCTGCGCGGCGTCAGCCTGCTTGGCATTGATTCCGTAGAGTGCCCGGCCGAGCTTCGCCGCCGTGTCTGGAGCCGTCTGGGCACCGATCTGAAGCCTGCCGAGCCGGAGAAGCTCGTTGACCGGGAAATCGGTCTAAGCGAACTGCCCCAAGCGCTCAGCGATATTCGGAACGCCAAAATGCGCGGCCGCACCCTGGTGCGGCTGTAGACAGACCGGTCATGGACAGCTCGAAATGACCAATAAGCCTCCGTTCCTTGAGCAGGAAAGGAGGCTTATTTGCGTGAAAACCCCGTCTGATGATGCCTCGTTTTAGAAATCGGTTCCGGCGCGGACCGTCCGGTTGCGTCCCGCATCCTTGGCACTATAGAGCGCAGCGTCCGCCTGACGGAACAGCTCGTCGCCCGTCTCCGCGTGCAGCGGATACTCGGCGATGCCTTGGGAGACCGTTACAGGAACCGCCTGGCCGTCCTTGGATTCCCCGATCGACCGCCGAATCCGCTCGGCCACCTCATACGCCTCCGTTCCCCCGGTCCCTCTCAGGAGAATAACGAATTCTTCACCTCCGTAGCGGCAGCAAATGTCTCCTGGCCGTACCATGGACGACATTCGGCCGGCCACCAGCTGCAGAACCGCATCCCCGGTCTGATGACCGTAAGCATCATTGATATCCTTGAATTTATCCACATCCAGCGCAATAAGGGAGAACGGAATCTGCAGATCCATCCACTGCTCCATAGAGGCTTCCATCACCCGCCGGTTAACGAGCCCGGTCAGCGGGTCGGTCATCGCCGCGTGCGTCAGCTCCTCCCGCTGGCGGCGCACATTGCGGATCGCAACGCGCAGCGCCCGGGCCAGCAGATCGGCCTCCCGGATCAGATGGACTCTTCGTCCCGGGACCTCCAGATGCTCGTCGCCGATTCGCCCGACCAGATTCGCCAGGAGAACAAGCGGGCGAACCAGTCTCCGCGCGCACCAGACCACGGCGGCCGCCAGCAAGGCGTACGGAAGAATCATGCTCTTCAATTCGTCGCGTATACTCCCGTTGAGCTGCTCGTACACCAGGCTCATGGGAGAGACAACTACGATCCCCCAGCCGTTGGCCTGAACACTGGAATACCCGGCCAGCACTTCCTGGCCATCCGGATCAAGCGTCTTCATCTGCCCGCTCTGGAGATTCTTCAGCCGTTGAATCAGCTCCCCTTCGCCTGCGCTGGTGCCGAGCCGCTTGTTGTCCGGGTAGAACAACAGCTCCCCTTCCGTCCCAACCACATAGGAATAGGAACCGTCGCGCTCCCGGCCTGCGCCGAAGAGCAGACTCAGCACATTGTCCTGATCCAGATAAATCGAACCGCCTACAGCTCCGGCATAAATCCCGTTCTTGTCGTACACCGGGTAACTCATGTACACAATCAGACGTTCGGCGAGCGGGGAGAACAAGGGGCGCGAGACGAATGGCTCGAGCAGCTGGACAGCGGCCGTCTGCTGGATCAGCAGGGGCACCTTGCTTCCTTCTGCCTTCAGATTAATCGGGGCCGCCGCCTGAATGACGCCCTCGGTGTTGATCAGCACCAGCGAATTGAAGTGCCCGCTGCTGCTCCGCGCCAGCTCCAAGTGGCGGCGAATCACTTCGTTGTCGGCGGGTTCCCGGCCGATGCCGGAAGCGGCCGATTTCAAGGTTTCTTCCATGGAGCGGAAGAGCCGGCTCATCGTAAAGGCCATTTTCTCGGAATTGGAAGCGTTTATCGTTAAGGTCGCGTTAATCAGCGATTGTTTCTTCGATTGGTAGGTGGCGGCCAGAAGAATCAACGAGGAGAACACGGTGGAGACGAGCACCAGAAGAGTAAGCAACGTGGTCAGACTGACTCTGCGCCGCCCTAACACCCGGGACAGAAGCCGGTTCATGAGGTCCCCCCTTTTAACATCTTATATCCCATTATATCGAAAATTTTTCGCAAAAACGTATACCAAAACTTGAGAATTCCTCTTCCGGTCCCACAAAAAAACCGCGCCCTCGCGGGCACGGCTGCTATGTATGGCGCTTGGCGCTGATTATCGGTTCGGCTGCGCGCGGAGCCGCTTAGCGGGTCAAACGTCCTACCGGGATATCCAGAATGACTTTGCCGATGATTTCGTCTTTGTCCACGAATGGAGTAGTTGGCCATAAATGAGAATCATAACTGATGTTTCGGTTATCGCCCAGGAAGAAATACTTGTTCTCCGGCACCGTCACCGGCCCGAAGCTGTAATTCATCGTCACCGCCAGATAGGGCTCTTCGACCTGGGCTCCATTGCGGTAGAGACTGCCGTCCTTGACTTCCACAATGTCGCCCGGCAGACCGATCAGCCGTTTCACATACGGCGTGTGCCCATGTTCGACCGGCGGGTTGAAGACCACCAGATCGCCGAACTTCAGCGTCGTCAGCCAGAGCATCTTCTCTACCAGGACGCGGTCGCCCACCTGGATGGTCGGGACCATGGAATCGGTTGGAACTTTCATCGCTTCAGCCACATAATTACGGATCAGCAGAGACAGCACCACGGCAATGAATACGGTAGGAACCCACTGTTTCAGCCATTTGTACAAGAAGCTTACCTCCTTCATAATCGCGTTGAGTCCATCCAGCTTCTCTCAAAGCGTTCTTCTAAGGCGTTCTCCGCCTCAAGGCAAATCGGACCAGACGTTCATACAGCCGCCAAGGCAGCAGAGACTTGACGGAAGGCAGCAGCCGGGCGGCGCGGCCGGGCGCGTAGCGAAGCTTCGGCGAGCGAAGATCGACGAGCCGGCCGACCAGATCCGCCACCTCCTGCGGATCGGGCGCTCCGGCCGCCGACCGCTTTGTAAAGGCCAGGACGGCATCCAGCTGCCGCCGATACGGAGAGTCGGGAACCGCAGAGACCGTATCCATCCCTTTCTCCCAAATGGCCGTCCGGTAAGATCCCGGTTCGATCAGCACCACCTGAATTCCCCAGGGACTCATCTCATGCCTGAGACTCTCGCTGAAGCCCTCCAGAGCGAACTTGGATGACGCATAGGGGCCGAACCCCGGAAATGCCGTTCTTCCGCTGACGCTCCCCATGTTGATAATCCGGCCGCTCCGCCGCTGGCGCATGCCGGGCAGCACGGCCCGGGTGACGGCGACGAGCCCGAAGAAGTTCGTCTCCATCTGCAGACGCCACTCTTCCAGCGGAACCTCCTCCGTGAAGCCGCCCGCAGCGTAGCCGGCGTTGTTGACCAGCACATCAATTCTACCATATTCTTTCAGCAGGAACGAGACGGCAGCTTCGATGCTGCCGGACTCCGTTACATCCAAGCGCAGAACAACAATCCGGTTCCAGACCCCTGCGCGCTTCGCCCGGCTCTCCAGCTCCTCTCCCCGGCTGACCGGGTCCCGCATGGAGGCGGCTACCCGGTATCCCCGTTCCGCCAGCTTTACCGCAATCCGGACCCCGAATCCGCTGGACGCTCCGGTAACGAGAGCTACCCGCTCTTCGGCGACCAGCGCCGTATCCTTCATGGTGTGACCTCCCCTGCCCGATACGCCAGACGGCGCATGATCCGTCATTCGGCCTTACACTCGTTCCATTCTAGCACAGATTCTCTGGGGAAGTCTTCCAAATTTTTGATAGTTAATCAGAGGAAGTCTATGCCAAAAAGGCCCTCGCCGCTTTGAAGCGGCGAAGGCCTCCTATCCCTTTCCTTACGCTATCCCTTCTGCAGGTCGCCCCCAAACTCTGCCGCCGGCCGTCGCCGCACACGCCAGGTCCAGGCAAAATCGGCAGCCAGCAGGACCAGTACCATTGGCACAAGCGTGTTCCAGAGCGGGGCGCCCCCGGCGTACAGGCTGCTCATGAACGGCTGAAGCCATAAGAGTACGGCGGCCGAGAGCGCCCACCAATACATCGAGAAACGAAGACAGATATGGCCCCCCCACTGAAAACGATGGTTGCCGTAATGCCACCAGCCACGCCCGAAACACCGGTTCAGCCACACTCCGCTGGCATACTCGACCGCAGACGGAACCATGAGGGTCAGCAGCGCAAAAAGGTACCAGGAGAGCGAGGTTCCCCCGGCTGCAACCAGCACCGCGGGCGCAAAGCCATACATCGGCTTGTAGGGCCCTTTCAGGAAATTCTCCTTCAGAAACGTTCCGGCGCTGTAACGGTTATAGAACGACTCCAGCATCCATCCGAGCACGGCATATCCCAGAAAATAGAATGCATACTCCCGCCAATCACTCCCGCCTGCCATCAGCAGCCCTCCCTCCGAAATAGATTGAGCTTTAGTATGGCTATAAACCGGACGGCCTATGCCGAACCAATCCTGGAGAATCCGCGCCAAAAAGCCCGCCGGGTTCGCGGAGATCGCGATAACCGCCGGGCACCCTGTCCGGCGCTCCGTTCCGAGCGCCTCTTCCGTTCTTCCCTAGGCCTGTCCGGACGAATTCGCTCCGTCCTCCCGGCCATTCTGCCCGTATCCGGGACTGTCTCCGCGATTCCGCAGCGCTTCCGTCTTGAGGGCGTTTCGAAGCGTCTGTTCCGGCCCGTTCGCCTTCTCTTCCTGACTTGCAGCGGCTTCTTCCCGGTTCTGGCGGGGACGAACGCCCCGGTTCCGATCTCGCATCGCCATTCCTCCTGCCTTCCTGGGATGGGTGCCGGCTGTCCGGCTTGTCCCTTAGTATACTTGAATATCCTTCCTTTCCCAAGGGCCGCTGCACGACAAACAGGGCTTCCGCTGCGGAAGCCCTGCGCTTGGCCGGATATCCGTTTATCCGTTCCTCAGGATTTGGGATTCGGGTCCGGATGGGCGGATTCGGCTGGCTTGGCTACCCATTCGTCGGCTTCCGGCTCAATGTCGACGCCGTTCTCCATCTTCTTCTGCTCCGCGAGGGAGTCGCTGTCTTTGTCTTCCCGGTTGCGGATTTCCGCTTCGTTCTGTTTGTAATCGGACATCGTCAATTCCTCCTTGGCTTGGATTCATAACATATAGTTACCCGATGGACCGGTTTACAAACATTTTCCGGGCTTCCCGGTCTGTCAGCTTCCCATCCCTTCCTCGATCCGCTTCATGAAATCCTCGGCCGCGCTGTACCCGAGCTGCTTCAGGTACCAGTTGTTGGCCGCCGCCTCGATCAGACCGGCGACATCCCGCCCCGGCTGGAGCTGAACCTCGATATGGGGAATGCGGACGCCCAAATATTCCGTATCCTGCGGCACCACCTCCAGCTGGTTGTTCAGCGCCTGATCCTGCCACGGGGCCAGCTCGATATCCAGCACAATCCGGGTCTCGTCCTGGAAGGCCCGCCGCCCGTATTGCCGCACCACATTGATGAGCCCGATGCTGCGGAGGGCAAGGAACTCGCGCGTGGTTTCATTATGGGTGCCGAGCAGCGTCGCCGGCCCCAGCTTCTTCAGGACGACGATATCATCGGCGACGAACCGGTGCCCCCGGCGGATCAGCGTGTGCGCCGTCTCGCTTTTGCCGATGCCCGAGCGGCCTCTCAGCAGAATCCCGATGCCCGACACATTGACGCACACGCCGTGGATCGACATTTCGGGCGCCAGCGCCTTCGTCAGAAATCCGTCCAGCCGCGAGATAAATTCCGTCGTGGTCTCCTCCGTCCGCAGAAGCGGGATGCCTTCCTGCTCGCAGAACAGCTTGAGATATGGAATTTCCTGCTGCCCAGAGGTTACAATAAAGCAAGGGGGGTGGTATTTGACGATATTCCCGATATGAAGCTCGCGTTCGTCCAAATCCTGCTTAAGCAGATAGGTGATCTCCTTGCGTCCCAGCACCTGAACCCGGTTCATGGGGAAATAGTCGAAGTACCCGACAAATTCAAGGCCCGGACGGTGCGCCCGGGGCCGGGTAACCGTGCGAGCCAGCCCCGCTTCTCCGGCAAGCAGCTCAAGCTTGAATTGGTTCATCAGGGTCTGAACGGTGACCACTTTCATGAGGTTTCTCCTCCTGCAATTGAGTTAAGGTGGTTACAGCATGCGCGTTTTGGCTGTTAATTAATGATTTCGAGGATTCGATTCCGATTCCTGCCCCTTAGGAGAAACGGTCGGCTTATTGAACGAATTGTGAATACCAACTTCGTACCTTGACAAATAATAATAACTAGATGATAATCATTATCAATAAATAACCGCTATTTTCTATGGCGGCTATATACCATTTAATCTTAGGAGGAACCTGTATATGTCTCTGATTGGAAAAGAAGTCCTGCCTTTTAAAGCCAACGCCTACCACAACGGCAACTTCATCGAAGTGTCCGAAGCCGATTTCAAAGGCAAGTGGAGCGTGGTCTGCTTCTATCCGGCCGACTTCACGTTTGTCTGCCCGACTGAACTGGAAGACCTGCAGAACGAATACGAAACGCTGAAGAGCCTGGGCGTGGAAGTCTATTCCGTATCGACCGACACCCATTTTACACATAAAGCATGGCATGATCACTCCGAAGCGATCGGCAAAATTACTTACGTGATGATCGGCGACCCTTCGCACACCATTTCCCGCAACTTCGACGTTCTGAACGAAGCATCGGGCATGGCCGATCGCGGAACCTTCATCATCGACCCGGACGGCGTGATTCAGACGGTAGAAATCAACGCCGACGGCATCGGCCGCGACGCCAGCATTATCGTTGACAAGATCAAGGCTGCCCAATATGTGCGCAAGAACCCGGGTGAAGTCTGCCCGGCCAAATGGAAAGAAGGCGGCGAGACGCTGAAGCCGAGCCTCGATCTCGTAGGCAAGATCTAACTGTATTCATTGAGGAGTTGAACCTGAATGGCACTGGACGCGGATATCAAAGCACAATTAAATCAATATCTTCAGCTTCTGGAAGGCGAGGTCCGGATCAAGGCCAGCGCGGGAACCGACGATGTCTCCCACGAGATGATGTCCCTGCTGAATGAGCTGGCCGAAATGTCCGGCCGGATTACGGTAGAGCCGGCCGTGCTGGAACGCACGCCAAGCTTCAGCGTGAACCGCCCGGACGCGGAGACCGGCATCGTATTTGCCGGGATTCCGCTCGGACATGAATTCACTTCGCTCGTGCTCGCGCTGCTGCAGGTCAGCGGCCGGGCGCCCAAAGCGGAGCAGAGCGTCATCGACTCGATCAAGGCGCTGAAAGGCGATTACCGGTTCGAAACGTACATCAGTCTGAGCTGTCACAACTGCCCGGACGTCGTTCAGGCGCTTAACCTGATGAGCGTGCTCAACCCGGGTGTATCGCATACCATGATCGACGGTGCCGCCTTCAAGAACGAAGTGGAGAGCAAGAACGTCATGGCCGTTCCCTCTGTCTATCTGAACGGCGAATTCTTCGCCAGCGGCCGGATGACGGTGGAAGAAATCCTGGCGAAGCTCGGCAGCACAGCCGATGCCTCCGACTTCTCGGACAAGGAGCCATTTGATGTGCTTGTCGTCGGCGGCGGTCCGGCCGGCGCCAGCGCCGCGATCTACGCGGCCCGCAAAGGCATCCGCACCGGCGTTGTAGCCGAGCGCTTCGGCGGCCAGGTCAATGACACGGTCGGCATCGAGAACTTCATCAGTGTGAAATACACCGAAGGTCCGAAGCTGGCTGCGAGCCTGGAAGAGCATGTCAAGGAATACGAGGTCGACATCATGAAGCTTCAGCGGGCCGTTCGTCTGGAGAAGAAAGACCTCATCGAAGTCGAGCTGGAGAACGGCGCTGTGCTGAAGAGCAAGACCGTGATTCTCTCCACCGGCGCCCGCTGGCGCAATGTCGGCGTTCCCGGCGAGGAACAGTTCAAGAACAAAGGCGTGGCCTACTGCCCGCACTGCGACGGACCGCTGTTCGCCGGCAAGCATGTCGCCGTTATCGGCGGCGGCAATTCCGGCATCGAAGCGGCCATCGATCTTGCAGGTATCGTTAAGCACGTGACTGTGCTGGAGTTCCTGCCTGAACTTAAGGCCGATTCTGTACTTCAGGAACGTCTGTACAGCCTTCCGAACGTTACGGTTCTGAAGAATGTGCAGACCAAGGAAATCACCGGCACCGACAAAGTGGACGGCATTACCTATGTTGAACGCGACACCGGCGCTGAACAGCACATCAACCTCGAAGGCGTTTTTGTCCAAATCGGCCTGGTTCCCAATACCGACTGGCTGGCCGATTCGCTCGACCGCACCCGGTTCGGCGAGATCATCGTCGATAATCATGGCGCAACCAGCATCCCCGGCGTCTTCGCCGCGGGCGACTGCACCAACAGTCCTTACAAGCAGATCATTATCTCCATGGGTTCCGGCGCTACCGCCGCCCTGGGCGCATTCGATTATCTGATCCGCAACTAACCCGCGATGCCTCGCGGTTCCTGTAACGAAGAAGACATCCTCCCCCATGGAGAAGGATGTCTTTTTTGTCTTTTTGTCTCTTTTTTGTCCCAGGCCAGACAGAAGCCAGCCTCTTGCGGGCAGAGAAAGGCGGGTTGCCCTCTCTTCGCTGCACGCTTTCTTCAGAAAGCTCTTGTACCGCGCAGGAACGCCTATATCCAGGAGTCCCGGTAGTCCTCCAGATACTGCTTCAGCTTCGTCGGCTTGCGGCCGGTCATCGTCTCATAATCGCGGCGGATGCCCTTGGCCAGCCCCAGCTTGGTCGGAATATGAATGCCCACCACGACATTCACGAAGGCCGGGTCGGTCCCTTGTTTCAGCATATACGCCTTGAAATCCTTCACCGAAGGATTGGCGTAGGTGATCGGCCGCCCCAATACGCCGGTCATGGCCTCGGCCACCTCGTAGAAGTCGGGTGCCTCCTCCCCTGTCAGCACATAGGCCCGGCCTTGATGCCGGTCGGGATGGTTAAACGCCTCCACGGCCGCTTCGGCCAGATCTCTGGCATCTACAAAGCTGGTCCGCCCTTTGCCCGCCGCCACAAAGATCCGGTTATTCTTCACCAGCTCGCCCCGCAGGAAATCATTCAGATTCTGCATGAAATACCCGGCCCGCAAAAAAGTGAACGGGATTCCCGAACGGCGGATGAGCTTCTCGTTCCGGTAATGATGGATAAACGGCAGATACTGAATGTCTTTCAGGGACAAATAGACGATGTGGCGAACGCCTGCTTTCTTGGCCGCTTCGATAAAGCCGGCAAAATCCACAGCGTCGCCGGGCGGATAAATCAGGAAGATGCGGTCGATTCCCGTCAGCGCCGGCCGAAACGTCGAAGAATCGGACAGATCCAGCCGTACGAACCGGTAACGGTCTCCGTAGGCGGACCGGGCTTTCTCGACATTGCGGACCGCGTTCACAAAATCATGTTCATCATGCTCCAGCTTATTCGCGACTTCCCGACCGACTTTACCGTTGAAGCCGGTAACCAGAATGCTCATTGCCAATCCTTCTTTCTTCATGAAGTGGAGTCCAGCATGAGCCGGACGGCTGCCTTAGCGGCGCGGAGGGGGTCCGCATTTCCTTTGGCAAAAGAGACCAGGCAGGCGCCCTCAATCAAGGCGTTGACGGCGGCGCCCAGAAGCCGCGCCTGCTCGTCTTCCCTGCCGGCCTGCCTCAGCTTCTCCGCGAAGCGCTGCTCGAAGCCTGCGTAGGCCTGCACACAGGCTTCCCGCAGCCGGCTGCTCGTCAGCGCGGTCTCCAGCGCAACCGAGGCAATCGGAATGCCCAGGCCTCCCCGGTCCTCCGGAAAGTGCTTCGCCATCTCTTCGATCAGCGCTTCGACCGCCTCCGCCGGGCTCTCCGCTCCCGACAAATGCCGGTCCAGCAGCTCCCCGACGAAGGCTGCATTGGTCTCCACCGCCTCTGCCGCAAGCTGCTCCTTCCCTCCGGGAAAATGATAATAGAGCGAGCCCTTCGGCGCCCCGCTCTCCTTGATAATCTGGTTGATTCCGGTGCCGTGATACCCTTGAAGCCGGAACAGGCGGGAAGCCGTCTGTATAAACTTCTGCCGGGTATTCTCCGTCGGCTTGTCCATTGCGCACCTTCCGTTCCTTTGTGATTAATCTGTAGACCAGTCTCTATAATTTGATTATACAGGATGACGCTCCGTTTTGTATAGGCATATCCCCGGCACAGCCCGGAACATTAAAGGGCGCCCCGGTCGGGGCGCCTTCTCTTCAAGCTTCCAGCAGCAGATGGTCGATGATCTCCCGGTCCACGTCAAGGTCGAACTTGCGTCCCCAGAAGCAGCCCTGGCCCTTCTCCCGGATGCGGCTGTAGTCCTCCAAGCGGAGCGTGCGCGGATAATCCGGCCCGGTATCCCAGTCCGTATACCGCTTGATCTCATTCACGACATTCTCCCGGTAGGGACTGTTCAGAATAAGGGTATGGAAGTAGACTTCATCGCCGCAAAAGGAATGCCGGAACAGCCGGTCGTAATCCGGATTGCCGCCGATATAGTCCAGCATGTATTCCATGCAGGCTCCCGTGATGGACATCCAGTTCGACCCCTTGTACAGTTCGTCCGGGAGTGCGTCCAGCTTGCGCCTCAGAAACGGCACTCTCATGACTACATTCGTGTACCGGTCGCGGAGGCGGGTTATCCGTCTGTCTTTGGAGATCAGAAATCTCGGATAATAGACCGACACCCGGTAGAGGCACCCCCACATCTCCGTGCTGTTCGGCAGCTTCACATGCTTGACGAATTCCTTGCCCTCGGCGGCCTTGAAGAATTCGGCGATCGTCCGGTTCGGAACAAGCGGCAGATCCTGCCCGCTGATCAGATGAACATAATCATAGGCATCCGTCTCCCGGATCAGCCTGAAGCATTTCAGCACACTCTCGATTTGACTGTAATGCCCCCACTGCACCATGACCGGCTCCCGGACAAAATGAATATCCGGCCGGTGCCGGATTTCGTGCTCAATCCCGCTCTCTGCATCGACATGCAGAAAGAACTCCACATGCTCATCCTTCAAAGATTCCAGCAAAAGATTAATTTGCTGCGGATTCTTGTGGCAAAGAACCACATAAGCCATCTTGAACCGCTTCACGGCGCTCACCTTCCTTTCATTTCCTTTCGGTCGATTATAGAGGAAGGGAGGGGCCGGGGCAACCCTCTTAAGTACAAAAACGCACTATCTTTCTTATAAAACAGCAACTTCCAACGAATGTTACTGATGTTTCATAATTTGAATCTCCATTCCCCAAGAAGTGGTTATATAAAAGAAACCAAGAGGGCTGAGTTCTCTAACGAACACATCGGATTGCTCTTTAAAATAACTTAAAGCAGCATCCAAATCGGTAACTGTTAAAGCTAGATGCGAAGCCCCGGTATCACTTGGTTTTGGTTGAACATTCTGTTGATCTGGAGCCGACCATTGCACCAACTCGATTTTTCGACCTCCATATTGCAAAAAGGCTGCTCCTTCAACCACTGAATTTTCGTGAACCCCAAAATATCTTTTCAAACTATCGTCTTCAAATTGCAGCCTACCTGGTCGAAATAGCACTTCAAAACCTAATGTTTTTTCAAAGAAATCAACTGCTACATTAATGTTAGGTACGACAAATCCCGAATGGTCAATGGTTCCTTGGAAAATTGAATTTTTCATAAATTTCATCTCTCCTTATTTTCTAGAATCGCTGGACTAGCCGCTATAAAGTGTTGATTAGTGTTGATTAACTACCACAATACTTATTATAATAGACTCCAAAGTTAATACAATAATCAATGAATCCATAGTCTGTTCATTAATCATCACAATCACAGTTTACTGAAAGGGCGGATAATTTGTCAGAGAAAATGGATCGCAGAAAACTTCGCACGAAAAACTTACTTCGCAAAGCTCTTTTGGAACTAATCGAGGAAAAAGGCGTGGACGCTATCACAGTTAGTGATATTACCAACCGAGCCGGACTCAATCGTGGAACTTTCTACTTACATTATCAAGATGTTAGCGACCTTTTAGAACAAAATAAATCAGAGGTTTATGGAGGACTAAGAGAGATTATTGTTCAATTGAGCTTTCTTGAATTATTTAACTATGCTTCTAAAGATGAGCCGTATCCAAAAATTACAAGAATTTTTGAGTTTTGTAAATTTCACAGCGAATTTTTTAAAGTCATTTTGGGACCCAAAGGAGATCCATCATTTCTGGAACAAATAAGCCGTTTTATGCAAAATCAATTATCACAGAAGATTCCGGAGTGGCAGCCTCAACAAAATAAAGTCATCGTCCCCCTCGGCTATTTGATAACCTTTGTAATATCAGCCAATATGGGAATCCTTCAACATTGGTTTGCGATGGGCTTAAAAGAAACACCTACTGAACTTGCTTTAATAATCACTCGAATTGTTAGTCAGGGTGTAATTGCTTCTGCCGGCTTGAGTCCTACAACAATTCCAGTGCAAGAATCCGGGACTGGAACATACTTGAATTGAAAAATGGACAGCTGCATAAACGCAGCTGTCCATAGGAGAAACCATTTGAATAAAATGAACTTCCATAATCCATCACACTCAGCGAAGTGCTTTTTGTTTCGGTATTAACTTACCCGCATCTGCTGTATCCGCAATTGCTGCAGGACTTGCAGCCCTCGATGTTAATCAGCGAGGCCGAGCCGCAGGACGGGCACAGGTCCCGAGAGGCCGCGGCGGCATGGTTGTGGCCGTGGCCGCCGTGATCGCCGCTGCCCGCTTCCGGAGCCGCAGCCGCCGGAGCGATCTCCGGCACCTCAAGCGCCAGCGTCGCGGCGATCGGCGCATGGGCGTGCTCTTCGGCCGCGTTATTTTGCGCGTGCGTCTCCAGGGCCTTCGCTACGGCGTCGGCGATGGACTCGACGCGGTTCGCGCCGAAGCCGATCGCGCCGGAGCCGCCGATGCCCTTGAGGTGCTTGATAAGCAGCTCAACCTTGTTGCCGTGGTCGCCGTAGCGCAGGAACAGCGAGCAGACGCGGCCCAGCGCTTCGGCCATGGCGAACACGTCGGAGCCGGCTTTGCCGACGTTCAGGAAGATCTCGGCCGGCGTGCCGTCCAGGTCATTGATGGTGATATACGCCATGCCGAACGGCGTGTTGATCTTGTACGTCGCACCGCGCAGCACCTGCGGACGCTTCTTGTACTGGCGGTCCATGTCGCCGGCCGCCGGCGAAGCCGGAATGGCGGCCGGAGCAGCCAGGGCCGCAGAAGACGTATTCGCGGCGGAGGCTTCGGATGCCGCACTTCCTGCGGAAGCTTGGTCAGCCGGAGTCTCTTTCTTGTCGTCCTTCTTCTCGGTCTGGAGCACCTGCGTGTCGCGGCTGCCGTCGCGGTAGATCGTTACGCCTTTGCAGCCGAGGTCGAAGGCCAGCTCGTACAGCTCCTTCGTCTCTTCGACAGTGAAATCGCTCGGGCAGTTCGCCGTCTTCGAGATGGAGCTGTCCACCCAGCGCTGGATCGCCGCCTGAACGCGGATGTGATCCTTCGCCGACAGGTCCATGGAGGTCACGAAATAGTCCGGCAGCTCCTCGCCGGGATGGGCTTCCAGCCATTCCTGGGCAATCGGCACGAACTGCTCGTCGAAGCCAAGGCGGCTCTGGCGGAAATATTTGAACGCAAAATAAGGCTCAATGCCGGTTGACGTTCCGACCATGGTACCGGTACTGCCGGTCGGCGCTTGGGTGATGACGGTCACGTTGCGCATGCCTTTGGCGCGAATCGCTTCGGCCACTTCCGGATACACCTTCTCCATGTTGGCCATGAAGCCGCTCTGCATGTAGAGCTCGGCGTCGAAGGCCTGGAAGGAACCCTTCTCCTCGGCGATGTCGGCGGATGCCAGATACGCTTCGCGGGCCATGAAGCCGTACAGCTTGTCCAGGAATTCCAGCGATTCCGGACTTCCGTAGCGGACGTTCAGCTTGATCATCAGCTCGGCCAGACCCATGGTGCCCAGTCCGACGCGGCGTTCCTTCTTCTGGTTCGCCTCGTTCTCCGGGAAATGGTACGGCGTCTTGTCGATCACGTTGTCCAGGAAGCGCACGGAATAACGCGTGACCTGGCTCAGCTCCTCCCAGGCGACGTCATGCTTCTCTTCGTCGTAGAACTTGGAGAGGTTCACTGCCGACAGGTTGCAGACGCCCCAAGCCGGCAGACCCTGTTCGCCGCACGGATTCGTGCAGATGATCGGGTTGAAGTACCAGCTGTTGGACATCTGGTTGTAGTATTCCATGAAGACCACGCCGGGCTCGGCGGACTTCCAGGCGGATTCAATAATGATTTGCCAGATTTCGCGCGCTTTGACTGTGCGGTACGGAATGACTTTGCGCCCCGCAGCCTTCCACTTGGCCAGATCGCCGTCCCAGACGTCGTCATAGTCGGCATCGGTCGTATCCGGGAAGACCAGCTCCCAGTCGAGATCTTCCTTGACGGCCTTCATAAAATCGTTGCTGACGCATACGGACAGGTTGGCGTTCGTCACCTGGCCCATCGTCTGCTTGACGGTGATGAAATCGAGCACATCCGGGTGCCAGTCGTTCATCATCAGCATGAGCGCGCCGCGGCGGCTGCCGCCCTGCTCGATCAGTCCCGTCGTGTAGCTGAACAGGCCGCCCCAGGAGACCGAGCCGCTCGACGATCCGTTGACGCCCTTGACGATGGCGCGTCGCGGGCGAAGCGAAGACAGGTTGATGCCGACGCCGCCGCCCCGGGCCATAATCTCGGTCATTTCGGACAGCGTCTCCATGATGCCCCCCCGGCTGTCCTTCGGCGAAGGAATGACATAGCAGTTGAACAGCGTCAGTTCATCGCTTGCACCGGCGCCGGCCGCGATCCGGCCTCCCGGAACGAGCTTCCAGTCGTCCAGAATGGAGCGGAAGTTCTCGGTCCACTGCTCCTGCAGCTCGGGCGTCTTCTCGACCGAAGCCATCGCCGCCGCGAGGCGGTCCCACATTTCCTCCGGCGTCTTCTCGATGTTCAGGGTCAGCTTCTCCACGTCCGACTCTACCAGCTGGCCGCTGCGCGTCTTGACGGTCACCGTCCGGCCGCTGCGTTCGACAATTTCGCCGACTTCCTTCGTCGGGAATTTCGGATCGTCCTTCGTGAGCACCAGCACGACATCGCCCACCTTGGCATTGTTCGTGTCGGCATCCTTCCAGGCATAGCGGTCCAAAAAGATTTTCTCGCTCAGGCCCTCAAGGCGCTGATTGCGCTGCACCGTACTCATATCAATAACCCCTCCTGATTCCATAATCCGATTGTTGTCACTATCCAATAACCCCTCAAGGAAGCGCGTCAAACGCCGAGTTCCCATATTTTTCACAATATGTAGTGGGGTTCAGCCTTTCAACTATACCACATATTGTATCAAAAAGTTTAGTCCAAAATCCGTCCTCCATCTCCCTTTTTTGGGCCAAACGCTGGGCCGGAGGGGGCAATAGCTCGGTTTTTCGGACCCGGGGACCCCATAAACCGCGCCGGATCGCGCTTGACACGGTTATGAAATCTTTGAATCCGAGCCATACTACTAGTCAACTGTGTTCCACAGAACCGCCGGAGGAGGCCGCCGCATGAATTCCAACGCCGAGAACGCATCCATCACTGCCGATTCAACCGGTCCGCAGCCCGCAGACCTGCCCCTTCCCGGCATTCCGGCCGCGTCCTCTCCCCTTCCCGTCCCTCTCCATATCGACCGCAGCTGGCAAGGCGAGCTGTCGGAACGGCTGGACCGGGGCGGGCCGTGGGGAGACTGGCGGCTTGCAAGACTTGCGGTGGAAGGAGAGGCCGCAACCCTGGTCACAAGCTTCGACGAGCTTCAATGCCTCAAGCAGCTGAGCAGCCTGTCTCCCTTGCCCCATCAGAGCGAGACCGCCCGCCGGGTGCTGCTGGAGATGTCCGGCCGCGCCATTCTCGCGGATGAAGTCGGACTCGGCAAGACCATTGAAGCGGGCCTCGTGCTGAAGGAATACCTCGTCCGCGGGCTGGTGACCCGGGCGCTGATTCTGGTCCCTGCTTCGCTGGTGCTCCAGTGGGTGCGGGAACTCAATGCCAAATTCGGCATTCCCGCCGTCGCCCAGAAGAAGCATTATTCCTGGGACAATGAGATTGTCGTCGCTTCCATGGACACGGCCAAGCGCGATCCCCACCGCGAGCTGCTGCTCGGACGGGAATACGACATGCTGATTATCGACGAGGCCCACAAGCTGAAGAACAAGAAGACGACCAATTATCAGTTCGTTCAGCTGCTTCGCAAAAAATACTGCCTTCTGCTCACGGCCACGCCCGTCCAGAACGATCTGGACGAGCTGTTCAACCTCATCACGCTGCTGAAGCCCGGGCGGCTCGGCCATTCGGGGGAATTTGCCTCCAATTACGTCGAAGGCAAGCGGCAGCCCAAGAATGAGGACCGGCTGCGCGGCGAGCTGGCCAAGGTCATGATCCGCAACCGCCGCGGCGAAGGCGAGGTCTCCTTCACGAAGCGGCGCGTCACGAATGTACCGCTGTCGCTGTCGGAGGAGGAACGGAGTCTGTACGACGGCGTGACGGCTTTTGTGAAGGAGCAGTATGAACAGGCGGGCGGCAACCTCAGCAGCATGCTCTCGCTCGTCACCCTCCAGCGCGAGGTATGCAGCAGCCGGGATGCCGTCTTCGTGACCCTGGTCAACCTGATGAAGAAGCTCCCGCCCGACTCCCCGCGGCGCGAACGGATGATCGAGCTGCTGCAATTGATCCGGGCCGTCAAGACCAACACCAAGGCCGAGAAGACGCTCTCGCTGATCCGGGACATCAACGAGAAGGTGATTGTGTTCACCGAATACCGGGCGACCCAGGAATATCTGCTTCAGTATTTCCGGGACAACGGAGTCGTCGCCGTCCCGTATTCGGGCGGAATGAACCGCGGCAAAAAGGATTGGATGATGGACCTGTTCCGGGGCCGCGCCCAGGTCATGATCGCCACTGAAGCCGGCGGCGAGGGCATCAATCTGCAATTCTGCCACCAGATGGTCAATTTCGACCTGCCCTGGAACCCGATGCGGGTCGAGCAGCGGATCGGCCGGGTGCACCGGCTGGGACAGCTCCGCGATGTCTGCATCCACAATCTCTCTACACTCGGCACAATTGAAGAGCATATTCTGCATCTGCTGCATGAGAAGATCAATTTGTTCGAGATGGTAATCGGCGGGCTGGACGACATTCTGGAACGGTTCGAGCAGCGGGAATCGCTGGAGAAGAGCCTGTACAAGATTATGCTGGAAGCCCGGAGTGAAGAAGAGATCCGCCGGCGGGTCGATTCCATCGGAGACGAGCTGGAGGAGATCCGCCGGTCCGGCGGGGATGCGGAACGGAGGATGACGCCATGACGATGAGTTCACGCGCAGTCGCCCGGCAGGTGCTGGATTATCTGGCGGCGACCGAATGCATGATTCTGGAGAAATCGCCCGCCCATGTTACCGTCAAGCTGTCTCCGAGGGCCGACCGGATGCTGACCGACCGTCCCTATTATTGGGGGTTCGTGGACCGGACCGGCGCCGAGCCCCAGACCCTCTCCTTCACCTTCGTGTTTGATCCCGAGAAGTACGACCGGATGGCGGCGGAGGGAGCTCCCCAGGTTCCTCCGCGGAATGCCCCCGGGACTCCGCAGCAAACGCAGCGGGCACCGGCCGTGCAGCAGACGCCCGGGACCGCGCCGGGTGAGGAGCAGCAGGAGAGGGAGCCGTACGAGGGAATGCAGGAGCAGCCGCAGCCCGCGCCGCAGGAGGGCATCCTGGCCCGGTATTTCGGCGTGACGCCGATGGTACCCCGCCTCGGCCCCGGGCTGATCCGCCGGGAGGATGTTACCTTCGGCAGCCGCCGGCTGCGTCAGATCTGGGCCGCCTCCCGCGAGGAAGGCCGGATGCTCCAGCTGTTCGAGCAGCCCGGGGTCCGGCAGAGAACCACGCTGTTCTCGGCGGCTTACGAGCCCTGGCTCGCCGTCTGCTTCAAGGTGGGATTCCGCTGCGATCTGAAGCGGGAAGAGCTGCATATGCTCGGCGTGTCGCTGCTGGACGGGCGCGTCGCCGAAACGTTCGATGAACGGCTGAACCGGCTGGAGCTGACGCCCAGGCTTCCGGAGAATGTGCATATTGAACCGGCGGGCCTCACCTTGGAAGAGGGCGCGAAGGTGCTGGAGCAGAATCTGACGGACCGGCTCGCCGGACTGGACTACGGCTGGGCGGAGGCGGCGAGAAGCCGACTGGCCGCCGAGCTGGAGCTGATTGACGGGTATTATGCCGAGCTGCTGAAGGAGCCCGACGAGGCGAAACGCGCGGCGGTCCAGGAACAGTACGACGGGCGGCGGCGGGAGACCCTGTGGCAGTACGAGCCTCATATCGACGTTACCGCCCTGGTCTGCGGGCTGTTCTACCTGAGAAAGTCCTGGTCCGACCCCGCTCGCTAAATCCGGTCAAAAAGATCGCCCGGTACAGGTTCGGCCGCGCGACAGCAAGCAACAGTCTTTTTGACTGCGCTGTTCTACACTGGATAACAGAACTTAGAAAGTCGGTGATCCCTTGCCTATCCATCCGCATCCTCCCAAGGACGGCCTTTGCGGCTTCAGCCTTCGTCTCGCGTTTGCCGGACTTGCACTGCTTGCGGGACTGGCCGCCGCCTGCGGTCCCGTCTCGGCCGTTGGCGCGCCGCCTGCGGCGGCCGCCGTCCATCCCGCTCCCGTCTCGCTTCCGGCGCCGACCGCAGATGCCGCCCCTTCCGTCCGGCTGCTTGCCTTCGTGCAGGCGGCTGTGGACAAGCTCTCGCAGCAGGAGCCCTACGGTTCCTGGATCGGCGCGAAGCCTTCCGTCTACCCGCTTGGACCCGGCACGCACGGCTGGCTTGTCCAGTTGACGGCGGACGGCCGGCGCGTCGGCTATCTTATCGTCACCGCAGCAGAGGACGGCGGCTATGCGCTCTCGGAATACGGAGCGGGCAGCAGCGGCCTGCCCTACGATCTGGAAGCACTCCGCGCCTTCTCCGCGCGGAACGGACTCCTTCTCTCTTCCCTCTCTTCCGGAAGCTGGCGGCTGACGCCCTGCTACAACGGAATCCTGCCTTACTGGAGACTGGACAACGGCTCCAGGGAGCTGCTCGTCAGTGCCGTTCAGCCGGAACTCCTTCCCGTCTCTGCGGCGGCTCCATCTCCCGATTCCGGCGAGGCGGCGAACGCACCGGTTCTGACAGGGATACTCACTTCCGGGAACGCAGACCGCTATTCGCCGCAGACCGTCCTTCGAGCCGAAGCGCCGGCGGACGACCCTTACGACAATCTCTTCTGGCTGTCCGCCCCCCGGCTTCGCCCGTCCTCGGGAGCCGAGCTCGTCGCGCTGCTTCGCACTTCGCCTGCCCTGGTCTTCCGGGCTTCGGGCACGAATGGAACGGGCAGCGGCCCGCTGGCAGTCACAGGTTGCCAGGCGTGGACCCCCGCCGGGGAGCCCACGGACGGAGCGGAGGTTTTATACGCCGCTGCCGGACCCGGCGGTCAGCGGATGCTGCCGCTGGCTTCGCTGCTCCGGGCAGGGACCCTGCAGGCTTACCCAGCGCAGCCCTGATCCATTATGGACATAAGATTAGGGACATAAGAAGGCCCCCTGCCCGTTAACGGGAATCAGGGGGCCTTCTTGGTGCTTCTTGGCTTGGGCATCTGCCCTCCGCGAAGAGGGCGTACGGCTACCGGCGCCGTTCTTCTCTGCTTGCCCTCCATACCGACCAGCCCAGCGGCAGCATGCCGAACCACCGCTCGCTCCAGGGCTGCCGGACCGGCCGCACCCGCTCCGCGGTGCGCGGTCGGTCCATGGCGACCACCATCCTCTCGGTAATGAACCGGACCAGCTCTTCTCCGTCCGAAGCCATGTCTCATCCCTCCATCCGCTTCCGGCATCCTATACAATAAGGATGTCCGTCGGGGACCCGGCTCATTCGGGAGTGACATGAATAATTCTGCCTGCCGGGGAACAATCTAACAGAAGCGCTCCGAAGCGGCCAGCCGACCGGACGGAACCGCTCCCACTCTATCCTCAGGAGGGAACCTGCCTTGAGTGACCGATTTCTCGTCCCGCTTCGACCGATCGGACGGACGCTGCTGCTTGCGTCCTCTCTGCTGACGACCCTGCTTCTGCCGCCCTTCGGAACCGCCGACGCCGCCTCTCCGGAATCGGGACACCGGGAGACGCTGATCGGCCACGGCCACCGCATCATCCTGATCGACGCCGGGCACGGCGGCATTGACGGAGGCACATCCCACGGCAAAATTCTCGAGAAGGACATCACGCTCGCCATCTCCCGCAAGCTCTTCCTGCTGCTGCGCAGCGACGGCTTCGACACCGTGCTGAACCGGTTCGGGGATTATGCGCCCAGCGAAGACAACCGGTGGCTCCGCAGCCGTTCCCGGCATATGCGGGACCTGGCCCAGCGCAAAGAGCTGGCCGAGACGCTGCCCGCCTCCCTGGTCGTCAGCATTCATGTGAACTGGGCCAAGTCGCCGGTCAAGCACGGTCCGCTGGTCCTCTACCGCCAAGAGGGCCGAAGCTTCATGCTGGCCGAAGCGATCCAGGAGCAGCTCAATACGCTGTACGGCACCCAGGCCGATCCGGTGCAGGGCAAGCCCTTCTACCTGCTGAACCGGATTTCGGCGCCGACCGTCATCGTAGAGGCCGGATTCGTCAGCAGCCCGGCAGACCGGGAGAAGCTGACGACGCCCAAGGGGCAGGAGGCGCTGGCCGAAGCCATTGCGACCGGCATCGCCGCTTATCTGATGGAGCTGTAACGCTCTAGGGGAGCAGCGGCTTGGGCGTCCAATGCCACTCTTCCCGCAGCAGATCGGAAATGCCCACGAAGACCACTTGGTTCTTAAGCGACTCATATCCGGTCCGGATGCCGGCAGCCGTCTGCCGCCCCTGAACCCCTACATGTCCGATCGTAATGCAGAACCGGTTGTCCCGGGCCATCTTGCCCGCCAGCGACATCTGCTTCGACACATGGCCGGCGGTATGGATATCGTCGAGGAAGATCTGGTTCTCCACCTTCGGCAGCCCCATCTCCAGCGCCATCCGGCCGACGACCGAGCGGTAGTTGGTCTTGCTGTCCACGAAGAACAGGCCTCTCTCCCGGCATACGTCCAAAATAATCCGCATCACCCGCTCGTCGCCGGTGACCTTCGAGCCCATATGGTTGTTGATGCCGATGGCATACGGCACATCGTCCAGCGCCGCTTCGACCCGCTTGCGCACTTCGCCGTCGCTCATGCGGGCCAGCACCGCCCCGGGACCCAGCCATTCCGGCTTGCCCTGCCGGGGCTCCATCGGCAGATGCAGCAGCACATCGTCGCCCCGCTTGTGCGCGCGGGCGGCGTCGGCCTTGGTGGTCGGCAGAAAGGGCATGACCGCCACCGTCAGCTTCATCGGCAGCTTGAACATCTCGTCGGTGCCCTTCATGCCGTTGCCGAGATCATCAATGATGATCGCCATCCGGCTGACGTCCGCCGCAGAGGCGACGCCTGTCTCCCCCCCCTGCGGAACGCCCGCACGGTCTTCCGGGCCGAGCGCGTAAGCCTCCGGCCCCATCCCCATAACCGCCGCCCCCAGCATCAGCGCCGCCGCCCACCTTGCTCCGGCCCGCAAACGCCTTCCCGCACTGCCTTCTCTGCTTCTCATCCCGTCTTCCTCCTTCTGCTTCAAGTGAAGAATGTTCTGCCTGTAAGGCTCATTCTTTGATTTCGGCGAAGGAAATATGTACGGGCCCTTACGGCCAAGTAATGACAGGTCTCCTCATCCGGTACCCTTTTTATTCCAGATATCCGGCGACCTTGACTGCCCGTTCCAGATCTTCCGGCCGGATGCGCAGCGTCGACCCGGATACTCCCGTCCCGCCGTATACCGCCTCATAGCGGAACAAGCCGCGATGCAGCACGACGGGCAGGCCGGCTTGAATCAGGGATATATCGCCTACCCTGCTGCCTGTCGCCGTCTCGGCTTCGGCCGGAGAAGCCATTTGCACCGTCTCCGCTCCCAGCACCGGCTTCAGCAGATCCCAGTCGATTGGCCCGCAATCCCCCGGAACAATCAGGGCAAAGCAGCCCTCCGTAGTAACTCCGATCAGCGTCGGAGCCGTCTGTCCCGGCTCAATGCCGAAGAAGGCCGCGCCTTCGCGCGCGCTTCGGATCGGCTTCTCGTGTCGGATAATCGCATAGTCCGCTCCCTGGGCATCCAGCTTGGCCCGGAGGTGGTCCAACCGGCTGTCTTTATCGTCGCTCACCGTTTATTCTCCTCATTTCCTGTTAACTTGCGAGACCAGCAGGCATTCTCCATAAGCCTCGCACCAGGCCGGGATCATCGCCCGGACCAGCGTCTGGAACAGATCCAGACTCACCGCCTCAATCCCATTCATTCTGGCAGCCCCCTTCTATTCCTTCTGTTCCAGCCGGTACACCGCGCCGTTATCCATGAGGCCCCGGACAAAAAGACGCTCATGCCCAGGGTCCTGCTTGAACTCCATGATCCAAGTAGGGAAGACCCAGTCCGTCCAGGTGCGCCGGCCTTCAACCGCAATTCCGACCGTATTGCCGATGCTCTTCCGTTCCGAGTCTTCCACCACGTCGACCAGCCGGTAGACCCTTCCGTCACGCCATAGCAGATTTCCCTTCTTCTCGTAACGGTCGGGTCCGGTACGCGTATGGACGGCATACCCGCCCGCTGCCATCAGTACGGTCAGAAGAAGCAGCAGGGCTGCCGTTCGTTTCCTCATCATCCGGCCCCCTTCAAATCTTTCGGCCCACATAGAGCGCATGGTTGCTGATTCCAAGCAGCGACGGCTCTTCGCAGGTCTTCAGGTTATACTCGCTCCAGATATCAAATTGTTCCGCGGACAAACCGTCAATGACTTCTTCCATCAACCTGCCGACGCCGTCCGCGGCCGCATGCGCCAGCTTCACGGTCTTCCCTTCCGCGAACGTTCGCTCGATCCGGGCTCCGTAATACAGAGAATAAATGCCCGCACCCGCGCCCAGCTCCAGAATGGAAGCGCCCCGATCAAAATGCCGGTCCAGCAGATGCGTGGTGGTCATGAACTCCAACCTTCCTGTATTGGTCCCGGTCAGTCTTTCAGCCTCATTATAGCGTTCATAGTACTCCGTCACAGCATTCATTCGTATACTCCCCCCAAGTTCCTTCTTCTCTTTCACATGAATCTATTCGACATTATCCAGTTTTATCCTTTCCTGTTTTTCGCTGAAACGAGAAGAAGACCCCCAATCTCTCTCACGGGATCGGGGATCTTCCTGCTGTTAAGGATAGTTAGAGCAGATCGTTAGGAATTAATCAGTTCGTTCTGTACCAAGAGCCTGCGGATCATAGCTGCCGCTTCGGCGCGGGTCAGAGCCGCATTCGGCTTCAGCTCGCCGCCGCTGCCCTTAATCCAGCCGGCGTTCACGGCAGACGCAACCGCCTGCTGCGCCCATGCGCCGACGCGCCCGCCGTCGCGGTATGCCTTCAGCACATTGGCTGCTCCCGCCTGCTCCTGCACGCCGCCGCGCAGTGCCGCCGCCCGGTTCAGAATCGCCGCCGCTTCGGCGCGGCTGATGGAAGCCGCCGGTTGGAAGCTGCCGTCGGCATACCCGCTTACCAGCCCGTACGCCTGGGCGGAGCGGACAGTGGCCGCATACCAGCTTGCTGACGGAACGTCCTTGGGCAGAGCGGCGCTCTTTCCATCGCTCTCTCCGTTATAGAGCCCCAGTCCGCGCATCAGCACCGCCGCGAATTCGGCGCGGCTGATCATGCGATTCGGCTGGAAGCGGCCCTGAACATCGCCCTGAACGATCATCCGCGAAGCCAGGTCGGAGACATCGGCCCGGCTCCAGTGCTTAGCCAGATCCGTCAGCGAAGCCTCATTCCAGATCAGCGTATAGAGACTGTTGCTCATGCTGTTGATGATCGCCGCATAACTGCCGTCGGTTTCGCGGATAATCCGGGTCGGAATATGTTTCAGCACGCCGTCCTTCGACAGAACAGCTGCGGTCGTGATCTTGGAAGCATCGACTCCCGCCGGAACGGCAATGCTCCGTTCCACATAACCGCTGAACTGGTCAATATTGACACGCTGGCCGCCATACTCCGCTGCGACCGTGAATTCCACCGGCGTTGCCGCCAATGCTACGCCCTGCTTCCCGGCGGCCGCTCCCGCCTTCGACGCCGAAGCCGCGTCCGCTTCTTCCATCGCAACGGAGATGGTAATGTCGGAGAGCGAATCCGCCGCCTTCAGCTGCTCGGCTACCTTGTCAATTCGGATCATCTTCGCAGGCAGCACATAGGAAGCAAAAGCGGTCTTTACTTCCATTTCCGCTCCCTTGCCTTCCATTGCTTTGACCAGCGTCCCATTCAACACGCCGACCACACGGTCCGCCGAAGAATTCTCCAGGGCCAGCGTCAACCGGCTCTGATTCTCCTGTTCAATCAGCTCCAGCGCTTTCGTGTTGTCCACCTTAATCTGTGTGACCGTGCGCGATCCATCCGCCGTGCTCGAAGCTTCGGCATAGGAGGGCTGCTCCTGCCCGTTCAGATATACCTTGACTGCGGCCGGCTTCGGGGTGGCCGCCGGCCCGTTGTCCCGGCTGGCCGAGATGACGCTGACATTCCCCCCGGTAACCAGGACGGAGAGAATATCGGGAAGAGCATTCTCGCCGAAGGCGGAGCCTGCGAACAGCAGCTCTTCTGAATTGCCTGCCGGCAGCTTCAGGGCGGTCCCGCCTACCGGGCCGACCGCCTTCACTTCAACGATGAACAGCACCTGTTCACCTGCAAGGGGATGCTCCGCAGCGCTGCCCGCACTCGTGTCCAGCCAGGCGGCGCGGACGGTTCCTTCCTTGCTGTCGATTCGGGAAGTGAAATAGCCCTTGGGGTCCGAAGCGCCCAGCGCCGGGTCCGCATTCCCGTAGATCGGGGTGATGCCGGTTACCTGAATGCGGGCCGGATCATACTCGATCTGAACATTATAGGAAGAGACGCCCCGGGCCGCGACGATCTTCACCGGCACGGAAGCCGCCTCTCCCGGAGACAGCGACGTGTCTCCGAGGATCAGCCTGACGTCCGGCTCTCCCGCCGCCGCGGCTGCGGCGGGCGGGGTCCAGGCGCTGCCCAGAAGCAGCGCAGCCGCCAGCAGCATCAAGGGCAGCCCCTTGAGGATACGAAGTATTTTTGGCATGAATGAATTCCTCCTGATTCTCGTTCACTGAGTCCCTGAAGACTAGTTGGTGTGATTGCCCAAATACACGAAGGTTCCCGCCGGATAGGAATTCCACTGATTGAGCCGGAATACGGACGAACCGCCATAAGAACCCGGCTTGCGCACAAGGGTTCCGCCCGAAGCCATGAAGGGACTCTGTCCAGTAGCGGTCGGATCGCCCAGCACATCAATGACCTTCCCGGAAGCATCGGTAATGACCAGCGCATTCAAGGTGAAGACAGCCGGATCATAGCCGTAGAACTCTTCGTTGAAATACGTAATGCCCGTGCTGTCCATGGCGTCATAGAAGTTGCGGTCCAGCATGATATACAGCATGTTGTTCTGCCAGGAATGCGGATTTAGCTCTATGGAAGTCGTCTCCACTTTGTTCGTAGCCTTCATGTACTTGTACAGCACGAGCTTGTAGCCGACATAATTGGCATTGGGCACCGAGCTGTAGATTTCGAGCGCCTGCCGGCCGTCCCCCGCATTCAAATATTCCGAGAAGAACGGTCCCGGTATGGCCGGGGCGGTCGTGAAGGTCCAGCCGGTCTTGCCGTCCAAGGCGGAACTACCGGCGCCACGGTCCGTGACGAATGCGCCGGCATCCATCTTCACGTAGTACGACGTGCCGTCGGCCAGCACATTCGGCCGGATCGTCGCAGCGGTGCCGGATACGGTTACCTTCGAGCTGTCGCCCGCATCGATCTGCTGCACAAGACTGTCGTCCGAAGTGCGGTAAATCGAGATATTCTTGCCGGATCCGGCCGTAATCGTCTTGTCAAAAGAAACCGTCAGCGCTCCGCGCTTGTCCGCCGCCGCCTCGCCGGAGGCGGGAGACAGGGTCACAACCTTGGGACCGCTCTCGCCAATAACGGTCATTGCAGGCGACTGCGCCGGCTTGCCGCTCTGAAGCGCGCCGGATTTGGCCGTGACGCTGAAGTTCGGGACAATCCCGTCGAACGGCGTGCCGTCATAGTTCAGCATCAGGTAAGCACTGCCGCCGTCGGCATAGACCGCGTCCATCACGGTCACTCCGGCGGGAGCGTTGTTCAGCTCAAAGTCGCCGCTGCCCAGCGTATCCTTGAAGGCGTCTCCCGTTATTTCAAGCAGCAGAACCGCTCCTCCGTCGTGCATCATCTGCACGGCCGAGAATTCGCTGGCGGTATTGGCAGCCGTGAATCCGCGCGGGTCCGGGGTTGCGAAGCTCCAGGCCCCTTCGGTCAATCCTGCGAACGGGTTGCCGCTCGTATCCGTCAGCGCTCCGGGCTCGATCTCGATGCCGTAGCGTGACAGTTCCAGAAGCCCCGGGTTCGCAATCGTTACACTGGCGCCGTTCACGAGAATATTCGCGGTATCGTCGGCTGCATATTCGGCTGCGACATCCTGGGTGTCCAGATTGCGCACAATGATCTTCTTGCCCGCCTGCGCCTGTACCGGCTCATTAAATGTCGCGGTCAGAGCCGCCGAAAGGGCAACTCCGGTTGCGGATGCAGCCGGGAGCGTTCCGGACAGAACCGGTGCGATGGTATCCGGCGTCGAGAAGCTCCAGGCGCCCTCCCCAGACAGTCCGGCGAAGACATTGCCTCCTTCATCCTTGAACGCTCCGCTATCCACCTCTACATAGTAGCCCGTGCCGTCGGCAAGACCCGGATTGGCGAGAGTCACGACACCGTCCGCAATCTGAACGGCAGCCGGATCGTTGGCATTATAGGTCGCCACAACCGTATGATCGGATGCACGCATAATCCGGATCTGCTTATTCACCGCCGCGGTTACTTCCTCACTGAATTCCAGGACGAGAGGTGCCGTTCTTCCTGCGGCGGCCGATCCGCGTACGGGACTGAAGCTCGCCGCCGTCGGTGCTGTAAGATCCGGAACGCTGAAGTGCCAGCCGCTGTTGTCCGCGAGTCCGGCAAAAGCATTCCCGGCCTTATCCGTCAACGCTCCCGGCTCAACCGTTACGTAGTAATCCGCCTTCTCCTGAAGCCGGAGACCGGTAAGCGTAACCGCAGTTCCTGCGACCGCCACGCGGGAAGAATCCGCCGCATCCAGTTCAAAGACCGCGCTGTCGTCATCCTTCAGATGAACGATGATCTTCTTGCCCGCTACCGTTTGAACCGGTTCGCTGAACGTCATCTTCAGAGGTTCTTGGACGCCGGCGGCAGCGGTTCCGTTCACCGGCAGCGTCGAAGCGAGCTGCGGCGGAATCGTATCCACCATCGCGAAGCTCCAATCGGTGCTGCCGTCCAGCGCCGCTGATCCGTTGCCAGAGGCGTCCTTGAACGCTCCTGCAGAAATATTGACCTGATAGTGCTTGTCCGCGCTAAGACCCGGGTTCTTCACAGTGACCTGATTGCCTTGAACGGTCACCTTGGCAGCGTCGTCCGCGTCAATCGCCGCAGCTGCCGTCTGGCTCGCCATATCATAGACCGTAATCGTCTTGCCGGACACGGCTTCTACCGTCTCGCTGAAGGTCAGCACAAGGTCGCTGCCCGGAAGAACCTGCTGCGCGTGATTGGACGGAGTCCAATCGGTCAGCGCCGGCGGCGTGACATCCGCTACCGTAAAGTCCCAGTCCGAGGACCCGGTCAACCCTTCGGCCGCATTGCCCGCCAGGTCCATGAAGGTCCCTTCCGCCACCGTGACGTAGTACGTCTCCAACTCTCCGAGCGCATCCGGCTTGATCGTGACAACCGCTCCCTGAACCGTGACCCGCGAAGCGTCGTCTGCCGGAAGGGTCTGGGCAACGCTGCCGTCGGCACGGTGCAGAACCACCGTTCCGCCCGCTGCCGCCTGAACCTGTTCATTGAAGGTCAGCACCAGACTGCTGTCTGGGAGCACTTTCTTCGAATGGGCCAGAGGCAGCAGCGAGGAGACCAGAGGGCCGTTCATATCCGGAGTGGTCAGGCGCCAGTCATTGGCATTCGTCCAGCCCGCGAACGGATTGCCCGCCAGATCGACAAGGGCGCCCGATTCAACCGTAATGTAATAGTCGGTCAACTCCTGAAGATCCAGGTTGCGCAGCGTAACCCGACTGCCGCTGAAGCCGATATGGGCGGCATCGTCCGCCCGGTATTCCTTGACCAGCGTATGATTAACAGTGTACAGAGCGATAACGCCGCTGCCGGCTTTGACCGGTTCGTTAAATTCAAGCGCAAGCTCTCCCCCGGCCTGCTGCTTCGTCAAAGCGCCGGAAGGCGACGGAGCCAAGGCCAGCTCCGGAGGAGCGGTGTCCGGTACAAAGGATGCCGAAGCCAGGGTAACCGGCACTCCCTGCGCGCTGCCGCCGGCCGCCCGCGGCGTCACCTCTGCGAACAGATAGAAGCCGAGATCCGCTTCCCCGATTCTATAGGACTTCCCGGAAGCGTTCCCGATCAGGGCTTTATCCGAACCGTCGGCCTGTCTCCCCCGGTACCACCGGTAAGAAGCGGCCGTCTCTGCGTCCTCTTCGGCGTCATAATAACGATATTGCGCCGTGAGTGTTCCCGTAACCTTCAGTTCGCCTTCCAGCCGTCCGTCCGCGATGCCCGGAGCATCGTTGACTTCCAGCAGATTCACGATATAAGTCGGGGCAACAGAGCTGCTCTTGCCCACATACCCGGTCAGAAGAGCCGTAGAATCCGCCAATGTGACCACGCCGTCCCGGTTAATATCGTAGAGGTTGATTTCTTTAGGGGTTAAAGGCGTTTTGCTGTTCACCAGCTTGGTAATATAGAGAGCATCCGCCGATGTGATCTGACCGTCACCGTTGATGTCGCCGGTCTTGCTGACATCGACCATCCAGGTATCAACCAGTGCTTCCGCGCCCGGCTTCCCGGCCCGCAGCTCAATCTCCGCCTTGCCGGCTGCCAGAATATTCAATACCAGCTCCCGGCCTTCAACGGAGGCTGTAACGGAACTGCTCTTCGATACGGCCGACCAAGCTCTGGAGCTGTCGAAATTCCAGGCCCGGTGTTCGCTCAGGTCCACGCGGATCGTCGTTCCGCCGGTCTGGATGGCGGTGCCGCTGGCGCTCAGCCAGCCAATGTCCACATTCCGGACAGGCGTGAGAATCGACGAGGCCGGAGATCCGGCTGCGAATCCTGTATTTCCGGCTGGCGCTGCGGCCACAAGGGCACAGAGCAGCAGCAGCTTCACTCTGAATCCCGGAGATTTGTAGCGTTGATTAGTGTCTTTCATCCACTGCCCACTTTCCCTTCCGAATTCCCCTCGGTGATGAAGGATTGATTACGGAGATTCCCATCCGTAACGTTGTTTGTCGGCAGATCGTGTGACAAATGTTATAGCCAATTTTATGATGTAAAAAATTAATTTTCCGCCCTCTCCGGACAACAAAAAAGAAGCTCCAGTCCAAGGACTGAAGCTTCTTTCGGAATGCGGTCGAGAGGACTCGAACCTCCACGGGGGGTTAGCCCACACGGACCTGAACCGTGCGCGTCTGCCAATTCCGCCACGACCGCGTATCATAGTGATTCCGGTTAACCGGCCACAAAAAATATCATACCATCTATCCAAGCGAGACGTCAACCTTAAATTTATACAGATAAATTTGATTTATTTTCTGGATATTTATTGCTTTCAATTGCAGGAAAATGTATAATAAGAACAAAGGTTCGCATACTATAATTGAGGTGATTTCAATGGCGACGATCGCGAAATTTGAGCCCGAGACAACCCGTGAAGAGCTTGCTCTGGTTCGCAGTTACCTGCTTCTGACGTTTATTCATAAAGTATTTGAACGCGACTGCCGGACCATCGGCAAGAGCGGTCTGTTCAAGATGCCCCAGCTGTATATGGAGCTGATCTCCGTCGGAGCCAAGAAGACCGCCCTCATGCTGCAGGAAGTGAACCGGGAACTGGCTTCCCAGAACATCAGCATCACCACGATCCGCCAAGATCAGCGGGGCGTTGAAGCCGAATACAAATGCCGCGGGTATGTCGGCGAGATGAAGATTGACTGGCAGAGCTTCCGCAAGGAGATGACCCTGCGCATGCGGGCGTATCTGGGACTGGCGGGCGAATATTCCATTCTTGCCCGCGACGAGATGAAGACACAGCTGGCCGTGAGCCTGTAAGCCCATTATATAGGAAGACAGAACACAAGCCGCCCGGATCGAACCTTCGATTCCGGGCGGCTTATTCTTGCTTCTCGGCGCTGCTGCTTCCTCAATCAGAGTCGGTCTCGATCAGGTTCGGTCTCGGCTCCTTGGCCGGCATAATGAGATAGTCCCGGCTCAGCTTGACGACGTTCCGGTTCGGGCGGCGGATCATGACTTCCTTGTCATTCCAAGCCAGCACAATTCCCCGGACATCATTGCTATCCAGACCGTCCCGGACCACCCGCACCTTCTCGCCGGAAAGCCGGTAGGCGTTCAACTCTTCATCGCTGATCATAAGCTTCCCCCTCTCCGCACGATTAAAAAAGACCACAATGAAGGTCATTGAGGTCTTGTTAATATAACACGAACGTGAACGATCACGAATTAGATCAAAGCCTCGTTCTTCTCGAACCAGTAGTCCAGCACTTTCGCGGACATGACCCGTTCTTCCACATATTGAACCTGGTTGGACGTGAACAGGTCCCGCCAAGCGTAATCCAGTTCTTCGCACAGACCGGCAATGGTCAGCAGCTCGGACCAGGCTACATAGCGCTTATACCAGAAGAATTGAGGATGTTCGATCATATAGGGGTACAGATCATCAAAGTCCGTATGCTTGCAGTCGAGCGCCCGCTCGAAGTGATCCTTGGCCTCGGTTAGTTTATCAATAAAGAATTGCTCTGTCACCGGTTCTTTCCCCATTGTGACGCCTCCTCTCCTATGTCTGTCTTTAATTATAATGGAAAAAACATAGGCTGGAAAGTCGATGTTAAAAAATTAGGCAATGTTCCCGAATTCGTCAGAAATTTCATTCCTCAAAAGCAATCTGGCCGCCGGCCAGCGACCGGATGCGCGCCAGCGATTCCACGCGAACCCCCTGCTCGCGGATCGTCCGCGCCCCCGCTTCAAAGCACTTCTCCACCACGACCCCGAATCCGGCCAGCTCCGCTCCCGAACGGTTAATGATCTTAATCATGCCGCGCGCCGCGTCGCCGTTCGCGATAATATCGTCGATGAACAGCACTTTATCCTCCGGCGAAATGTACTGGCGAGAGATCATGATGTCCGTCACAATCCCCTTCGTGAAGGAAGGCACCCGTTCGCAGAGCGCGTCGGGGTCGGCGAGCAGCGTTTTTTTGCGGCGGGCAAATACCAACGGTACGTTCATCTCATAGGCGGTTGCAAATGCCACGGCAATACCCGAAGATTCCACGGTCACAATCCGGGTCACTCCCTGATCCGCGAACCGGGCGGCGAACTCCCGTCCCATTTCCATCGTCAGCTGCGGGTCCACCTGGTGGTTCAGCAGACCGTCCAGCTTCAGCACCTGATCGGATACGACGATTCCTTCCTCCAATATCCGCTTCTTCAATAATTCCATGACCCTCTGCCTCCATTTATTCCAAAATGCTTGCGTTCTCCCCCGCCCGTTCTCCGGCATCTGCCGGAGTCGCGGGAGTCATGTCCTTCTGCTCCCCATCATAACCTGTACTATATGCGGTGCACAAGCCATTCCGACAGGCATTCGCCGGCTGGCCGGCCTGCGCCAAGACGCCTTGGAGGGATTGCCATGAGATCGACTCTTCGCTCGCTGCAAATCGCTTTTACGTACATCGGCACCATCGTCGGAGCCGGGTTCGCGACGGGTCAGGAAATACTCCAGTTCTTCACCCAATACGGCCGCTGGGCCCTTCTGACCATCGTTCTCTCGACGGCCGCATTCGTCTGGCTGGGCTGCAAAATGATGCTGCTGGCCCACCGGATCAAGGCCCGCTCCTACGAGGATTTCAACCGGCACCTGTTCGGCGAAGGCGCCGGCAGCCTTATCAGCCTGTTCACCCTGCTGATTCTGATTGGCGTCAACAGCATCATGCTCGCCGGAGCCGGAGCCATCTTCCAGGAGCATCTCGGTCTGCATACCCAGACCGGCCTCATCCTGACCGTCGTCGGCTCCTACCTGCTGCTCCAGCGCGGAATCTCCGGCATCATGCAGATGAACAGCATCGTCGTGCCGCTCATGCTGACCCTGTCGCTGGTCATCATCCTGAACACCTTCGGCACCCCGGACCCGCTCCGCTATATGCTGCTCGATACCGAGCGCAGCCCCTGGATGGCCTGGCTCTCGCCGCTTCTCTACACCGCCTTCAACCTGGGTATGGCCCAGGCCGTACTCGTGCCGCTGGCGGCAGAGTGCAAGGACGAGCGGACGCTGAAGCTCGGAGGCCTGATCGGGGGACTCGGCATCGGCTTTATGCTGATGGCGGCGCATTTTGCCATGAGCGCCCAAATGCCGGGCATCCTCCAATTCGAGATCCCGATGGGCAGCATCGCCTTCAGCCTCGGCCCGGTCGTCCGCCTCATCTACCTGGCACTGATCTTCATGGAAATCTTCAGCACCTTCGTCGCCGACATCTACGGCGTCTCCCTCCAGCTCCAGCAGCGGCTCCCCCTCCCCGCCAGACTCGTCACTCCGCTGCTGATGTTGATCTGCTACATCTTCAGCCAATTCGGCTTCAGCTCGCTGCTGTCCGTCTTCTACCCCCTCTTCGGCGCATTGGCGCTGGTCTGGGCGTTCAAGCTGATCCTGACGCCGCCCGTTCCGCCGGGCGGGGAGGGGTATGCAGGGGGAGGCAGTAGCAAGGGGCTGGTGGTGCCTGTGCCGGTGGTGAGGGAGAGGGAGAAGTAAGAGGAGCGTAGAAGAAGAGGATTAAAAAAGGCGGCCATCCGGGGGATGGCCGTCTTTGAGGATATAGGGTTTGTAAATCGGGAAGATTAGTGCTTTTTCTTCACAGGATTTTAAGTCCTGAAGTAGTCCTCTTAGACCCTTTTCTACGCTACGGGAAGATCGAGCATAAAGCCTTTAACTATGCGGGTTTAAGGCATTTTTTTTGCTCCATACTCTCTGCGTTCAGAGATTTGGATATCCAGCCATGTTAGCAAAAATGCTAGCAAAATTAAGGTTATACAAACAAAAGTACCTCTTCCTGTTTTTACTCCCGTGCCCAAGATTATAAGTTCCCTTAGCCCCTTTCCTACACCACAGAAAGTTCAAACACAAATCCTTTAACAACGAGGTTAAAGGTACTTTTATGCTTCACACTCTCTACGTTCAGGAATTTGGATGAGCAGCCATATTTGCAAGTATTTTAGCATGAATATTTGAGTACGTTTAGGTCCCTACCATATCAAGATGAATATGACTACTAAGCCGTAAGAGAAATGCGAAAGAAAGCCCTGCAGGGAAAGGGTTTGGTCCTAAAATGGGCTTACTTTTTAAAAATTAAAGCATTATAAATACAGAAAAACTCTTGAACAAATCTGCTACCAATACTGTTAAAAGAAGAGATAATATTTCATATTACTATAGTAATTTTTATTTATGAATTATGTCTTCTTCATCATCTTTTAGAATATCTTCAAATAATTTATTTAATTCTAACTTCCCTTTAGAAAGAGACTGAGACGAATGAGTTCTTATAAATTTCCCTGAGTTCATAGTAAGGATAGGACCAGCCTTAGTTAATCCTTCGAATTCTAAAGTTGACAGATTTTGGTACCTGAATTTTTTTAACATTAAACGATAAAAATTTATATCATGAGTTGAAATAATAAATTGTTTTGCAGTGGAATGTTTCGTTAACTCTCTAATAAAATCAACTAAAAAGGAGGTATTGAGATCATCCATACTTTGAATTGGATCATCCATTGCAATAAGAGATAAAGGAGTCCATTCTTGTTTCATTGCCATTGCTAAAAAGATTGAAAGAGCCGATCCATTTACTTGTGCTGAACTAAAAATAAATGAAGGATTTGCAAAGTTACCATCATTCTCACTAACATTATAAAGAAGTCTATTTGCTTTAAAATTTTTATTTTTATCATATTTAAAATTAGTAAATAAAGGATGGGGGCTAATTCTTTGGTATATTTTAGATATATCATCAAATAATTCATCCATTACATTTTCATTAAGCTTATCAATGGTTATAGGAGTTGCTTTGATTGCTGCTTCAATAACTTCTAAGTCTTTTTTTAATTTTGTACGGTTGTTTATAAGATTCAGCTGTTTTTTTTCATTAATATCAATTTGAGTTTTCAAGGATTTTGAATGCTCAAATGCTTCCATTTGTTTAATAGAAATTGAGAGTTCATCATTTGCGGTCTTCCAATTATCAATTTTTTTCTTTTCTAACTTTAATTCTTCTATTTTTGTGTTGAAGGATATTGATAAAGAGTCATCAATATCATCAATGGAATTAATTTCAAAAATATCTCTAAAACTATCAAAAAGTACTTCTTGATTCTTTTTAACATTTGAGACAATAATATCTATTTCATTTGTATTATCTAATTCACAGGAACGTAATAGATTATTTTGAGTTTGAGCTAAGTTGGCCTTGTTTATTACTATTCGTGATAAGCTATCATTTAATAATTCTTTTAAGTTTGATATATTCGTTTCCTCTATTTCAAATTTTAGATTTTTGGATTTTTCAATGAAATCAGAGTTGAACTCTCTCAAAAAATCTATTTCTTTTTGCAACAATTCACATTCTTTATTAGTAAACAATAATGATTGATGTACTGAATCTATTAATTTTGTTAATTCATCAATTATTCTTTTGAACTCCAGCAGATAAATAGTATAATCATTTTTTATTTCTATGATCTCTTTTTCTATTTTTGCATAACTTAACTTTGAATCCTCGACTATAGTTGATAATCTGTTGAGATCTGGATGAGAGGTATTTTGTTGATTCAGAGTATGAGCTAACAAATGATTAGATGATATATTGTTTGTACCACACGCAGGACATGTGGAAACGTCTGGATTATTCTTAGCATAGTTTTGTATTGATATGAGAAGTTGATGGTAATTATTATCTAAATCTTGAATCTGCTTCAAAAGATTTTCATTTTCCTTTAATTCCTTGCTATAATCAATCGATCTTTGTTCCAGATCTCTTTGTTTGAGCAGAGAAGTTCTTAACTTATCAAGAATCATTTGAATTTGAAAACTCAATTCATATGAGATGTCCAACGTTTGAAGTTGTGATACCAAATCCTCACTGTTAAATGATTCTTCATTTATATTTATAGATGACTGTAATACTGTGTTTTTAGCAAGAGTTTGTTGTTGGGACTCACTTAAAATTGATATTGAAAATTCAAGCTTTTTGCTCTCTCTTTTTTTAGCTTCTAGCGATGTGTTTAAGGCCATAAGTTTATTTTCAGTTTCAAAGAAACGAACAGAGTTTTCCGTTAACCAAGTAATTTCTTTTTCTTTTCTTTGCTCAAATTCAATTTTGCGAACAATTGATTGTAATTCTAATAATTTGATTAGTCTCGGCTGCTGTTTTTCCCAACGTTCAAATGCATATATCGCATTAATAGTTTTATTCCAGGTATTTTCGTGAGTTGTCAAATAATTATTTACATAGGTTTGATCTTTAGCCAGATTCGATTTAATAAATTGGACTTCCGGGATAGATTGATTACTGATATCAAGATTTTTAATTTTTTTTTGTTGACGTATGTATGATTCTTTTAAATTTTCACTAATATTATCAGGAATGGTTATATCATTCTTCTGTAATTCTAACTTTAACTGTCCCAATAATTCTTCAATAATCTTCAGTGCTTTCTGATTCTCTTCATTCTTAGATACAATTATTTTTTTTATCTCTTGAAAAGCGTTATTATATTTATTTTGGAAATGTTGAGTACCGAAAAGAACAGATAAATTATCATACCTGTCCTTATCTTTTATGCCACGAATAAGTGAATCCATTTGTTCTTGGCCTAAAATATTCGTTAAAGATAAACCTCGCTGAAGATTAATACGACTTCTCCAATGTTCGTTAATTAACAGAATGGAAAGCAACTGTTCAGCTTCTGAGTCATAGAAAGTCTTAGAATCATTTATAACTACTTTTAATCGAGTGTTTTCTTGTCCATAATCTGTCAACTTACCAAAAGATCTGCCATATCTAAAAATATGTATTTTATGGTTATTAACAGATAATACTAAATTCACTTGTGGAATATTGTTAGAGAATTTATTTCCAATAAATTTCGTTCTACGTCTTTCATCACTTGCAATTTCGTAACGAGAAATGGAACCTGTCAGGCACCATTCTATTGCATCAAAAAAAGATGTCTTTCCATTCCCGTTTTGTCCATACAATAGGATTACATTTGAATCAGGGAAACTGAAGGAGTACTTCTCTCCGTACCCCCGAAAAGATTCTATTTCAAGAAAAGCAATTCTCATAATTCTCCCCCATATTTTGATTTTAATATTTCCAAGTTACTCTTAGGGTCAATAAAAAAATCATCACCAAGTTCTTTCTGTACTTCTGGAGAAACATTTTTTTTGAACTCCTCAAGAAACGAATAATCATCAAACAAAGTTAGCTTTTCATTAAAGTGCAAATGACCAAGAATACCAAGCGGAAGTCGATTTTCAATTGGCACTTCTTCTCCCTTGAAAATGACTAGCTTCCTAAAATATAAACGACTATTTTCAATCTCAGCTTTTAAATGTGGAGAGACAAGATCATTAACTACGTAAATAAGATATATATCCCATCTAAGAGAATCTAATTCGTCACTTAGTTTTGATTGAATAGTCACTGCAACCTCATGAGCTGTATTTTTCCAACCAGACGAAAGTTCATCCTCGTTTGTAAAACTAGATAACACAAAAATTTGTTCTGGATTTGCATACAAAAATTTTGAGTACTCTAATTTAATTCGAGATTTTTCCAATCCAGCCTCTTCTAAAAGTAAACAAATTGAATTAATCATTAGATACAACCTTTCGGATAGCTTTCTGTAAATCACTCATAGTTTGAATATTTGTTATTTCATCAAAAAGACAATTACTACATAGAATTTCGACACTTTCAAGATTACGATGTGAATTAGATTCTTCCCCATATGGACCTACAGTTGAGTCTTGACAAAAGGAAACCAATATCTGTCCAAAATTGTAAACTTCACCACAGGCTCTACATAAATTAGATTTTTGAGAATGTCTATGGTTTTCCATAATGATCGGATGAATAAAAACACTAGGGTATAGCCCTTTATTAAATCGATGTGCATAAGCTAAGACAACTCGCGGCATTGGATCTTGATGAGTAGAGTACACTAAATGTCTATATATACCGTTTTGTGGATCCAGCACAAGGTTAGCGATTCTTTCATTTATTAAATTAAATTCTGTATAAGCAATATCCAATAAAATGAGGATTTTCCACAATTGAGCTAAGCCATCTAAAAAGTTGTGATTTATTTTGGGTAAATGATAGGATTCAAAAAACCATTCCATAATAGCACTTGCCGAAAGCATATTAATTTTATCATGAGCGGAAATCATTGCAGCTTCAAGATCTTCGTGCATTTGTTCTGGAAATGAAGAGATAAAATGCTCCACCTGAGGCTTTACTTGAAGAAAGCAAGCACTTAAATCTTTTAATGAATTCTGTAAACTTAATCCATTAATAGGAAGAAAACATGATCGGATATCTTTATCAATTTGATCAAGTACTATAGTAGCTGCTGCTAGGTTACTATTCATAACTAAAACAACAATTCTCGCCCAAATTCCTTCAATACTTTCAACAGATTCAGGATTTTTCAAGATGTTTAATTTCGAAAGAATATTAGCTTGCGATTGTCCATTTGGTTCATCAAAATCATAATTCAAAATATACAAGCTCTTCAAAAAACTCCATAATTCATCATCTGTAACACTAACACCTTTGGCTTGGTCTAAAGTGGCTCGAAATAATGCGAGATAATTCTGTTTATTTTGAGAACTAAATTTTTCAGTAGCTACTTTACTCAAGTATTCTTGAGAAGAGCTGCAGTTCCTAGCCCAATGAAGAATTGGTATCAAATGGTTTATCACTGTACGAGGAGGAGGCTCTGTTACAATTATAATCCTGTCATAAAAAGGATTAAATAACTGGGGATTAGTGAAATCTGCCCAAGCTGCAGATAGAACATCGTTAAAAACAGTATTTTGAGTGAAAGCAAGACCATGTTTCACTTGTATTACAATTTTGTGAGTTGCTGTGGTTGACTTTATTGATATTAAACAATCATCAGTATGATATCCTAATTGACGAGCTTGAAAACGAACAGCTTCTATCGTACCAATTGGTGAATTCGGAAGGACTCCACCAATTAACATCTCTGTAATAAAACTAGAAAAAACTTTAATTTCAAATGATGCTCCACCACTACCTGTAGAGAATGGGTTAGATATTTGACTTAAACTCACTATAATCGCCTCATTATTAGTAGATATATTTAACTATAAGGTTCTAAAGCAAGAATGGCAATATTTATATTTTTTTGTAAAACACCTGAATATAATCAAAAAAAAGAATTGTATTTGTCTTGTAGAAGCACCTGTCCTTTGTTTTTTGAAGAACACTTCGCTATTGGCAATTACCATCCTTTTAAGGAACTGATGATGACTGATCAGACGTTTCGTTGTTCTCATACACCAGACAAGTGAACTGCCAACTCGGTAGGATTTGTTAACCCTCAATATCGAATATCGTCAAAGTTGATTCGAAAAACCATCTGTGCAACTATTTAATTCCACATCGGGATATGACACGCTGGAATGACTTCTATACTAAAAAATGTGTCTAACGCGATGCAACTCTAGAATGAAGATCGGATTTCTGCAGATGGTATATAAGATTAAGAAATTCATGTTGTAACCGTACCCTAATATTTTCACTTGTCTGTACTGGATTATTCTATGTTAATTTGTAGACACACAACCTATTTACTGTGACTCCGTAAATTTGCTATTTTGCATAATTATAAAAAACAAATGTGCTAAAAAAGGAAATATTAAAGAATAGAAATCTATATTATATATACGTTAATAAGAAATCACTTGGGAGGAAATGACCATGCGCCAGAATAAAGAGAATGAGTTTAGACAATTAGTCTCTGAATCATTAAGGGAAAGCAACGACAGCTACACAATCCAAGAGCTTTTCCAACGTTTCCCTACAGCCACAGAGCTAATTGATGTATCAGAGCAACAGTTAGTATCTATTAAGGGAATCGGCAAGGGAAAAGCCCGACAAATTACAGCTATGCTAAAGCTTGCTAAGATATTCACACACCCGGAGCAGTCTAACAATGCTATCCGAAGTCCCAAAGACGTTTATAATCTCCTAGAACCCGAACTCCGTTTTGAACAGAAAGAACACTTCATCTGCCTCTTCCTCAACACTAAGAACCGCATTATCTTCAAAGAAGTCATTTCTATTGGCTCTCTAAACGCAGCTATCGTCCATCCAAGGGAAGTATTCCATGCAGCAATCAGACGTTGTAGCGCCTCGCTCATTTGCGCTCACAACCACCCTAGCGGAGACCCGGAGCCGTCAATTGAGGATGTTAATCTGACAAAACGACTCATAGCCGCTGGGGAAATCATAGGAATAGAAGTCCTTGATCATATAATTATTTGTGGCAATCGCTTCTTCAGTTTAAAGGAGCATGGCTTGATATAATCCAACTTTCAACTGGTTGTGTATGTTCCTCTTACTAAAAACCTCTCCATAAATACCTCTGGCATCTGATTGCCACACTCTGTATTAATTCATGGTTATAACCACTTAAATCCTCACTATATCCTGTTGAGCATCCTTCCAAAAAATTCTATCGTTTTGTTAGGGGTGAGGGGAAATTGAACAACATGGAATTTATCAGAGAAAGAATCCGAATTCTGCGCACTGGTAAAGGACAGAGCCAGGAACAACCGGCTTTGAATGCAGGAGTCATTTTTTAATCAGCAATTGTATACCACTCCTGAAATTAGAAATAACCGAGTTATGATTCGTATCGCAAACGTGAATTTTAGTCACAAATTTATTCATGTTCCACGAAGCCGATCCCTTCTTTTGTCTTTTAAAAAAACAATATTGATTTTCGACACAGAAAAAAGGCAGCCGTAACGACTGCCTTTCTTAAATCCTATTAATATGTCCCTTCCCCCTACACCGCCCCCACCTGATACTGCAAATAAATCTTCTTCAACTCATTGGCAACGCGGGTCAGGGAGTACAGGGTCTTGGCTTTCTCCCAGGCGGAGCGGGAGAGTTCATAGCGGTAGGCCGGGTCGGAGATGACTTTCTCCAGCGCGTCGGCCAGGGCCGGGACGTCGTCGGGCTTTACGAGCAGGCCGTTGACGCCGTCGTCGATCTGCTCGGGAATGCCGCCGACGTCGGTGCCGACCAGCGCCAGGCAGCTCAAGGCGGCCTCGGCGAACACGGAGCCGAAGGCTTCGGCCCGGGAGGGCAGCACAAAGATGTCGAAGAACGGCATGAACTCCTCCGGATGGAGGGTGTAGCCGTAGAAGATGGTCTCGTTGTAGATGCCGAGCGCACGGGCCTGATTCTCCAGTTCGCCCCGGAACGGGCCATCCCCGATAATATGCAGCACATATTCATGCCCGCGGCGCTTCAGCTCGCCGCAGGCTTCAAGCAGCACGTCGAGCCCTTTGGCGGGTACAAGCCGGGTGACGGTAACGAGCTGCGGAACGTCATTGTCATGGGCGACGGGCTTGAACCGCTTCTCGTCGAAGCCGTTCGGGATGATGCCGATGCGCGACGGATCGGAGACATACTGGCCGAGATAGCCGGCAAAAGCGGACGACACGGTCAGCAGCCGGTCGCTGATCTGCTCCAGTTCCCGGTAGATGCAGGTCAGGAACTGATGCTCAATCCCGCCTTCCTGAATGGCGCCGTTCAGAATGAGCTCGCGCTCATAGCTGGAATGGACAGTCTGAATGAGCGGAATATGCGGAAAGATCTTCTTCATGGCCATACCGGCAATCGGGTGATGGGCATGAACCAGGTCATACGGCTTGCCCTGCAGCAGGCGGAGCCGCGTCCACCAGAGGTAATCCCGGTACGTCTGGATATATTTCCGGACCACCGGACTATCCCCATAGAGGGTCCAGTCGAAGGTCTCGAATACGATGTCGTCTTTGCCTTTGCCCCGAATCCGCTTGGGCAGCCAGAACAGATCCATCTCCCAGCGTCCGGAGCGGAAGCGTTCCTGCAGATAGGGTATCATGGACGAGACGCCGCCGGGCTGCTCCGGCGGAAAGAAGAGCGCTTGCAGCAGATTCATACGGTAAGTCCCCTTTTCGATAGCCGTCTGATTTCATATTACCGGGATAACCGGCAGGCGGCAACCGACAAAACCGTAACCCGGCCCTTTTCGGGACGGTTGCCTCCGAGTTATGGTACACTGCACAATAGACATGATGACACTGTCATCCGTACCCTTGCTTAAGGAGACTGCCAAGAATATGAACATGAATACGCCACTGCTGCCCCCCGCCTTCGTCAACACTGTCCGCGAACTGCTCGGACCCGAGGCTGAGGCGATGCTCGATACGTACACAGAGCCGAGAACCCAGGGTCTGCGGATGAATACGCTCAAAAGCGCCGGAGGCGCCGGCGCGGCGGCCGCGGCCCGCGCTGCGGATTTGTTCCGGCTGGAACCGGTGCCCTGGTGCCCGGAAGGCTTTTACTACGAAGATCCGGCCCGGCCGGGCAAGCATCCCTACCATGCCGCCGGGCTCTACTACATCCAGGAACCTTCCGCCATGTCGGCGGCCGTACTGCTGAACCCGCAGCCGGGCGAACGGATCCTGGACCTCGCTGCCGCGCCCGGAGGCAAGACGACGGCCATCGCGGCCCGCATGGAGGGCAAAGGGCTGCTCGTCTCCAACGAGATTCACCCCGAGCGGGCCCGCATTCTCGCCGAGAATGTCGAGCGGCTCGGCATCGCCAATACGGTCGTGACCTGCGCGACCCCGGGCGAGCTGGCCCGCCGGTTCCCCGAGCGGTTCGACCGGATCATGCTGGACGCTCCCTGCTCCGGGGAAGGCATGTTCCGCAAGGACCCGGGCGCAATTCAGGAATGGTCTCCGGAGCATGTGGAGCTCTGCGCGGCGCGCCAGTGGGACATCGTGCAGGACGCCTGCCGGATGCTGAAGCCGGGCGGAACGCTCGCTTATTCCACCTGCACCTTCAACCGGGCCGAGAATGAAGAACTGGTCGCCCGGATCATCCTCGGCTGCCCGGGGATGGAGCTGATCGAAGCCCACCGGCTGTGGCCGCACCGGATCAAGGGCGAAGGGCATTTCATTGCGCTGCTGCGCAAGCGCCCCGAAGAAGGCCCGGACGCTGAAGCGTACGAGCGCGCCGCCGGAGAGCCCCCGGCAGCGGCCCAAGCGGAGCGCCGCGGCCAGCGCGGCGGCAAGCCGGGCCGGGCCGGGAGCCCGCGCGTCCCGGGCCAGGCGGCGGAAGCGCTGCGCGCCGTCCGCGAGTGGGCGGCGCAGGATGCGCCGGGCCTGGAGCTGTCCGGCGTGCCGCTGCTCTTCGGCGAGGCGCTGTATCTGCTGCCGGAGGATTTCGCCGATCCCCGCTCCGGCTTCGCGCCGGAGCAGCTCAACGGCCTGAAGACTCCCCGGCCGGGTCTGCATGTCGCCCAGCTCAAGAAGAACCGGATCGAGCCGGCCCATGCCCTGGCGATGGCGATGTCGCCGGAGCAGGCCGCCCGCACGTTCAATCTGGCCGCAGACGCTCCCGAAACGGCGGCCTGGCTGCGCGGCGAGAGTCTGCCCGTAGAGGCCAGCCTGCGCGGCTGGTGCCTGGTCACGGTAGACGGGCTGCCGCTCGGCTGGGGCAAGGCCAGCGGCGGCCAGCTCAAGAATCATCTGCCGAAGGGGCTGCGCATTCCCTGAGGCAGATGATTGCTCTGGAAGTTCCGCACAGGTCCTCCGGACCGTGCGAAAGCCTTATTCACGCGCAAAAGCCCGGCGAAGAATCGCCGGGCTTTTGCGCGTACCTGTGAGAAGAGAGACATTTAGTTCAGCGCATACTCCAGCAGCGCCGCCCGCACCCCGTTCTCGTTGTTGCTGAGCGTAACTGCATCGGCCGCAGCCTTGACCTCGACCGGCGAATTATCGACGGCAATTCCGAGTCCCGCATACGTCAGCATGGAGATATCATTGAAGTAGTTCCCGATGGCCAGCACTTCCTCGCGGGGAATGTCCAGCCGGGCGGCAAGCTCCTTCAGCGCGTTGCCTTTGGAAGCCTGCGGATGCATAATGTCGATGAAGAACTCCCCGCTCCGGGTAACGGTGAAGACCGGGTCCCACAGGCCCCAATCCTTAATCGCCTGCTCAATCACCTCGCGCTGGGCGAAGGCGGTGAACTTGACAATCGGCTCGGCGACCTCCTCCCAGGAGGGCAGCGTCGCAGGCACCAGCTCCAGATGCTCGTACATGTACATCGCTTCCTGGGCCAGATGCTCGACATTGTCCACATAGAGATCGAATGCCGTATTGACGTCAAAATGAATGCCCCGTTCCCGGCAGTACGCAATGTACGGGTCCAGTCCCCGGGCATCCATTCCGTATTGATGCAGCACTTGGCTGTCCTCGACCGCTACCGTAACCGCGCCGTTGTCGGCAAGCACGTAGCCGGTCAGTCCCATTTCCTTCATAATCGGAATCGCATTCTTCGGATTGCGGCCCGTGCACAGCACGATCCGGCTTCCGCGCCGGGTCACCTCGGCGATCGCTTCCTTGTTCGCTTCACTGAGCTGATGCTCGTCGTTCAGCAGCGTTCCATCGACATCCAGGGCAATCAGTTTGTATGTCATGCTCCACCATCCCCTTGCTCTCTTTAGTCTTCCGGCAGCAAAAGCGCCATCTCTTCCGGAGTCAGTTCCCGGCAGGCGCCGGCGGGCAGGGCCTCGTCCAGCATTAGCCTCCCCATCGCCACCCGCTTCAGGAAGACGACTTTCTTGCCGACCGAGAGGAACATCCGCTTGACCTGATGAAATTTCCCTTCGGTGATTGTCAGCGAGATGCGGCTGATTGTCTGGTCTCCGCGCCGCTCGCGGGAGAGAATCGTCAGCTCGGCGGGCTGCGTCCGGTAGCCGTCCTCCAGCGTTACGCCTTCGGAGAAAGCCCGGACATCCTCCGGCCCCACGTCGCCCTCCACATCCGCTTCATAGATCTTCGGCACATGCTTGCGGGGGGACAGCAGCTCATGGGCGAGCTGGCCGTCGCTTGTGAGCAGCAGCAGCCCGACCGTGTCCTTGTCCAGTCTTCCCACCGGAAAAGGCTCGAAGACCGTATAGCTGCGGTCCAGAAGGTCCAGCACGGTCCGGTCCCGCGCATCTTCGGTGGCCGACAGCACGCCCGCCGGCTTGTTCATCATCAGATAAATATGTTCACGGTACAGCACGCGTTTCCCGCCGACTTCAATCACATCGACCGCAGGGTCCACATGCACCGACGAATCCTTGACTGCCAGGCCGTTGACCCGGATTGCGCCCTGACGGGCCATCTTGCGCAGCTCGCTGCGGCTTCCGTGTCCCATATGGGCAAGAATTTTGTCCAGCCGCTGGGTGCGTCCCCGGCCTCCGGCCGTATCTTTGCTAGGCATCGTCTTACGTCCACCTCCATCCGGCAGGATATTCGTTCTTCAGCACGCCGTCCTGCCATTTGCCCCATCCGGCCGAGTAGCCGTCGATGCAGACGAGCACATAGCCCTTGGGCTCCGCTCCGGCTGCAAGCGCCAACCGTTCCGGCGGGACCGTCAGCGTCTCGCCCTTGAGGTACGAGACCGCCTCCGGGCTGCCGCTGTCCAGCGACAGGCTGCGCCGGCTCTCTTCCGCCTTCAGCGCCGTGGCCAGCGGATGGCCGGGAATGAACCGGCCCTTCCGGGCTTCGCCCAGATACCAGCCGGGGCGGACGGTCTTCAATCCGTTCAGCGCTTCCGGCGGCAGCGGAGACAGGTACAAATGGTCGCCGAAGCGGATGAATTCACCGCTTGGAACGGCGGTCAGCTGCCCCGCTGCGAAGGCGGCAAAAAGTCCGGCGGCATCGGCGGCGCCGGCCGCCTCTCCCGCTCCGCTTCCGGCGCGCCGCACGCTGCCCGGCTGAGCGCCCCGGGAACCGGCCTCGGCCCCCCGGCCCTTGCCGCCGCCTCCGCTCCGCCGGTTCTCCCGCGGCGGACGGACGGCCAGGGAACGGCCGTCGTCTGCTCCGCGGTCATTCCCGGCCCCCGTTCCGCTTCCGCAAGCGGCGCCTGCCCCGGCAGCGGGAAGTTCCGAAGGCGCCGCGGAAGCTGCTCCATCCCGATCCTTAACCAGCACCGCGAGAAAATGCCCCTCGCCCTTGATAAGATGCGGCCACAGCCGGGCCGCCTCCGGCAGAGGCGGGAAGCCGGGCATCCAGCCCTCCGCGCCAAGCGCCGGCACCGCCCGGAATTCCGGATGTCTCGCCAGGAAGCCCGCAATGCTGCCTTCGTTCTCTTCCGGCGAGAAGGTGCAGGTGGAATACACGAGTCTTCCTCCCGGCGCCAGCGCTCCGGCGGCGGCTTCCAGAATCTCGCGCTGCATCCCGGCGTAGCGGTCCGGCGACTCTTCATTCCACTGGCGGACCATGTCCTCGTCCTTGCGGAACATCCCTTCGCCCGAGCAGGGCGCATCGACCAGGATGCGGTCGAAGAACGCCGGGAACGCCGCTGCGATCCGCCCGGGACTCTCGTTGAGCACCACGGCGTTCCGCACGCCGCACAGCTCGATATTCTTCGCCAGCGCCTTCGTCCGGTCGGGGTGCAGATCATTGCTGACCAGCAGCCCTTCTCCGGCCAGCTTGGCCGCAATCTGCGTCGATTTGCCGCCGGGAGCAGCGCACAGGTCGAGCGCCCGGTGGCCGGGCTGCACATCCAGCAGCTCCACCGGCGCCATGGCGCTGGGCTCCTGGATATAATAGAGGCCCGCGTGATAATACGGATGCTTGCCCGGACGGGCGCTCTCTTCCGTATAGAATCCGGTGCCGCACCACGGAATCGGCTCCAGCCGGAACGGACTGATCGCCGCCAGCGTCTCGGCCGGCACCTTCAACGTATTGACGCGGATGCCGCTGTGCGGCTTCTGGCTGTAGGTGGCCGCAAAGGCCTCGTAGCTCTCGCCGAGCAGCTCCTGCATGCGGGCCGTAAATAATGGGGGAAGCTGTGCTGCCATACCCGTCCTCCTGATTCGGATTGCTCCGCTTTCTTGATCCTGTTAAAAGACAGACACCCTTGCGGGTGTCGTCGGCTTGCTATGCATTCAATCCGGCTTATTCCTGCTTGCCGGCCGGGTTCTTCCGGCGGCGGGGTCCGCGCTGCTGCGGAACATTCGGCGCCAGCGTCCGCGACCTCAGCGACACTTCCTTCGCCAGCGCTCCGTCCACGATCTCGATGTCGAGATCGTAGTACGCGAACGGGGCCTCCGCGCCGCGTTCCACGGCCTCCAGCCGCTGCGCGTACGCCGCGCATTCGGCTCTCAGCTTCCCGAGGTCGATGCCGAGCGTTACCGCCGGGTACTTCTCCAGCCGCCCGGCCGAGCTTGCCAGCATCATCCGCGCTCCGCGCACGTTGCCGCTGCGGTAATGGTAGAGTCCGACCGCAGCCTGGAGCAGCCCCTTGTAGAGCGGGTCCCGCTCCCGGGCCAGCCAGAGCTCTTCCAGCACCTCATGGCACTCGAAGTAGTCGCGGTCCCGGTTGAAGTAGATCAGGTACGCGACGTACAGCGGTTCATAGACCATCCGGACTGCCATTCTTCTTCGCCGCCGAGATCAGGGCGCGGACTTCTGTCAGCAGCTCCTTCATCGCTTCCATGTCCTGCGCCTGCCAGATTTCGTTGAACCGCTCCTGGCTGGCGATCGCTTCGTTCACCAGGTGATAGAAATAGAGCTGGTGAATGGCGTGCAGCACCTGGGTCGTCGTATTCGAGTTCTCCTCGAACGTCTTCTGCGCATCCAGAATTTCCTCCCGGATGCTGGACATTTCGGCGTCGAGGATCGAAGCGGCCTCGGCCGCCGTCTTCAGCCGCAGCCGAATCTCGTCCGGGAGGCTCTCCCGGTATTTATAGTTGAGCGAATGCTCGATCGTAGCCCAGAAATTCATCGCCAGCGTGCGGATCTGAATCTCGGCCAGCACGATCTTCTGGCCCAGCGCCGTCTGCACCGGGTATTTAATAATCATATGGAAGCTGCGGTAGCCGCTTTCTTTATAGTTCGTAATGTAGTCCTTCTCGTACAGCACTTCCAGGTCTTTGCGCGCGCGGATCATCTCCGCGACCCGCCGGATGTCTTCGACGAACTGGCACATGATGCGGATGCCCGCCATGTCCTCGATGCCCGTCTCCAGATCTTCCATCTTCACATTGAGCCGCTTGGCCTTCTCCAGAATGCTGGACAGCTTCTTCACGCGGCCCGTAACGAATTCGATCGGCGTGTATTCCTCCCGCTTCTTCAGCTCCGAGCGCATGGTCTTGAATTTGACCTTCAGCTCTTCCACCGTCTGTTCATACGGGAGCAAAAAAGTGCCCCAATCCCTGCCGTCCATCGTCCTTCCTCCTGTCTGTAGCTGCTTCCCGGGCGCCGCTCTTTAGCGGTGATCCGCTCCGACCGCTTCCGAGATATGCCCGAAGCCGTCGCGCCGGAGCAGATTCCGCAGCCCGGCGTGCAAGCGCCGGTTCACCTCCGGCCCCTCATAGATCAGCGCGGTATAAATTTCAACCAGACTCGCGCCGGCTCTGATTTTATCGTAAGCGTCCCGGGCCGTAAAAATGCCGCCCGATCCGATAATCGGGAGCCGGCCGCCCGTCTGGCGGTAAATCGCCGATATGATCTCCGTCGACCTCTTCGCAAGCGGCCGGCCGCTCAGCCCGCCTGTCTCTCCGGCATGCCGGTGGGTCAGACCCTCTCTTGAAATCGTAGTGTTCGTGGCAATGACGCCGTCAACCCGGGCCTCCGTCAAGGTATGTACAATGCCTTCCAGTTCTTCGGAGGACAGGTCGGGCGCAATCTTGACCAGCAGGCTCTTCAGCCGGCCGCTCTTGTCCCGCTGCAGCTCCATCTCCTCCCGCACGCCCGCCAGCAGCGCTGCCAGCTCTTCCCCGTGCTGAAGGCTGCGAAGCCCCGGCGTGTTCGGGGAGCTGATGTTCACGACAAAAAAATCACCGTACGGATACAGCGTACGGATGCACTCGCGGTAATCGTCATGGGCCGCCTCGTTGGGCGTCGTCTTGTTGCGGCCGATATTCACGGCGACGGGGATGCGGCGGCGCGCCTTCTTCAGACGGCCGGCCATCGCGGCCGCTCCTTCGTTGTTGAAGCCCATCCGGTTAATCAGCGCCTCATCCTCCGGCAGACGGAACAGCCGAGGCTGTTCGTTGCCCGGCTGGGGCCGCGGCGTAACCGTACCGACCTCCATGAAGCCGAAGCCGATACTGGAGAAGCCTTCGACCGCCTGCGCGTTCTTGTCGAGGCCGGCGGCAAGGCCGACGGGACTCGGAAAATGCAGGCCGAACAGATCGACCGCAAGCTCGGGCGTCTCCGGCACGCCGTACATCAGCCGCAGCGCGGAGGAGCCGCCCGGCACACCGCCGGTCTTCGCAAGTCCGCCGACGACGAGATGATGCGCTTTTTCCGGGTCCATCTTGAAGAATAAAGGTTTCGCTACATAAGGATACAGCACCGTTCTCGCTCCTCTTGGGGTTCCAGGGTTTCTTCTTAATTCTAGCCGTTTCCGCCCCAAAAGAAAAGTTTTTGTCTGCCTCGCGCCCTCCGCCGGAGCAGTCCGGCGGGTATGAGCGGGAGTATAGTATTTTTGTTGAAAACGCATTACAATAGAGGGCGTACACGGCGTCTTATCCGATTTATGAGAAAAGGAAGGTCGAGTCCTATGTCAGCCAACAAACGCAAGCCCCCAACCCTGCAGCAGAAGAAGGAAGAAGTCAACCGCGGCGCCATTCTGTGGATCAGTCTCACCCTTGCTGCAATTGTCATTGCCGTCGGCGTTCTGCTGATCGTCACGGGAAGCTGAATTGTAGACAAGCTGCATGCTAATTCAGCCAGCGGTATACTTTGCGGGGGTTGGTCTGATTCCCTGTATCCGGCAGATCCAGACGGTTCTGCGGATGCAGCGGCTCATCGGGCAGAACCCCTTTTGTTATGCTCACCGGCGTGCCCCGGGGCGCCAGATCGAACAATTCCTCGATGTCCGCTTTGCCCATCCGCACGCAGCCCAGCGACTCATCCCTGCCGATGCTGTCCGGCTCGTTCGTTCCGTGAATGGCGTAATTCGTATCCGAGAGCTGCATGCCCCGGCTGCCAAAATCCCCGTCGTCCTTCCCGTTCGGATTCACGACTTTGTCCGTCAGCACAAAACGCCCCTCCGGCGTTCGTTCTCCGCCCAGCCCCACCTTGTAGTTGCGCAGAATCACATTCCCGCTGACCAGCGCCAGACGGTGATTCGCCTTGTCCACAATGATCTCAAGCGGTTGGCTGAAAAGCGCCCCCGATCCGCCTCCGGCGCCCGGCGGCCCGGCTTGTCCGTCCGCTCCGGCTCCGCCCGGAGCCGCGCTTCCCGGCAGCGCGGCGTTCCCGCCGCCGGAAGCAGACGCAGCTGCCCGCAGCAGGCCGGGCAGCTCGCGCTCCATCGCCGGCGTCAGGCCGGTCAGCCAATTGCCGGGGTAGTCCCCGGCCAATTCCCCGGCTCCCGCCGGCAGGCGCCCTTTCGCCGCCCGGAAGGCGGCGACGGCGCTCGCCAGCACGGCGCGCTCCTCCTCGCGCGCCTGCCACTGCGCCGCCGCGGCGGCGAGCCCGGCGTCCGGACGGCCGGGCGTGCACGAGCACACGGCGGCATCGTACGCCGTGATCGTGGTCTTGCCCCGCCCGTCCTTCTCGGCCAAGAAGGACAAGGGCAGCTTCTCGCGCCACAGCAGCCAGCGCCCGGCGCGCTCCATGCCGAGGACCGCCGTCGTCTGCGGTCCCGGCCCGGTCCCCGGGCCCGCGAGCTGCGCAGCCGCGCTCGCGAAGCCCGCTGCGCCGGCCTCCCGCGCCGTGAACGCGGGAGCGCTCTGCGGCGCAGGCGCTGCGGCGGAGCCGTCAGTGCCTGCCGCAGCCTCGCCAGCCGGCGCAGCCGCCGGGACCGCGGCGACCGGCCGCGCCGCGGGGCCGCCGCCCGGCGCGGCCGCGTTCGCCGGGATCAGCGCGAGCAGCGCCAGGATCAGCGCAAGCAACGAGCGGCGGAGCCGAAGCCGGCGGCGCTCCTTCTCGCGCCCGGCTTCGAGCAGCCGCTCCTCGTAATCGCGGAGCAGGTCGGCGGGCACCTTGCTGTGCTCGAACGCTTCGTAGACGCCCCCCGCCTGGTTGAAGCAGTAATTCGCCTTGCCCTCCTGCCCGCTCTTCAAATATTCCTTGCCCAGCAAATACCAGGCCATCTTGTTCTCGGGATGATTCTGCACATACTGCTTGAGGTATTGCGAATTCTTCATGGCGTCCTCTGCCCTCCGCTCTCAAGGGGTAACAGCAAAAGAGACACCCCGCCGCACTTCCTGCGGATACGGGATGTCTCTTATTGGTCCTTTTGCCGGGCGAGGCAAAAGGAATCTTACTTGTTGAAGGGCTCGTCCGCAATCTTGATCGAATCGGTCGGGCAGCCGTCACAGGCATCCTGAAGATCCTCGAACAGCTCGTCTGGAATTACGGTTACGCCGCGGTTGCCGTCATTCTCGTAGATGACTTCAGCCAGGCCTTCGTCATCGTAGTCATAAATGTCAGGGGCCGTCGCGCCGCATGCGCCGCATGCGATGCAGGTGTCCTTCTCGACCCAGGTATACTTCGCCATAATCTATTACGCCTCCTGTTATTCGCCAAATCATGTATGGTCCATCATACCTTAATTAGCGCCCGATTTCAACGACATTCTGGCGAACCTTACGGCTTGATCGCCGCTTTGCGCACGCCAGTCTGCCGTGCTCTAACGCTCTCCGGGATGATGGAGATTATCTTTCTGAAGCGACGTTCCCCGGACTTTGTCGTCCCGAAGAAGAGCGGATTTCGGATCGGCCAGCATGCCGGCCGTCAGCACGGCGTTCTCGCCGAACTTGTTGCGCAGCATGTCCATCGCCTTGTTCAGCGATTCCTTCTTCGGCTGGCGTTCGTACTCGAACAGATCAAGCTGAACCGCCGCTTCCTCCTTGGGCCGCAGACCGTGCAGCGTAACGCCGAGCAGACGGACCGGCTTGTCTTCCTTCCAGTGTTTCCCGAACAGTCCGCAGGCCGCCTTGTAGACATCCTCCGCCGATTCGGTCGGCGTATCGAGCTGCCGGGACCGGGTGATCGTCTTCATGTCCGGCGTGCGGATCGTAATCTGCACGCCCGAAGCCATCAGTCCCTGCCGGCGCAGCCTGCGGGCGACCTGGTCACAGATGCCGAGCAGGACCGGGCGGGCCTCTGCGAGTCCCGCAATGTCGCCGGGCAGCGTAATGGTGTGCCCGATTGACTTGCTCTGCTCCGGCTCGGGATTGACCGGCGATTCGTCCAGACCGTTCGCCGCCCGTTTGAGCCAGGAGCCCATGATGCCGAAGACGTCGCGCAGCAGGCTCTCGTCGGCAGCCGCCAGCTGGCCGATGCTGTAAATGCCGAGCCGCCGGAGCTTCTCCGCCGTCTTCGCGCCGATGCCGAAGAGCTGTTCGCACGGCCGCTCCCACAGAACCGAAGGCACGTCCCGGAGGCGCAGCACCGAGATGCCGCTTGGCTTCTTGAGGTCCGAGGCCATCTTGGCGAGCAGCTTGTTCGGCGCGATGCCGATTGAGCACGGCAGGCCCAGCTCCTCGCGGATTCGCCGCTGAATTGTCTCGGCGATCTGCGGCGGTGTGCCGAACTGCTTCGAGCCCGTAATATCCAGGTAGCATTCGTCAATCGAGACCGCTTCAAGCTGGGGCGTATAGCTGTAGGCAATCTTCATGAAAGCCGAAGAATACTTGCGGTAGAGCCGGAAATCCGGCTGGATGACCAGCAGCTCCGGGCAGATCCGCAGCGCCCGCTGGACCTGCATTCCGGTGGAGATTCCAAGCCGCCGGGCCGCGTAGGAGCAGGTTACAATAATTCCTTTGCGCAGCTCTACGCTTCCCGCCACCGCCGTCGCCTTGCCCCGGTAGAGCTCCGGCTGCTCCGCTTCATGGACCGAGCAGTAGAACGCATTCATATCCACATGCAGAATGACTCTGCCGTTCGACGGATAGTAGCGGTTAACATCGTCCTCCGTCATGGTCTCACCTTCTTCCGGTCCCTCGCAGATCCGATTAAATCGATACCTTCTATTATACCACAGCAGGCGGCGCGGCGGATTCAGAACTTCCCCTTCGCTCTGCCTCCTTATTCCCGTCGGCTCACTCTGTTACACTCCCGCGTTAAATGCTATAATGGATGAATTCATTCCCTTTGAAGGAGGATTCATAATGTCTACGTCCATCACCATCTTCGATACCACGCTGCGCGACGGCACCCAAGGCGAAGGTATCAGCCTGTCCGCAGACGACAAGCTGAAGATCGCCAAGAAGCTTGACGATCTGGGTGTGCATTTTATTGAAGGTGGCATCCCGGGGAGCAACAACAAGGACATTGAATTTTTCCGGAGGGTCCAGTCGCTCGGGCTTCGCGCTAAGATCAGCGCCTTCGGCAGCACCCGCCGCAAGCATTCCCTCGCCGAACAGGACGAGAACCTGCAGCGCATGCTGGCCGCAGGCGTGCCGGCTGCCACGCTGGTTGGCAAGGCATGGGATTTTCATGTGCATACCGCTCTGCAGACTACGCTCGAAGAGAATCTGGCTATGATCGGCGATTCCATCGCCTATCTGAAACGCAAGGGACTGGAGGTCGTGTTTGACGCCGAGCATTTTTTTGACGGCTACAAGCACAATCCGGAATACGCTGCCGCCGTGCTGTCCCGGGCGCGGGAAGCGGGCGCGGACTGGCTCGTCATGTGCGATACGAACGGGGGCACGCTGCCGGGCGAAGTCCATGAGATCGTCTCCGCCGTCGGTCTGGCCCTTCCGGGAGCGCCTCTTGGCGTGCATACGCACAATGACTGTGAGCTTGCGGTGGCGAACACGCTGGCCGCCGTCCAGGCGGGGGCGCGGCATATCCAGGGCACCGTCAACGGCTATGGCGAGCGCTGCGGCAATGCCAATCTCTGCTCTCTCCTTCCGACGCTTCAGCTGAAGATGAATTATACCTGCATTCCTCACGAATCTATGGCCCAGTTGACGAATACCGCCCGCTACGTCAGCGAGATTGCGAACGTCAATATGCCGGTGAACCAGCCGTATGTCGGCTCGGCCGCTTTTGCCCACAAGGGCGGCATTCATGTGTCGGCGATTCTCCGCGATTCCCGCACGTATGAACATATCGAGCCGGAGAAGGTCGGCAACAAGCAGCGGGTGCTCGTCTCCGAGCTCGCGGGGCAGAGCAATGTGCTCTCCAAAGCGCAGCAGATCGGGCTTCATCTGGACCCCAGCAGCGAGCAGGCCCGGAAGATTATCGACCGGATCAAAGAGCTGGAGCATCAGGGCTACCAGTTCGAAGGAGCCGACGCTTCGCTGGAGCTGCTGCTTAGAGAAGCGACCGGCGAGATCGACGAGCTGTTCACCTTTGAGTCTTTCAAAATGCTCGTAGAGAAGACCGCCGGCGGCAGCGTTGTCTCTGAAGCTTTCGTGAAGCTGAATGTTGCGGGCGAGAGCTTGTATACGGCGGCCGAAGGCAACGGTCCCGTCAACGCTCTGGACAATGCGCTGCGCAAGGCGCTTATTCCGTATTTTCCTTCGCTGCGGGATATGCACTTGTCCGACTACAAGGTTCGCGTGCTGGATGAGCAGGACCAGACGGCGGCCAAGGTCCGCGTCCTGATCGAATCCAGGGACTACCGCACAGCCTGGAGCACCGTCGGCGTCTCGGGTAACGTGATTGAAGCGAGCTGGGAAGCGCTGGTGGACAGTATGCGCTACGCCCTTCTCGGTCTCCATTCGCCACAGCCGGTGCGGACCGAATTCGGACAGCGCGGCCTCGTCAACCATTAATCCTTTCTCAAGCCTCAGCCCTGCTTGCATAATAAGCCGCGGATGCGGCTTTTTCGCTTGTTTTCCAGCTATCGGGAGTGCCCTGGAGCGCTCTGCTCTACCGTCTGCTCCATCCGGCCAAGCGCCCGCCCTAGGCGTTCTTCATTCAGGCCGCCGACGATCACCTCGGTCACGACGCCGTTCCTGTCGATCAGGATGCTCGTCGGAAAGACCGTCCCCCGGTACAGCCTGTATACCGAACCGTCCGTGTCGTACAGAATCGGGAATTTCAATCCGTACTTCCGCACCATGCGCTCGGCGCTTCGGCGGTCGTCATATCCGGTTACGTTGATCCCATAGACGTCCAGCTTCCCGGCATGGGCTTCGGCAATCCGGTTCAGCGCCGGCGCTTCGTCCCGGCACGGGCCGCACCAGGACACCCAGAAGTTCAGCAGCACCGCCTTCCCGCGCTCGCCGCCCAGGCGATATTCGGAGCCGTCCCTTCCTTGCAAGGTAAAAGCGGGAGCCCGCATCCCCGGCTCGGGTCCGGTCTTCAGCTCTTTCCTTACCTCTTCGGCCGCCGCCGCTGCCGTCTCCTGCGCCGGCCGGGCGGCCAGCGCCGGAATGGCTCCGGCTCCGGGACGTTCCGATACACTGCGGCCGAGCAGCACGCCCGCCGCTGCGGCCAGAGCCGTCAGCAGGACCAGCCAGCCGCGCATTGTCTTCCGGTTCCTGTTCATTGGCGCACCATCCCTCCTTGTCGTTCCAGTGTCCCCGGCCGCGCCGGGTTTCAAACGGCACAGGCGGCAGCGCACCAAAAAAAGAGGATTTCGCCGGAGCGAAATCCTCAAGAAGAGAGAGGGGTAAAGCGATGACAGCCTTCCAGGGCGAGATTTCAGCCATTCGGCTGAAGCCCGCCGTACAGCAAGAGCTGGGGAAGCATCTGCTGACCAGTCTTCCGCACGAAGCCTGCGGCGTCCTGCTGGGCGCTGCCGCAGCGGGAGGCATGCGCATCGACGGCTACATGCCGATGCGCAACGTAGCGCCTGACCCGCTGCATTCCTTCGTTCCGCATCCCGCCGATTGGGTCCGGGCCGTGTGCCGGACCCCTTCTCCTGTCGGCCTGTTCCATTCCCATCCCGCTTCTCCTCCGGTGCCTTCCTCGGCGGATCTTCGCGGGCTGGCAGGATGGCAATCCCTCTTTGCCGTCTGTCTGATCGGTTCCCCGCCCGCGCAGCAGGGCGAGCTGCCGGTCTGGAGAGGCTACCGTCTGTCCAGCCGCGACAGGGACGGCAGCATTCCTTCAGGCATGGAGGCGGGACTTGAACTGGTTCCACTTGAACTGGTTCCGATTCCGGTTCACGTTCTGCTGAGATAAGCGTACAGGTCTCCCAGCGTCTCGACTTGGCGCCGCCGGGCGATATCTCTGAGGTAGCTAACCCAGAGCTCGGCGGTCATGCGCGCATCCGCCAGAGCGTTATGCCTGTCCCGGATCGGAATGCCGTGAATAGCCAGCAGCTCATCCAGCGTATAGCTGCTCCGGCTCGGTTCCAGCCAGCGGGCCAGCATCATCGTATCGAGCACCCGGTGCGTCAGCTGGACCTTGGAGGTCTTCCATAGCGCCGTGTTCAGGAACGCCTTGTCATGGGCACTGGCATGGGCGACCAGCACCCGCTGGCCGACGAATGACAGGAAGCGGTGCAGACATTCGATCAGCGGAGGAGCTTCCCGGGTCATTTCAGCCGAAATGCCGGTCAACTCGGTAATGGACGCCGGGATCAGACAGGTGCAGTTGACCAGGGTATAGAAGGTCTCCTCCTGAATCTCCTGCCCGATGACCTTAACGGCTCCGAAGGAAATAATCTCGTCGCCGCCCTGATGCGAGAACCCCGTCGTCTCCAGATCGAATACGACGGTCTCCAGTTGGGACAGCGGCGTATGCAGCACTTCGGGACGCCGCTTCTCCCGCATGAGCGACCGCAGAAACGCCATCTGCTGGGCCGACTGCTGCGAAGCCGCCCCCCCGCGCATCGAGGCCAGGGCAGAGGGCATTCCTCCATGCCGCAGTGTACTCCAGAATCCCCCCGCTTTCGGTTCTTTCATAGCTGTCTCCTTTCCGCTGACCGAAGCTGGCGCTGCAAGGCGCGGTGAATGCGCCGGACCAGCAGCAGGCTATCCCGCAGTTCCGACAGGAGCCGTTTATCCTGAAGCGCTTCTTCCGAAGCATAATCGCTCCCGATCAGCATTCCTTCCTGAACCGTATAGGCGGTCTTGGCCCGCATGCCCAGCGCCGTCAGGAAGGCTTCCTTCACTCTGCCCGTCCAAGCTTCCTCTCCGCCTTCCGCCAGAAGTTCAAGGCGCTGCAGCGTGGAGGTGGCCCGGATGCCCCGGGACAAGGATACGTGTCTGACACTGTTGACCAGCGGAATATACAGTCCGTATTTGACATCGAATCCGCCGGCATGGTCGCCGAAGCGCTCGGTCATCACCTGGCCAAGCAGATTCAAGGTGGCCTTGTGGCGCACCGTGTTGCGCAGAACGGCAACCTGCAGCCGCTCGTTGTCGCGGAATCCCTCGTGAAAATGATCCAGCCACGCTTCGGTCAAAGCACGGTCTCCTGCAATATGCCTCAGGTCGGAAGCGATAATCAGATAGCGGACCGCTTCCCACTCGAACCGTGCCCTCCATTCTTCCAGCTGCCTCTTCCACTCCGGCAGCGTCTTTCTCCACATCGGCTCCGAGCACATGACCTTGCCGGGACATTTCTCATAACCGACCTCAGCCAGCAAGCGGGACAGCCGGAATCCGAAATTCTCAAAATACCGGCTCAGCTCCTCCGTCTCCGGCCCTTCCATAATGAGCCCGTTGTCCTGGTCGCTCCATAAAGTCGCTTCCTGCCTCCCTGCGCTGCCGAAGACAACGAAGGAATAAGCACAGGGAGGCGGGCCATGGCCCGCCTCTTCCATCTGCATTTCACACAGTTCCACCGCCCTGCCCTGCACGGCATCGTGCATTCGGTTAACCCGCTGCATCCAGACTTCAATCGGCAGCGTGTGAAGCTGTTCCAGCAGAATCGACTGGCATTCCATGCGCCTGCGCCTTAACTCCAGAGGCGAACCGGCTGTTAGCAGACCCCGGAGCCCCGGCTGTCCGTGCCAATCCTTCGTATCCGGCAGTAGCATATGGTCCGCCTCCCGTGTAAGCCGTGAATGCTTCAGATCAGTTGCCCAGCGTCTTGGACTCGGAATCCGTTACAAGCTTCATCTGTTCCGGATATCCGTAAGTGCCGTGTTCACTGAGGTCCAGGCCCATCAGTTCTTCTTCTTCGGTTACGCGAAGACCGTTGACGACTTTAATGATATAGAGGAAGACGAAGGACAGCACGGCTACGAAGGCGAACGATCCGGCAACGCCGAGCAGCTGGATGCCCAGCTGATGGAAGCCGCCGCCGTAGAACAAGCCTGCCTTGCCGACGAGCGCATTGGCCTCGATGAGATCCGGGTCTGCGAACAAGCCTGTGGAGACGGCGCCCCACATCCCTGCAATACCATGAACAGAGAAGGCGTAGATTGGATCGTCAAGACCGGCGCGCTCCAGCCACTGGGAGGTCATGAAGGTGAAAGCGCCGGCGACCAGACCGATGATGACGGCTGCCCAAGGCTCAACGAAGGCGCAGGCGCCGGTAATGGCAACCAGAGCGGCCAATACCCCGTTCAGCATAGCCGGAATATCGGATTTGCCGAAGTAGAGCCAGGAAGCGATCAGAGCGGCCAGACCGCCTGCCGCAGCCGCAATGTTCGTTGTCAGAGCAACATGGCCGAAGAATCCGCCCATCGGGGACAGCGCGCTGCCTGGATTGAACCCGAACCACCCGAACCAGAGAATGATAACGCCGAGAACCGTGAATACTTGGTTATGACCCGGGATAATAACCGGCTTGCCTTCTTTGTTGAATTTGCCGAGCCGGGGTTTAAGCAGAATGGTAGCTACAACCGCTGCGGTTGCGCCTGTCAGATGGACGACCGTCGAACCGGCGTAGTCCTGCATGCCGAGGTCGGCGAGCCAGCCGCCGCCCCATACCCAGTGGGCCACTACCGGATAGATGAAGACCGAGAACAGAATGCCGAAGATAATGTAGACGCTCAGCTTGGCGCGTTCGGCCATCCCGCCCGATACGATGGCCAGCGATACAGCGGCGAAGGCCAATTGGAACAGAAATTTAACATTCGTTGTCACATCGGAGAAGCCCAGCGCATCTGCAAAATCCTTGACCATCGAATCCCCGCTGTACATAAAGCCGGTGGTGCCGAAGAAGTCGTTCCCGTTGCCGAAGCCGAACGCAAAGCCTACTGCCCAGAAGCACAGCGACGCGATTGCCAGCGTCAGCACCGTCTTGCCGGCCACGTGGCCGGCATTCTTCATCCGTACCGAACCCGCTTCAAGCAACGCGAAGCCTGCCTGCATGAAGAAGACGAGGATAAAGGCCAGGAACGTGAACGCCGTATCCAGTCCGATCTGCAAATCCGGCGTTGTCGGTCCGTCTGCCGCGAATGCACTTACCGGATACACCATGAGGGTAATCATGGCTAAGATGAAGCACAACCATTTTCTTTTCATTGATCCCCACTCCTTATGTTATGTAATCTGACAAATGATGAAATTCTTATTGTCATTATAAGCAATGGCAGCAAACTTGACAAGAATATTTTTCAGGAAAGCCAAAAAAAATGCGGTGTGCTTTCCGGCAGCCTTTTTCCGAAGACATTTTCGCTAAAGCATGACGTTTGACTGTACGGTTTCGGGTTGATATGATGAGTATAGGACATGATAGAAACGGGGTGATCGCTTGGGGATACCGTCCTGTACCGTATCGGCGAGTTGGCCAGAGCGGCGGGCATCAGCGAGCGGACGGTCGATTATTATACGAAGCTCGGTCTGATCTCGCCCGAATCGCGCAGCCAGAAGAATTACCGGCTCTACAGCCGTGAAACCCTGGTCGCTCTCGAGCGTATTAATCAATTGAAGCAGGAGAAGTATTCATTGGAAGAAATCCGATCCATGCTGGAGAAGTGGAGTCCGGCAGCGCCCGATCCCGCCGTCTCCGCCAAGCTGGCCGAATTGGAAGCGCATATGCAGCGCGTGGAGCGCGATGTCAGAGCGCTTGAGCCTTTCTTGAGCCAGCTTAAGCCCAGCCAGGCCCGCAGGGCGCTCGCAGGGCTGATTCCGCAGGGAGCGGCCTGCATGGAGGCGATTCGGCTGCTGCTGTCGCAGGGGCCGCCGATGTAATACCGCTATTGCATACTTACAGTGGAGGGACACTATTTATGATTTATTTGCTCATAATTATCGCCTTTATCTTGACGATCTGGGCGCAGTTCAGAGTGAAGAGCACTTTTAACCGTTATGCCCAGGTACCGAACGAGAACGGATTAAGCGGCTATGAAGCCGCCCGCCATATGCTCGACTCGAACGGATTGCAGGATATCCCGATCGAGCCGGTTCCCGGCACGCTGTCCGACCATTACGACCCGATTCACCGCGTCGTCCGCCTGTCGGAGCCGGTCTACTACGAGCGCAGCATCTCGGCCGTATCGGTTGCCTGCCACGAAGTCGGCCACGCCATCCAGCACAAAGTGCATTATCCGATGCTGGTGCTTCGTCACCGGATCTTCCCGCTCGTGAACTTTGCTTCCGGGATTGCTCCGTTCCTGCTGCTTGCCGGGTTCATGTTCAATTACTTCAACCTGATCGGAATCGGTATCATCTTCTTCTCCGCTTCCGTTGCGTTTCAGTTGATTACGCTCCCGGTCGAGTTCAACGCCAGCAACCGGGCCCGCCAGGTGATGGTGGAACAGGGTTATATCCGCAACGAGGAAGAACGCGGAGTTGCGAAGGTGCTGAACGCGGCAGCGCTGACCTATGTGGCAGCCGCTCTCGTCTCCCTGCTGGAGCTCATCCGTCTGATCGGCATCTTCAACAATCGAGATTAATGGCTTCCATAGACAAGACTGGTCAAGACCCCATTTAGTGGACATTGAAAAAAACACCTAGGTTGCAAGCTGGCGTCGGTACTCTACTGGCGTCAGTTTGTTTAAT
>NZ_VYKK01000014.1 GCF_008710135.1 Paenibacillus spiritus | reverse complement strand
GTCTCTCAGGTCATTTTATGACCCTTTTGAGACAGCCCCTTTTTTGGCGTTCGCTGCCCTCTCGCCAAGGCTACAGCGCATAAAACCTCCTTCTTCTTCGCACTGTATAGAGGAAGGAGGCTGATAAGAATGGAACAACCCTTGAATACGGATCAAACGACGCTGGTGGCCGCTTGGCAGGAACGCCTGCCGGATGTCATCGACGGCAACGACAGCTTCACGGTGCAGGCTGACGCCGCCAGCCCGAACAGTCTGCTGCTTCATTTCAATGCAGCGGGTCGTCAGGAGTACTCGCTTGATTTCCGCTGCACGTATGTGGACAACCGCGAAGTACAGGTTCAGTTGGTAGATGTGGAGAAAGCCGGCCGGCATGAGGATGAACATACCGCTGCGGTGCAGCAGCTGGCCAGTCATTATACCCGTCAGATTCATGAATGCGCCCAGTCGCTTCAGGATCTGACGAATCCGTAAGCAGACGAGGAGGGCAGCAGCCATGAGCAAACCGAAGAGCATGCCCGCACCGGGTTCCCATCCGGGCAGCGGCCAGAAGGAGCGCCAAGCGGACCACAGCGGCGGACAGGAGCCCTTGTCCGGCTCGAAGAAGGTCAAGCAGGCGAACCATGTCGATCACCATAATCGGCAGGGTTAGAGAAAAAAAGGACGCTTTTTCAAATTAAAAGGTTTCCCCGGTTTCCCAGATGGTTTATCATATATTGGGGGAATATGATTTCTCAACTGGGAGAGGAGAACTGAGATGTTCAAGAAATGGGGACTTTCCGCAGCCGCTCTGCTGCTGACGACGGCTGTCGTCCTGCCGGGTTGCGGAAAAAAAGAAGAGCCTAAGGAAGCGCTCCAGCAATCGGCTTCCAAAGTGGCTGCCATGGAATCGTATGGATTGACAAGCAAGCTGGTAATCAACAACCTTACGATCGACACGCCGAATGAAGATGCGGATATGACGCAGGTGCTCAGCATGCTGAAGAATGCAGAACTGAGCGTAACCGGGGTGTACCAGGCGAAGCCGATGCAGACCGAAATGACGATGGTATTGAATCTTAAGGGCGATATGGCGATGAGCTTCACTGTGCCTATGGTCATGACTACGGAGAAGATGTTCGTTAAGATCCCGAGCATTCCATTCCTGCCGCTTCCGGAGACGGTAGTAGGCAAGTTCCTGGAACTGGATCTAAAGGAACTGGCCGAGCAGGAAGGCGCCGAGTTCAATCCGGCTACGATGGACACGAAGAAGACCCAGGAGCTGTCCAACGAAGTCATGACCACCCTGCTGGATCAGTATGACCAGAAGAAATACTTCAAGGACATCTCCGTCAAAGACGCCAATCTTCCGGAAGGCGTAGACGCCAGACAGGTCGTGCAGTTCCAGGTAACCAACGACAACGTCAAGGAAGCGATCACCATTTTGGTGAATGATGCGCTGCCGAAGATCATCGACATTCTGTCGAAGGAAGAATACCGGAACATGCTGCAGATCGATCAGAAAGACCTGGATCAGGCCAAGAGCGAAATCCAGAGCGGCGAAACGCGAAGCGAGCTGGACAAAGGTCTGGCCGACCTGCACAAATACCTGACGGTCAACAAATTCGTCGTGAATACGGCGATCGACAAGAAGGACTATCCGGTCTATCAGGATGTCGATATGGATATCAACATGAATAACCCGGATGACAACACGAAGATTGGCCTCTCCATGAAGGCGAGCAACCATTACAGCAAGATCAACGAGAAGCCGGTGTTCCAGTACGGCATTCCTTCCGGCGATGAGGTCATTACCCAGGACCAGCTGATGGAAGAGTTCGGAACGTCGAGCTACTAATGGCATCGGATTGAGGCAAAAGCAAATCCCCGGACCAGGTCGGTCCGGGGATTTTTTTAGGAAGAGCCGTCCGCTTCAGCCTTCAGGTCTTCCGCGAGCAGCCCGTAGATCCGGTGGTCCTGCCACCGGCCATCAATCTGCAGCAGACGCCGGGCGAGTCCCTCCGGCTGGAAGCCCACCTTCTCCAGCACCCGGCGGGAGGCGTCATTGCCGGGCAGAATGACGGCCTGAAGCCGGTGCAGGTCCAGCGAGCGGAAGGCAAAGGCGGCGGTCAGTCTTACCGCGGCCGTCATGCGGCCTTGTCCCTGCCAGGCCGGGTCCATGCCGTAGCCGATGTCGGCATACTGCGCGGCACCGCGGACGACATTGGACAGCGTAAGCTGTCCAATGAGCTGCCCGGCGGCCGTGAAGATGCCAAGCAGGTAGGCCCGGTCCCGGACGGCCTCCCGGGTGCGCTGAAGCAGCAGCTGCCGCTGCCCATCCAGCGTATAGAAGGATTCATCCCGCAGCGGTTCATAGCGCGAGTTGGCCTCCCGGCTGCGCAGCCGAAGATCAAGCAGCAGCCCGGCATGGCGGGGCGTCAGCGGAGCCAGGCAGAGATCGCGCAGGGTATCGTGAAGCCGGAGCCCGCTCCAATCGCCGGTCACGGCGTGTCTCCTTCAGCCGGCAGGAGCGGGCGGGACCGCCGCTTACGGAGCTGACGGAAGAAGCCGGTGAGCAGTTCGGCGCATTCCTGCTGAAGCACGCCTGAGAGAACGACAGTACGGTGATTGAACCGGGGATCATCCAGCAGATTCATCAGCGTTCCGGCGCAGCCCGCTTTGGGGTCCGGAGTCCCATAGACAGTCAGCGGCACCCGGGACTGAATCATAGCGCCTGCGCACATCGGGCAGGGTTCCAGCGTCACATAGAGCGTGCAGTCCAGCAGACGCCAGGAGTTCAGGGCGGCGCTGGCCTCGCGGATCGCCACCATTTCGGCATGCGCAGTCGAATCCAGCGTCGTTTCGCGCAAATTATGGCCTCTTCCGATAATTTCGCCGTTGTGCACGACTACAGCCCCAATGGGCACCTCGCCGAGCACTTCGGCCTTTCGGGCTTCGGCAATGGCTTCCCGCATCCAGAATTCATGTTCGTTCATCGCTTATCCTTTCGGTATCCGCCATTGTCCCGCGAACGGATATTCCGTTCTTAACAGAATGTGCACAACTCTGTGGATAACACCTTGGTTATACACATTATTATTCACAAAAGCACAAAGGAAAACGGGGATATGTTTATAACTTGTGGATGATTCCTTTACAATTGTAGAGAAAAGAGAAGGGTATTGCAACGGCGGGGCCGCCGCCGGAAATGCTTTTCAAATAAGTGGGCAACAGGTATGATAAGGAGGAATCCGAGAGGATTTACCAGCTCACATAAAGGGTGAAGAACCACCTTGTCTATCAAAACCAAGCTTTCCGCCATTATCTTCGGCTCGGTGCTGTTGTTCCTTGCCCTTCAGATAACGTATAACTCGATTTCTACAAGAGAGAAGCTGCGCGAAGACAGCGAGCGCAATATGAGATCCGCCGCCATGCAGGTGGCGGTATCCGTCGAACAGAGCAGTCACAACTCGAAATATGTCGAGGAGCAGATCGCCCATTACCTGCGCCTCGCAGCCGTAGTGGCATCCGAGGAGCTGGACCCCGATATCGCGAACGTGACGCCTGCGCAATTGAAGGCGCTCGCCGCCCGGCTGGAGGTCTCCAACATCTCGCTGCTGGTCCGCACGCCCGATGACATCATCATTGCCAAATCCTCCGACCCCAACGAGGTCAATCTTTCGACCCGGGGCTGGGGATTTTGGCATTCCGCTTTTGAGGAACTGTTCGATCTGAAGCCGGTGAGCCAGGCCAAGGGCGAGGCCATGGACCATTTCTGGTCCGGGCCCTTTGAATATTCCTCCTCCAGCCCGGAGTATATTGAGAAGTGGGGATATTATTACGATGGACGCGCCAACTATATGATCGACCCTTACCTGCGCAGCACCTCCATCAGCAATTATGTCCAGATCTCAAGTCCGGAAGAGGTCGTTCGCCTTACCCGTCAGGTCAACCCGAATATGCTGGAGATTACCGGCATCAATCCGGACACCTTCGGCGGAGCTACGATGGCGGCCAACGGTAGCGATTCGGCGAATACCAAGCTTCGCAACCGGCCGATTAAATTCGGAACGTACCGATACAGCGATGTGAAGGACGACAAGACGGCGATTGCCCGGGCGATGGTCCGGAAGCAGCCGGTAACCACGGAGACGGTCATTAACGGACGCCGGGTGCTCAAAAGCTTCATTCCCGTTACCCAGACGGATACGGGAACCTATCTGATACGGATCGTTGCCGATTATTCCGGCATCAGTTCGGCTCTGGGCAGCCAGCTGCGCCGCAGTCTGTTCGCTTCCATGGTCCTGCTGCTGCTGAGCGTGGTCGTCAGCCACCTGCTGTCCAATCTGATTACCCGTCCGTTCCAGGCTATTCTGGCCAAGGTCAATGCCGTCTCGAGGGGCGAGTTCGAACCGCCCCTCGTGGTCGGCAGCCGCGACGAGCTCGGCCAGCTGGCGCTGCGGATCAATGCCATGACCCATAATTTATCGCAGCATACGACTCAGCTCGGTCGAACCCTGGAGGAGAACCGGGCGGTTAAGGAGCATCTGGAGTCTGTCATCAACGGAACAACCGATGCCATTCATACCGTCGACCTGACCGGGAGAATACTCAGCGTCAACCGGGCGTTCGAAGAGATTTACGGCTGGCCGTCGGAGGAGGCTGTCGGGAGAAAGGACGAGCTGGTGCCGGAATCGTGCCGGGAAGCGGAAGCGGCCCGGTTGGCCGCTATTGAGCGGGGGCAGCAGCTGGCTCCCAAGGAGACGGTGCGGCAAAGGAAGGACGGCACTTTGGTCGAAGTCAGCGTCAGCACTTCGATTATCCGGGACGATCTCGGCCGTCCGTTGTCCTTTGTCCATGTGTCCCGCGACATGAGCGAGCGCAACCGGATGGAGGAGCTGCTCCGGAATTCGGAGAAGCTGACGACGGTCGGCCAATTGGCGGCGGGCGTTGCCCATGAAATCCGCAACCCGCTGACCACCCTGCGCGGATTCCTGCAGCTTCAGCGCGAGCGGCGCAGCATCGATCTTCAGCATGTCGATCTTATGCTCTCCGAGCTGGAGCGGATCAACCTGATCGTCGGCGAGTTCCTGATTCTGGCGAAGCCGCAGGCGGTCCTGTACCAGCATAAGAGCATTCGGCGGATTCTCGGCGATGTCTTGTCGCTGCTGGACAGCCAGGCCAACCTGCACGGGATTGTGTTCCGCACGCTTTGGGAAGAGCAAGATGCCCAGGTATACGGCGAGGAGAACCAGCTGAAGCAGGTCTTTATCAATGTTCTCAAGAATGCGATTGAAGCGATGGAAGACGGAGGCACGATTACGCTGGAGCAGTACAGCCAGTCCGGCAACGTGGTCATTATCATTACCGATGAAGGGGAGGGCATTCCCGAAGAGCTGCTGCCCAAGCTGGGCGAGCCCTTCTTTACCCGCAAGGAGACAGGGACCGGACTCGGCGTCATGGTCAGTCAGCGTATTATTCAAGCCCATAAAGGGACCATGGACATCACCAGCAAGGCCGGGGAAGGAACCCGGGTTACCATCATCCTTCCGGCAGCCCCGGAGCGCAGGAATGACACAGGAGGAGCACAGCCCCATGAGAATCAATAAGTTTATCAGCGAGACCGGATATTGCTCCCGGCGGGAAGCGGACAAGCTCGTCGAAGAAGGCCGGGTAACCGTCAACGGCGTGAAGGCCGTTCTGGGAAGCCAGGCGGAGGCCGGCGATGAAGTGCGTATCGACGGCCGCCCGCTGGCGGCGGAGAACCGGATTGTGTATATTGCCCTCAATAAGCCGGTGGGCATTACCTCGACGACCGAGAGCCAGATCAAAGGCAACATCGTCGACTTTGTCGGACACCGGGAACGCATCTTCCCGATCGGCCGGCTGGACAAGGATTCGGAAGGTCTGATCCTGCTGACCAATGACGGCGATATCGTGAATCGCATTCTGCGGGCGGAAGGACGTCATGAGAAGGAATATGTGGTAACGGTAGACCGGCCGATCACACCCTCCTTCGTACAGGGCATGTCGAGCGGCGTCCGGATTCTCGGTGAGCGGACGCTTCCTTGCCAGGTCACCCGCATCAATGAGCGCGTCTTTCGCATCATTCTGACGGAAGGGAAGAACCGGCAGATCCGCCGGATGTGCAGCGCCTTCGGTTATGAAGTCCGCCGTCTTCAGCGCATCCGGATTATGAATATCCGGCTCGGCAATCTCCCCGTGGGACAATGGCGGGATTTGACGGCCGACGAGAAGGCCGTTCTCGGAGAAATGCTGGATTATCGGCTGCTGGATTAGACGGAACAGCACTGGACCAGGCCAGGCCAGGCAAGAAGACGCCGCCCTCTCGCATAGAATGCGAAAGGGCGGCGTCTTCTTCTTACCGGCGCTATTCCACCGTACTGACGGCAGCGGTGCCGGGGTCTGCAGTGCTCTTGCTTGCAGAGCCCGCCGAGGACGGCGACGAGGGCGAGACCCCGTTGAAGGTAGTCTGAGAGCTTGCCGCAGCCTGGTATTTCCGGATAATGGACACTTCCACGCGCCGGTTCTTGGCCCGGCCGGCGGAAGTGGCGTTGTTCCCGATCGGGTGGTATTCCCCGTAGCCGATGGGGCTGAATTTCGTGGGGTCGAGATGGTTGTTCAGCAGCAGAATCTTCATAAATTCCAATGCCCGGGCAGCGCTGAGGTCCCAGTTGGACGGGAACTTGCTGTTCGAGATCGGAATATTATCCGTATGGCCTTCCACAACGACGTTATAATCCGGGAAATGCTCCAGCATCGTCGAGATGGACTTGGCCAGCTGGCGGGCACTGTCCTTGACGGTGGCTTCGCCGGAAGGAAAGAGCGCGTTGTCCGTGATGGTAATCGTCAGCTGGGACTGGTTAAGCTTCGTCTCGAGCATATCCGTTAATCCGTTGTTCTTGATATAGCTGTCGAACTGCTTCTTCAGCTTCTCCATGTCCTCCTGCTCTTTCTGGCGCAGCTTGGAAATCTCGGATTCGCTGGTGCTCTGATCGACCACACTGGTCAGCTTCTTGGCCTGGCCCTGATCCAGATTGCTCTCGGTCGGCGCCATGGAGGAGTAATCCAGGATGCCCGAACCGCCGTTCAGCGCAGAGTTGAAGGCTTGAGCCATCTCCTCGAATTTCTTCGCATCGGTAGCGCTCATGGCGTAGAGAACGAGGAAGAGCGCGACCAGCAGAGTCATCAGATCGGAATAGGGAAGAAGCCAGGATTCATCCGCGTGCTCTTCATGTTCCTCATGACGCGTCTTTTTGCTCACTGGCGCCACCTTCCTTCGCGTTCAGTTTGGCACGCTCCGACGGGCTGAGGTATACGGACAGCTTCTGGTTGATCGCAATGGTGGACACACCCGACTGAATGGACAGAAGGCCTTCCAGCATCATCATCCGCAGCTCGATCTCCTGCTTGGAGAGCCGCTTCAGCTTGTTCGCCATCGGGTGCCAGAGGACATAACCGGTGAAGATCCCGAGCAGGGTTGCGATAAAGGCGGCGCCGATGGCATGCGCCAGCTTCTCCATGGCGCTCATGTCCGCCAGCGCGGCGATCAGACCGATAACGGCTCCCAGCACCCCGAGCGTCGGCGCGTACATCCCCGCCTGGGAGAACATCAGAGCGCCGACCTTATGCCGGTCTTCCGTAGCGTGAATATCTTCCAGCAGTACGTCACGGACGAACTCTTGGTCGTTGCCGTCGATGATCATCCGCATGCCGTTTCTTAGAAAATCATCCTGAATCTCTTCAACCTTCGATTCCAGCGCGAGAAGCCCTTCGCGTCTCGTAATGGAAGCCCATTCCATGAACATCGTAATAATGTCTTCTTTCTTGGCCAGCTTCTGGCCCAGAAAGAGAATTTTGAAGAGCTTCGGCATCTTCTTCATTTCCGACATCGGGAAGGCCATGAACAGCGAAGCCAGAGTACCGACAATGATGATCGTGAACGCAGCCGGATTCTTGAGCGCGATAATCGGCGCTCCTTTCAGATACATCCCGAAGACAACTGCGACCAATCCGAGAATTATTCCAACAAAAGATGATATTTGCATGCATGCACCTCGTCCATGAGAATGAATAATTGCGGCGCTTGTCCTCCGCGCCTTCCTTCTTAAATAACCGATCCTTGCGCCAACTGTCGATCCGCTGTCGCGGTACATTCTTATTTATCGACAATCTATTCTTTTTTGTGAAGGCAATTTTTCGGCTATAATGAGGAGGCAGGGCCGGATTCATAAGCGAACATAAATGGAGTGATAGACGTGGGAGTCAAGCATGGCAGAGATTACGGGGATATTCTGGTTGATTTTACCCGGGCTGTCGGACGAATTCCGGACAGTTATCTGTTCTTTGAAATGGAGCCGGAGGAGTGGCGCGAGTTGCCGGAGGAGTCGAAGCAGGAAGTATGGGAGGCGCTTGCGGAGGATCTCTTCTTCGCCCTGGGCGATGAGCCGGTGATTCATGTCGGCAGCGGCGTCGTGATCTACGACAAGGAAGCACACCGGATCAATATTCTGGCCGGAGACGAGGATTTAGAGTCGGTCTCCTTGATTTAGCGGATCGGCAGGACCCTTAGGTCGGTTTGCCGCGGCGGGGCCGGCCGTGTTAGAATAGGAGTGTCTCAAGAGACGCGAACTTCACACCCGATACATGGAGCATCCCCTGGACCTGAGGCTAAGGGATGCTTGTTGTCATGCCGGGCAGCCGGCCGCTATGGCGGGGAGAACGCGAGCAAGGGAGGAACCCACATTGCTGTACACCGATGGAGAGCTGGATGAGCAGCTCAGACAGTTGGAAGGCTGGAAACGGGAAGGACATGTATTGATCCGCAAATATACGTTCGAGGAATTTATGAAGGGCATCGCCTTTGTGGATGAAGTCGCCGCGATCTCCGAAGCGTTCGGACGTCATCCCCATATCACGATTGACTACCGGAACGTTACGCTGCATCTGGCAACGGACCGGGAGAACGGGATTACCGCCCAGGATATTCGGCAGGCGCACGAATTTAACGAAGCCTTCGACAAGACGCGCTGACCGCGCGATGAATGAGAAGAACAAGCCCCGTCCGGGCATCCGGGCGGGGCTTGTTCACGTCTTGCGCCGCTGGCGCGCTATTTTTGATACACCATGCAGTAAAAGGGCTTGACCCCCGTGGGTGTCTGCCGCTCATAGGCATCGGTAATTGTGAATCCGCCTTTCTGATAGGCCCGGATGGCCCGCTGGTTCCAAGTCAGAACTTCCAGGTCGATCTCACGGTCCGGATAGCGGCGGAGCGCCTCCTGTACAATAGCTCCCACGAACAGATGGCCGGTGCCCTGCCCGCACATATCGGGACGCATGCCGATGCCGAGACGGACGACGGAAGGCTCTACCGGAAAAAGCTGGGCGAAGCCGCATAGAACGTCTTGGTCATTGACTACGGATACATACTGCTCCTCGCGGATCTTAGGATCGCCGAACTCGACGCCGAGCGCTTCAAGCTGATCCCAGGGCAGCCAGCCGTATATGTTATAGGGGGGCTCATACTGCCAGCCGCAGATTTCGCGGGCATGCGCAACATCCATCGGAAGAGCGCGGTAAAGCTCGGATGAATGGATCAAAGGTCATACTCCCCTTTCCTGTAGCGTTGCTCCTGCTTATTATGACATACCGGACGGAAGGATAGAGCCGCCGCGGCAGCAGAACCGAAAAAAAATATCAAGCGGGCCGGCAATTCGGGTTTATCTTTCGGAAGCAGGGGTATAAGAAGGGTAAGAGGGACAAAAAATCCCCCCTGCCGGAACGGCAGGAGGGATGGTGAAAGTCCTACTTCGACACGGGCTTATTGCACGTCGTCGTTATCTTCGGAATCGACGGCTACCGACTTGTAGGCTGTCGTGCTCAGTACCCGCTTGGCTCCAACGTAACGGTTCACATAGTAGCTGTCGCCCAGGGAGCTGATGGTAACGCCCTTGCTGGAAGAAGCGTGTGCAAAACGGCCTTCGCCCACGTAAATGCCGACATGGGAGACACCCCGTCCCGTCGTGTTGAAGAACACGAGGTCGCCAGGTCTGAGATCGCTCTTCGCTACCGCGTCGCCAAGCTGATATTGGGAACCCGACTGGTGCGGAAGATCAATGCCGATCTTGTTGAACACATACATCGTGAATCCGGAACAATCAAACCCGCTGGTCGAGGTGCCGCCGGAAGAATACTTCGTTCCGATGGCCTTGTCGATCACCTTGTCGATCTTGGAATCGGCGAATGCGCTTCCTGCTCCGAGCGTAAGTGCAATGGACATGCTGAGAAATGCTGCTGCGAATTTCTTCTTCAAAGAGATTAAACTCCTTCCAAGGCCTGCGAGGTTAGCTTAAGGATTCGGTTGAAGGTCCCCTATGACCCCTCTGTGAATAGGAGGTCAATTCACCCAACGTGGTTCCCCCGCTCCCCCAGTAATACGGGGAATTCGGCACAGTATGTATGATGTCTTGCCGGCAATCGTGACAAAAACGTATAAAAAAGGGGAAACAATCATTACAAAAATGTTACTAAAAACTCACTGGCATCATTGTAACAAACCTGAAGACGGTTGGCAATCACTCTAGACTCCGGTTTGTGAACTTTATGTAGCGCTTTCATTGCAAAAAAACGCTTTATAGCGCCTTTTTTTCCCTACATAAAGGTTACCTCAAAAAAATTTGAAGAAATCGGCGAATAAGAGAGAGAGAACTGTTTCACCAGGAAGAAAAAGGGTTAATGAACAATAAGAAGGCCCGAAATGCTGGGGAGCAGCAGACTCGGGCCACAGAAAGCGAATAAGCAGCTAAATGGATGTAGAAACGATAATCAATCGTAAGCGACGGCCTTGAATGCAGTGGAACTCATGACGCGTTTGGCGCCGACATAACGTTTGGACCAGTAGGACTGGCTCAGCGAGCTGATATTCACGCCGCGTGAAGACGAAGACTGCGCAAATTTGCCGTTGCCGACATAAATGCCAACATGCGAGACGCCGCTTCCCGTCGTGTTGAAGAAGACAAGGTCACCGGACCGCAGATTGCTGCGGGAAACCGTTGTGCCCATTTTGTATTGTTCTCTGGAAGTTCGAGGAAGGTTAAGTCCCAGCTTCTTGTATACATACTTGGTAAATCCCGAACAATCAAATCCGGCGGTGGTAGAGCCGCCTACTTTATAAGATACACCGATCGTTTTGGCAATAACGCTGTCCATTTTGGAGTCGGCGAAAGCGCTTCCGGCTCCCAATGATGTGAAAACAACCACAAGTCCCAGCGTCGCTGCTGCGAGTTTTTTGCGAAATTGTGCCTTATTCAAAACGTTAGAGCTCCTTCCAATGCCTGCGTGGTTAGCTTAAGGATTCGGTTGAAGGTCCCCTATGATCCCTCTGTTACGAGATCAATTCACCCAACAAATGGTTCCCCCGCTCCCCGGTGCCCGGGAATTTGGCTTGTTATGCACCTTGTTATGACATCCAACGGTACGACAACCGGCAAAAGTGACGAACCGGCTTTGAAAGATTACAAACTTGTTACCAACTGATGTCCTCATTTTAGCAGAGGCATTACTCTTTTGCAAACTTTGGTGTGCCGAAAATCGACAAAAAGAGCCCCTCTTCTGTGTCAGAAGAATGAACTCTTTGGAAGAGTAGAACATTTGTTTCTCTTCTGTTCGCTGTTACCGGAAGAAATGGGGGCATAAGTTCAGTCGGAAATTCCCTCCTGCCGGGCACGCCAATGATGATATTGCGCAGCGATCCCCCATAGAGCGAACAAGGTTGCCGGCAACGGCGCAGCCTGGCGAATGAGCAGGGCGGGCAAGCCGGGAAGAAGATACCCGGAGGCTGCGCAGAGCGCGGCGGTCAGCGCGCCTCCTGCGCCGATGAGCAGCCGGAGCGAGGCTGCGGGAATGAAATAGCGGAGCACATGGCCCAGCGAGGAGAGGACCCGGCCGCCGACGTAGCCGAACTCCAGATAGAGCCAGATGAGCCGAAGGATGAACAGATAGAGCATCCAGGGCGCAAGAAGGGGAAGCAGCCCCCACAGGCGGGAAGAGTCAAAATAGGCGGCGAACAGCGTTCCTCGGGCTTGCGGAATGATCCAGTACAGCGGAAGCAGGGCGAAGGCCCATTCGGCCAGGCTGAAGAGCAGAATCGGCAGGCCGTATTTACGCATGCCCGGAAAGAAGAACAGACCGCGTTCTCCCAGACTCTCCTGCCTCAGTTCGTGCAGCAGCCCTGCCCGGATGAAGGAAGAGATCAGCAGCCTAGTCAGAAGCAGGAGGGCAAGGATCAGGAGCCAGCGGCGGACATCCGGGCTCCCCTCCAGCCGCAGGCGGCCTTCGAGATAGAACAGCACTCGTCCCATCGTTGTTCCTCCGGCTTCAGCAGCCGGATAGCGCAGGAGCAGGGGGACAATTGCCGACCGGAGGAACCCGTACAGAAAGTAGCCCCACAACAGCCGATACAGAAAGAGAAGAATGAGAATATAAGTCTGTTCTTTGGTGCTTCGCCAGCCGCATTTGATCCAGGTTCTCATGTGCGCTCACCTCACCATGACAGAATGCCGAGCAGGGCCTCGATTCCTTGCGCCACACCCATCGTCCAGCGGGAGACGGAGGCTGCGGGAAGTTCCGCTCTTCGGAAATTGTTGACATGCGCGTTCTCCAGCAGGATCTCGTGTTCCGGATCAATCTCGGCCGAGAGGAGCGGGGAAGGGGAAGTCAGCTTAAAGACCGTTCCTCTGCTGTATCCGTCCCAATCTTTAAGAATGCTCCTGCCGTCCGCGAAGGTGAACCGGACCTTGACTCTGCCGTACAGCGAGCCGGCGTTGGAGAGGGTGACCTCCGACCGGTACAGGACCGAGGCGCCCTTGGCCGGTTCCCGGACGATCCGTATGCGGTCGACGGCAAAGTCCGGGACGCCGCCGCTGTAGACGTAACGATCGAAGTAGGCCTGCCACGAGGAGCCGGTTACCTTCTCGACCGTCTTCTGAAAGTCGGCGGTGGAGGGATGACGGAACCGGTATTTGCGCGCATAGGCGGATAGAACCGCGTCCATCTTGGCTGTTCCCATTTGCCGCTCCATGTCTTTGAGCAGGAGTTTTCCGCGGATGTAGACATTCTGGGTATAACCGCTGCTGCCCCCATACTTCCATGCTTCCAGGTCCATGGGCTTCGGCTTTGTCACGAGACTGGCCTGCAGCGCAAGGTTCGGCGTCTCTCCGTATTCCTGCTCCATCAGCTTGTCTTCGGCATAGGAAGTGAAAGCCTCGTCCAGCCACGGCTCTTCGAACTCATTGCTCGCGACCATGCCGTAGAAATACTGATGTCCAATCTCATGAATAACCGTTCGTTCAAGGGAAGTGTCCGGCGCGGCCTCCTGGGCGGCCCAGGCGGTAACCAGCGTCGGGTACTCCATGCCCCCGGCCCCATTACCGTCCGAAGGCGGCACCACAATAGACAGGGTCGTGTAAGGATAGGAGCCATACCATTTGCTGAAGTTGGCCAGGGCAGCCTCGGCTGCCTGGAAATAACGCTCCTTGAGTCCCTTGTGGAGGGGATCCAGATACAGTTTGATTCGTACGCCGGGTACTCCGGGAGAAGAGAAGGCTTTGTCCGCAACGACGAAGTCGGGAGAAGCGGCCCAGGCAAAATCGTGAACATCATCGGCATAGAACTGGTAGGTCTTCTCCCCTTTTGAAATGGCAGGAGTGCGTACCGGGAACCCGGTTGCCGCCACGGTATAGGTCTGCGGTACAGTAATCGCGACGTTGTAAATACCGAAATCACTGTAGAATTCGGAATTGCCGTGATATTGGTGCAGGTTCCATCCTTCCTCCAGCCGCCCGCGGGTACCCGCCGGTTCATAGACGCTGAGCTTCGGAAACCATTGGCCGGCCATGACAAAACGGCCGTCGCTCCCCATCCGGGCGAAGATTGCAGGCAGCTTCAGCTCGTAACGGAGGTTCAGCATGACACTCTGCCCGGCGGCGACCGGCTGGGGCAGGTGAATGCGGACGAGGGTCCGGTCCTTGGCGTTGCCGTCATCAGGCTGGACCACCTGGACCCGGTGGGTCAGAGAGACGCCGTCCGGGGTGTGAACGTCGAGAAGAGTCATGGAGCCGTAGCCGTCTTCAGGCATGGCATCGCTTCGCAGCCGTCCGCCCGATTCCTTCATGAATGTAGTTTCTGACGAGGCGAAGGCATTGGGGTACAAATGGAAGTACAGATCACGGACCGGTCTGCTGCCCGGATGCGTCCACGTTACCGTCTCCGTTGCCGTAATCGTATCTGCCGCCGCGTTCAGACGGGCATTGAGATGATATTCCGTCACCCGGCGGCTCAGCGCCTGAACAGGGGAGGGAGTGCTGACAGGCGGCAGTACCGAACCGGAGTCTGCCGCCGTGAGCGAGGCGGGGGACTTGGCCGATTTCGGAATGTCCGGAACCGCAGGAGCCGGGGCGGCCGCAGAGGATGCCGTATCCACGGCCTTTTGAACAGCGGACAGATGCCAGCCCCACCCGCCTGCGGCCAGACAGAGGGCGGACAGAGCCGCGCTAAGGAAGACGGTACGGATCGATCGTCGTTTCATACTGGAACTCCTCCCGTTGACAAGCATCTACGGGATGTATATGTTTGCATTCCGGACATTATTAGCTAAAATTAAAACGAGGAATCAGAAACGTTCTATGGAGAGCAGGAAGGGTGAGTGAAGGTGGAACAATCCGGAGCGGAGGGCAAGAAGCCGATTGCCTTGAATATTGTGAACGCGAAGAGCAAACATAAAGGGTTCGGGGCGGGATCCATCGACCTTAACCACGTGTCGCCCGTCATTATCGACGGCGGAGAAGCGGTAATCGACATCGGCGCGATGCATGCGAAGAGCAAGGTGGAACGGGGAATCAAGTTCACGGCCAACCGGGAGGAAGTTCCGGGCGGACGCCGGGTATGGGTCGTCTGGGTGGCCGTGGACCGCACACCTGAAGGCCAGCACTATGCCGGCCTGACGGCCTGCGAGATGCAGATCGACAGCGAGGCCAAGAAGGGCTGGAAGATTCTTGCCGACCACGTGAACAAGCTGGATGCGGCGCTGAAGCGGAAGGTCATTCTTGAAGGACTTGGCGCTGCCGAGAAGGACGCGCTGCGCAAGCTGCTGATCAGCCACAACGAGCAGTGGTGGGCGGACTCGCCGGACAGTCTGAAGGAAGCTCTGCAATAGGGTCTGCTTGAAGCAGGAAGAACAACAAGGCTTCGGCCGCTTCCAAGGAAGCGGCCGAAGCCTTGTTGGCGTTTCCAAGCAGATCGGAACGGCTGCCCGAATCAGTCGGCAACGGGCCGGGCGGGCGGGATTTTGCGCTTCAATTGACTGACCCGGGCCTGACTGATGCCCAGCAGCCGGGCCAGCTCCTTCTGGTTGGCCCGCGGATGCTCCGCAATGGCCGCTTCCAGACGCCTGCGCATTTCATCTGTCTTGGAACGAAGTCCGGAGGCGGAATGATTGGGAGCAGGGATTGCCTCCGGAGGAGGGGCAGGCAGCTCGGCGGTCTCTTCCGGGCGGCTCGGATCGGCCAGTTCTTGCAGACAATGATTACATATAAATTGATCTCTGAAATAGCTGACATTATCCAGACTGCGGCAGAATGTGCACTCGGTGGAGGTGTATTTGCGCAGCACAATAATGCGGTCATCGAGAATAAAAAATTCGATCGGGTCCCCGATATCAATGTTGCGTGTCATGCGGATTTCAACGGGAACGACAATGCGTCCAAGACTGTCCAAGTTCCGGATCATCCCAGTGTCCTTCATCCCATGTCCCCTCATTAAAATTTTATTTACGTTATTTATTCAGTATAACATTAATTGTAAGCGGAAGGGTAGCCATTTTTTTCCCGAATTTTCCCGCTTATCGCGGCATAAAAAAGCCTCCGCCTTTCTCGCGGAAGGGCAGAGGATTTCCTTGGGGTTAATTCTATATTACCCCGGGCGAGCCGGGGTGAAACGCTTCCACCGTAATTTGCTTAACCCGGGCAACGGACGGCGGCCGGATCAAGGACCGAGACATAAGGATTGTCCCTCAGGTAAAATCGCCAGGGGCGGGCCGCATATTCTCCGGCATACGGGATGTTGATGCGCGGAGCCTGCATAATCTCCAGGCTCTTGGGGTCGTCACCCCGCTCAAGCCAGAGCGGACCGTCCCCGGGGCGGTCCAGGCGGCAGCCGCCGAGGCTCCGGTCGATGCGAAGAGCCCGGCAGAGCCGCCCGGGCCCGCCCGACAGTTCAGCGGGGCGGCGCGGGGCTCTGCCCCGGTGAGCCGCCATCCGGGCGGCGTCCTCCGGCGAAAGAGGCTGCACCGCCCGAATCAGAACGGCCTGCGGATCGTCCGCCTGGCCGGTAACGACATTCAGACAGTGGTGCATGCCGTAGATCAGATAAATGTAAGCAACGCCACCGGCATGGAACATGATCTCTGTGCGGGCGGTGCGGCGTCCTCCGGCGGCATGGCTGCCGAGATCCTCGGCGCCGCCGTAGCTCTCCGTCTCGACGATCCGGCAGGCGATCTCGCCGTTCCCGGTCTGCCGGATCAGTATCTGGCCGAGCAGAAGCGGGGCCGCAAGCAGCGCCGGAGCGGCGAAGAGAGCGGAGGGCAGCGGCTCGCCGCTGCGAAGATTGGCAGGGGTCATAGCGAATTCCTCCTCCCGGCAGAACTGGTATCCTTTCATTTTACCCGTTCCGGGGGCGGGCTGCCAGAGGCCGCTAATTCATCCACCAGCGTTTGAGGTCGCTCCACCAGGAGCGGTCTTCTTCATCTGCCGCCTGCTGTCCGGCCGGACTCGTCTTGGCCGGCTTGCCGTGAAGCGGACAGTAGTCCTTCGGCTCCGTTCCGGCGATGAAGGCCATCAGCTTCTTGCCGGGGCAGTCGGCTGTGGCCAGTTTGCCCGACTGGGGATCGATATAGAGGCTGACGACCCCTTGCGGAATTGGGAAAATTTTGGGCGGAACGCCGGCAAGCGCCTGCTCCGTATACCGGGCAAAGATCGGAGCGGCCCGCCGTCCGTCGGCCGTTGCAATCTCCCGGCCTTTGTCGTAGCCGACCCAGACCGCCGTGGCGAGCTCCGGCGTGAAGCCGACCATCCAGGCGTCCGTATCGGTCGTGCCGGTCTTGCCGGCAACGGGGCGTTTGAGCACCGAGGCAACGCGGTTGCCGGTTCCGCCGGTCTCGAACACGCCCTCCATCAGCCGGGTCAGAACATAGGCGGCGGCCGGATCAACCGCCTGCTCCGCCTTGGGGGTGGGGGCGCTGTAGAGCGTATGGCCGTCGGCATCGGCGATCTTCAGAATGGCGGTCACCGGGAGACGGGCGCCTCCGTTGGCGATGACGCCGAAGGCCGAGGCCATTTCCAGCGGACTGACCGGCGACGTGCCGAGCGCAAGAGAAGGGACGTTGCCGAGCGGACTGTCGATTCCGAGCTTCCGGGCCGTCTCGATGACGCGCTCCGTGCCGATTTTCATCATCGTGTTCACGGCGTAGATATTGTCCGACGCCGCAATCGCTTGGCCCATCGTAATCTCGCCCAGGTACTTGTCCCCGAAGTTGCGGGGCTGGTACGTCTTGCGGTTGTGGTCATAATGGAACAGCGTCGGCTGGCTGTTGAACACGGTCAGGCCGGTCATTTCCTTTGAGGCGAGCGCAGTCAGATACATGACCGGTTTGAAGGAGGAGCCCGGCTGGCGGGTAACGGCCAGCGCATGGTTGTACGAATTGGTCCGGTACTGCACCCCTCCGACCATCGCCTGGATATAGCCTGTTCGGGGATCGACCGATACCAGCGCCGTCTCCAGACCGGTAGCGCCGGCCATGCCTTGGGCCACGGCGGTCTCGGCGGCCCGCTGTTTGTCGGGATCGAGCGTCGTGTATACGCGCAGGCCGCTGTGCTCCATTTCATCGACGCTCATCCCCAGCAGCGACGCCGACGACGACGCGACATAATCGCGGAAGTAGGGAGCCGGATCGGCCGCGGCGGCGCCCTCGCTGCGGGGCTTCAGCGCCAGGCTCTCAGCCTTGGCGCTTTTGGCCTGCTCGGGTGTGATTTTGCCGAGGTCGGCCATAATTGACAGAATCAGCTCCTGACGGCGCTTGGCATTGTCGGGATGCGCGTATGGCGAATAGTAGGTCGGTCCCTTCGGGATGCCGGCCAGCAGGGCGCTCTCCGCCAGATCGAGCTCCGATGCCGATTTGCCGAAGTACATGCGGGAGGCTGCCTCAATTCCGTAAGCGCCGTGACCGTAATAGATTTCATTTAGATACATATGAAGAATGTCGTCCTTGCTGTACTTCATTTCGATCTGGAGCGTATACATGGCTTCCCGCATCTTGCGGGTCCAGGTCTTCTCATGGGAGAGATAGAGATTGCGGGCAAGCTGCTGGGTCAGCGTGCTGGCGCCCTGGGAACGCCGTCCGCTCTCCAGGTTGGCCAGCACGGCCCGTCCCATTCCTTTGAGATCGAACCCGGCGTGGTGATAGAAATGGCGGTCCTCGATCGACAGCGTAGCCTGAATAAGATAAGGAGACACGGCGTTCAGCGGAACCGGATCACGCGTCTGGCCGCTGCCGGAGAAGACCGCAAGTTCCTCGCCCCGGACGTCGTACAGCCGGGAGCGCAGGTCGTCCGGTATGGGCGGGAGGTCTTTATGCGACAAATAGAGGAGCAGGCTTCCTGCGCCCAGCAGCAGAAGCAGCGTGAAGGCCAGGGCCAGCCGCAGCAGACGGCGCAGCGGGCGGCGGCGGGCGGAAGAGGGACCGGTACGATGGGCCATGGCGTCAGGCTCCTTTTCGGCAAAAGTGGAAGTTCCTGCTATTCATTATGGGAAATGCCGGCCGGGGATATTCAGCCGGGAGAGAAGCGGCGAAGGAATCATGAAGAAACTGACGCTCTTTTGTTACCGCTCGAAGGTGGCGGCAGCAGGTTCCAGAGGGTATAACAGAGAGAAAGAACGACAGGGAGGGTATCTAATGAAGAAAGACAACCGGCATTCCGGCAGAACCGCCGTCACTTGGAAGGCCCTGCTTGCCGCAGTGCTGATCCTCGGCGGCGCCGGGCCCAGCCCCGCTCTGACGGCTTCGGCGGCGCCTGCTTCCAAGACGTCCGCTTCCTGCGGTACAGGAGACCACGGGCTGCTTCAGTCCCTGCAGGCCAGTGCTGCCGCACAGAACACGGCGCTGCATTTTACGGATTTGGATTTTCTGAGCGCAGGGATAGGCCGGGCGGCCGGACCGGGATTTCTCATCGGGACCTCGGACGGCGGCTGCAGCTTTCAGACGATTTATCAGGGACAGTGGCAGTTCGCGGACATCGAGTTCCCCAATAATGTGGAGGGCTGGGCCCTCGCTTCAACAGCTTCCGGGACGGGCCGCTATCTGATCCGCACGGCGGACGGCGGCTCCACCTGGAAGCGGATCGACGGGCTGCCCCTTACGATGAGCCGAATCGACTTTCCGGACCGCCGCACCGGATTCGCCTACGATTGGGCGTCTGCCTACGCTACCGGAGACGGCGGCTCGACCTGGAGCAAGCTGCCCCTTCCGGCCAATACCCGGGGCGCCGCCTTCGCAAGCCGAAGCCTCGGATATGCCTCAGTTGTCGTTCCGGGAACCGGGTACCGGGTGATGAAGACCGCAGACGGAGGCAAGCATTGGAAGAAGGTGCTGACGGTCCCGTTCGATTCCCCCTATTATACGGAGATCCGTATCCGCGGCAGTCAGGTATGGGCGGTTCTGTACGGCGGCGTCGGCATGTCTCAGACTTCGTATTCGCTCTATGCCAGCAGGGACGGCGGATCGCACTGGAGACGTGTTATCGCGGCGGACAGCGCGGGAGGCGGCCCTGCTCCGGGAACGGGTCCTGCGCTGCTTACGGAAGGACCGGCTGCAGGGAAGCCGGGCAACTTGTCGCTCGCTTCCGGCGGTGTGGCGTTCCTGCTGGGCTATTCGCCGGCGGGGGAGCAAATCGGCGTCGGCCGTTCCACGGACGGCGGCCTGACCTGGAGCAACCGTCCAGTGCTTCCGGGTTACGACGGCAGCATTTCCTTTGTAGGCCCGAACGAAGGCTGGATGGCTGCGGACACGCCCAAGGGCTGGGCGCTCTATGCTACGGGTGACGGCGGCATGACCTGGTCCAAGAAGTTCTCTTTCCTCAAGCGGGAAGAGTAGGCACACTGGAAGAGGAAGAGGAAGAGGAAGAGGAAGAGGAAGAGGAAGAGGAAGAGGTCGGGGGTCGGTAGGGCGCGGGGCAGGTGCAGGAAGCACAGACCCGATTCGGGCAGGCACAGGTCGAACTCGCCAGAAACAGACCGGAAGCGGGCAAGCACAGACCCGACTCAGACGTAACAGACCGGAAGCGGGCAAGCACAGACCCCGCTCAGACGTAACATACCGAACTCGGGTAGACACAGCCGGAGGAAGCAGGGGTGGCCCCCCTGCTTTCTCCGGTCTTTTGGCGCGGCTGCCGGATTTCAGCGGCCGGTTCGTTCCCCGGTTCCGCCTGCTTCGCCGGTGTGATACAATGAGGAAATCTGCGGGTTCCGGGATTGAATTGCGGCCCGTGACTGGATATAGTGTACAATGATAAGCGATAACGGGCTTCAGGATCGGTGCCGCCGGCGGACGACGCTGCGGCGGATCTGCGGCCCGGCCAGAATGGAGGACAGGCTGTGTCCGAGCCACAATCTCGCCCTTACCCCGTCGCCGTCCTGCTGGAGAGCGTCCGGGACGGACAGCGCAGCGTAATTCGGGCTTCCGGCGAAGCCGTTGAGAGGGGAACCCAGCTCTATGTCCGTTTCGAGGAGAAGAGTGAAGGTCCGCGCGGCGAGTCTCTATCGGTACGAACGACGATTAAGGCCGGCCAAGGCGAGCTCAAGCTGATTCGCCACGGAGCGGTAGAATCGAAGCAGACGTTCCGGGAAGGCGCAAGCCAGCCCGGTTTTTATCGCTCGCCTTATACGCAGTTCAATTTGTCGACGGAGACCGGACAGCTGGAGATGGTCCGCTCCGGGCGCTCGCTGCAGGCGAGCTGGACCTATGAGCTGTATGTATATGGAGAAGCATCGGGATCATTTGCGATCAGTTTGGATATACAGGAGGAACCGAAATGACGACACAAGACCACAACCCGCTTCATCAGATTGAAGAACGGGTGAGAGAAGCCATTGCCCGGGCGGTGGAAGCAGCCGGCCTGGTGGCCCGGGAAGAAATGCCCGCCATCGTGCTGGAGGTGCCGCGCGACAAGGCGCACGGCGACCTGGCGACCAACGCCGCCATGCAGCTGACCAAGATCGCGAAGAAGAACCCCCGCCAAATCGCGGAGGCGATTCTGGAGCATCTCGACCGGGATGCCGCGGGCATCCAGTCGGCGGAGATTGCCGGACCCGGCTTCATCAATCTGACGCTGTCCAAAGCGTACCTGTACGATGTCATTCCGCTCGTCGCCCGCCAGGGCGCCGATTATGGACGGACCGGCGCAGGCGCGGGCCGCAAGGTTGAAGTTGAGTTTGTCAGCGCCAACCCGACGGGCAGCCTGCACCTGGGCCATGCCCGCGGCGCCGCAGTCGGCGACGCGCTGTGCAATGTGCTCGATTATGCCGGTTATCAGGTAACGCGCGAGTATTATATCAACGATGCCGGGAATCAGGTGGCGAATCTGTGCCGGTCGATTGAAGCCCGCTATCTCCAGGAGCTGGGACAGCAGGCGGAGATGCCGGAGGACGGCTACCACGGCGAAGACATCAAGGGCTTTGCCCGGGAACTGGTCGCCGAGAAGGGGACTGCGCTGCTGGAGATGGAGCCCGGCGAACGCGCCGCCTTCCTGAGAAGCTACGGCCTGGAGAAGGAACTGGACAAAATCAAACGGGACCTCGCCCGCTTCCGCGTCTCCTTCGACATTTGGTTCAGCGAAACTTCGCTGTACGAGACCGGCCAGGTTCTGCGTTCCCTCGACGATCTCCGCGAGCGCGGCGAAGTGTACGAGCAGGACGGCGCCACTTGGCTGAACACTACCAAATACGGCGACGACAAAGACCGCGTTCTTATCAAGAACGACGGAACGTATACGTATCTCACCCCGGATATTGCCTACCACAGCGACAAATACGGCCGCGGCTATGACCGCATGATCAATATCTGGGGCGCCGACCACCACGGCTACATTCCGCGGATGAAGGCGGCCATGTCGGCGCTCGGCAACGATCCCGACAAGCTCGTGGTGCTGATTGCCCAGATGGTCAGTCTGTTCCAGGACGGCGAGAAGGTCAAGATGTCCAAGCGCACCGGCAAGGCGGTTACGATGGAGGACCTCATGGAAGAGGTCGGCGTGGACGCCATCCGCTATTTCTTCACCATGCGGAGCATGGACTCGCATCTGGATTTTGACATGGACCTGGCGATTTCGACTTCCAACGAGAATCCGGTCTTCTATGTGCAGTATGCGCATGCCCGCGCCTGCAGCGTATTCCGTCAGGCGGAAGAGCAGGGCATCGCCCTGCCGGACCCGGAGAGCGTCGATTACAGCAAGCTTACCAGCGAGCATGAATTCAATCTCCTGCGCAAAATCGGCGAGCTGCCGTCCGAAATCGACACGGCAGCCGAGAATTACGCCCCGCACCGGCTGATCCGGTACGTCTACGAGCTGGCGTCGCTGTTCCACAGCTACTACAAGGCCGAGCGCGTCATCACCGAGGATGCCGCCCAGACCGCAGCCCGCCTCGCGCTGCTCGGCGCGGTGCGCCAGACCATCGCCAACGTGCTGCGCCTCGTCGGCGTCTCCGCTCCCGAGCGCATGTAAGCCTGCGCTCGGCACACCGCAAGCCCCGCCCCCGCGGCTAACGCCGGGGGCGGGGCTTGGCGCGTTCTCCCGGCGCTTCGCCGGCCGGGAGAGCGCTCCTTCCGCCGCCAAAGGCCGGCGGAAGGAGCGTTTAGGGCCGCGGCGCTTTGCCCGCCGCGGCCGGCTTGCGCCCTGCGCGCAGCAGCCGCAGGGCATCGAGCGCGCCGCCGCCGAGCGCGGCGCGCCGCTGGCCCGCGCGCAGCCGGAGCGGCTGCGCGGTACGCCGGAGCAGCCGCTTGAGCTCGCGCGGCGACAGACCGGGGCGCAGCGCCAGCAGCAGCGCCGCCGCGCCCGTCACATGCGACGTCGCCATGGACGTGCCGCTCATCTCCTTGTAGCCCTCCTTGAGCCAGCAGGAGGATACGGCTTCGCCGGGAGCGTACACGTCGATGTAAGGACCGCGGTTGCTGAAGCCCGCGACCTGCCGGCCTTTTCCCAGCGCCCCGACAGCAATCGTCTCCGTATAGCGGGCGGGGTAATCGCCTCCGCGTTTGCCGTCGTTGCCGGAGGAGGCGATGATGGGGATGCCGGCCTTGTACGCGCGGATGACCACATCATGCAGCGCCTTGCTGCGCGTCTTCATGCCAAAGCTCATATTGATGAGATCCATCCGGTTCTGGACGCACCAGTCGATGCCGAGCACAATGTCCGAGACATAGGCCGACCCGCTGTGATCGAACGCCTTCACGGGATAGAGGAGAGCCCTTGGCGCCACGCCCATCATGCCGTAAGGGCCTCCGGCCGCGGCCAGGGTGCCGGCGATGTGGGTGCCGTGGCCGTTGTCGTCCAGCGGCAGCATGCCGCGGTGCAGCAGATTGACCCCGGTGGCGAGGCAGTGCTTCAGGTCGGGATGCCGGAAGTCCGCCCCGGTGTCGATGACGCCGACCCGAACCTGAACTCCGGTGGATTTCGACCAGGCTTGCGGCGCGCGGATGGCCTTGATGCCCCAGGGCAGCGAAGCGCCTGTTTTCTCCCCGGGTTGGGGAAGCGCGACCGCCGCGTGGAGCGTGATGCGGACGTCCTCTTCCACGGCGACGGAGCCCCCGTATTTCCTCGCCAGCAGCGAAGCGCCCGAAGCCGGCACAAAAAAAGCCCGGATCAGCGAAGAGACGCGGACCTGACCGCCGGGCGGCCGCTTCCGCCGGAGCGCCTGCCACTGCGACAGCGCTCCCGCATACTGCCGGGGTTCCCGGAACGTCACGATGCGGCGCTCTCCGTTCGCAGGCGCGGACTGGGTCTGCTCCATCCAGTCCTGCCAAAACCGGTAATCCTCCATAGCTACAGCCGCTCCCTCCTGCTCCATACTGCCAACAGTGTATGAGCAGGGCGCAAGAGCCGAATGGGAACTTGCCTTTTTTGGCGGAAATAGGCCGCTTCTCGTGTCAAACCCCGCAGGCGCACATACACTGTAGCGGAAGGGCGCAGCATGTGCGTTCCTTCGCCTCATCGGCAGGCGGGAGCAATCCCGGGCCGGCGGATACAGTCGGGTGCGGAGGATTTTCCTCCGCCTTTTTCGCGCCCGGCGGCCGGGAAGGCGTTTTTTCCATAAACTGTTGTATACCCCGGAAGGGGACAGGCTGCAAGCGGCTGGACTGGTGCTTGCTTTTTGCGGTCAAATAGGTTTTACTTAGTCGTGAACAATGCGTGAGAGGAAGTGTACCTGAAGTGAGTACGCCGCTGAACTTGAAGCTGGACCCCGAGAAAGTGAAGGAAATGCCGATGGTCGATCTGGCATTCCTGGTTCTCAAGGCTGCCAATACGCCGTTTTACTACCGCGACCTGATGGTCGAAGTGGCCAAGCTGCGCGGAATGACCGAAGAAGAAACCAACGATACCATTGCCCAGCTATATACCGAAATCAACATTGACGGCCGGTTCGCGTGCGTTGGCACCAACCTGTGGGGCCTGAAGCGCTGGTATCCGCTGGAGCGTTCCGACGATCCGATCGGCAATGCGAAGCGTCCGCGCATCATTAACGATGACGACGACGATCTGGAAGACGACGACTTCACCGAGGAAGAAGATACGTACTCCGGCGACGAGGAAGATTTCGACGTGATGGACGAAGACCGCGACGATCTCTACTCCGACGACGACAGCGAAGAAAGCGTCGATGACGAAGAAGTGGTCATGGACGAGGATGAGCTGGACGGCGAAGATCTGGCGGAAGACGAGACCGAAGAAGAAGAGTCGGACGCAGCTGAAGAAGAGGAAGACGAGTTCTAGGACCGCGCTGTTTTTCTTTAAATTGCGTTCTTGACAGGGATAGGGCCACCATGTAAACTATTGCATGGGCTTTTCAAGCAAGTAAATAGGGTTGTTCATTCAAAAAGTGCCCCGGTGCTACCGGTGTCACTTTTTTTGTGTTTACAGACCCTGTTGAAGACGGGGAACGGGTTCTTCGCTCCTTCGTCGGACTTTGGGATTCCCCCGTTTTGCCATTGACAAAACGGGTAACGATAAACATCATGCGTCGCCAGATTGTGATGGACTTTATTTAGGAGGGTATTGCATTGACCAAGTATATTTTCGTAACGGGTGGCGTTGTGTCTTCCCTGGGCAAGGGCATCACGGCCGCTTCGCTCGGCCGGCTGTTGAAGAACCGGGGACTGAAGGTGACGATTCAGAAATTTGATCCGTATATCAACGTAGACCCGGGAACGATGAGTCCGTATCAGCACGGCGAAGTATTTGTGACCGACGACGGGGCGGAGACAGACCTGGACCTTGGGCACTATGAACGGTTCATTGACATCAACTTGTCCAAGAACAGCAATGTTACAACCGGCAAGGTGTACTCCTCCGTAATCAGCAAAGAGCGGCGCGGCGAATATTTGGGCGGCACCGTTCAGGTCATCCCTCATATCACGAACGAAATCAAAGAGCGCGTCTTCCGTGCCGGACGCGAGACCGGCTCTGACGTGGTCATTACCGAAATCGGCGGCACGGTCGGCGACATCGAGAGCCTGCCGTTCCTGGAAGCCATCCGTCAGATCAAGAGCGACATCGGACGGGAGAACGTGATGTACATCCACGTTACGCTGATTCCTTATATCAAGGCTGCCGGCGAAGTGAAGACGAAGCCGACCCAGCACAGCGTCAAGGAGCTGCGGAGCATCGGCATTCAGCCGAACGTCATCGTCTGCCGGACCGAATACCCGCTGTCTCCGGACATGAAGGCCAAGATCGCGCTGTTCTGCGACATTGACGCCAATGCCGTTGTGGAATGCCGCGATGCCTCCACCCTGTATGAAGTTCCGCTGAATCTGCGCAACGAGGGATTGGACGAGATTGTGGTCAACCACTTGAAGCTGACGACGCCGGCTCCGGATATGACCGAATGGGAAGCGATGCTCGAGCGAATCCAGAAGCTGGAGAAGAACGTCGAGATCGCTATTGTCGGCAAATATGTGGCGCTGCATGACGCGTACCTGAGCGTGGTGGAGTCGCTCTCGCATGCCGGCTTTGCGGCCAATGCCGAAGTCAGCATTCGCTGGGTGAACGCCGAGGAGGTTACGGACGAGAACGTCGATGAGCTGCTCCGCGGCGTAGGCGGCATTCTCGTGCCGGGAGGCTTCGGAGACCGCGGGATTGAGGGCAAAATTTCGGCCATTCGCTATGCCCGCGAGCGGCAGATCCCGTTCTTCGGCATCTGCCTCGGCATGCAGGTGTCCGTTATCGAGTATGCCCGGTCCGTTGCCGGTCTGGCGAACGCCAACAGCTCGGAGATTGATCCGGCTACCCCGTACCCGGTGATCGACCTTTTGCCGGAACAGAAGGATATCGAGGACATGGGCGGAACGATGCGCCTGGGCCTGTATCCGTGCAAGCTGCTTCCGGACTCGCTTGCCATGGAATGCTATGACGACGAGCTGGTCTACGAGCGTCACCGCCACCGGTATGAGTTCAACAATGCCTACCGCGATATTATCGAGAAGGCGGGGCTGGTCATCTCCGGCACCTCGCCGGATGGCCGCCTGGTCGAGATCGTCGAGCTGCCGGGCCATCCTTGGTTCCTGTCGGTACAGTTCCATCCGGAGTTCACCTCCCGGCCGAACCGTCCGCAGCCGCTGTTCCGTGAATTTGTCCGGGCTTCGCTGACGCACGCCGAGCAGCAATAAGCCTTGGCCGCAGAGAGACAGCCTGTCTCTTGCCTAAGCAGAGTCTTCCGCTTGCGGAAGGCTCTTTTTTTGTCGGTTCATCCCCCGGATGCAGATTCCATTCATATAATTTTACTCATAATTGTCAAAAAGCAGGATTCAAAACCGGGATAGTCGAATAATAGTTCTTCGTGTGCATTCCGGAAGCATGAACCGCCAAGCGCCGCAAGGGATCGGAGCAAATCTGCCTTATACTCTGGGAGGGTAACGGATGAAGAACAACAAAGTACTGATTGTGGATGATCAGAACGGAATACGCATCCTTTTGATGGAGGTCTTCAACAGCGACGGCTACAGCACCTATCAGGCCGCCAACGGCAAGGCGGCGCTCGACATTGTGCGTGCGGAGGCGCCGGATCTGGTCCTTCTGGACATGAAGATTCCGGGGATGGACGGACTGGAGATTTTGAAGCATATCAAGGCGATCAATCCGGAGATCAAGGTCATTATGATGACTGCCTACGGAGAACTGGACATGATTAAGGAAGCGACGAAGCTTGGGGCGCTCATGCACTTTACCAAGCCCTTTGACATTGACGAGATGCGCGTTGCGGTCAACATGCATTTGCGAGGCAGTTCGGCGGACCGTCTGCACTAGAGGCGGGAAGAGAGAGAAGACAGGGGTTCCATAGAGGAGCCCCTTTTTTGACGGGGAGCAGTAACATTCCGAAATTGGGTAATAATAGAGAAGAATGTCTCCGTATACAGGGGTGGGGGCGATACGTCCCGCCGGGACATTTTTTTGATAATTCTATTTAGTATTTGAGACGGGTTGTGCTATAATGAGCCTGTATAGGATGCCGGCTTGAGACAAGCGGTGCAATCTAACCATCTTAGGAGGATGAATCATGCCATTAGTATCGATGACTGACATGCTGAACAAAGCCCTGGAAGGCAAATACGCTGTAGGCCAATACAACATCAACAACCTGGAGTGGACGCAGGCGATTCTGTCTGCCGCTGAAGAAGAGAAGTCCCCGGTTATCCTGGGCGTATCCGAAGGCGCTGCCCGCCACATGGGCGGTTTCTACACAGTGGTGAAGATGGTTGAAGGTCTGGTACACGATATGAAGATTTCGGTGCCGGTAGCCATTCACCTCGACCATGGCTCCAGCTTCGAGAAATGTAAGGAAGCCATCGACGCCGGCTTTACTTCCGTTATGATCGACGGTTCGCACCATCCGATCGATGAGAACATCGCCATGACGAAGAAAGTCGTTGAATATGCGCACGCCAAGGGCGTCTCCGTTGAAGCCGAAGTCGGCACTGTAGGCGGACAGGAAGACGACGTAATCGGCGGCATTCAGTATGCCGACCTGAACGAATGTGTACGTATCGTGAAGGAGACCGGCATTGATACACTGGCTCCGGCGCTCGGCTCCGTGCATGGTCCTTACCATGGCGAACCGAACCTCGGGTTCAAGGAAATGGAAGAAATCCGCGACGCTGTTAAGCTTCCGCTCGTTCTGCACGGCGGTACCGGCATTCCGAAGCATGACATCGACAAGGCGATCTCCCTTGGCACCTCCAAGATCAACGTGAACACCGAGAACCAGATTGCATTCGCGAAGACGGTTCGTGAAGTGCTGGCTGCCAAGCCAGACGCGTATGATCCGCGGACATTCATTCAACCGGGCCGCGAAGCTATCAAGCAGACGGTTATCGGCAAAATCCGCGAATTCGGCACAAGCAACAAAGCCTAATCGTCGACTTTATTTTTGGTTTTTCACCAAGAGCGCCCTTCGTTTTTCGGAGGGCGCTTCTTTTGTAGAGAGGATCTCCTGCCCCCGCGCTTGACAGACAGGGAGCATTTGGGGGTAAACTGAAGAGAACGCCGGGGAGAAGCTCCCGGGCTTTTGACTTGTACCGCCGCCGGTTAGCTTCCGGCATTTACGTAGGGGGAACCAAATACACTATGGAAAAACTAATGATCGGCGCAGGGCGTCCGCTTCAAGGAATGGTGACCATCAGCGGCGCGAAGAACAGCGCAATCGCCTTGATACCGGCGGCCATTCTGGCCGAGAGCGAGGTAGTGCTGGACAATCTGCCTGCCCTCAGCGACGTAGCCATCTATTCCGAAATCTTGCAGGAGCTGGGCGCAACCGTTACCCGGTCGGGAAGCCAGATGAGAATCGACCCTTCGCATATCGTATCTATTCCAATGCCCAACGGGCCGGTGAAGAAGCTGCGGGCGTCCTATTACATGATGGGCGCGCTGCTCGGGCGCTTCAAGGAAGCAACGATCGGCCTGCCGGGCGGATGTAACTTTGAACCGCGTCCGATCGACCAGCATATCAAGGGATTCGAGGCGCTCGGCGCCACTGTTACGAATGACCATGGTTCAATTCACTTATATGCCAAGGAGCTGCGCGGCGCCAAGATCTATCTGGACGTTGCAAGCGTAGGAGCGACCATCAATATCATGCTGGCGGCCTCCCGGGCCAAAGGCTCTACCATTATCGAGAACGCGGCCAAAGAGCCTGAGATTATAGATGTGGCCACACTGCTGGTGTCCATGGGCGCCGTCATCAAAGGCGCAGGCACCGAGACGATTCGCATTGAAGGCGTGGACGAACTGCATGGCTGCCGCCACTCCATTATTCCGGACCGGATTCAGGCCGGAACGTACATGATCGCGGCTGCGGCAACCCGCGGCAACGTGTTGATCGACAATGTCATTCCGAAGCATCTCGAGGCATTGACGGCCAAGCTGCTGGAGATGGGCGTCGGCATTGAAGAGCTGGATGAGAGCATCCGCGTTATAGGCCGGGAAGTCTACGAGCCGGCAGATGTGAAGGCTCTGATTTACCCTGGATTCCCGACAGACCTTCAATCCCCGATGACTACGCTGCTTACGCAGGCCAGCGGCGTCAGCGTGCTGAGCGACTTTGTCTACAGCAACCGGTTCAAGCATGTTCCCGAGCTCGTGCGCATGGGCGCCAAGATTCGGGTAGAGGGACGCTCGGCGATCATCGAGGGCAGCCGGCTGAACGCCGCCAAAGTCAAGGCAACCGACCTGCGCGCAGGCGCTGCGCTGGTGATTGCGGGCCTGATCGTCGAAGAAGGCGTGACGGAAGTGACGGGTGTGGAATACATCGACCGGGGATACGACCATCTGGTCGATAACCTGAACAGCCTCGGCGCCAATGTGTGGCGGGAGACGGAATAGGATAGGGCCTCCCTCGGCCCTTCTCCTTGCTTGATAGGGCTTCGGCCGTCCGGCTGCGGACGGTCCATAGCCGGCTTCGTTCGGTCCCTAAAGTGACATCCACGATTAAGCCTTTTCTACCGTTTTGCCCCTCTTTTTTATCAATTGCTGCATTTCCTCTTCCATTTTTGGGTAAAGCTATCTTAATGGGCGTTTTTACTGTATACTTGCTATTTTGAACACCCTCGTTTTTTACCCTCTGTATGCAATGGTCCCTGTGTGACCGTTTCACCAGATCCCAATTTATCCGGGAATGACTGTCTGTGCTTGTATTCCTTCATTCTAGAACAGCTCGCTGACTTATATAAATCGAATAGGTGGTTATTAAATGGATCTCCAAATTTCCGATCTGGAAGAAATGAAACTGACGGAATTGTACAAGCTGGCCAAGAAATATCAAATCCCTTACTACGGTCAGATGAAAAAGCGAGAATTGATCTTTGCCATTCTGCGGGCCCAAGCCGAACAGAGCGGCTTGATGTTCATGGAAGGCGTGCTGGAAATTTTGCCGGAAGGCTACGGCTTCCTGCGTCCCATCAATTATCTTCCGAGCCCGGAAGACATTTATATATCCGCTTCCCAGATTCGCAAGTTTGATCTGCGGACCGGCGACCTGGTCTCCGGTAAATGCCGGACACCGAAGGAGAACGAACGCTATTTCGGCCTTCTTCAGGTGAATGCCGTCAACGGAGAGAGCCCGACGACAGCAGCCGAGCGTCTGCACTTTGCCGCGCTTACGCCGCTGTATCCGCAGGATAAGCTTCGACTGGAGAATGCGCCGAATCACCTTTCGACCCGGATTATGGATCTGCTCGCTCCGGTAGGCCTTGGACAGCGGGGACTGATTGTTGCGCCCCCCAAAGCCGGTAAGACGCTGCTGCTGAAAGAGATTGCGAACAGTATCTCGGCCAACAACCCCGAGATTGAGCTGTTCGTGCTGCTCATTGATGAACGGCCGGAGGAAGTGACCGACATGCAGCGTTCCGTCAAAGGCGAGGTAGTCGCTTCGACCTTCGACGAGCTGCCCGAGAATCATATCAAAGTGGCGGAGCTTGTGCTGCAGCGGGCGCTGCGCCTGGTAGAGCACAAGAAGGACGTCGTCATCCTGCTTGACAGCATCACCCGTCTGGCGCGCGCGTACAACCTGGTGGTGCCTCCGTCCGGCCGGACGCTGAGCGGCGGCATTGATCCGGCGGCCTTCCACCGGCCGAAGCGGTTCTTCGGTTCCGCCCGCAACGTCGAGGAAGGCGGCAGTCTGACGATTCTGGCGACAGCGTTGATTGACACCGGTTCCCGTATGGACGACATTATCTATGAAGAATTCAAGGGAACCGGCAATATGGAGCTTCACCTGGACCGGAAGCTGGCGGAACGCCGCATTTTCCCTGCAATCGATATCCGCCGGTCCGGAACGCGCCGCGAAGAAGTGCTGCTGGCCCAGGACGAACTCGATACCATCTGGAGCATCCGCAAGAACATGAACGACTCCTACGACTTCGTCGAAGGGTTCCTACGGAAGCTCCGAAACACCAAGACCAACGCCGAATTCCTGGCGACCTTTGACGCGCAGCCGCCATCCGGCAATAATGGCTCGGCCAGCGGCACCGCCAGTTCCGGGGGGACCTCGAACAGCGGAGCTTCCGCTGTACGCCGTCCTGCCCGTCCGAAGACGCCCTCCGTCACCACGACTACCTGAGATTAAGGAGATTTCCTATGCATTTGGTATATGCCGATGAACAAGGCAATGTATACGATCACCCCGAGCTGCTTGGATTGGCGCGCAGCGGGGATATGATTGTTGAGATTCTGGAAGAAGAACTGATTCCGCTCCCCGACGGGGCTACCCTGGTCGGGCTGCCCTGCACGCGCGCGGTCGGAATGGACCCCGAGACCGGAGAAATGCTGCCCCTCCCCGAAGGCTCGCAGGCGGTAGGTGCGCTTCTGCCGCAAGGATTCACGCGGCTCTGTCTCCCGGGCTACGTCAAGACTGACAAGAACTATAAGCTTCCGCTGTTCGGCTATTCCGCCGTGGTCTGGAAAGACGGTGGCTTCTATGTTGCGGCAGATCCGACGGATAATCCGGAACAATGGAATCCGCTCAACTGCGACCGCGGCGAGGTCGAGGCCGGAGTGGAGGCGTTCACAAGCCGGTACCCGGACAACCGGCTGTACGGACATTTGTCCAACTGTGCGCTTGGCTATGAATGCCTGACTTCGTCCAACACCTTCCTGAACCGCTGGGAAGGCGGCGTTCCGGTATCCTATTCCTGCAATGCCGGCTGCTTCGGCTGCATCTCCGAGCAGCCCGACGACAGCGGATTTGTCTCGCCGCAGACCCGGATGAACTTCCGCCCCCGGGTGGAAGAGATCGTTCAGGTCATGCTGGAGCATCTTAAGACGCCTCAGTCCATCATCAGCTTCGGGCAGGGCTGCGAAGGCGAGCCCTCGACGCAGGCGAAGCTGATTATCGAGGCGATTCGCGAGGTTCGATCCGTTACCGATATGGGCTATATTAATATCAATACCAACGCGGGACTCAGCGATCATATCCGCGGCATCGTCGATGCCGGCCTGGATTTGATGCGGGTCAGCACGATCAGCGCGCTGGACGATCATTACAATGCGTACTACAAGCCGCGGGGCTATACGCTTGCCAACGTAGAGAAGTCCTTGAAGTATGCTGCTTCCCAGGGTGTTTATACATCCATTAATTATCTGATCTTTCCGGGAGTGACCGACCGGGAGGAAGAAATCGAAGCTATGGTTGAATTTGTCCGAAGAACCGGGCTGAAGCTGATTCAAATGCGCAATCTGAACATTGATCCCGAGAGCTATCTGGAATTGATTCCCCCGGCGCGCGGAGAAATTCTCGGAATGAAGACCATGCTTGATATCTTCCGGGAGGAGCTTCCGGAAGTGGTGATCGGGTCCTTCACCCATGTTCCTCCGGCGGGACAGGCTCGCCCCAAAGCGAAGCTGGGCGGAATTCCGCTGTGATTTCCGGAACCGACCGGGCCGGGGTGGCCTTTCCGGGCGCGGATAAAGGCTATTGCCACCTTGTTTTAATCGTGCTAAACTGTAATTATGTGTCTGATATTAACTCTGGACCCGCCTGAGGTTCAGGGCAAAAGAGGTGAAATCTAATGCAAACAGCAATCCAACCGAAGTACAACATGGTTACCGTAACTTGCGCTTGCGGCAACACGTTTGAATCCGGCTCCGTGAAGCAGGACCTGCGCGTTGAAATCTGCTCCGCTTGCCACCCGTTCTTCACAGGCAAGCAGAAGTTCCTGGACGCCGGCGGCCGCGTCGACCGTTTCAAGAAGAAATACGGCATCTAATCCGGATCTGCCCGTCACCGGGCAGCCGACGCATAAGCCCTTTGGCCCTACGGCCGAAGGGCTTGTTTTTATGCTTCCGCGCAGCGGTCACCGTCCCGCCGAAGGCCCGCATCCCTTTGATGGCGCGGACTGGAAGGCCAAGCGTATAAGGACCAATTGAGGGAGCAGACCCCGTCTGCGGCGCGGTTGCTTTTTGACGGGACGTGCGCTATACTTAACTTCGCCGTGCTAGACGGGGAGGTAGCGGTGCCCTGTAACTCGCAATCCGCTATAGCGGGGTTGAATTCCTGTTTAGAGGTACTGTCGATGTGAGGTCTGGTCCCTGGTTGCTGTGTTGACGGTTGGGTCCTTCGCAATGAGCGCTTGTGAACCTGGTCAGGTCCGGAAGGAAGCAGCCATAAGCAGGTTGTCTCTTGTGCCGAAGGGCGGCCTAGCCCGAGCAGTCAATCAGGATTGCCGCTTGGATCGCGGTTATCGATGACAGGTGCACGGTTTAATTTTTGGATTGAATTTGGAATGAAACCAAGCGTCTTTGCAGCCAGCGAAGACGCTTTTTGTTTTTGGTCAAGAAACCCGGAGTATAGTATAATGAACAAGTAATGAGCTTCACGAAAGAGGCCGTCAAGAAAGGGTTGTGCCAATGGAACATATCGCGCTGTACCGGGCTTGGCGTCCGCAATCGTTCCGGGATATGGTCGGACAACAGCATATCATTCAGACGCTGCAGAACGCGATCCGGGAACAGCGGGTCTCGCACGCCTACTTGTTCAGCGGACCGCGCGGAACGGGCAAGACCACCGCTGCCAAGGTGCTGGCCAAAGCCGTCAACTGCGAGCGGATGGACGGCCCCGAACCGTGCAATGAATGTCCTTCCTGCAAGAGAATATCTTCGGGAGCAGTCATGGACGTGCAGGAGATCGACGCGGCGTCCAACCGGGGTGTGGAGGAAATCCGCGATCTGCGGGATAAAGTCAAATACGCACCGACTGAAGTGCGCCGCAAAGTGTATATTATTGACGAAGTGCACATGCTGACGACGGAGGCTTTTAACGCGCTGTTGAAGACGCTGGAGGAGCCGCCGCCGCATGTCATGTTTATTCTGGCGACGACGGAGCCGCATAAATTGCCTGCAACCATCATTTCACGCTGCCAGCGCTTTGACTTCCGGCGGGTATCGCTGGAGGAGCAGACGGGGCGGCTGGCCGAAATCTGCGCCAAGGAAGGCATCGAGGCCGAACCGGAGGCGCTCCAGTACATTGCCCGTCTCTCCGACGGGGGGATGCGCGACGCGCTGAGCATTCTTGACCAGATTGCATCGTATACAGACAAGAGGGTCACCTATCAGGAAGTGCTTGGCATGACGGGAGGCATTCCCGCCGAACAGTTCGCCCGTCTGGCCCAGGCTATCCTCGATGAGGATATGGGGCTGCTGCTGGAGCTGGTGGAACAGATGATGCAGGAGGGCAAGAGTGCCGACAAGTGTCTGGAGAACCTGCTGTACTACTTCAGAGACCTGCTTATGATCAAAATGGTTCCGAATTCCGACCGCCTCACCGACCGCGTTCTGAACCCGGAGGAGTTCAAGTCCATCGCCTCCGCGTTCTCCCGCGACCGGCTGTTCGGCATCGTCGATATTCTGAACCGCTATCTCGGCGAAATGAAATACGCGACCCATCCGCAGACGCTGTTTGAAGTAGCGCTGATGAAGCTGTGCAGCCTGCAGGAGACGCCGGCCGTCCACTCGGGGGCGCAGGCAACCGCTCCGGCTGCCGCGGCCGGTGCCGCTCTGGGCGCCGGAGAGCTGGATGCCCTGAAGAAGCAGATCGCGGCGCTGGAGAACAAGCTGGAGCAGGCTGTCCGCTCGGGCGGCGTGGCGGGAGGGCGCGAATCGGCGCCTGCCCGCAGCCAGGCGGCTGCGCCTGCGCCGCGCGCATCGTCGATGGCGAAGCTCCCTCCGCAGATGGACCGCTTCATCGCAGGCAAGGAGAGCGCCGACTTCCAGACCGTCTTCCGGCAATGGAGCGCGGTGCTTCAGGGCGTCAAGGAAGAGAAGGTCACTGTTCACGCCTGGTTCGTGGACGGAGAACCGGTCTCGGTTACCGAAGATGCCGTGCTGGTGGCGTTTAAGAACACCATCCACCGGGAGACCACCGAGAAGCCGGCCAACAAGCAGGTCATCGAGCGGGTGCTGGCGGCCCGGCTGGGCAAGCCGTACCGGCTCGTAACGATGATGCTGCACGACTGGAATGAGGCCTCTGCCAAGTCAGCGCAGCCTCCGGTTAAGGAAGAGCTCAAGCTGGAGCATGAGCATGAAGCCGCAGCAACGCAGTCGGAACCTTGGATTGACGAGGCGATTCAGCTTTTTGGCGAAGACCTTGTTGTCATAAAAGATTGACCGCAATTAGCCTATTAGCCCACTGAAGGAGAGATGACGAATGAACAATATGAATCAGATGATGAAACAGGTCAAGAAGATGCAGGAACAAATGCTGAAGGCCCAGGAGGAACTCGGCAGCAAGACGGTAGAAGGAACCTCCGGCGGCGGCGTAGTTACCGTGGAAGTCAACGGCCACAAGAAGGTGCTGTCCATCCAGATCAAACCGGAAGCCGTCGATCCGGAAGACGTGGAAATGCTGCAAGACCTCGTGATGACCGCCGTCAACGACGCTCTGACCAAAGCCGAAGAGCTGGCTAACAGCGATATGGGCAAATTCACCGGAGGGATGAAGATCCCCGGTCTGTTCTGATTGCCACTTTTGAAATTTAAAGGAGAACGCCATTGTACTATCCCGAACCGCTTGCCAAGCTGATCGACGCATTTACGCGGCTGCCGGGAATCGGGCCGAAGACGGCCGCCCGGCTGGCTTTTCACGTGCTGAATATGAAGGAAGACGACACCATTGATTTTGCCAAGGCGCTCGTAAGCGTGAAGCGAAATCTGCATTACTGCTCGGTCTGCTGCAATATTACGGATACCGACCCCTGCCGGATTTGTCAGGACAAGAGCCGGGATGCATCGGTAATCTGTGTGGTTCAGGACTCCAAAGACCTGGTCGCCATGGAGCGGACGAAGGAATTCGACGGGTATTATCATGTGCTTCAGGGAGCCATTTCTCCCATGGAAGGGATTGGACCCGATGATATTCGCCTGAAAGAGCTGCTAACCCGCCTGAGCGACGAACGCATCAAGGAGCTGATTCTCGCTACCAATCCCAATATCGAGGGTGAAGCGACGGCCATGTATATTTCGCGGCTCGTCCGGCCATTCGACATTAAAGTCACCCGGATTGCGCACGGCCTGCCGGTAGGCGGAGATTTGGAATATGCCGATGAGGTGACGCTGTCCAAAGCGCTGGAAGGCAGGCGTGAGCTGTTCTGACTTTTTAGATGTGCACGAAATTTAAGAGACCCTTCGGGGTCTCTTTTTTTGATTGCGGCTTCGTTCTCACCGGACAGGTTCTAACCGGAGCGCCCCCCCGATATGAATGAATTAAGGTACAAGCCGAAGCTGGATCAGGCGAAAGGGGGAGAACACGGATGTGCTGGTGGAGGAAAGAATCGACAGCTGGACGGAGTAAAAGAGAGGCGGTGCCCGAAGACTGGGGCCATGTTGTTCGCGATGTCCATGCCGCCAGGATGGACTGGGAACGCGCCTATCTGATGTTCGATGAGGCCGTGGGACAGGATCAGATCGATTATGCAATCTATATCCTTGAAGCCGCAGAACGCAAATACCAGATCCAATTGAAGCAAGCCAAGAAATTGAGCGCGGAACAGGGGCTGCTCGGAGAATAGACTGTGAGAAGAAGAGAGGAGAAGAACCATGAAGATGCTGGCTTGGTCCGTTATGCTGGGTGCAGTTCTGTTGCTGCTGGTGGTCGTCTTTCGGCAAAAGCTGGGGTGGCGCTGGCTCGCCCCCTTTTCGACTCATTTAATTGCGGCTGCCGTCGGCCTGTATTTGGTGGACTTTGCGGGGTTGCTCGGCAGCGTATATATACCGCTTAACCCCGTAACGATCGGAAGTGTCGCTGTCCTGGGAGTCCCGGGGCTCGCCATGCTGGTCGGACTGAAAATAACGTTATTTGGATAGTTGACTCACTATCTTTATCTGTGATACATTAATACACGGCTCTTCTGAGGATGGCGGCGCCGAACATGCCTCTTCCAAGAGAAGAATCAAAAAAAGAAATAAAAAATGCTTGACCATTGCTTGCCGACTGTGATATATTATAAAGGTCGCTGCGACGCACTGATAAGTCAAAGCAGACAAGATGGTTCTTTGAAAACTGAACATCGAGTGAGTGAAATATCGAGAGTAACATCTCGTCAGATTCATCTTATGAGCAAGTCAAACGAACTTGTTCGTCCGAAAGGATCGGCTCAGCCGAGCTCGATATCTTTCGGACGTTCAGCTCGACGAAGGTCGAGCCTTTTATGGA
>NZ_VYKK01000013.1 GCF_008710135.1 Paenibacillus spiritus | reverse complement strand
CATAACCCGAAGGCCGCAGGTTCAAATCCTGCCCCCGCAATTGATTTACCTTAGCCTCTTGGAACCGTGGTGTAGAGGCCTAACATGCCTGCCTGTCACGCAGGAGATCGCGGGTTCGAATCCCGTCGGTTCCGCCATTTAAATTTTGTTAGGAAAGAAGCAGCACCGATTATCGTTGTGGCGGTCGTGGCGAAGGGGTTAACGCACCGGATTGTGGCTCCGGCACTCGTGGGTTCAAGTCCCATCGATCGCCCCATTTAACTTCTTTTCTGAATGTAGGGGATTCGCCAAGCGGTAAGGCAACGGACTCTGACTCCGTCATCACAGGTTCGAATCCTGTATCCCCTGCCAATTTTATTCTTTGCAGTAAGAGCCATTAGCTCAGTTGGTAGAGCACCTGACTTTTAATCAGGGTGTCGAAGGTTCGAGTCCTTCATGGCTCACTCTTTATCAGATATGCGGTCGTGGCGGAATTGGCAGACGCGCACGGTTCAGGTCCGTGTGGGCTAACCCCCCGTGGAGGTTCGAGTCCTCTCGACCGCACCATCTTTTAAGCGGACGTGGCTCAGCGGTAGAGCATCGCCTTGCCAAGGCGAGGGTCGCGGGTTCGATTCCCGTCGTCCGCTCCATTTTGCGCCCTTAGCTCAGCTGGATAGAGCGTTTGACTACGAATCAAAAGGTCGGGAGTTCGAATCTCTCAGGGCGCGCCATTAAATAACGGGATGTAGCTCAGCTTGGTAGAGCACCTGGTTTGGGACCAGGGGGTCGCATGTTCGAATCGTGTCATCCCGATTTTTAGTTTTATACGCGGGTGTAGTTCAATGGTAGAACTCCAGCCTTCCAAGCTGGTAGCGTGGGTTCGATTCCCATCACCCGCTTAATTGTATAATGAAATCTAGGTGCCTTGCTGAGCAAGGCACCTTTTTGTGTCTGCTGAAGACTCGTATTCGAAGAAGATGCCGTGCAGAGGAACGAACAGGAGTGTGATTTCAAGGAGGAATCAGTCCAAGAGTGCGGGTATGAAAGCTTAAAGAGAGAGTGTAGCCCATAAAGAGCAGCCCATAGAGTGCAGCCCATAGAGAGCAGTTGTGGCTTCTGACTTCGATGGACTACTCTTAGAGAGACTCAAAGGGTGGACAGAAAGGAAAGAGACCAAGGACGGAACAAAAGGATGGGCATAAAAGACAAGCCCAAAAGACAAGCCTAAAAGACAAGCCTAAGAGGATAAATCCCATAGGTTAGATCTATAAGGGCGGATTAATGGGAACAAACTCATATGGACAATTCATAATGGGCATAAACCAATAACTCCTCCGCCATTGAGGCGGAGGAGTTCAAGCAAGACAGAGGGAAGAGGGAAGAAGAGGATTACAAAGACGGAACGGTCAGGCCCAATCCTTCAGCAATACGTGTACCGAATTCGGGATCGGCCTTATAGAAGTGGCCAATCTGGCGGAGCTTAATGTCATCCCGCTCGACCGGTCTCATGGCATCCACAATGTTACGAATCAGTCGGGTGCGTTCTTCAGGACTCAGGAGACGATAAAGGTCGCCGGGTTGGGTGTAGTAGTCATCCTGATCGTAAGGAACACTCTGAGCCATTCCCTGGACCTCGAACGGGGAAATCCGATGTTCGGGCGACTCTTTGGGACCGCCGAAGCTGTTCGGCTCATAGTAGACTGAAGCGCCGCCATTGTCGCCATAAGCCATGGCGCCGTCGCGCTGGTGGTTATGAACCGGGCACTGGGGCCGGTTAATCGGAAGCTGGTTATGGTTAGGGCCGACCCGGTAACGATGAGCATCCGAGTAGGCGAACAAACGGCCCTGAAGCATTTTATCGGGAGAAGCTTCAATGCCTGGCACAAAGGAAGCCGGCGAGAACGTCGCCTGCTCAACTTCGGCAAAGTAATTGACCGGATTGCGGTCCAGCACCATCCGTCCGACCTCAATCAGCGGGTAATCCTTCTGTGACCATACTTTGGTTACATCAAACGGGTCGAACCGGTAGGTATCGGCATCTTCAACCGGCATGATTTGAACGTAGAGTCTCCAGGCCGGGAAGTCTCCGGCTGCAATCGCATTGAAGAGATCCTCGGTATGGTAATCTGGATGCTCGCCGGCAAGGCGGGCCGCTACGTCTACATCCAGATTCTGAACGCCCTGTTCAGTCTTGAAGTGATACTTCACCCAAACGGCCTGGCCCTCGGCATTGACCCACTTGAAGGTGTGGCTGCCGAACCCGTGCATATGGCGAAGTGTAGCCGGAATCCCCCGGTCGGACATCAGAATAGTGACTTGGTGAAGCGACTCGGGCGAGAGCGACCAGAAGTCCCAGACGGCAGTCGGATTCTTGAGATGGGTCTGAGGATGCCGCTTCTGGGTATGAATGAAATCAGGGAATTTGATGGCATCCCGGATAAAGAAGACCGGCGTATTGTTGCCGACCAGATCGTAGTTGCCTTCCTCGGTATAGAACTTGACGGCGAAGCCGCGCGGGTCTCGCACCGTGTCCGCTGAACCGAGCTCGCCGGCCACGGTGGAGAAGCGGATGAACATTGGCGTACGTTTGCCGATATGCGAGAGAAAGGCCGCTTTGGTATAGGCGGTAAGATCATGGGTTACTTCAAAATAACCGTGAGCCCCCGCTCCTTTGGCATGCACGACGCGCTCGGGAATGCGCTCCCGGTTGAAGTGGGCCAACTTCTCCAGCAGATGTACATCCTGAATCAGTGTCGGGCCGCGTGAACCGGCCGTTATGGAATGCTGATTGTCTCCGACAGGAGCGCCCCAGCTGGTAGTCATGCGATCAGAAGAATTCGTCATTATAATCACCTCTATGAATTGATTTTAGATTTAGTATAAGTTCTATAATAACGAATTTTAAGAAGAAAGCAATATCTTTTTATAACAATTATAAATAGGTAACTTATGGAAAATAAAAAACCGTTCCGCGCCCGAAGGCGGCGGAACGGTTGAAGCGGCGGCATAGACCGCTTTATTTGTTGTTGTTGATGTACATCAGATCGTAGTATTCGTCGAGCATACGCTTGGTAGCGAACTCTACGCGGGTCGTCTCGATGCTCTTGCGCATCATTTCGACCCATTTGTTGCGGTTCTCATAGTAAGTCGGCACTACACGGTTCAGCAGGGTATCATAGAGAGCCTTGCTGTCATGCTCGTCCAGTACGGCGAAGTCTGTAGTCTCGAAGCCATCGCCGATCTGCCAGCCGTTCTCGCCGTCGAGGCAAGCTTCCGGCCACCATCCGTCGAGAACGGAACAGTTCAGGACGCCGTTCATGGCAGCCTTCATGCCCGAGGTGCCGCTCGCTTCCAGCGGACGGCGCGGATTGTTGAGCCAGATATCGGAACCGCGGGTCAGCATAGCGCCGATTGTCATGTCGTAGTTCTCGAGGAACACGACGCTCTTCGGATACTTCTTCATCATAGCAACGAGGTTGCTGACGATGCGCTTGCCGGTGTCATCCAGCGGATGCGCTTTGCCGGAGAAGACGATCTGAACTTTGCCGCTCTCGAAGTAAGGCTCAATGATCTCCGGTTTCGAGAAGATCAGGTCGCTGCGCTTGTACGGAGCTGCGCGTCGAGAGAAGCCGATCAGCAGGTTGTCTGCATTCAGCTGTGTGCCGGTGCGCTCTTTGATGAAGTCGATCAGTTCGCCTTTGACTTCAGTATGAGCGGCCCACAGATCGCCGCCGTTCTCGTATGCCTTGGTGATCCGCTCGTCGACCCAAGTCGGCGTGTGGATGGCATTGGTGATGGCAATGATCGGGGAGCGGCCGGCCACTTCTTTCCACATTTTGTTGGAAGTGTCGGCATGCAGCTTGGCAACGCCGTTGGAGATACGGGAGAGGCGCAGACCGGCTACCGTCATGTTGAACGGATCTCCACCGATCCGGACCATCTGGTCGCGGGTCAGACCGTTGAAGGCGCCCATGTACTCCAGGCGGTCGAGCGGATGCTCTTCGTTGCCTTCTTTAATCGGCGTATGCGTTGTGAATACGACTTCTTCGCGGGTGGCCTTCCAAGCTTCTTCGAAGGAGAGGCCGCTGGACATTTTCTCGCGGATCAGTTCGACGGCTGCCAGTGCAGCATGTCCTTCATTGAAGTGGTATACGTCGGCATGAAGACCGAGTGCGCGCAGGGCCTTCACGCCGCCGATGCCGAGCACGATCTCCTGGGCAATACGCTCTTCGCCGAACCAGCCGTACAGCTGTCCGGTAATCCAAGCATCGCTGTTCTCCGGAATGTCCGTATCCAGCAAGTAGAGCGGCACATTGCCGAACTGCTCGGTCTTCCATACTTTGCAGACGACGTTGATCTTGCGGACCTGAACGGTAACCTTCACGCCGGTATCTTCGAGGAAATCATACACATAGTTGTGGTAGCTGTCGTACGGCTTGCCGTTCTCGTCGATCTTCTGGTCGGTGTAACCCTGCTTCCATTTCAGACCGATCGGAATCATCGGAGCGTCGATATCCTTGGCGCCCTTGATGTAGTCCCCGGCCAGAATTCCCAGGCCTCCGGCATACATTTTGAAATCGGAATGCAGGCCGTACTCCATACAGAAATAAGCGACGGTTGGCAATTTCTTCTCACTCACTGATATAAGCCTCCTAATCTTCTTACAAAATTAAAAGTGCAAAATGAAATCCAAGCCATTCTTGGTGCAAACGTTTGCTCAAACATCGGAAGAAATCCGTCTGTAAGCGATTTCGATACTATATTAGCACAAATTGGATAAAGTTCAAGCGATAATTTTGTTACATTTGGGGCTGTGCAGACGAGATTAGGAAAAAACGTTTGCGCAACTGCTGTTTTCAGCCAGGCACTGAGCTGATTTTGCTGGCAATCGGCGGCGATTTGGGGTACGGTAAGGAGCAAAGATAACGGTATGAAGAGCCGGAGAGCAGGCTGTAAAGCTCAAAGCGGCAGCGGCGAGTCAAAGCCGGCAGAGAGGAGCTCGTGAGAAGATTGAAGGAAGAACAAAGAAGGCCGGAGCCGGAGGAACGTGCAGCGTCCACAGAAGGCTTGGTTGAAGGCAAGGAGCATTCTGCTCTTCAGGTTCGCGGGGTGGTGATCGGCGAGGGACAGCCCAAGATCTGTGTATCGCTGACCGAAAAAACGGCCGGACGCCTGCTGGAAGAAGCGGGCGCCGCAGCTGCGCTGGGGCCGGACCTGATCGAATGGCGGGTCGATCACTTTGAGGGCTGTACAAGCGTGGAGGCCGCGTTGTCCGTTCTGGCAGGAATCCGATCCGCCATTGCCGATCTGCCGCTGGTATTCACTTTCCGGTCTCTGCGCGAGGGCGGACAGCGGGAGATTGCGGCCGGGCATTATGCGGCGCTTAACCGGGCGGCGGCCGCAAGCGGACTGGCGGACCTGGTAGATATCGAGCTGTTCAGCGGCGGCGAGGAGACCATTGGAAGTCTGATTGGAGAGATTCGTTCGGCGGGAGCGAAGACGATTGTGTCCAATCATGATTTTGGCGGAACCCCCCCGGCGGAAGAGATGATGCGCCGCCTGGAGCTGGCGCTTCGGCTTGGCGGAGATCTCCCCAAAATCGCGGTTATGCCGCAGGCTCCGCGCGATGTATTGAAGCTGCTGGAGACAACGGTTCTCATGCGGGAGCGCTATCCCGGCCAGCCGGTCATTACGATGTCCATGGCGGGACTGGGCGCCGTTACCCGTATCGCCGGCGAGGTGTTCGGCTCGGCGGTAACGTTCGCGGCGGCAGGAGTCCCTTCCGCTCCGGGCCAGCTTCCGCTGCCGGACGTGCGGCGCACGCTGGAACTGCTGGGCGCAGGGTTATAGCAAGGAGGCGGAGGGTAATTTCGTGCCGGTCGAAGCGACCGTCTGGCGAGCCGGATAGCGCGCAGCCATCCGGACAACAGGATAAGACTCTCTCGGGCACAGGGCAAAGACGCGCAGATAGGAACTGCGCGTCTTTGTCTTAGAAGATCTAACTTACTTCGCCGTATAGACCAGCACGGCATCCCGGAGGAAAGCCGTCATCCCCGGTCGGCGGCTGTCATAGAAGGCGGTGAAACGCTCGTCGTCCGTATACATTCGGACCAGGCCGGCATGCGCTTCTTGGGAGTAGCTGTTCCAATAGAAGCTCAGCCACCGCCGGTGAAGGTCTGCCGCTCTCTGGGCGGCTTCGCCCGACGGGCTGCCCTCATCCATGCCTTCTTCCAGCGCAGCGAACAGCTCGTCCTGCAGCCGCAGGGCAGCGGTATGCTCCTCTTCGGTCCTGTTCAGGACTCGATCATGGGAGCGGTCTACCGCCTGATCCCCGTATTTTTCCCGAATCTCCCTGCCGTAACTCTGTTCATTGTCTTCAACGAGCCGGCGCTTGAACCCTTCAAATCTGTCCTTGTCGCTCATTGCGATTCTCCCTTCGCGATCCGCCAAAGTCCGCTCTACGTTCCCGATCAGCAGATCCAGCTGTTGTCTTCGGTCCAGCAGTCTGGCCCGGTGCTCCCTCAGCGCCTGGACAGCGTCGAACGAAGGCGAGGTTACGATTCGGCTGATGCTGTCCAGGTCGAGTCCCAGTTCGCGGTAGAACAGAATCTGCTGGAGCAGATTCACCTCGCGGGAGCCGTAAATGCGGTACCCGGAGGAGGTGAGTCTTGCCGGACGCAATAGGCCGATTTCGTCGTAATAGCGCAGAGTGCGGGCGCTTACACCCGCAAGTCTGGCCAGCTTCTGTACGGTATACTCCATGGCGACCGCCTCCTCTTGTCTGCAGAATACAGGTTGACGCGGCGTGAAGGTCAAGCGATAAGGCAGAATCCAATGAAAAAAGCCGTCAGCGTGAATGACACTGACGGCTCTCCGGCTTCCGTTCTAGCTCCCCGCGGGGCCGCCCTGCCGGGGATTCTTGTGCATTTCCGCTTCAAAAATGGCCCGCAGCTCGGCTTCTTTTCGCGGGTCGTCCATGGAAACTTTGCCAGTAAAATAATGTTCGGCTACAAGCTCCCAGGTCGGCTGCACTTTCTGGGCCTGAATGGCCTTAATCGCGAGCTTGACCGTCTTGCGTTCCTTGGCGTTGGTGAACGTGTCCACATAGTGCTGTGAGCGCTCAAAATCCAGTTCGCCGAACAGGGCGCGAAATATGTCCGCCGTCATGCGCGCGTCGTCCAGCGCCCGGTGCGCAGAGCCTTCGGGCGAGAGGCCCAGCAGTTCCATGGCGCTCTCGACGCTGACGTCGTTCTTAAGACCGCGGGCCCGGACGAGGCCCTTGAGCAGATCAAAGTAAAGAGCCTCCATCCAGTAAGCCTCATCCAGCTTGTGCATCCGCACATCCTGGATGATCCGTTTCATATCCTCGCCGCCCCAGGTGAGAAAGAGGGTATCGCCCGGGCAGGCGTCCAGCCATTGGCGAAATGCGGCCATGACCTTCGGGAAACGGGGAGCGACGTCGATATCCTCCTGCGGAATCCCGGTTTTTTTGCGAATGAAGGAATTGAGGGTAGAGAAATATATGGGCTTAATGAGGGAAGAAAATTCATCGACAATCTCCAGCGAATCATTCAGCCGCACGGCGCCGATCTCAATGACCTCCATGGGGTGCTCACTGGCGAACTTCCGCCCGTTGAATTCAATGTCCAGTACGATGTAATTCACGCCGCCTGCCTCCGTCTGTGTGAACTGGCGCCCCGCGGCGCCGATTCTTCTATTGTAGCAAAAAACGGAGCGGCGCGTACACTAAAGCCCCTCATGCCGTGATAGAGTATAGGAAAGAATAGAAAAAAGGAGCGTGTCAGAGATGAAGTTCCTGACGATGCTGATGACGGCATTGATTCTGTCTGTGTTCTCGGGTACGGCGGTCTATACGGTAGACGGTTCTTCCATGGAACCGGCTCTTCATGCAGGAGAACGGATCAAGGTGGACAAACGCTACTATAAGAATCACGATGTCCGGCGGGGGGATCTGATTCTGTTCCAGGCAGAAGGAAAGTCTTATATCAAGCGGGTCGTCGGTCTTCCGGGAGAACGCGTCGAAAATCGGGGAGGGACGGTATGGATTGACGGGAAGGTGCTGGAAGAATCTTATCTCGGAGCGCAGGCGCGGGAAACGTATGAAGCGGAGAATACGGATGACCCCAGCGGGAAGTCTTCAACGGGTACGGCCGGCTACTATGTACTGGGCGACAACCGCATGGACAGCCTGGACAGCCGGATGATCGGGCGGATCGCAGATGAGGCCATTCGGGGCAAAGTAACGGGCGGGAGCCTGCATTGACTTCCTCGGGTCCTCCACATACAATGGTTGAATCCGACACATTCGACATTATACGCGCCTTAGCGGCCGGAGAAAGAAGGCAAAGAACAATGGGACAGGAGATTGAACGCAAATTCCTGCTGCCGGAATATCCGCAGCGGCTGATCGACGAAGGGCAGCTTCGGATCGAGAGCCGGGAAGCGATGGAACAGACTTATCTCGCCATCGATGGTCCCCAGGAGCTTCGGGTCCGCAAAATCACTGACCGGGACACCGGGGAGACGGTGTACACCCACACCTTCAAGAACGGGCTCGGCATCAGCAGGGAGGAAGTGGAAGTCTCGATCACGGCAGGCATCTATAAGCAGATGGTAGATGCGGTGCGGGCGGTTCCCCTGCTGAAGGAGCGGCACACGGGCAAATGGGGGGATGTTACGGTCGAGATCGATCTGTACAGCCAGCTGAACCTGATGGTCGTGGAAGTGGAGTTCGGATCGCTGGAGGAAGCGGAGAGCTTCCAGCCGCCCGACTGGTTCGGGACAGACGTCAGCGTGGAGAAGAAATACAGCAACAAGACTGTCTGGAAGGAGCTTCAGCAGGATCTCCGCCGCTGAACAGATCACTGAACGGATTTTGCGGACTTTAGTGCACAAACGTGTTAATATAGGGGTTAAAAAGTGGCTAATCGGGGGGATAAGCGTGGAATATATCAGCACTAGAGGCAACGTGAAGGGAATCGGCTTCATCGATACGGTCCTTATGGGGCTCGCGGATGACGGAGGGCTGCTCGTTCCGGCGGAGATTCCGGCTGTGGACGCGGAGACACTGGAAGAATGGCGTTCTTTGTCCTTTCAGGAATTGTTCCTGAAGATATTCTCCTTATATACGAACGGTGAAATTCCGGAAGAGGATCTGAAAGAACTGGTGAACCGGAGCTATGCGTCGTTCCGCGATCCGCAGGTGGCGCCGCTGCGCCGTATCGACGATTCCCTGTATGTGCTGGAGCTGTTCCACGGGCCTACCTTTGCGTTCAAGGACGTCGCGCTGCAATTCATCGGCGAGCTGTATTCCTATATCTCCCGCACCCGCGGCGAAATTATCCATATTCTCGGCGCGACCTCCGGCGACACCGGAGCGGCGGCGATTGCCGGCGTACGCGGCAAAGAAGGCATCAAGATCTGCATTTTGCACCCGAACGGCAAGGTCAGCAAGGTGCAGGAGCTCCAGATGACGACCGTGGACGACGCCAATGTGCTGAACCTGTCCGTCCAAGGCAATTTCGACGATTGCCAGCGGATCATCAAGGAGCTGTTCGGCGATTTGGAATTCAAGGCCAAATACCACCTTCGGGCCATCAACTCGATCAATTTCGTCCGCATTCTGGCGCAGACGGTGTATTACTTCCACGCCTTCCTGCAGCTGCCCGAAGAGGCGAAGGGACGCACGGTCAACATCAGCGTGCCTTCGGGCAACTTCGGGAACATCTTCTCGGGTTATCTGGCCAAGAAGATGGGGCTGCCGATCGGCAAGCTGATTATTGCCACGAACGAGAACAATATTCTGGAGCGGTTCGTGAAGACCGGCGAGTACAAGCCGGGGGAATTCGCCCAGACGCACAGCCCGTCGATGGACATTCAGGTGGCGAGCAACTTCGAGCGCTACTTGTATTATCTGCTGAATGAAGACGGCGCGGCGGTAGCGGAACGCATGAAGGAGCTTCAGACCGAAGGCCGGATTGCAGCGGAAGGCGAGGAGCTTCGGCGGGTACAGGCCGACTTTGCGGCGCTTGGCGTCACGAACGGGGATTGTCTGGAGACGATCGCGAAGTACAGCCGGGAGAAAGGCTATCTGCTCGATCCGCATACGGCCTGCGGCGTAGCCGCCTACGAGGCCCATAACGGAGCCGGGGAGATCGGCATTACTTTCGCAACGGCGCATCCGGCGAAGTTCGACGAAGCGATCTCGCTGCTGGATATCCGCCAGGAATTCCCGGCGCCGATATCCGCTCTGTCCGAGCTGCCGCAGGTGCAGACGATAGTGGACAATGACAAAGCCGAGGTTACGGCCCGGCTGATCGAATTTTTTGGATAACGAGAGGATAACCATAGCAGAAACGGTGCCGCCGCAGAGAGCGTTCGCCGTTTCTTTCTGTGTGAAGATACCAGATAAAGAGGGAGAGTCTTATGAGAATTCGATTCGGAGTCATCGGGACCAACTGGATATCGGACCGGTTCGTGCAGTCTGCGCTGGAGAATGAAGAGTTCGTGCTCTCGGCCGTATATTCGCGAAGCGAGGAGAAGGGCCGGGATTTCGCGGAGAAGTATGCGGGCGCTTCGATCTATACGGATCTTGCGGATATGGCGGCGAGCCCCGAGGTGGATGCCGTTTATATTGCAAGCCCCAATTCGCTGCATGCGCAGCAGGCCATTCTCTGCATGAACCACGGCAAGCATGTGCTGTGCGAGAAGCCGGCGGCTTCCAACAGCGATGAGCTGCGGGCGATGATTGAAGCGGCAGAGCGCAGCGGCGTAACGTTCATGGAGGCGATGAAGTCTACCCTGATGCCGAACTTCGGCGTCGTGAAGGACAACCTCTACAAGCTGGGCCGGATTCGCCGCTACTGTGCAAGCTACGGCCAGTATTCGTCCCGTTACGATGCCTATCTTCAGGGCAATGTGATGAATGCCTTCAGACCGGAGTTCTCCAACGGTGCGCTGATGGATCTGGGCATATACTGCCTGTATCCGATGGCGGTTCTGTTCGGGCGTCCGGATACAGTCAAGGCTGTCGGCGTTATGCTCGGGTCAGGGGTGGACGGCGAGGGAAGCATTCTTATGGGGTACCCGGATATGGATGCGGTCGTGTCGTATTCCAAAATCACGGATTCCTACCTTCCCGCTGAAATCCAGGGCGAGAACGGAACGATGGTGATCGACAAGATCAACCAGCCGTATGAGGTCAAGATCCGTTACCGCGACGGCAGCACCGAGGTGCTGTCCCATCCGCAGACGTTCGAGCCGATGTATTATGAAATTCAGGAATTCATCCGGCTGATCCGTCAAGGCGAGCGGCAGAGCGCGGTCAATTCGCATGCCTGTTCGCTGGTGGTATCGGAGATTATGGAGGAAGCGCGGAAGCAGATCGGCCTGAAATACGCGGCGGACCGGTGGGCGGAATGATCCGCCAAGCGATGCCGGGAACGGCGATGCGCAAGACCTTCAAGAAGGTTTATATCGAGATTACCAGCGTCTGCAATCTGGCATGCAGCTTCTGCCCGCAGACGGAGCGGCAGGCCAAGTTTATCGGCACCGAACAGTTCGCTTCCATACTGGATCAGATTCGGCCGCATACGTCGCATATCTACCTGCATGTCAAAGGAGAGCCGCTGCTGCATCCCCGCCTGCATGAACTGCTGGATCTGGCGCATGCCAAAGGGTTCAAGGTGAACATAACGACCAACGGAACGCTGATCGTCAAGAATGCGGACAAGCTGCTCGGCAAGCCGGCCCTCCGGCAGATGAACTTCTCGCTGCACAGCTTCGACGGACACGCCGGGTCGGAGAATCGGGAGGGGTACCTGCGGACCGTTATTGATTTTGCGAAGACGGCTGCGGACCAGGGCGTTCTCATCTCCTTCCGCCTCTGGAACCTGACGCCGGACAATCTGACGAACCGGCAGCGTCAGCGCAACCGCGCTACGCTGGAGGTGCTGGAGCAGGCGTTCGGACTGGATTACCGGATTGAGGAGAGAGTCGCTCCCGGAAGCGGGGTGCGCATTGCCGAGCGGATTTATCTGAATCAGGACCATGAATTCCGCTGGCCGAGCCTGACGGCTCCGGAAGACGACGGACACGGCTTCTGCCATGCCCTGCGCAGCCAGGCGGCGATTCTGGTCGATGGCACCGTCGTTCCCTGCTGTCTGGACGGCGAGGGTGTCCTGAATCTCGGCAATGTCCATGAGCAGCCGTTCTCGGAGATTGTGGAGAGCGAGCGGGCCAACCGGCTGGTTGACGGGTTCTCCCGGCGGGAAGCGGTGGAGGAACTGTGCCGCAAATGCGGATACCGGCAGCGGTTCGGCTCCTAGACAGGCCGGATAGACTATTTTTTAGATAAATATTAAAATTTGCCTTCGGTAGTGATACACTAGACACAAGACAATGATCCAATAAAAGGCGAGGGACGGTAAACATGAGCGATCGATTGACACAGACGGATGTGATTCTGATTGGTGCCGGGATCATGAGTGCAACGCTGGGATCACTGCTGAAGGAACTGGTTCCGGAATGGACAATTACGGTGTATGAGCGGCGCGGCGGCGCCGGCGAAGAGAGCTCCAACGAGTGGAACAATGCCGGAACGGGACACTCTTCCCTCTGCGAGCTGAACTACACGACGGAGCGGCCCGACGGAACGATGGACATCAGCAAGGCTGTCAAGGTGAACGAGGAGTTCCAATACTCCAGGCAATACTGGTCTTATCTGGTGAATCGTAAGCGTATTCAAAATCCGCGGGACTTCATCGCTCCCGTTCCCCATATGAGCTTCGTACAGGGAGCGGAGGATGTGGCTTTCCTGAAAAAACGGTACGAGGCCCTGTCGCGCAATCCGCTGTTCCAGGGCATGGAGTATTCCGACGATCCGTCCCGGCTCGCCGAGTGGATGCCGCTCATGATGAAAGACCGGACCGCGGATCAGCCGATTGCGGCGACCCGCATTGACGCAGGGACAGACGTCAACTTCGGGGCTCTGACGCGGATGCTGTTCGACGATCTCCAGAGTCAGGGAGTGGACATTCGCTATTATCGCCACGTGGAGGACGTGAAGCGGACGCCGGACGGCTCTTGGGAGCTGAAGATCCGGGATACCGGCAGCGGCGCTGTGGAACGCCACCGGGCGAAGTTCGTCTTCATCGGGGGCGGAGGCGGCAGTCTTCATCTCCTGCAGAAATCGGGCATTCCCGAAGGCAAGGGCATCGGAGGATTCCCGGTCAGCGGGCTGTTCATGGTGTGCGAACGGCCGGAAGTAGTGGCGCAGCACCGGGCCAAAGTGTACGGCAAAGCCGCGCTCGGCGCTCCGCCGATGTCGGTGCCGCATCTCGATACCCGGGTCATTGCAGGCAAGGAGTCGCTGTTCTTCGGTCCGTTCGCGGGCTTCACGCCGAAGTTTCTGAAGTTCGGTTCGATGCTGGATCTGATTACCTCCGTCAAACCGGGTAATCTGACCACCATGCTGGCGGCCGGAGCCAAGAACATGGGTCTTACCAAGTATCTGATCGGCCAGGTTCTTCTGTCCAAGGAGCAGCGCATGGAAGCGCTGCGGGAGTTCGTACCGAATGCGAAGAGCGACGATTGGCGGCTCGTTGTGGCGGGCCAGCGCGTGCAGATCATTAAGGATACGGCGCAGGGCAAGGGGACGCTGCAGTTCGGCACAGAGGTCATCAGCGCGGCGGACGGCTCGATTGCGGCGCTTCTGGGCGCCTCCCCGGGCGCTTCGACGGCCGTCTACGTCATGCTGGAAGTGCTGCGCCGGTGCTTCCCCGAGCGGATGGAGGTCTGGGAACCGAAGCTCAGAGAGATGATTCCGGCTTACGGCATCTCGCTCCTGGAGCATCCGGAGCTGTTGCGCGAGATGCAGGCGGCCACGGCGCATTCGCTGGGCCTCGCCGGCGAAGCTTCAGAGGCGGCGGACCCGGCCCGCGAAGCAGTGCCGCTAGGGAAGAAGGCGGCGACTCTGTAGGAGCTTACGGGCTCGGAAACGGCATCTATTCTTATCCTTATTTAAAAAGCGGACGACAAAGCAGCCAGACCTTCCGGACAGGAGGGTCTGGCTGCTTGTCTGCATGGCTGCCGGGACGGATTAACTCTGGAGGAACCGGATCAGGGCCTCGTTGAATTCAGCGGCATGGGTCGCATTGAAGCCGTGGGGCCCTCCCTTGACCACTTCGAGTTGACTGCCCGGGATGGCTTCATGGGTAAGGGCGCCGCTGACCTCCAAGGGGACAATGACATCCGAATCGCCATGAAGAATAAGGGTCGGCACCGTGATTTTGGCCAAATCCTTGCGGAAATCGGTAAGGCCGAAAGCGGCAATGCAGTCCAGGGTGCCTTTGGGCGAAGCGAAAGCGGCGATATCCCGATTATACAGGCGGAAGGGCTCACTGACTAATGAGGTCTTGCCGTCTGCTGCAAAAAAGGTCGTGGTAAATGAATCGATGAAGGCCAGGCGGTCTTCGGTAACCTCGGTCTGGAAATCTTGGATGGTGGCATCGTCCATTCCGCCTTCGGGATGCTCTGCAGATTTATAGAGATAAGGGGGTACCGCACCGGCAAAGACAGCCTTCAAGACCCGTTCGGTTCCATAGCTGCCGATATAGCGGGCCACTTCTCCTCCGCCCATAGAGAAGCCAACCAGGGTCACCTCCCGCAGATTCAAATGAAGCAGCAGCTGATGCAGATCGGCTGCGAGCGTATCGTAGTCGTAACCGTTCCAAGGCTGTGAAGACTGGCCGAACCCCCGGCGGTCATACGTAATCACCCGGAACCCGGCTTTTGTGAGCGCGGGCACCTGCTTCTCCCAGGAGCGTCCGCTGAGCGGCCAGCCGTGAATCAAGACGACAGGTTTTCCGCTGCCATGATCCTCATAATAGAGCTCGATTGGAGCGCCATTCTCCGTACCTACCTGCACTCTTGCCAAATCTCATCGCCTCCGTTAAGGAATGTAATTTGTTGGAATTTTTATATGATGAATTTTAATAGGTGGAAGGGTCGGTGTCAAACCAGGAGAAGATGATCCATACAGATCGCTGTTCCGCCCAAGCGCCCGCTCCGCGAATGCATAGGATAATTGTGCCTACTTCGTTTGAAAGGAGCGATTGCAGATGGGGTTTTTCCCAACGCCGGGAATCGGCGGAGGATTTCCAGGAGGACCAGGAGGACCAAGCGGACCGGGGGGACCAGGAGGGCCGGGAGGAGCGGGAGGATTTCCGGGAACTCCGGGCGGAGCGCCGGGAGGCGTTCAGGCTCCGACAGCTCCGCCGCCGCAATTCATCCCGCAGATGTCGGCAACCGCTTTTGCCGTCGACCTAGGCGGAATCAGACGTTGCCTGTTCCGTAACACTTACATTTGGCTGAACAATGGCGAGCAATTCTGGTTCTATCCCGTATTCGTCGGACGCACTTCGGTTGCAGGGTTCAGATGGTTCGGCTTCTTCTGGGGGTATTTTGGCATTGATTTGAATCGGATCAGCTCATTCACCTGTTTCTAAGACGACCAAAAAAGAGAACAGCCTGAGCTGTTCTCTTTTTGCTGCGATTTATTGAACCAACGTATCCAGCTCCGGCTGCAGCTTATGACGTAATGCATACAGCATGAGGGCGCCGGTCAGGAAGGCAACGGCATCTGCGATGACGAGCGACCAGACCACGCCATGGAATCCGTTCAGGCGATTGGCGAAGAACAGGACCGGAATCAGGGTGACGCCCTGAATGATCGACATGATGAAAGCGGCGGTGCCCTGCGCGGTCGCCTGGAAGATTCCGGTGAACAAGGTGGTCGTTCCGGAGATGAACAGGGACAGGAAGGTCACATGCAGGATGTAGCTGCCCACTGCAATCAGCTGGGGGTCATTGGAGAACAGGCCAATCAGGTGGTCCGAGATCAGATAGACGAGCAGCCCGAATACGGCGGCCAAGGCGGCGATGGCCTGAACGGTGAAGCCGATGGTGCGTCTCATGCGCAGCTTGTTGGCGGTGAAGGTAAAGGCGATCAAGGGCACCACGCCCTCGCAGAGTCCCATGAGGATGAATTCGGGAAATTGCAGCAGCCGCGAAGAGATCCCGTAGGCGGCAACCGCCTGATCGCCGTACTCGACGAGGAAATGATTAAAGATGAGCGACATGGCGCCCAGGAAGATGCTCATGATAAAGACGGGAATGCCGACCTTCAGCACATTGCCAAGCAGCTCGCGGGTCACTTTGAGCCGGCGGGCGGAGATCGTCAGGAAGGAGCTTTTGACTCCCATATGGAAGGCGAAGAAGAGACTCGCCGCCAGGTTGGCGAGGACGGTAGCCGAAGCAACTCCGATTACGCCTCCATGAAACACGAAGATGACGAGGGCATCGAGCAGAATGTTGACGGCCACACTGAGGATCATCCCGACCATGGAAGTGAGGGCTGCACCTTCTGCGCGTACTACATTCTCCAATGTGAAGAACAGAACGACGCAAGGGGAACCGATCAGCATAACCGTAACATAATCTTTGGTGAACCCGAAGGAATCGGGCGTTGCGCCCAATGCGTTGACAATGGGGTGGATGAGGGGCAGCCCGGCTGCCATAACGATCAGACCGAGAACGAGACTGCTGTAGAAGGCGAAGGCAGATACCTGCTTGACCTCTTCATATTTCTTCTCGCCCAGCAGCCTGGAAATATAGGTGCCGCTGCCCATGCCGATCAGATTGCCGAGCGCCATAATGACGGCGAACAAGGGAAGGGTCAAGGCAAGGGCGGTCAAGACGGCGGTATTGTTCAGCGTGCCGAGAAAGTAGGCATTCAGGATGGAGTAGATTACACTCATTGAGGTGCCGAGCATCATCGGCACAGCGAAATGAGCGACAGCTTTGGCGACAGGCGCTTGTTCAAAATAATACAGGTTCTCTGTGTCCATAGAGGTCACCGCTTTCTTCACATTTTTCAATCTAACGGTGTTAGATTGAACCTTACAGTGTTAGATGATATCATGAAGGTACGAACCTGTAAAGCACAAACTTACACTGTTAGATAAAAGGGCGGGTTGATGGATGAAGAAACAACAGCCGCAAATTTCAGAAGACCGAATATTGGAAGCGTCCTGGGAACTGCTGGGGGAGGACGGAATCGAGAAATTCAGCATGAGGCGGCTGGCCGAAAGGCTTGGCATCCAGGCGCCGTCGCTGTACTGGTACTTCAAGAGCAAGCAGAAGCTCTACCAGCGTCTGGCCAATCAGATTTCCGGAATCGTTCTGGAGGAATTCCGCGCCGAGGGGGGCTGGAAGGAGCAGTTATCGGAAATGGCACTGACGATTCGGCGCGTGCTCAGCCGCTATCCTTGCTCCACGCAGCTCATGATGATGGCGCTGCCGCATGAACCGGATATTATCCGCTTCACCAACCGGATGCTGCTCTGCGTGGAACCGACGCCGCTTGGGCAGGAGCAGCAAATCCAGGTAGTTACTACGCTGATCAATTACGTCTACAACTTTGTTCTGGACCATGAGCAGCATGAGCGCAGCGTCTCCGCTCTTGTGAGCGAGGGAAAAGTGCTTCCGGGCGAGGATATGATCCGTCTTATGGATTCCATGAGCGAAGCGGAGGCAGGAATGTTCCGGACGATGTTCAAAAGCGGCCTGTTCGAGCTGATGGGCTCCGACCATGCCTTTGAATTCGGACTGAAGCTGATCCTGCTTGGAACCGAGCAGGTCATCCGGGAGCAGGCGAAGCAGCAGCCCGGCGGCTCTTGACATCCCTGTACATCTCCGATAACCTGTAGCTAATTCAAAGGCAATGCAACCGAAAGGTTCAACCTCGGCAGGATAGAGGTTGAACCTTTTTTGCGTGGACCCTAAGCAGGAGGGAGAAGACAAGAATGGCGACGAAAAAGCAGCTTTTGAGAAGACTGGATGAAATCGGGGCGTCCCTGGAACGCAGAGGAGATGCTCTGCTGCTGCTGGGGGTCGGATCGGTCGGAACCGAGCTGGAACGGATCGACGAGTACTCCGATCTGGACTTCTTCGTACTCGTAGAACCGGGAGCGAAGGAGGCTTATCTGGAGTGTCTCGACTGGCTGGAGGAAGTATATCCGCTGGCATATCAGTTCCGCAACACCGATGCCGGGCACAAGATTCTGTTCGAGGACGGAATTTATGGGGAATATGCGATCTTTGAAGAAGAGGAGTTCAAGCAGGCGAAGTATAAGGGAGGCCGAATCGTCTGGATTAAGCAGGGGTACACGAACCAGGGCATTGGAGAAGAGGGCGGCTCGGTTAAGGCCGAACGGAGACAGAGTCTCGACTTTCCGCTGAATGAAGCCCTGACGAACCTGTATGTCGGATTGGGCCGATATGCCCGGGGAGAGAAGCTCTCCGCGGCCCGGTTCGTCCAGAGCTACGCCTTGGACAGCATTCTGTCCGTTCTGCATTTGCTGGAGACGGAAGAGCCGTATTTCCGGGATGTGTTCGGGGAGGAAAGGCGGATGGAGAAACGGTACCCCCATTTTGCGGAACGGGTAGGCGATATGATGCTGGGGTATGAGCGGACGCCGGAATCGGCGCTCCAGATTCTTCGCTATCTGGAAGAGGTCTATCCGGTCAACCCGAGAATGAGCGCAGAGATCCGGAAGCTGGCTCAAGGGTTATAACCTGCCGGATTCCGCCAAAAGAATAAAAAGCGGCCGTCCGGGGGAGTGTTCCCGGACGGCCGTTTGCGGATTGAGGCGGCACCCGCAGTCCGTCTGATTAATTTAAACGGCTCAAGGCTTCTTTAAGGGCGGGGCTGAGCTGATACGTCTTGATTATCGTCTCGATGGACTCGGCGCGCGTTGCGCCGCCCAGCGGATCAAAGGATTGGGCGGTTTTGCCTTCAAAAATGCCGAGGGCGGCTGCCTTCTTGACGGCATCCTGCGCATAGGACCCGTTCAGATCGGTGAAGGTCACCTTGGACGTATCCTTGTTCAGAACGGATGGATTCAGAACACGGGTAATCATGACGGCCATTTCCTGCCGGGAGATCGTCTGTTCCGGCCGGATGGTGCCGTCGCCGTAGCCGGTCATGACGCCTACTCGGACCAGTTTCATCAAGTATTTGGACGACCAATGATTGTTGATATCACGGAATGCGGTGTAATCCTCAGGTTGGATATTAACGGTTCGGCCCGCCATATCCACGAAGCCCCGGGCAATCATTGCAGCGAACTCTGCGCGGGTAATGGTATCATCCGGCTCAAATCCGCCGGTCGGATAGCCGTTAATGACGCCGAGCTTGGTCAATTTCTCAATGGAGCCGATCGCCCAATGCTGTCCGATATCGCTGTAGTCAATCGTTGAAAGATCAGAGCCAGCCTTCAAAATCTCGGCTGTCCGCGTCTGCACGCCGGAAATCACATTGTTGTCTGCCTTAACAACCTGGCTTCTGAAAATGTCATTCGGGTCCTGCGACCATTCGTCCGAATCTGCTGGCTCGGACGCTGTTGCAGCCGGAGTGGCCGAAGGCGAAGCCGAAGGAGCAGCGGATGCGGTCGGCACCGGCGCCGGCGTAGCCGCCGGGAGAGCAGCCGGAGCGGACGGAACGCTGTCCGCCGTCGCCGATGGGGCGGGGCTGGCGTTGTCTTCGTTGTTCCCGTTCGATTCTTGGCCGGCTGCCGTCAGTTGAATCAGGCCCGCATCGGTCTGTTGGCCTGCCGTTACGGTTATGGACTTCGTGCCCGGTTGATAGCCTTCAGCGCTTGCTTCAAGCGTCTGCGTACCAGCCTTCACGGAAGACAGCGTGAACGTCCCCTCCGCATTTGTTGTGGCGCTGATCCCTCCGGCAGTGACCGTAGCTCCGCTAATCGGGGACTGGGCGGCATCGACCACCTTGCCGGTAACGGTGCCGTCTTCGGAAGGCGCGAGGGCAAGCGGAGCAGTGAGAACCAGCATCCAGCTGCCGACAGCGACCAGCCGGTCGTTGCCCCACGTAACGTCGGAGAGACTCACCTGCCAAATGTCCGCCCGGGAATTCCGGGGCGTCCAGTTCTCGCCGTCTGTGGAAGTGTAAATATAGCTCCAGTTGCCCACAACGGTGAATTGATTGCCGGCAAAGTAGAGTTCCCGGGGAAACAATCTGTCGGCCAGAACAGAGGTTGTCCATGTAATGCCGTCATCCGAGGTTGCGATTGTACCCGGAGCGCTCTCCACCAGGGCCATGAACTTGCCATTTCCCTTGACGATATGCGACACCAGGAAATCCGTCTCCCGAGCAGTCCAGGTGATGCCGTCGGACGAAGTCAGGAGTTTATACTTGTTGCCGTCCAGAGCCGAGACCATAAATTGATTGTCGATCCAGGACACCGATACAATATAGGTTGCAGGAACCGAAATCGCCGTCCATGTCACTCCGTCGGAGGAGGTCTGAAGGGTGTTGCCGGAACCTCCGGCCACAAACAAGCCATTGCCCCATCCGATGGTCTTGAACCGGGTGTTGTCGGCTGCGCTTGTGCGCGGAGTCCAGGAGCTTCCGTCAGGCGAGGTGAGAATGCGGCTGTCTTCGCCCACGGCCACGTATATGCCGTTGCCCCATGCAATATCGGTGAGAAGGTTGGTCACTCCAGAGCTTTGTTTTGCCCAGACATCGCCGTCAGCCGAGCTGACGACGGCGCCTTCTTCGCCCACGGCCACGAAGCCGCTTCCGCCCCAAGCGACGGCGTTGAGATTCTGGCCTGTGGCCGCAGCGGTTCTCTGCTTCGACCATACCTCGGCATCGGCAGAGGTAACAATAATGGATTCATCCCCAACGGCAATGAATTCGTTGTTCCCCCACGCGCCGCCGTTGATTCCGCCCGACTCCAGACCGGTGATTCCGTAGGAGTACGGAGTCCAGTTCTGGCCATCGGTGGAGGCCAGAACCGTATTGAATCCGAAGGCGAGGAAGCGGTTATTCACCCACAGCACATCGTGAAACCACTCTCTGTTGTTGGCGGTGTAATCATGGACGGTCCAGGTAACGCCGTCCGTCGAGGTGCGAATCTGCCCGCCGGAACCGGCAGCCACAAAGAGGTCATTTCCCCAGGCTACATCATCGAAGTGATGGGTGTCAGTCGATTTGGAATCTTGAATCGTCCAATTCTCCAGATCGGGAGAGGTGTACAGAACTCCCCCGTTGCCGGCTGCCACGTATTTGTCTTTGCCCCAGGCAACCGCGTTGAAGGTATCCAGGGCGCTGTCGGTTTTGACTGTCCAGTCCATCCCGTCCGCGGAGACCAGAATCATTCCCTTCGTTCCCAGGGCCATGTCATTATGCCGATAATAACCTGCAGCAATAAATTGATTGTTGATCCATTTGACAGAGCTTATTGTAGTTCTTCCGTCGATGTTTCTTCGGACCGTCCAATCTACTCCGTCGGGCGAGGTCATGATTTCACCCTGTACGCCGACTGCGACGAACGTGTCATTCCCCCATTCCACGTCTGTGAGCATGCGGTCTTGGGTGGGAGACTCCCGGAAGGTCCAGGATACTCCGTCCGCCGACTGGTAGATTGTGCCCCGGTCGCCTACGGCTACATAGGAAGAGCCGCTCCAGGCCGCCGAATGCAGCCGGGTTCCGAAGGATACCCGCTTCCAATCCGGGGCCGATTGCTGCGCGCGGCCCTCGGAGGGAAAGGCGGGGAACAGGCTGATCAACAAGAGAAGAACAGCCGTGATTTTGGTCCATTTTAAAGTGCTGAATTTCATTCATGAGACTCCTTTCAGGATGATCCTATATATATCGACAGAGTTAGACAAAATTTTCACTGTTTAATTTTAGGTGAATTGGTAATGAAGGTCCGAATAGTGATACAATATAGCCGAAATAGGACAAGAACAGGCAAGAGAGGAGTCGTTTGAATTGGCACAATCCCTTAAGAACAAAGTCGCTATTGTAACCGGAGGGGCAAGAGGACTCGGGAAGGCAACCGCGGTTGCGCTCGCCAAAGAAGGAGCGCATATCGGCCTGCTGGCCCGCACGGAAGAGACCCTGAAGAAGACTGCCGCCGAGATTGAAGCTCTGGGTGTGAAGGTGGCTTATGCCGCTGTTGATATTGCCTCTAAGGAAGAGGTGGAGGCCGCCGTCCGGAAGCTGAAGAACGAACTGGGCGATGCCGATATTCTCATCAACAACGCCGGGATTGCAAGCTTCGGCAAGGTGCTGGAGATGGACCCGGAAGAGTGGAAGCAGATTATTGACATCAATGTGATGGGGACCTACTACGTGACCCGCGCGGTTCTTCCTCAGCTTATCGCCAAGAACGCAGGCGACATTATCAATATCTCCTCCACCAACGGTCTGAACGGAGCCGCAACCTCCAGCGCTTACAGCGCCTCCAAGTTCGCGGTGATCGGCTTCACGGAATCGCTGGCCCAGGAGGTCCGCCGCAACAATATTCGCGTCTCGGCCCTGACGCCGAGCACGATCGCAACGGACATGGCGATGGATCTGAAGCTGATCCAGGAGAACAATGACGCGAAGTTCGTTCAGCCGGAAGATGTCGCCGAATTCATCGTGAACCAGCTCAAGCTGAACCCGCGCGTCTATGTGAAGACCGCCAGCTTCATTGCGACGAACCCGTTCTGATCTTCCCGCCGGGGGATCGACAACTACAGCAAAAAGCCGCCCCTCGGGCGGCTTTTTGCTGTTCCCAAATTTAATATTCGCCCTTAATGACAAAGAACGATCCCCGGATTGTTCCGGCGAGCTTGGATTTCTGCCTGGCGAACTTGAACCGGCCTTCCAGCTCGGCAGGCACTTCCATGCCTTCGGACAGCTTGAAGCCGACCGCCCGTTTCTTGGGATCATCCAGCGTATACATTACGTTAAGGGCTAGACCGTCTTCATAGAAGACGTAGGCAAACCGGATATTCTCCACCTGAAAAGACGACGTCTCCAGCGGTCTGGCGGCGAACTCGAGCTGCCGCTCTTCTCGGAGAATCCGGTTCACATACTCCAGCGTCTCCCGGCTCTCCTGCGCGGGCACGACCGTGAAGGCGTGCTTGTACTTGTTCATGAAGTAGCGCGCTTCGTTGGCGCGCAGTCCGGCCAGCGCTTCGGCCACCGGGGAGGACTCCAATCCGGCAGCGGACACATTTTTGAAATCGACAAGATGAGCCATTGCGCACTCCTCGCTCTCCTTAAATGAGATGCTCCTTCACCGTCTCTCCTTCAATCAGCACCGGCTGGTAATATGTGCGGCTCCGCAAATCCTTCTTGCCCTGAAGCTTCCGGATAATCCAGTCGGCCGCGTCTCGGCCCATCTGTTCCTGCGGATGGGTGAGGGTCGTCAGCTTAATGCCCGCATTCTTCGCCATATAGGAGTTGTCCTGCCCGATGACCGACAGATCGCCGGGAACGGCAAGGCCCAGCCGCTTGCAGGCATGAATCACTTCAAGGCCGACCTCGTCGTTGTAGCAGACCAGCGCGGTCAGGCTGTCCCGGTTCACGGTCAGGAACTCCGTCAGTCTGGAGGCGAGATCGGGCTTCGTCTCGGTATCGAACGACAGCACCTGCTCCGGCTGGAAGTTCAGCCTGGCTTCGGCGAGCGCCTTGATATAGCCCTTCATCCGGTATTTGCCCTGAAGGTCGTCCATCTTGGCGACAATTCCGATCCGGGTATGTCCCTTCGCGATCAGCTCCCGGGTCGCCAGATAGCTGGACTGCACATCGTCGAGGCAGAGAAAAGGAACTTCCAGCTCCTCATAGTAAGCATTGATCATGATGAGGGGCACCTCCTGCTCCTTAAACGACAGGTAGTAGGCGATATTGGGATTATACAAGTTGCTCTTCGTCGGTTCAATAATTAGGCCGTCCACACCGTAGGAGAGCATCATCTCCAGCGCCTTCTTCTCCTGGGCGACATCGTTGTTCGTACTGGCCAGCAGCAGAGAATAATTGTCCTCGTTCAGTCGGCTCTCGATTCCGCGGATGATGGAGGGGAAAATATAATCCGAGATATACGTTGTTATCACGCCGATGGTCCGGGTCCCGGCACTGCCGGCGGCTTTGGTCCGGTATTGATGGCTGACATAGGTGCCCGACCCTTTCTCGCTTCGCAGGAAGCCGTCGTTCGCCAGCTCCAGAATGGCCTTGCGGACCGTCTGCCGGCTGACGCCGTACTTCTCCTGCAGCGCGGATTCCGTCGGAATCTGCTGGCCTGAGGCATAGACCCCCGACAGAATGTCGCTCTTAATTTCTTCCAGAATGACCTGGTATTTTGGCTTCATGGAATACCCACTCTTTCGCAAAAGTTCACTCATAAAGAGAATCACGAGTCAAAGTTGTATGTACATATTTCAGGAAAAGCGAACCTATCGCTATAACGGCAGCATGCGCTCTGTATACCGATTATACCTGAAGCCTTGCGGAAGGCAAGAAGCAGGCTCAATTCCGCAGCTGCGGGGGGCGGATATGCCGTGCGATCCAAGTGAGGCTATTAATTGTATGTATATATTTATTTAATTATTGACAAATGTACGTACAAAAAATATACTGGGGCTGTCATTGAGGAAAGCGCCTTCTTAACTGGAGGGCGCGAACACGGCAAGGCACAGAGGGGAGCGGCATGAAATATGGATCAGGACATCAGGCAGGCGATTGCCGGAGGCGAGACGGTGCTGGGAATCGAGCTCGGGTCCACGCGGATCAAGGCGGTGCTGATTGACCGTCACTTCCGGACGATCGCGTCGGGCAGCTATGAATGGGAGAATCTGCTGGAGGACGGGTACTGGACGTACCATTTGACGGACATTGTGACAGGCCTGCAGGAAGCGTACGCGGAACTGAAGCGGGAGGCGGAACAGAAATACGGAACGGTTCTCCGGACTGTCGGTTCGATCGGCTTCTCGGCCATGATGCACGGCTATATGGCGTTTGACGCCGCGGACGGGCTGCTGGTCCCGTTCCGGACCTGGCGCAACTCCACGACGGGCCAGGCGGCGAAGGCGCTGACCGGAGAGTTCGGATTCAATATCCCGGAGCGCTGGAGCATTGCGCATCTGTATCAGGCGATTCTGAACGAAGAACCGCATGTGCCGCAGATCTCGTATGTGACGACTCTGGCGGGCTACATCCACTGGCAGCTGACCGGAAGCAAGGCGCTCGGCGTCGGCGATGCCTCGGGCATGTTCCCGATCGACGAAGCGTCGCGGGACTACGATGCCGCGATGGCTGCGCGGTTCGACGAGCTGACGGCCGGCAGAGGCTATGCCTGGAAGCTGAAGGAGGTGCTGCCGAAGGTGTGCGGCGCAGGCGAGCAGGCGGGCGTTCTCAGCGAAGCGGGAGCGAAGCTGCTGGACCCGGCGGGCGACCTGCAGCCGGGAATTCCGCTCTGTCCGCCGGAGGGCGACGCCGGAACCGGTATGGTCGCTACGAACAGCGTGCGGAAGCGGACGGGGAATATCTCCGTCGGCACCTCGGTTTTTGCCATGATTGTACTGGATCGGAAGCTGACGGACGTCTACCCCGAGATCGACATCGTCACGACCCCGGTCGGCAGCCCGGTCGGGATGGTGCATGCCAACAACTGCTCCAGCGACATCAATGCCTGGGTGGGCCTGTTCCGCGAGTTCTATGAAGCGATGGGGCAGCGAGCCGACGCCGGCGAATTGTTCTCTGTCCTGTTCAACAAGGCGCTGGAAGGAGACGCCGACGGGGACGGGCTGCTGAGCTACGGGTATTTGTCGGGCGAGAACATCACCGGCATTGAGCAGGGCCGGCCGCTGTTCATCCGTTCGCCGGAGAGCCGGTTCAATCTGGCCAACTTCATGCGGGTCCATCTGTTCACCGCCTTCGGAGCGCTGAAGATCGGCATGGATATTCTGACGCAGCGGGAGAAGGTTGCGATCGACAGCATCCTGGCCCACGGCGGATTGTTCAAGACGCCGGTAGTGGGACAGCGGATCGTGGCGGCCGCGCTGAACGTGCCGGTCTCCGTGATGGCGAACGCCGGCGAGGGCGGCGCCTGGGGCATGGCGGTCCTGGCCGCTTATCAGAAGGATCGCGAAGAGGGCGAAGAACTGGCCGACTTCCTGGAACGCAAGGTGTTCAAGGACGCCCAGGCGCAGGAGGTCGCTCCTGTAGAGTCGGATGTGCAGGGCTTTGAAGCCTTTATGGAGCGCTACCGGCAAGGGCTGGCAATCGAGGCGGCAGCGGCGGAGCATCTTACGGAGAAAGGAAGGGGATAACATGCTGGAACAACTGAAGGAAGAAGTGTATGAGGCCAATCTGGATCTGCCCAAGCACGGGCTGGTCAAATATACCTGGGGCAATGTAAGCGCGGTGGACCGGGCGAGCGGCCTGTTCGTCATCAAGCCGAGCGGCGTCGGCTACGACCGGATGAAGCCGTCCGATATGGTGGTCGTTGATTTCGACGGCAACGTGGTGGAAGGAGACCTCCGCCCCTCCTCGGACACGCCGACCCATGCCGTACTGTATAAGCACTATTCCCAGATCGGCGGAATCGTGCACACCCATTCCACCTGGGCGACCGTGTGGGCCCAGGCCGGGCTCGATGTGCCGGTCATGGGAACGACCCATGCCGATACCTTCTACGGGTCCGTACCCTGCGCCCGGTTCCTGACGCAGGAGGAGATCGACCGCGGCTATGAAGCCGAGACCGGCCGCGTGATTATCGAGACCTTCGAGCAGCGGGGCCTGGATGTCATGGCAGTGCCCGGCGTTCTGCTGAAAGGCCATGCGCCGTTCACCTGGGGCAAGGATGCCAAGTCGGCGGTCATGAACAGCGTCGTGCTGGAAGAGGTATCGAAGATGAACCTGTTCGCCCGGGAGCTGAACCATTTAGCCGAGGAGCTGCCGCAGCGGATACTCGATAAGCACTATCTGCGCAAGCACGGCAAGGATGCGTATTACGGGCAGAAATAGGAAGCGGGGCAGCCGCTTCGCGAGGGAAGGCCAATACGGCTTCCGGACATTCGCTGACTGGAGACTGCAATCTTTATTTAAATGGAATGGGCAACTGGAGGAGCGGCAGCGTTCGTCTTTGTCTTTCGGATTTCCACCGCCGCCAGCGGCTAATCGAGAAATCCGGAGACAACCATTCCATTCATTTCGTTCTGCCAAACCAACCGTAAAGGATGATACTCATGTCAACAGCCATTGCCAAGGAATTCTGGTTCGTCGTAGGTTCGCAGCATTTGTACGGGGAAGAGGCGCTGTCGGAGGTCAAGGCGCATGCCCAGGAAATGACCGATGCCCTCAACAAAAGCGGAGTTCTGCCTTACCCGCTTGTGCTGCAGGATCTGGCCGTCAGCGCCGATAAGATTACTTCGATTATGAAGGAAGTCAACTACCGCGACGAAGTCGCCGGCGTCATCACCTGGATGCACACCTTCTCTCCGGCCAAAATGTGGATCCGCGGCACGAAGCTGCTTCAGAAGCCGCTTCTTCATCTGGCTACGCAGTACAACGAGAGCATTCCGTGGGCGACAATCGACATGGACTTCATGAACCTGAACCAGGCCGCTCACGGCGACCGGGAATACGGCTTCATCAACGCCCGCCTGAAGAAGCAGAACAAAGTCGTCGTCGGCTACTGGGAGCGCCCGGAAGTGCAGAAGCAGATCGCGGAATGGATGGATGTGGCGGTTGCCTACAACGAGAGCTTCAATATTAAGGTAGCCCGGTTCGGCGACAACATGCGCAACGTCGGCGTGACGGAAGGGGACAAGGTAGAGGCCCAGATCCAGTTCGGCTGGACCGTGGATTATTTCGGCATCGGCGATCTGGTGGCGTACGTGAACGCCGTTACGGAGGAAGAGATCGACGGGCTGTTCGCGGAATATGCGGAGCTGTATGACTTCGATTACGGCAGCTACAGCAAGGAAGACTGGGAAGCCAGCGTCAAGGTGCAGGCCTCCTACGAAATCGCCCTCAAGCGCTTCCTGGACAACGGCGGTTATAATGCGTTCACCACCAATTTCGAAGACCTGCACGGGATGAAGCAGCTTCCGGGGCTGGCCGTTCAGCGGCTGATGGCGCAGGGCTACGGCTTCGCCGGCGAAGGCGACTGGAAGACGGCCGCGCTGGACCGCCTGCTGAAGGTGATGGCGCACAACCGGAACACAGGCTTCATGGAGGATTACACGTATGAGCTGGCCGCCGGCCAGGAAGCCATCCTCCAGTCCCATATGCTGGAGGTGGACCCGAGCCTTGCGTCGGGCAAGCCGAAGGTTCTCGTCTCCCCGCTGGGAATCGGCGACCGCGAAGATCCGGCCCGGCTCGTCTTCGACGGCAAGGCTGGAGAAGGCGTCGTCGTGTCGATGGCCGACTTCGGCACGCATTACAAGCTGCTCATCAATGAAGTCACGGCGTTCGAGCCGACGGTTCCGGCACCGAACCTTCCGGTCGCCCGGGTACTGTGGCAGGTAAAGCCGAACTTCCAGGACGGAGTCAAGGCGTGGATCGAGAACGGCGGCGGGCACCATACCGTGGTCTCCCTGAATCTGACGACCGACCAGATCGTGTCCTACGCGAAGCTGGTTGGATTGGAATACGTCGTTATCAAGTAGCGGCAGAGCAGAGCGGACGGGTCGGCCCGTCCGCTCTTTTTTATTAATATGCGACTTATGTCACTGTATGGCAGGTTTAATAAAAAGTATGATAATAGCCATCCGGAGCGCGGCGCCGCCGCCTCCATAACTTCATATTATTCACAAGCTATGATTGCTATGGATCGTACTATAGCAGGAGCAGCTTCTGGAGAGACTGCGGATATCCGCAGCGCCGAAGGGTTCACCATCTCAGGCAAAAGGACAGAAGAGTACTGAATACCAGCCATCCATACCGGCTATGCCGGAGCGGAGGAGGGTATTTATTATTCTTGCAGCAGGAGACTGGAGTAGATCCGGTCTCTTTTTTTGGCTTCACTAAGACTTATACGAATTTGAAAGGGGAACAGAGCATGGCACAACAGGAATTGAAGCGGGAGCTGGCCAACCGGCATGTTCAGCTGATCGCGATCGGGGGGACAATCGGCACAGGGCTGTTTCTGGGCTCGGGCCGAGCGATTGAAAAGGCCGGCCCGTCCATCATGCTGACGTATATCCTCGTGGGCGTCGCCGTATTTTTTGTCATGAGAGCGCTGGGAGAGCTGCTGCTGTCCAAGAAAGGCTATCAATCGTTCACGGACATTGCGGAGGATTATCTGGGTCCCCGGGCCGCCTATGTGACCGGCTGGACGTACTGGTTCTGCTGGATTATGACGGCGATGGCCGATGTGATAGCGGTGGGCGTGTATGTGCAGTACTGGTTCGACATCCCGCAGTGGGTTCCGGCGGTCGTCTGTCTGATCATTCTGCTGGGATTGAATCTAATGACCGTCAAAAACTTCGGGGAACTGGAATTCTGGTTTGCCTTAATTAAAGTGGTTACCATTCTGGCGCTGATCGGGCTTGGCGTGGTACTCCTGATCACGGGTTTGAAGACGGACGCAGGCTCAGTGACGGTACGCAATCTGTGGATGCACGGCGGGGTATTTCCGAACGGCATTTCGGGATTTCTGTATTCGTTCCAGATGGTGGTATTCGCCTATGTCGGCGTTGAACTGGTGGGTGTATCGGCGGCGGAAACGTCGAATCCGGAGAAAAATATCCCTTCGGCGATCAACAAAATTCCGCTGCGGATTCTGTTCTTCTATGTGGGAGCGCTCTTCGTGCTGCTCTGCATCAACCCCTGGACCCAGCTCAGTCCGGCGGAAAGTCCGTTTGTCCGAACCTTCACCCTGGTCGGGATTCCGGTTGCCGCAGGAATTATCAACTTCGTCGTCCTGACGTCGGCCGCATCCGCCTGCAACAGCGGAATGTTCTCGACCAGCCGGATTCTGTACAACTTAAGCCGGAACCGCCAGGCTTCCGCCCGCTTCGGCGCTCTGAACCGCAATCATGTGCCGGGCAACTCGCTGCTGGTGTCCACGCTCGTCATTTCCGCAGGGGCCCTGCTGAGCAAGCTGGTTCCGGAGCAGGCGTTCGGCATCGTAACGACGGTGAGCGCGATTTGTTTCCTGTGGGTGTGGGCCGTCGTGCTTGTCTGCCATATCCGTTACAAGAAACAGCGTCCGGATTTACATGCGGCGTCCGCATTCCGAGCGCCGCTGACGCCATTTGTCAATTATGCGGTCCTGGGGCTGTTTGCGGCGATTCTCCTCATTATGCTGGTTGCCGATGAGACGCGGCCGGCACTGCTGTTCACGCCGCTCTGGTTCGTGCTTCTGTACACGCTGTATGCCTTGCGCAGCCGCAAAGGGGAGAGCAGCCCGGCAATTGGCGGAGCGCTGCCTGAAGGTCCGGCAGAACTGCCCCGCTAAGAACCGGAACCTTCAGGCAGCGGGGCCGTGCTCTCCTCTGCCTGTCTGCGGAATTCGCTTGGAGAGCAGCCCAGGGCCCGGCGGAAGACCTTAATAAAATAACTGACGTTATCGAATCCGGCATCCAGCGCGATGTCGGATATTTTGCGTTCGCTCCCCCGCAGCGCCTCGGCCGCGCGGGCGATCCGGTAGTCGTTGATATACTCCACCGGCGTCTTGCGGGTCATCGCTTTGAAGAACCGGCTGAACTGGCCCTCGCTCATATGCACGAGCCCGGCCAGATCGGCGACGCGGAGCGGTTCGGCATACCGCTCCTGAATATGGAGCAGCACCGTCTTCAGCCGGTTCAGCTTAGCGCTGTCGGCTTCGCCGGTCTCGCTGCGGTTGACGGCGCGGCCATCGGGAGCCAGCAGCGCCAGCAGCTCCAGCAGGGCGGCCTTCAGCCGGATGCGGAAGCCGGACGGCTGTTCCTCGTAGAGCGCGGCGATCCGGCCCAGCGTGTCCAGCAGCTCCCGCTGCCAGGGGACGGAGGGACGCAGCACCCGCGGGAAGGTGCGCCGCTTCTCCCGGAGCGGCAGCACCGCCGACTGCTGCACGGCGTCGTATTGGGCGCTCGCGATCAGATCGGGGTGGAACACAATCGCGCAGAACCGGCAGGGCCGGTCATCCGCCGGGTAGGCGGCATGAATGTCGCCGGGGTCAATGAAGGCGGCCTCCCCGGCGCGCAGGGGAAAGACCTCGGTTCCGGTCTGGAACAGAATGTCGCCTTCCAGCAGCATGAAGAATTCAGCCTCTTCATGCCAGTGGGTGTCCAGCACATGGGCCCCGCCCGGCAGGGCGATCTCGTACACGCCGAGCGGGAACATGGCGTCGCCGTGGCGTCGCGTCTCCTTCAGGCCTGTCTGCAAGCCGCGGTCCAACGGCAGCCCCTCCCTGTAAATGGAATACAAATTCGATGAATATCAGAATTGTGTTATTTTTTGCGCTGAATATTGCAAGTATCGCGCTTTCATACACATTATAATGCAAGTATACATGCAGAACCAATCCAAATCATTCTCAACCGAAAGGTGGAACCCATACAATGAAATTCTCCAATGGTTATTGGCTTGTCCGCGACGGATATGCGCTCGACAGTGCGGTTCAGTTCTATACAGCTGAACGCAGCGGCGACGAACTGACGGTCGTGGCGGCTACCGCTCCGATTCTCACCCGCGCCAACATGCTGGATACGGCGCTTCTGACGCTGAAGCTGCATTCCCCGCTGCCGGGCGTCATCGGCGTGAAGGTCACGCATTTCATGGGCGCTGTGGAACGCGGACCGAAGTTCGAACTGAATGAAGGAGCTACCGGCCACGTAACGGTAACCGAAGACGAGGAGCGCCTCGTCTATACCAGCGGCAATCTGTCCGCAGTAATCAGCAAGGGCGCGGCATGGAGCCTCGACTTCGTGCGGGACGGCAAGCGTCTGACCGGCAGCTCCTTCAAGGCCATGGCCCATGTCCGCGGTCCGGAAGGCGCAACCTACATGCGCGAAGAGTTGGATCTTGGCGTAGGCGAATGGGTATACGGCCTCGGCGAGCGCTTCACGTCGTTCGTCAAGAACGGCCAGGTGGTGGACATCTGGAATGAAGACGGCGGCACCAGCTCGGAGCAGGCCTACAAGAACATTCCGTTCTATCTGACCAATAAAGGATACGGAGTCTTCATCAACCAGCCGGAGAAGGTCTCCCTGGAAGTGGCCTCCGAGAAGGTCAAACGCGTTCAGTTCAGCGTGCCGGGCCAGAATCTGCACTATTTTGTGATCGACGGACCGACTCCGAAGGAAGTGCTGACCCGCTATACGGATCTCACGGGCAGACCGGCGCTGCCTCCGGCCTGGACGTTCGGCCTGTGGCTGACGACGTCCTTCACGACGGATTACGATGAAGCGACGGTAAATTCCTTCGTCGACGGCATGGCCGAGCGCGACCTGCCGCTGCATGTGTTCCACTTCGACTGCTTCTGGATGCGCGAGTTCCAGTGGACGGATTTTGAATGGGACAAGAGAGTATTCCCGGACCCGACCGGCATGCTGAAGCGCCTGAAGGACAAGGGGCTGAAGATCTGCGTCTGGATCAATCCGTACATCGCCCAGCGTTCGCGGCTGTTCGCCGAGGGGATGGAGCGCGGCTACTTGGTGAAGAAGCCTAACGGGGATGTGTGGCAGTGGAACCGCTGGCAGCCGGGCATGGGTCTTGTGGACTTCACGAACCCGGAAGCCTGCGAATGGTTCGCCGGCTACCTGCGCGACCTTGTGGACATGGGCGTAGACAGCTTCAAGACCGACTTCGGCGAGCGCATTCCGACCGATGTCGTCTATCATGACGGCTCCGACCCCGACAAAATGCACAACTACTATACCCAGCTCTACAACCAGGTAGTCTTCAACGTGCTGAAAGAGAAGCTCGGCGAAGGCGAAGCGGCCGTGTTCGCCCGTTCGGCAACCGCCGGGGGCCAGAAGTTCCCGGTTCACTGGGGCGGCGACTGCTACGCCAACTACGAGTCGATGGCCGAGTCGCTGCGCGGCGGCCTCTCGCTCGGCCTGTCGGGCTTCGGCTTCTGGAGCCATGACATCGGCGGCTTCGAGAACACGGCTCCGGCCCATGTCTACAAACGCTGGCTGGCCTTCGGCCTGCTCTCCAGCCACAGCCGCCTGCACGGCAGCCAGTCGTACCGGGTGCCGTGGGTCTACGACGACGAGGCGGTGGATGTGACCCGCTTCTTCACGAAGCTGAAGTGCAGCCTGATGCCGTATCTGTACGACGTGGCCGGCGAAGCCGCCGAGAACGGCTGGGCCTCCATGCGTGCCATGCTGATGGAATTCCCGGACGATCCCGGCTGCGAGACGCTGGACCGCCAGTATATGCTGGGCTCCTCGCTGCTGGTTGCTCCGGTCTTCGACGAAGACGGCCAAGTGACGTATTACCTGCCGGAAGGCCGCTGGACGCAGTTCCTGACGGGCGAGACCGTGCAGGGCGGCTCCTGGCGCAAAGAGCAGCATGACTTCTTCAGCCTGCCGCTGTTCGTCCGGGAAGGCTCCCTGCTGGCCGTCGGCGCGAACGACACCCGTCCGGATTATGATTTTGCCGACGGTGTGCAGTTGGGTCTCTACTCGCTGCAGGACGGTGCGGAGACCTCCGCGGTCGTCCGCGATCTCAAGGGCGCGCCGGAGCTTACGGTATCGGCGAGCCGCGAAGGCAAGATCGTGAACGTCACAGCCGAAGGCAGCGGCAAAGCCTTCTCGCTGAAGCTGTACGACATGGGCGCAGCCGCTTCCGTCAAGGGCGGAGAGCTGAACGCGGACGGCACGGTCAGCGTGGCAGCCGGCAGCGCGAGCGTAACGCTGGTCATCGAGATGGCCTAGTTCACAGGCCCGATACAGATTGCAGTTCCCGCAGCCTCTTGCGCCGGCGGCAGCCCTTCCGGGGAAGCCGCCCAGACGCAAGAGGCTGCTGTTCGATAAGAAGTGTCCAATCATGAAGAGCAGGAGGAGATTTGCGATGGAGACGGCGATGAACAAGGAAGAGCGGTCTGCCCCGCCGGGAGCGGAGGGCGACCCGGCCTACGCTTCGGCGACGGTGCTGTCGGCTGCGGCCAATTTCATTATGGACCGGCCGGAGCCTTTTACCCATACGTTCGTGACCTATATCCGGACCCGGGAACAGGGGGTGCTCCGTCTGAAGCTGTGGCACAGCAACGCCGTCGATTCGACCTGGGACGAGGGCCAGGATTCCAGAGCGGGCATTCCCGGCGGAGAATGGCAGATCGAGTCTGCCTGGTTCGCCGCCGGCGGCCGGAAGGACGGACAGATTGCTTATGAAGACCGTATTCCGGTGACGTTCGGGGGCAGCCGCGGGAAACGGGTTCTGCCGGGCGAGTGCTTTTGGAGCGATGAAGCATCGGTGGAGCTGTCCGAAGGGCAGGATCTCGTATTCGGCTGGACCCTCCGCACTGTCAGCGGCGGCAAGACGATTCCGTTCAATGTCGAAGATATGCTGGCGACCGCCTATGACGGTCCGGGAACGGGGGAGCAGCCGGGAGCGCTGACGCTGTCCGAGAAGCTGCTGGTGCTGCCCGCCTACATCGGCTACCGGAAGCAGGTGCGGCGCAAGCTGGCTTTCTTCGGAGATTCCATTACCCAGGGCGTGCGGACGGCACGGGACGGCTATGAATACTGGGCGGCGAAAATTGCGGACGGCCTTGGACCCGAGACCAGCGTCTACAATCTCGGCTCGGGCTGGGCGCGGGCCTATGACGCTTCCGGGGGCGGACCTTGGCTTGGCAAAATGTCCGGCTGCGACGAAGCGCTGCTCGTGCTCGGCGTGAACGATCTGGATATCGGCCGCCGCACCGCCGAGGAACTCCTGGGCGATCTCGGCGAGCTGGTCGCCAGGCTGAAGAGCGGCCGCCCCGACCTGCGGATCATGCTCGGCACCGTTCCGCCGTTCAATATGGAGGACGAGCGGGAGAGGGAATGGCGCGAAGTCAATCGCCGCCTTCGGGAGAACCCGCCCCGGGGAACCGATGCGGTATTCGACATCGCCGCTGTGCTGTCGGAGCCTGCCCCGCGGGAGCACCGCATCCGGTCCGAGTACATGAGCGGGGAATATGACCCGCATCCGAACGGGCTGGCCGGGACGGCCGTGGCGGAGGCATTTCTCGCGTGGTACCGGCAGCCGTAGACAGGCGAACCGCAAGCAGGCCTGATTCCAAGCAGGGGCGTTCAAGCGGAACTCACCGGAGCGGAACCACTCAAGTAGGACCCGTCAAGCGGAACCCGGCAAACGGAACCCGTCAAGCGGAACCCGGCCAGCGGAACCCAGCAAGCGCAAACCAGCAAGCGGAACCCAGCAAGCACAACCCGTCAAGAAGAGTCCCTTAGGCAGACCCCTGTATTGCAGAGGTACACAGATAGCCCCGCCATCGCTGGCGGGGCTTTGTCTGATGTGACGGGGCCGCTGGTGCAACTGGGCCGCATGTGAAGCCGGAGCCGCATTTGAGGCCCGGGCCGGAGCCGGACTGAAGCTGCAGCCGGAGAGAGCCGTGCTTTCTGGGCCGGCCCGGGCGGCTTATTCCGGCGGCTCAAGTCGGCTTAAGGTTCCGCAAGGAGACCTTCAAAAGCCGCCTTCACCAGCCGCTCGACGTAAGCGTCATCCGGCTGCGCGCCGAAGATCAGCAGGTTGTAGAAGATCGGGCCATAGATGAGGTCAATGGCCAGGTCGATGTCGGCGTCCGGCCGAAGCTCGCCGCGCGAGCGCCCGCGCTCCAGAAGCTGGCGCGCTTCCAGGCGGCGGGGAGCGAAATACCGGCTCCGGTACGCTTCGGCCAGCCCGGAATCGAACTGTCCTTCTCCAATGAGGTCGGTGATAATCTTGCCGTCAGGGCTCGTCATGAAACTTGCGACCCGGGCGGCATGGAGCCGCACATCCTGCATCAGCCTGCCGGTGTCCGGTACCGGCAGCCGGGCGGAAGCGGCGGACAGGAAGCCGTCCATGACGACGAACGCCTTGTTCGGCCACCATTTATAGATCGTCGCCTTGCTTACTCCGGCGCGCTCGGCGATTTTCTCTACCGTAACCGCGGCGAAACCTTCCTCAAGCAGCAGTTCATAAGCATTCGTCAGGATGGACTGCTGCGTCTCCGCGCTGCGGGGGCGCCCTCTCTTGCCTGTCACATGAATCTCTCCTTTGCAACCGTTCACCTTCATACATTCAGTATACTCGAAGCTCTCCCTATTTACAAAACGATGCGTTCAGTATATAATTCGAATCATCAAATTAATGAACTGAACGTTCAGTATTTAAATTAGGGCGCGGTGGACATCCGGTGCGCCCCAAGGAGGATGCGCTTATGTTCAAGCGTGAACCGGAAGCAAATGAGGAGCGGAAAGAGCAGCAAGAGCAGCAAGAGCAGCAAGGGCAGGAGGCCCGGGCGCCGCTTACGCGGGGGCTGATGCTTCTGCTGGCCGCAGCCTGCGGGCTGATCGTGGCCAATCTGTATTATTCCCAGACCCTGGCCGGTCCGATCGGGGAGGCGACCGGCCTGTCTCCCCAGGCGACCGGCCTTATTGTCACCTTGACGCAGGTCGGTTATGTGCTCGGCCTGCTGTTCGTCGTGCCGCTCAGCGATCTCGCCGAGAACCGGCGGCTCGCGGTAATCTCGCTGGCCGTTCTGGTCGCAGCGCTGGCAGCCGCCATGCTGGCGGACAGCGCGGCCCTGTTCCTTGCCGCTTCGCTTGTCATCGGAATCGGCGCGGTCGTGGCCCAGATCCTGGTTCCCTATGCCGCCTTTCTCTCCTCCGAGGAGCAGCGCGGGCAGGCAGTCGGCAACGTCATGAGCGGCTTGCTGCTCGGAATTATGCTGGCCCGCCCGGCCGCAAGCTTCATTGCCGGGTTCTGGAACTGGCATGCCGTCTTCGGACTCTCGGCGGTGCTCATGGTCGTGCTCGCGGCGCTGCTGGCCCGCGTTCTGCCCAAGCGGCGGCCGGAGCCCGCGCTGACCTACGGCGGACTTCTGCTCTCGCTCGGCGGGCTGCTGCGCCATACGCCGGTACTCCGGCGCAGAGCGCTGTACCAGGCCAGCCTGTTCGGCGTCTTCAGTCTCTTCTGGACGACGGTGCCGCTCTACCTGGCCGACCGGTTCCAGCTCTCCCAGCAGGGCATCGCCTGGTTCGCGCTGGCCGGCGTCGGCGGTGCGGCTGCCGCCCCGGTCGCCGGCCGGCTGGCGGACCGCGGGCTGACCCGCCCGCTGACGGCCGCCGCGCTGGGGACGGCCGCCGCCTCCTTTGCGGCGGCGCATTGGATCCGCGGCGATTCAGTTCTGTCGCTGATCGGTCTGGCGCTTATCGCAATCGTGCTCGATATGGCGGTCTCCGGCAATTTGGTGCTGGGCCAGCGGGCGATCTATGCCCTGGGCAGCGAGACGCGGGGCCGGCTGAACGGTCTGTTCATGGCGATCTTCTTCATCGGCGGCGCAGCCGGCTCTTCGATAGGCGGCTGGGCCTACGCCACCGGCGGCTGGGAACTGGCGACGCTGATCGGCGCGGTGCCGCCGCTGCTGGCGCTGGCCTACTCGCTGACCGACCGTTCCCGGACCTAATGCAGCCGCCGGAACTGCTCCGGCGTCGTTCCGGTCAGCCGCCGGAAGGTGGCGACGAAGTGGCTGACGTCGCGGAAGCCGGCCCGGGCGGCGACGGCGGTCACGGTATCGCCCGGCCGCTGCAGCAGCAGCTCCTTGCTCTTGCGGACGCGCAGGCGCAGAAAATAGGCGTACGGCGACAGGCCGAACGTCTGCAGGAACATCCGGCTCAGGTAACGGCCGGATACCCCGAGCACCCCGGCAAGGTCGTCGAGACCGACGCCGGGGTTGCCGTATTCCTCCTCCATCCAGCGAAGGAGCGGCTGCAGCCGGGCGGCGTGGCTGGACAGGGCGGCTCTCTCGGAGGTGCCGCCATAGCGGCTTAGCGTCAACAGGAAGCGGTAGGCAGCGGCGGAGGCCTCCAGCCCGAACAGATCGCGGTCCCGCTCCCGTTCCTGGCGGGTAAGCATGTCCTCCAGCAGACCGGAGAGCGGGGAATCCTTGTCCCAGCGGCAGATGTAAATGCCGCCAAGCTCCAGCGTCTCCAGAAGATTCGCGGCGGCGTCGCCCGCAAAGGTCAGGTAGTAAGTGCCCCAGTTCCCGCTGCCGACCGAACCGTAGCGGTGGGGCGTATGGGGCGGCAGCAGCACACCGCTGCCTGCGGGCAGCGCCACGGTCTGCGCTCCGCTCCGCAGTTCTCCGATCGCAATCCCGCCTTCCCCCTCGGCGGTCTGAAGCCAGTGCCAGGCGGGATAGCCCTCCGGCCGAACGAAGGTCTCCTGCGCGGGATTATAGCCGATGCTCTCCAGTCTTACCGGCAGCCCGCGGGCGTCGGCGTCCGGAAAGAACAGGCGCCGGTGTCCCGGAACCATCATGGACATAGACCCACATCCTTGTTCCATATTCTTATATACAGGGTCGCAGATATTATATATATCGCGAAGTGATTAGCGCTTACAATAAATATATATTTATATGCACCCTGAATTCAAACTCTAATTTGCCAAGAGGATGTGTCTGCAGATGATTAACGACAAACTGCCCAAGATCTGGTACGGCGGCGACTATAACCCCGAGCAGTGGGAGGCGCCCGATTGGGCTGAGGACGAGCGGATGTTCAAGCTGGCGGGGATCGACATCGCTACGATTAATGTCTTCTCCTGGGCGCTGATCCAGCCGGACGAGGATACCTATGATTTCAGCGGACTGGATGCCATGATGGACCGGCTCTATAAGAACGGAACCTATGTCTGCCTGGCGACGGCGACCGGCGCCCATCCGGCCTGGATGGCCCGCAAGTACCCGGAAGTGACCCGCGTGGACGTTCAGGGCCGCAAGCGCAAATTCGGCGGACGCCATAACTCCAACCCGAACAGCCCGGTCTACCGCAAGTTCGCGGCTGCAATTGCCGGCAAGCTGGCGGAGCGGTACAAGGATCATCCGGCGCTTCTGGCCTGGCATATCTCCAATGAATACGGCGGCTATGACTACTCCGAGCAGTCCGAAGCGGCGTTCCGCCTCTGGCTGAAGGAGCGCTATGGCACGCTGGATGCGCTGAACAAGGCGTGGAATACGCGGTTCTGGGGCCATACGTTCTACGATTGGGACGAGATCGTTGTGCCGAATGAGCTGAGCGAGGAATGGAACGGCAACCGGACGAACTTCCAGGGCATCTCGCTCGATTACCGCCGGTTCATGTCCCACAGCCTGCTGGAATGCTACCGGATTGAATACGACGCGATCCGCGAGCACAGCAAGGATGTGCCGATCACGACGAATCTCATGGGACTGTACCAGGAGCTGGATTATTTTGAGTGGGCCAAGTACCTCGACGTCGTCTCCTGGGACAATTACCCGGCGCTGGACACGCCGGTCAGCCTTACGGCCATGACGCATGACCTGATGCGCGGGCTCAAGCAGGGCCAGCCGTTCATGCTGATGGAGCAGACGCCGAGCCAGCAGAACTGGCAGCCGTACAACTCGCTGAAACGTCCGGGCGTCATGCGGCTGTGGAGCTACCAGGCGGTAGCCCGGGGAGCGGATACGGTCATGTTCTTCCAGCTGCGCCGTTCCATCGGAGCCTGCGAGAAATACCACGGCGCCGTGATCGAGCACGTCGGCCATGAACATACCCGCGTCTTCCGCGAATCCGCGGAGCTCGGCCGCGAACTGCAGCAGCTCGGAGACAAGCTGCTGGATGCGCGGAGTGCGGCCAAGGTCGGCATTCTGTTCGACTGGGAGAACCGCTGGGCCCTTGATTTGTCCAGCGGGCCGTCGGTGGCGCTGGACTATGTCGGAGAAGTGCATAAATACTATGACGCCCTGTACCGGCAGCATATTGAAACCGATATGATCGGCGTCGAAGAGGATTTCGGCAAATACGAGATTATCATTGCCCCGGTTATGTACATGGTGAAGCCGGGCTTCGCGAAGAAGGCCGAAGCTTTTGTCCGGGCGGGAGGCACTTTCGTCACGACCTTCTTCAGCGGCATTGTCAACGAGAACGATCTCGTAACCGTCGGCGGCTATCCGGGCGAGCTTCGCAGCCTGCTGGGCATCTGGGCGGAAGAGATCGACGCGCTGCTGCCGGACATGAAGAACGAGATCGTCATGAAAGAGAGCTGGAATGCGCTGAAGGGCTCTTATGATTGCGGCATTCTGTGCGATCTGATCCACAGCGAGGAGGCCGAAGTGCTGGCGTCGTACGGCTCCGACTTCTATGCGGGCATGCCTGTGCTGACGGTGAACGCCTTCGGCGAAGGCAAGGCTTACTATATCGCCTCCAGTCCGGATGCGGACTTCCTGCGTGCTTTTGTCGGCAATCTGTGTGAGGAGAAGGGGATCGCGCCGCTGGTAACGGCAGCCGGAGAAGTGGAATCCGTACAGCGCGTCAAGGACGGCAAGTCCTTCCTGTTCCTGCTGAACCACGCTGCAAGCGAGCTTCCGGCCGACATCGGCGCGGCAGAGCGCACGGATCTGCTCACCGGCCGCGCCGTCAGCGGTCAGGTGATGGTTCCGGCGCGGGGCGTGATGATTCTGGAGGGCGCGCTCCAGTAGCACAAGAGGCGAATTCCGGCAGAGAATACGCGAAGAAATCAAGGGGGCCGGCCGATAATGGCCGGGCCTCTTTTTGCGCGAATCCGGTTGACAAGCCGCACCGTACCCCCTATAGTGAGTAACTAGGTGAGAGTGAGAATCATTATCATACTAGTTCAGAGAATGAAAGGGGATCTATTCGAATGAAAAAATGGCTGACACCGTTGGCCCTGGTGCTGCTGCTTGTGACGGCTGCCTGCGGCAACAATAACGGATCGGGCAATACCAATACGGCGGCAGGCACCGCCGCGCCTTCACAGGCTCCGGAAGCTTCCGCTTCCGCCGCTGCCTCGGCCGCTCCGGCCGCAAGCGGAACGATTACATACGAATCGCAGACAGGTCCGGTCGAGGTACCGGCCAATCCGCAGCGCATTGTGGCGCTGAGCTTCGCTCCGAACGTCATCTCGCTGGGCGGGACCCTGGTAGGGGTGGACGAGTGGACCGGTAAGAATCCGCTGTTCACCGATAAGCTGAAGGACATCAAGGTTGTATCCGACGAGAGTCTAGAGGACATCATCGAACTGAATCCCGATCTGATCATTGCGGGCGACTATATGAAGAATCTCGACAAGCTGTCCAAGATTGCGCCGACGGTGGTCTACACCTGGGGCAAGCTCGATTACCTGAACCAGCAGATTGAAATCGGCAAGCTGCTGAACAAGGCCGATCAGGCACAGGCCTGGGTGGATGATTTCAAGTCCCGCGCCGAGGCGGCCGGCAAGGACATCAAAGCCAAGATCGGAGAGAACGCCACGGTCTCGGTCTTTGAGTACGATGCCAAGAGCTTCTATGTCTTCGGCAGCAACTGGGCGCGCGGCACGGAAGTGCTGTACCAGGCGATGGGTCTGAAGATGCCGGAAGCCGTCAAGAAGGATGCGCTCGGACCGGGTTACTACACGTTGTCCAACGAGACGGTTCCGCAGTATGCGGGGGATTATATTGTTCTCAGCCGTCCGGCGGGGACGGACAACGCCTTCCTTGGCACCGACACGTGGAAGAACATCCCGGCCGTCAAGAACGGCCATGTCATCGAGATTGAGACGGAAGCTTCGTCCTACAGCGATCCGATTACGCTGGATCATCTGCTGAAGCTGTTCACGGATGCTTTTCTTGCCATGAAATAGGTTCATGAAGAAGACAAGGCCGGGGGGAACGGGAACGTTCCTTCCGGCCTTTTTTTTGCGGCCCGGGAGTCGGCGGGAAGTGCCCTAAGGAATAGCGGGGCGGTCTCCGGTGTACTATACTGGAATTTCAAGGGAGGGTCCATCGAATGAAGACACTGCTGGCAACCGGCTACCGGGCGCATGAACTGGGCATCTACAACGACAAGCACCCCGCCATTCCCTATATCAAAAAAGCAGCGGAGGCCCGGATTCTTCCGCTTCTCGATGAGGGACTGGAATGGGTCATTACGCCGGGCCAATACGGCTTCGATCTCTGGGTATGCGAAGTCGTGCTGGCGCTGCGGGCGGACTATCCCGAACTGAAGCTCGGGATCGTGACCGCCCACGCCGCGCCGGAAGAGCGCTGGAAGGAAGAGAAGCAGGAGGAGTACCGCCGGATTACTTCGGCAGCGGATTATTGCGCCGCCGTAAGCAATCGACCTTACGAAGGGCCTTGGCAGTTCCGCGCGCGGGACGAGCTGCTGCTGCGCAAGAGCGACGGCATCCTGCTCTTCTATGATGAGGAGGCCGCGGAGGGCAGCCCGAAGTTCTTCCGGGAACGGGCGATGAAGCGGTATGAAGAGAACGGATATGAAATGCTGGTCATCACAGCGGACGAGGTTCAGGGCATTGCCGATGAGGAGAGCCGTCAGCGCTACGAATAAGAAGCGCCCAGCATTTCTACCGGAAGCTTGGCTACCACGATGCAGGCTGCCTGCTGCAGGAGGAGGACCCGCCGGAGCTGATTCTGGTCAAGAAACTGGACCGATAGACGGAGAGTTTCACTTTTTTAATTATTTTTTAATAAAACAGCCCAAAGATGTGTTAACCGTGTAGGTAGGGGGTAATGGAACTCTAGCCCAATATTCTACAGGAGGAATTCTACTTGATGTCTTTCTTTCGCACACTGAACAAGAAACAGACTTTTGCAGTTATGGGAACCGCTGCGCTGCTGCTGGCAGGCTGCGGGAACAACGGCGGCGCGAACAACGAAGCCGATGCGTCGGCAGCAACCCCTTCGGCCCAGGTTACGGCATCCGCTCCGGCCGGAAGCACGTCCCCGTCGGCCAGCCCGGCAGGACCGGTCGAGGCCGGCATCTCCGCCGATGAGCTGATCGCCAAAGTAACCGAAGCGACAGCCGGTCTGAAGAGCTATGCCATGGAGACCTCGACGATTCAGAACATGGATTTCTCGCAGAACGGCGAGAGCCAGCAGCAGGAGATCGAGATGGATACGCAGACCGAATTCACCCGCAGTCCGATGCGGATGCACCAGACGGTTACCAGCAACATGACCGGCCAGGAGCAGACATTCGAACAATATATTACCGATAAAGAGATGTACATCCAGGCCAACGGACAATGGCAGAAGATGCCGCTCGACGAGACGCTGAAGACCGCTATGACGCAGTCCGTCAATCCCGAGCAGCAGCTGAACCAGTTCAAGTCCTTCGCCAAGGAGATCAAAGTCTTCGAGAAAGACGGCGCGTACACGATGGACGTCCAGGTCAGCGGCGACAAGGTAAAAGACATCGCCAAAGGCTATCTGGGACAGTCGAATCAGCAGCAGGCCCAGATGCTGGACCAGATGAACATCAAGAGCATGACGCTGTCGTACACGGTGGATAAGAAGACCTACTATCCGGTTGCGACCGACATGATTATGGCGATGGACATGGATGCCGAAGGCCAGACGGTGAAGCTGGATATGACGGTGAGCGCCCAGTTGTCGGATCATAACGGGATCGACGAGATCAAGGTTCCGCAGGAAGCGCTCAATGCCCAAGAGGTGCAGAGCGGCACCGGACAGTAAGTCTATTCCGATCAGCCTGCTCCGCCAAAAAGAACGCTCCCAGAGCCCTCCCGCCATATTTCAGGCCGGAGGGCTCTTTCGTATGCGTTGCCCTGGGGCCGCGCCTTGACGCGGCCGGAGCCCGGGGGACAGCCGCCGCTTCCGCCGGCCGGGAAGCTTCATATCTTAACCCATAGCGCTGATGAAGGTGGGGGAGCTTCATGAGAATCGAGCTGGGCACGGCTTGCAGGGATTACGCGTCGCCTTCGTCCCGGAGTCTGCCCTGGACCGGGGAGGGACGGCTGCCGTTCGGCGACGGAACGGTCGATGCGGTTCTTCTTGAAGGCTGCCTGGAATATGCCCGGGACCTGCCGGCAGCTCTTGGGGAGCTGTTCCGGGTCTGCCGGCATAAGGCGGTCGTCTGTCTGCTTGCCCCCTATGCGCACGCGGCCGTCCATATGGCCAATCCTTATCTGCGCCAGCGGTTCAATGAGCACTCCCCGCGCTTCTGGTCGCCCTATCCGCCTGCGGAGTCGGCGGGATGGGAGGACGCTTTTCCGCTTCCCGAGGAATGGTCGCTGGTCAAGGGAGCGGCGCAGACGGCCGGAACCGACTTTCGGCTGCTGCGGATGGAAGTCTTCCACTTCCCGCAGTATGCCGGTCTCTACGACCGGTTCGAACTGTCGCTGCTCCGGCAATCGCAGCTTAACGTCGCGCACCGGATCATGTACCATCTGCTGGCGGTCAAAGAGCCGCTGCCGGAGGAGGAACTGGACCGGATCGCCCGCTGCCCGCTGGAGGAGCCGCCGGGCGCGGCGGCGCTCCGATTCGTTCCGGCAGAGGAACCTTCGGCCGGGGAGCGTCCATTCGCCATGGATGTCAGACAGGCGGGCCGTGCGGCAAGCGCCGGGAAGACATCTTCTCCCGCGGCAGTCCGGCGGCGCGCGCGGTCCCTGTCCGGGCGCGCCTGGTCCGGCCGTAGAAGGGGAAGCCAAGCCAGAGGCAGAGGCAAACGGAGAGGCCGGGGCGGGCCTTCCCGGGAGCGGAACCGCCGGCGCTGAAGACGTAAAGGCGCGGAAGGCTTGTTGCATTTGCGGCAGGATGGTAAGCTGGATGCAAGATGCGCACGAAGGAGCCCCGAACCCGCCATGTGGATGAACCTGTAACCTAGTCTTCAAGTCTTGCCGGGATGCCGCCGCGCAGCAATTTTGCTGCCGGATTTGACATGCCTGCCTGCAAGGAAACGGAAGAGGGACAGGGGCTGTGCGAACCGGCCTGCGGATACCTGTGGTATCCGCTCTTTGGCTTGGGATAAGGCGCATCCCGCGAGGCACGCTGTCCCCTCCGGGGTTCAACTGCGAAAGGGGAAATGACCATGACCGCCCAATTGATCTTGATTGAAGGGCTGCCCGGTTCGGGCAAAACGACCACCGCCGCCTTCGTGCATGAGACGCTGACACAGATGGGCTTGAGTTCCCGGCTGTATGCGGAAGGGGACTTGAATCATCCCGCCGATTACGACGGGGTGTCCGGCTTCACCGAAGCGGAATACGCCGCCTGGAAGAAGGCCTATAACCCGCCGGAAGAGGAAATCGAAGACCGGCTTGTCCGGCAGGACGGCCATTATCTGCTGGAATACCGCCGAATCCGGGAAGAGCGCGCAGGGGCGGGCGAGGGAGGCAGCGGGCAGGAAGCGGAGAACGCCTGGCTTCAAGCCGCACAGAAATATGATATCTATGAGCTTCCGCTTGCGCGCAACCGGGAGCTGATCGCCGCCAAATGGAGAAGATTCGCGGAGACGGCCCGCAGGGAATCCGGAGTGTACGTGTTCGAATGCTGCTTCATTCAGAATCCGGTTACCGTGGGGATGATTAAGTACGGGGCGGCGGATGCGGAGACGCAGGCCTATGTGGCGGAGCTGGCTTCGCTGATCGAACCTCTGAAGCCGATGCTGATCTACGTGGAGCAGGAGGATCTGAATTTCTCATTCCGCAAGGCGGTAGCGGACCGGCCGAGGGAATGGTCGGAAGGCTTCATGGCGTATTACACCGGCCAGGGGTACGGGCTGCGCCGGGGACTCCGGGGGCTGGAAGGGACCGTGCAGGTGCTGGAAGCCCGCCGAGCCCTGGAGCGGAAGATCCTGGGTCAACTGAACATGCCGGTCCATACCGTGAATAATTCCGCTTACGATCCGCATGCTCACAGGGAGGAGCTGACCGGTCTGCTGCGCCGGCATTTCCGCCAGGCTTGAGGCCGGTGAGATACCGCGAAGCCGCGAAAGCGGGAGGACGCGGACGAATAAGCATATAGACTAGGATGCAAAAGAGCCGAGCGCCGATACCCTTCCGGGTGCCGGCGCTCGGCCTTTTGTGATCTCCGGTAGGCCGGAGTGAAGCGGAAGCGGCCCGCTCGCGGCTATTCTACTCCGGCTTCTCCGTGAAGCCTTCCTCCGCGAGATACTCCTCGGCCTCGGCGCGCGTCTCGAACGCCATGTCGAGATTGGGACCGGAGTAGAGATACCAGAGCCCTTCTTCGGCTTTCAGTTCCAGGACGCTGCCGTCCGCGTCCAGCCAGACCGAATTGTTCTTGGCTTTCTTCGGCTTGCGGGGGGCGGAGGTGCCGGCGTCAGCCGGCGCCTGGGACAAGGAAGCGATGGAGGCCTCCACCAGCTCGCGCAGCTCGGCTTCTTCAAATTCGCGGATGTTGACGAGACCCTTGGCGTCCGTCTCGCGGCCGCGCAGAAGGCCGGCATAGACATAGCCGTTGCCGTTCGGATGCAGATGGTAGGCGACGGTTTTTTTGTCATGAAGACTGGTCTCCAGACTGTAATTTACCCGGCCGAGCGAGACGTCTCTGCGCGTCAGTTCGGGATAGGAATCCAGAATGCGAAGCTTCTGTTCAAAAGTGAGCATGATTAATAACCTCCGGTTCGTTCGGTCGTTCGTTTCATTATAACATGACGGCGCACCGGACGCTGAAACGATGGTATAATGACAAGGTATGGATAAGAAAGGCCTTACATTCGGAGCGCCGCGCATACGGGAGAAGTACAGCTTGCGAGAGACAGGGCGATGACGGTGAGGCCGAATGGAACCGACGAAGGAGCGCTGACCGTGGCCCGGACCAAACGATGGATAATCGCAAGCGTGCTGATTGGAATCATCCCTTTTGCCGTATATCTTCTGCTCTACCCGCGAATGCCCGATATGGTTCCGATTCATTATGACGGAGGAGGCGCGGCGGACCGGTTCGTCCCGAAGACCAGTTGGGAGCTGCTGCTGCTGGCAGGGCTTGGCGAACTCGGGCTGCTGTTCATGCTGGGTCTGCGCCAGATGCTCGGCAGTGCGGCGTCCTTCGGCGACATGTTGCCGAAGACCCGTGCCGCCCTATGGAATGTGTCCAGCGCCGTCGTTGTTCTGCTCTTCTCGGGTATCGGGATTTCCGCGCTGGCGGCAATGGTGTAAATTCACGAAGGGAGCAATTGACCAACGATGCCTAATGAAGCTGACAAGAAGGTTCCCCTGCGTTGGGGGATTATCAGTACGGGAGTAATCGCCGACAAGTTTGTGCGCGATCTGGCCTACAGCCGGGAGGGGGCTGCCTTTGCAGTCGGTTCGCGGAGTCCGGAGGGCGCGGAACAATTTGCCGGCAAGCACGGCATTCCGAGGGCCTACGGCAGCTACGAGGAACTGGTAGCCGATCCCGAGGTAGAGGCCGTCTACATCGGAACGCCGCATCCTTTTCATAAAGAGAACGCCATGCTGGCGCTGCGCGCGGGCAAAGCGGTGCTCTGCGAGAAGCCGTTCACGCTTAACCGCAGCGAACTGGAGGAGGTCGTCGCCTGTGCCCGGGAACACGGCGTGTTCCTGATGGAAGCGATGTGGAGCCGGTTCATTCCGGCTATGGTGCAGGTCAGGGAATGGATTGCCGCCGGAAAGATCGGCGAAGTGAAGCTGGTCAAGGCAGAGCTTGGCTTCCGGTCCGACTGGAATCCGCAGGGGCGGCTCTTGAACCGGGAGCTTGGCGGAGGCGCGCTGCTGGATGTCGGGATTTATCCGGTCGCTCTGGCATCCATGATTCTGGGTCCGTCCCCGAAGGACGTGCAGAGCGCGGTACACATCGGTGAGACGGGCGTCGACGAGCAGTTCTCGCTGCTGCTGGGCTATGAAGGCGGCAAGGCGGCCCAGCTGGCCGGCGCCATCCGGCTCGGCATGGCCAACGATGTGCACATCTACGGGACAGAAGGCCGTATCTATATCCCGCTGACCCCGGTTAATCCGTATGCGGCCGAGCTGTACGCGGGAGACGAGAGAGTCGAGCGGTTCGAGGACGACCGCGTCTGCGAGGGCTATGTGCTGGAGGCCGACGAAGTGGCCCGCTGCCTTCGGGCAGGTCTGAAGGAGAGCCCGGTGATGCCGCTGGATGAATCCTTGGAGATCATGGGGCTGCTGGATCGTGTACGCAAGCAGTGGGGGCTTGTCTACCCGGGCGAATAACGCCTGGCTTCTAAGCAGTACCCATATGGATAAACGTCCAAAAACCAGCGTTCCTTCCTTGGCGGAGGGAACGCTGGTTTTTTGGGTCTTGGGCCCCGGTTATCCGGACTGCCCGGCGGCGCCGCAGCGCAGAGTGCAGGGAAGGGGACGCCCGGCGGCGTCCAATAACCGAACCCTTGCCGCGCCTATCCCGGCAGGGCCAATGGCAGGGGCCATCAATGAGACCGTGCCTCCGGGATGCCCCGGTTCCCGGCGATGTCCCGGACAATGGCGTCCAGTCCGTTCCAGGCTTCCCGGGGGTCGGCCTGCACCAGCCGGAGCAGGCGGAGGAACCGGTCGCTTGGAAGACCGTCGGCATAACGGCCGATGAAGCCGGAGTACAGCAGGCAGTAGCGCTTCATCCGGACGGCGGCGGCAGCGACGGCGGTCAGAATGGCCGGGCCCTCCTTCATTTCCAGAATCTGCGCTTCATGAAGCTGGCAGTAGCGGAGCGTCCGGTCTTTGATAAGCTCCGGCTTCAGCTTCGCGACTTCGCCGATGTACTCGGCGAGCAGCGGCTCGAAGTCCCGCAGAATCAGGGACTCCATCTCCAGATCCATGTCCTTGCGGAGCTGGAAGCCGTGCAGCAGCGCAACGCGCTGGCGGGAGACCCGGTCGCCCCGGAGCAGCACGGAGACCTCCCGCAGCTTTTCATAGGCAAGCACATCGTCTTCACGCAGCACCGATACCGCCTCCTGGCGGTCGCCCTCCAGCCCTTCCCGGATGAGGCCGATATCCCGGCGGAACAGCTCGTCCAGCGAGCGGATGTCTTCGGTCAGGCGGGCGCGGAGCTGCAGCCAGGACAGCAGTACGGTCAGCAGCAGGCCGGCTGCAAGGGCGATGAACCGCTGCGATCCGTCGGCAGCGAAATAGACGGCCGCAGCGGACAGGATGAGCACGGCTGCGAGCCGGACCGTGCGCCGCTTGGAAGCCAGGGAGGCTGCCTTGGCTTCCACCGGAAGAAGCGACGCTCTGCCGCAGGCCGGACAGCGCTCCCCGGCGAGAGCCGTATAGCGGGAACAGCGCGTACAGACGCGAAGCGCGTCGAACGAATAGCGGGGATAGCGGAACGGGCGCAGCACGACGGGTCTCTTGGCAGTCTTCATGACGGTCGGTTCCCCCCGTTCAGCGAAGCGAGCAGCCGCTCGTCGATCTCTTCCCGGCTGACGGGCTTGCGGCGGCGCAATAGCAGCAGAATGGCCTGGATCGCCGTATAGAGAAACGCAAGTCCCAATATTGCGTATGTAATCATAATTTGGTCCTTTCCTTACCGGGCCGCGGACTTCAGCTTCCTTTAATGTACATCCGCTACAATGGCAGCAGAGCCGCCGGCGTTCGATGCGCCGGCCGCTGTCAAGGCGCTCCTGCCGCCTTGTCCGGCCTGGCCTCGGTTGAAGTTTGAAGGGTTTAATTATATCATAATGGCAGGCTGTTTACAGATTTTAGCTGCCCCGACCAGCGGGCGCTCGCCTGGCCGAACACCTAATGATTAGAGGAGTTGTGCCATGTTTCGACATTTGACGATTGATAACATCCGAACCCGGATTTCCGCTGCGTTCCTGAGCGTGCTGCTCCTGCTCGCGCTTGTCTGCGAGCCGTCCGCCGCGCATGCGGCAGCCGCTTCGGCCAAGACGCCGGCAGGGGCGGCGTCTCGGATCGACGCCGTGCTGCTGCTGGACGTCAGCAATTCCATGAAGACGAGCGATCCCGGCGGAATCGCCGCGGAGGCCATGAAGCTGTTCGTCGATATGCTGTCCGTGCAGGGGGACAAAGTCGGCATCGTGGCCTATACCGATAAGGTACAGCGCGAGAAGGCGCTGATGGAAGTGAAGTCCGCTTCCGACAAGCAGGATCTGAAAGATTTCATCGACGGCCTGGACCGCGGGGCCTATACCGATATCGCCGTCGGCGTCGAGGAAGCGGTGAAAGTGCTGCAGAACGGCAGCGACGCTTCGCATGAGCCGATGATCGTTATGCTCGCCGACGGCAACAACGATTTCAACGAAGCGACCGGCCGGACAGAGAGCGAGTCTGACCGGGAACTGGCCGACGCCGTAGCGGCGGCCAAGAAGAACGGCTATCCGATCTATACCATCGGGCTGAACGCCGACGGGAAGCTGAACAAGGCCAAGCTGGCGCAGCTCTCGCAGGACAGCGGCGGCAAGGCGTTCGCGACGAATACGGCGGATGATCTGCCGGAGATTCTGAGCGAAATTTTTGCCGACCATCTGAAGCTGAAGGTCGTGCCGGTGCAGTCGCTGACGGCGAACGGAGACTACCAGGATGTGACGGTATCCGTGCCGAACGCAAGCGTGCTGGAAGCCAATATTTCCATTATCTCGGATCAACCGGTCACCGCGAAGCTGACCGATCCCAAGGGAAAGGACGTCGCCATCCCTTCAAGCGGCGTGCTGCTCTCCAAATCCAAGACCTACAGTCTCATCAAGCTCCAGTCCCCTCAGGAGGGAGATTGGAAGCTCTCGGTCAAGGGCGTGCCGAAGGACAAGATCGACATTAATCTGATCTTCAATTACGATCTGACGCTGGCTGTCGATTCGCCGGCTCCGGGAGTGTACAAGAAGGGCGACAAGCTCGATATCTCCGCCCATCTGATGAGCAGCGGCTCACAGGTGAAGGAAGCGGGGCTCTATGCCGGAATGAAGGCGGTCCTTCTGGCGACGGATCTGGACACCGGCAAGACCGAGAAGCTTCCGCTCGACAATACGCAGGGCGTCTTCAAGGGAACCTTCCAGGTCCAAGCAAGCCATAACTACGAGCTGAAGGTCCGGGCCGAAGAGAGCAGCTTCTACCGGGAGAGCCCCGCCGTCAAGATCAACGCAGGCGGCCAAGCGGTCCCGGCGGCCTCTCCGGCCGGCGGAGCGGGCAGCGGCAGCGAGTCCGGCAGCGGCCATACGCTCCGCAATATCCTGATCGCGCTGGGAGCGCTGGCGGTGCTGGCCGCTGCGGCCGCCGCGTGGCTGTTCTACAAGAAGGCGAACCGCGGCTTCGTCGGCCAGATGGTCGTCGAAGTGGTAGACGGCAACACCGGCGAGAAGACGTACCCGCAGTACAAGAAGCTGAGCGGGTTCCGCGGCAAGTTCACGCTGCATCAGCTTCTCCAGCTCGCCCCGGAGCTGAAAGAGACGGAGAACCTGGTGTTCCGTCCGGGGACCGGCGACCGGATCGTGCTGAAGGGCGGGCCGGATACCGCAGTCGAGAAATCGGGCCGGGCGGTCGATACCGTCCGGGGGCTGGAACTGAAGAGCGGCGACCGCATTGCCGTGCAGCTGCATACCGTGGACAAGAGCATTTTGCTGGAATATTTGAAGTAAGAGACGCACGAACGAGAGGAGAACACCACTTATGAAACCGGTCGTTAGAGAGCATATCCAGCAGTTGGACGTATCGCTCGGAGGAGGTATCGTCAGCGACAAAATCCGGGTCGATACCATCGACAACCCGATTCTGATCATCGGCCTCGGGGGTACGGGCATCGACGCCCTGCTGCGGCTGAAATATCAGATCAACCGGCGGTTCAAGCTGCCGGAGGACCCGATTACGAAGAAGAAGCGGGACAAACCGGACAATGTGGAATTCTTAGCTTTTGAGACGAACGAGCAGGACCGCGGCAAGCGCTACCGGGGCGTCGGCCTCGATTCCCAGAACGAATTCGTGCTGCTGGCCAACGCCGAGATCGGCGGCCTGCTGCAGAACCGCAGCATTCTCGATCCCTATATTACGGAATGGCTCTCGCCCGAGCTCAGCATCACCGACGGGATGAACGGCGCCGCCGGCGTCCGCCAGGCGGGACGGCTGCTGCTGTTCACGAAGATCAACCAGGTCGTCGGCGCCATCGACAAGAAGATCAAGACGCTGTCGGTTGGCACGAACAAGAAGCTGATGGTCTTCCTGCTGACGGGCCTATCGGGCGGTACGGGCAGCGGAACGTTCCTCGACATCGCCTACATCGTCCGGGGCCTGATTGAACGGGACTACGGTTCGGCGGGCATCGACCGGGTCAACACGCTCGGCTATCTGTTCACGCCCGACGTCAACCTGGCCAATAAAAGTCTGAGCGAACACACGCGCGAGTATGTCCGCAAGAACGGCTATGCCGCGCTCAAGGAACTGGATTACTGGATGAACGTGGACAGCCGGGGCGAACGCTTCCGCCAGCAGTACGGCAACATCCTGACGGTCAATTCGCCGCTGCCGCCGTTCAATCTCTGCCACCTGATCTCGGCGACGAACACCGAGGGCAAGCTGCTGGAGAACGCCTATGACTACTGCATGAACGTGACGGCCGAGAACATTACGAACTTCATGGCGAGCGAAGAGAAGCAGTCGGGCGAGGAGTTCGCGATTCACGACTATATCAGCAATATCCGGACGAACATCGCGCAGATGAACAAGTCCTATCCGGCCAACTATGAATACAACATCATCGGGGCGTCTTCCGCCGTGCTGCCGATTGAGGAAATGACGACCTATCTGGCTTACCGGCTGTTCGACAAGATGGACAAAATGTTCCATCAGGCTCCCGGCCAGGAGGATGTGGAGAAGACCGCCCGCAAGCTCGGCATCGACCTCGACACCATGGTCAAGACCTTCGAGTCCCGGGTGCCGGAGCCGCTGCCGGGCTTCGAGAACAGCGAGCGGCTGAGCCACGCCAACGTCATCAAGAACCAGGTCGTCGATATGGATACCGAACTGGAGCAGGGCTTCCTGGCCCGCGCCCGGGAGGAGTACATCAAGACCCGCAAGCAGCTTCCCGGCGAGATTGTGGCCAAATTCGGCGAAGAGATGGAGCGGACGTTCCTTCATCCCGAGCAGGGCCCCTTCTATGTCTCCCGGCTGATCTATACCGAAAAAGGCTTCTGTCTCCTGAAGCTGATCCAGTCCTATGTTGAGACGCTGCGCGAAGGACTGCTGCGCCTGCCGCGCGACATCGAGGCGGCCCGGGATGCGGCCGACGACAAGCTGGGCGACGCGCGGAGCGCTTTTGTCTCCAAGGAGAAGAAGAAGAACGCCTATATCGAAGCCAAGATCAACGAATACTGGCTGCACGCCGATGTCGAGCGGACCGAGCGGATGATCGAGTTCTACGAAGACCTGTTCGAGCTGCTGAATGAAGAGAACAGCCGAATCTACGGCGTATTTACGGAGATTCTGAACGCGCTGAGCGCAATCTTCGAGAAGAACGGCGACATTCTGACGAGCGGCGAGGAGCAGACCGACCATAAGGGGAACAAGACGTACTACTGGAACATTGTCAGCGTACCCGACATTGCCGGGACGATCTCGAAGCTGATGGACCAAAAGGACGGCGACGACCTGATCCGCGACTTCTCGCGCGAAATGCTGCGCCATTCCAGCCGCTGGGTGCAGGAGCAGGATATCGACATCGTCGCTTCGATCTCGGAGTTCCTGAGCGACAAGTTCGGCGATCTCATCACCCGCTCCATGGAAGACTTCCTGGTTATGAAGTTCGGCAAGGACGAGCCGCTCGACAAGCTGGTGGAGCGGACGATAGCCGGCAAGCTGGATGATGAAGCCGTGCCGGTGTTCCACCTGAGCAACAGCTCGGGCAGCCTGCATTTTCCGTCCTGGGGCTTCGTCTCGGTGCCGGTCAAGGCGCCGGGCATCCTGAAGGGAATCAAAGCGTATCAGGACAATGCGCTCGGGAAGTCGCATTTTACGATCAAGGAGAGCGAAGTCAAGAACCGGATCTTCTGGCTCAACACGCGCAACGGAGTGCCGCTGTTCGTCTATACGCCGCTGAAGGTCTACGAAGAGAACTACGAGCGTACGATTCTCGATAAGGAAGGCATCGGACGCCATTTGGTCATGACGGAGAGGGAGAACTGGACCTACCTGCCGTCGCCGATTCCGGAGCAATCCTGGGGCGATACGTACAGCAACTTCCGCGTCAAGGCGTACAATTCCGGCGTCCGCGCCGACTTTGACCGGGCGCTGGAGCTGGGCGTCATCGCCGAGAAGAGCGCGGCGGAACAGACGAGCAGCCGCTATTCGGTCATTCTGACGGGGCCGCTTGATGTGGAGGCGGTGCTTCGGGCGTTCGATCTGCGGCTGGATTCCGGCCGCCCGAACCTCGGTGAAGTGAGAAAGGCGGCCGACGAGCTGAAGCGCCTGCGGGACGGCGGACTCGTGCGGGAAGGCGCCCGGGATATCTTCGGCAGCGTAACCCGCGAGCTGGCGCGGGAGAATCTGATCCGCACACCGCTGCTGATCGCCCGTGTCCGGGAGGAGCTGGCGAAGTACGACGCGCTCGCGGCCAAATCGGCGGAGCTGGAGTCGCTTCTGGGCCGCCACCGGGACGAAGAGAAGTGGCTGGATCAGTTCCTCGAGGCGCTCTACACCGATACGATCGCGAAGAAAGGCGCGCTGTTCGTCTACGACAAGGATGAGGACGAAGAGAGCTGGGAGCCGTTCGCCAACCTGATGAAGGAACGCAACTATGTGGAATACGCGGTGTACCGCCACTATCGCAGCCTGGACGAGAAGAGCCGGGCGGCGCTGCAGCGCAAAGCCGCGAAGCGCGCGGCCGAAATGACGGCTTCCGAGGACGTGGCGCCGCTGCTCTACCGATTGGAGAATCTGTACGTCACCTTCCTGGAAGCGCGCGACTCGCTGGAGTATGAACGTGCGGAGCATGCCGACGGAGACGAGATGTACGCGTTCTACCAGACGATGACCGGCAAGCTAAGCGCGATCCGCAAAAGGCTGAAATAAGATGGGCCGCGCGATGCTTGAGCAGTTCGCGGACGGCTATGCGCTCCGGGAGGAGGCGCAGCAGGGCAGCGGCGACGGCCGCACCAGCATTCATTACCCGGCGCTCTTCCTGTTCCTCGGAGCCCGGTGCGAGCCGGCGATCTCGCCGGTCGTGCAGAGCTGCCGCCGCAAATGGGATAATGCCGGCGGCGTGCTGGCGCTGCATGCCGCGCCGGAGGAGGCCTCCGATGCGGGAGAGCCGTCCCCGGGAGCAGCCCCGAAGCCGGGGCTGCCGGACCTGGCCGTCCGGAAGATGGCGCTCCCCGCTGTGGGGGGCAGAGACCCCCGAACGGTCCGCCGGGACGTCTGGCGGGCGTTTCAGGAGCAATCCGCTTATCTCGCCGGGATGAACACCGCGCTGCGGCGGATCAGCAATGAAATTGCGGATTACGGACGTCTCTATTCGTCGTTCGATGTGATTCATCTGTCGATCGTGACGATGGTCGACGATCCCGCGAACATTCTGCTGCCCCAGATTGCGCTGCTGGCGCGCACCGTGCTGGCCCAGTCGTTCAAGTCGGTGCGAACCGACCTGTTCGTCCTGATCTCCGAGCGGGAGCAGGCGGAGCATTTCGGCTATGCCAGCTCCGCCGGACTCGCCTTTCTGCGGGAGCTGGACGGCATGCAGGCGTCAGACTATGCCCTGACCGCACCGCTGCTGGTGACGGAGGATGGGCTGTCGATTCCGGTCAGCCACGGCCCGGCGCCGCTGTTCGATCTGGTCTACTGCCTGTCCGACAAGAATGAGCGGGGCATTGTCTCGCCCCGCGGCATGGAAGACAACTACGAGATGATCTCGCATATCAGCCTGCTGAAGAATGCCGTGCGTCCGGCGGGCGGAGGCGCTTCGGCCGGACACGGCCCGGGCGGCTACGGCGGACAGGGCGGCTATAACAACGCCGCCTTCAAGAGCGGCATCCGCGGGGTATCGGGCCGGGAGACCTACGCTTCGGCGGGCTTCGCCGAGGTGACCCGGCCGAACCGGCAGATCGCCTTGGCCGTGCTGTATCATCTGCTTCGCCTGCTGGCCGGTCAGCTTCGGCAGAGCAGCGGCCTCAGCCCGCGGGAGCGGCTCGGGCTGATGGGAATGGACGAGGCGAGCCTCCGGGAGCGGGCCCGAAGGCTGCTGCCGGAGCCGGAAGAGCTGGCCGAGATGAACGGCCTGATGGCGCATACGCAGCCGTCCTTTGCAGAGCTGCGGCGGCTGTCGCTCCGGGAGGCGGAGGAGCTGCTGTTCGGCGAGGGCGCGGAGAGCTATTTCCGCGCGAACTTCGAGGCTCCGGCCGGACGAAGGCTGGAGGAAGCCGATCCGGAGCGCGAGCTGCTGCGTTCGCTGGCGGCGATGCCCGCGCCGCCGAACTTCATGCAGCTGGCCCGCTGGACCGCCGACCGCGACGAGGCCGGAAGCGTGCGGCACAGTCTCCGCCAGCATATGGCCGGGCTGCGCTCGGCGATAGCGACCGCGCGGGAGGAGCTGGCCGGGCTGTATGCAGCGGAAGTCGGCCGCCTGCCGATTCCGCGCGTGCCTCTGCTGGATAAGCGGACGGTCCGCAACGCCGTCCGCTATCTGTTCGAGGAAGCGTATGGCCGCAGATACGGCATTCTTCGCCTGGAGACCGAGCTTGCGCTCTGCCGCAGGCTGGAGGATGCGCTGGACCGGCTGAATGCGGAGAACGGCCGCCGGGCGCGGCTGATGGAAGAGCTGGAAGAGGAACTGAGAGCTGCCGCGATGGAAGCCATCGGCAGGAACGACTCCGATACGGGCCGCAACATTATGGAGTACTACGCGGGCGTGACGGAGCAGGTCTTGGCGGAGGCCGAATCCAGACGCGGACCCGGCGTGTGGTTCACGGAACGGATGCTGGGCGATCCCGCGGCTCTGCTGGACCGGGGCGGCGAGGCTTTCCTCCGGGAGCTGGTCGCGCTGTGTGAACGGGAGGTGCTGGCATCGCCGGCTTTTGGACTGCCGTTCGAGGAAGAATTGCTGCGGCGGGCCAATGTCGCGGCGGCGTACGAGAACCGGGAGGTACTGCCGAAGGAAGAATTGTTCCGTCGGCTGTACCGGAATCTGGAGGAGGGAGCAGCGGTCAATGTCCGCCTGCTCCAGTACACCCAGGAGCACCGGCACGAGGAGAAGTATTTCTTCGGGGATTCGGGCTCCGAGTTCCTGCGCTATGCGCTGGCCCAGGGAGAGACGACCCGCAATTACCGGGTCGGCTTCGTCCATGAGGAACGCCGCAGCGGGGTCTCCAAGCTGAACCTGATGGGCGGCTTCCATCTGGAGGATCTGCTCTATTACCGCAACGGCCGGATCTATTATGAGACGTACCTTCAGAACGGATACGAATTGCATGCGGATGAGAGCGGGGACCTGCCGCCGCTGCGCGGGTAAGGCGGGCGGCGAAGAATGCGGGCAGCGGCACAGTCCGGCCGGCCCGCGCACAACAAGAGCGGACTCTCGGTCCGCTCGATGGGGGAAAGGATGTTGAAGCATGCAGCGTAAAATCAATGCACTCCTGCTGTTGTTCAGCCTTGCCGGAGGCGCGGCGGCTTTTGCCGCAGGCGAGCTGCTGCTTGGCGCGAAGCTGGAGGAATGGCCGCCGATACTCGTCGTCGGCCTCTATTTTGCCCTGGTCGCGCTGGGCGTCGGAGCCGGTTGTCTGCTGGCGGAAATGATATCGCCGAGACTGAACGGCGCGTCCTGGCGGCAGCGTTACCTGGGACTGTCGTGGAAGCTGCTGCCGCTGGCCGTCGCGCTGCTGCTGGGAGTCGGTTCCCTGACGGAATTCATCTATGAGCTGAATTTCGGAGGCTCGAAGCCCGTGAAGGATATTGTGCTGGTGATCGACGACTCCGGCAGCATGTCCCAGAGCGACCCGTCCAACCGCCGCTACGAAGCGGCGCGGGAGCTGATCGCCTCGATGGACGGCGACAACCGGGTCGCCGTCGTCTCGTTCAGCGACGAGGCGGCTGTAGCCCAGCCGCTGATCCGGCTGAAGGGAAACAACCGGGAACGGGTGCTGGCGGCGATAGGCGGCCTGTCCACGACCGACGGAGGAACCAATCTGCGCGGCGCTCTTGCGGAGGCGATGAACGTCATTACCGGCGCTTCCGGCAAGGAGCGGGGCGCGATGGTCATCCTGCTCTCGGACGGGGTCAGCTCGCTTGATCTGGAGAGCGATCTGGCCGCATACCGGGAGCGGGAGGTTGCGGTCAATACGATCGGCCTTGCGCTGACGGAAGCCTCCGGTACGAGCCTGCTCCGGGATATGGCTGCGTCTACCGGCGGCGCGTACTACGATGTGGAGGACGCGGAACGGCTGGGAGCCGTATTCCGGGAAATCTATGACCGGCTCGGCGACCGCACGCTGCTGACGGAGCGCACGGACGACACGGCGGACAGCCCGTATTATGCGGCGGTGCGAGTTCTTGCGCTGCTGCTGGCAGGAACGGCGCTCGGCATCGGTCTGGGCATCATCTTCGACAACCGCTATCTGGCGCGGAGCTTCGGCACCGGCGGAGCGGTGTCCGGCCTGCTGGCCGGACTGACGCTGGAATTCGGCCTCGGAAGCAACGGCTTCCTGAACGGCGTAATCCGGCTGATCGCCGTGCTGCTGCTCGCAGGAGTGATGGCGCTGTTCACGGCGGTCATCCCCATCGGCGAGGGACGGATGGTCCGGCGCGGAAGACGGGACCCGGTTCCGCAGGGTCCGTCTTCCGGCTACCGCCGGCCGGGCGGCCGGAGCAGCAAAGGATTTTGACCCCGTACAGCAGGGAGGAACGACAGCATGGAATTTATTGAACCGGGAGAAGGACGGCCGGCGGTCTCCGATCTGAAGGCCAGCGTCGAAGACCGGGTCTGCACGCTCCGCTGGCACTGGCCGGAAGGCGCCCAGGCGGTCTGCATCGCCAAAATGCCGGAGGGTGCCGGGCCGGAAGAGGCGCCGGGCGGCTTCAAGCTCTACACCCGCGAAGAATACAAGGCCGCCGGCGGGTACCGCGACCGGATGGAGGAGATCGGACCGGTCCGCTACGCGGTCTACGTCCGGCTCTCCGATGAGGAAGGAACGCGGCTGGTCCGCCGCCCGGACGGCGGGGACCAGGTGACGGTCGGCGCGGGCAAAGCCCGCATCGGCTACTCGGTTCATCGCAGACGCGGGCTGCTGCGCAAGTCGGGAACGGCGCAGATTACAGTCACGGCCGAGACGCCCGTCGATAAGGATGTGCTGTGCTACGTCAAGAAGCGGGGCGGATACCCGCAGGACAAGGAAGACGGCATTCGCTACCCGTTCGTCCGTGATTTCGCCCCCGGCGTGAACGCGCTGCCCCCGATCGAAATCGGGCCGGATGATTATATCCGGCTGTTCTTTACCGACGGCCCGCGCCAGGCCCGTTACTACGAGCTGGTGCCGGAGTAGAAGACACAGACCGAAAGACCGGATACCGAAAGACCGGATGCCCAGAGATCCGGATGCCAGAGATCCGGATACCGAATGACCGGACGCCCGGAACCGCAGCGCGCTGTATCCCGAGGGATGCAGGTCCTGCGCTGCGGCCGGGCCCGGCGGGACGGCGGCCGGGAGTCTGGCGCACAGCGTTGAGAACTCCCGGCGCGGTCCGGCCGCGGGGACAAGCGGTCCCGCCGACTGTTTTGGAGGAGGAGAATTCATGTCATTTTTCAGCCGATTCTTGAAGAAGAACCAGCCGCAGCCGCGGCCGCTGTTCTACGATATTGTCTGTCCGTACTGCTTTGCCAAATTTGGGCCGGATGAAGTGGTCTTCCGCGCGGCGCACAGCCGGGAGGACGACGAGAACTACGCGCCTTCGGAGGATGCGGTGCTCAACCGCTACCGGGAGCGTTTTGGCCTGGACGGGGTGGATGATCTGGAAGCGATTCTGGACCCCGCCGATATCCCCGAGGAGCACCGCCATTACAGCGACCATGTGCTGACGGGACTGACCGACCGCTACGGGGTGCTGACCCGGCGGCGGCTGTGCCCGCACTGCCACAACGAGCTCCCGGTGACCGCCGGCAAGGTGCCGAGCAACATCATTTCGATTATCGGCGCGTCGCAGGTCGGCAAATCCGTCTATATGACCTCCCTGATCCATACGCTCCAGCATACGACGGCCGGACATTTCGACGCAGCCTGCATGCCGCTGAACGCCGAGATCAGCCGCAAGTTCCGGTCGCTCTACGAAGATCCGCTGTTCGAGCGGGGCGATCTGCTGGCTTCGACGCAGAAGGAGAAGATGCAGGAGCCGTTCATCTTCCAGTTCGTATTCAAGGACGAGAGCAAGCCTCCGCTGACGCTGGTCTTCTTCGATGTGGCCGGCGAGGGCATGGTGGATCAGGATTACCTGGGCCTGCACGGCCAGCATATCAAGAACTCGGCGGGCATTCTGTTCATGGTCGATCCGCTGCAGATCCGTTCCATCCGCGAGAAGATCCGGATCAATCTCGGTGATCATCCGGGCGCGTTCGTCTCCCAGTACGATGAACCTCGCGACGTGGTCCTGACCATGTTCGGCGACTTCATCGCCTACCAGGAGAAGAGCCGGACGGAGATTCCGACCGCCATCGTGCTGGCGAAGAGCGACATGCTCCATTCCCTGAAGGACGAGGACGGCGACTATATCAAGGCGAACAGCAATGTATTCAATAATTACGTGCACCGGGGGACGCTGAATCTCGGCGAGGTGGACAACATCGACGGCGAAATCCGGCGGTTCATCGGCAAGGTGGACCGGCCGTTCAAGGATACGATGGACGTGTATTTTGCCAATACGGCCTATTTCGCGGTGTCGGCCCTCGGCAGCAACCCGGTCGGCCAGCGCATAGAGGGCGTCGTCAGCCCGATCCGGGTCGATGAGCCGTTCCTCTGGCTGCTCTATAAGCTGAATTTCATTGAGGGGAGCGACCGCGCGTGATCGATTCGGGCATTCTGCAGCAGATGTACACCCGCGAGCGGCGCGGCGTGTTCCGCACGACCGAAGGCTTCGATACGGTGGCCAAGTCGGACAAGCTGGACGGCAATTTTGTCAAAAAAGTGCTGCATCCCTTCTGTCTCTACGACGCCCCGGCGGAGCTCTCCGCAGCGGGAGAGAAGGAGGAATCGAAGTATCCGGCGGCGGTCCATCTGTTCCATACGGACAGCGGAGAGACGGTGATCGGCCGCAGCCTCTACAAGGCCGCGGATTTCACGGGGCTGCGCAGCGCATTCTTCACGCATAACTATATCGTTCCGGCCCTCCGGTCCGAGGATATTGTAACGGAGTACGGCGCGTGGCTGCATGCGGACTTCGCCGAGCGTTACGAAGGCGAACCGGGCGGAACGCTGCCTGAGCTGCCGGCAGTGCCGTCTTCCCGCGGAAGGGCGGCTCTCTCCGCAGCGGAGCTGGCCAAGCTCGGCATTGACCGGGCTACCTTTCAGGCGCTGCTGCAGGCGGCGATGAACGCCGTCTCCGGCAAGAAGAAGATGTATGTGACCCTGGACGTTCCGGTCGGAGAACTGCCGAACCGGGCGGCGGATGTGACCGAGCTGCTGATGTCGGCGCTCCCGCAGGAGTTCCGCCGCCGGCTGGGCGTGCTGACCTATGCCAGTGAACCGCAGAGCCGCAAATACATTCATCTGACCTTTGTCGAGAGCGGCAGCCTGCGTCCGGGAGACCGGAATATCGAGAAGGATTACGGGTTCGATCTGGCAGGCGGCCGGACCTGGAACGCGGACTTCGGAGATGGCCCGCAGCCGTATGCCGAGCTCATCTGGGAGCTGCTTCAGCGGAACCGGGAAGAGGCCGAAGCGTTCGCGGACTGGGCGGACCGGCTGCTGCGCGGCGAGAAGGCCGAACGGCGTCTGTCGGTATCCGCCTATAATGAACTGGCCGTCTATTACCGGCTTGCGGGGGGAGAGGAGGCGCTCTACGAGCAGGACCGCGGAGCTGTGCTGAACAGCCTGCTGGACTGGCTGCCGGACGCCGCGTCCGTGGAAGCCAGAGCGCCGCTGCATGATCTGCTGCTGGGGCTTCTGGACCGGGAGTATGCCGCGGTGCGGAGCAAGAGCATGCCGCTGCCCGCCGTTATGGGCGCTTACCGGCGCCATTTCGGCCTGGAGGGGCACAGCAACCGGGGCCGGGCGGTCGATTATTTCATCCATGGTCTGCTGAATGCCGAAATTGCGGGGCGCACCGATCTGCTGGAGGAAGGCTACCGGCTGGTCGAGAGCGACGGCGAGCTCGCCGCCGCCTTCTTCCGGCGGGTGCTGGCGATGCCGGACTTCACCCGCCTGCTGTTCCAGCCGTATATGGAGCGCCGCCTGACGGAGGCCTCCGGCGCGGGTGAGGTAATGGCGTTCGCCGTCCATTGGGGACGCTTCATGCCGGAGGCGGCCCGGCTTCAAGCCTTCCGGGGCGCTGTCCTGGACTTTCTGATCGAGAAGCTGCAGACGGAGGAGGACCCGGTCCGCGCCGTCGCCGATATGCATGACGAGGCCGAGAAGGCGGAGAAGGCGCGGCGGCGGGGGGGCTATCCGGCGGAAGCGCTGGCGTTTCAGCAGGAGCTGCTCACGGCGTCCGACCGCTATCTGCTGCATTGCCTGACGCTGGAGACGCTGACGCCGGATCAGCTGCTCGACATTCCGTTCGTCCGCTATCCGGCGGACATGACGGAGTGGAAGCCGGCGCTGAGCCACCACGACCGCTCCAAGGCCAAGGTACTGCGGGCGGCTTACCGGTGGTTCGGGGAAGAGGAGCCGGACGAGCATATCTTCGACGGACTGACGCCCAAGGAGCTGGATGAGGTCCAGCTCCTTGGCCGCCGGTGGCTGCAGGAGTCGCCCGGAGCGGAGCCCTTTGCGCTGCTGCCGCTGGCGTATTACCACAGCCGGGCCGACCGTGAAGGAGGCCAGCTGGAATATGCGGCGCTGCTCGCCGAGGTGCGGCGCAAGTCCGGCGGCAGCCGGGAGACGATGTACCGGTTCCTGGAATGGTCGCAGGACCGGCCGCTCTTCCTGAAGGAGCCGGGCCGGCTGGAGCCGGGCTACCGGCAGGCGATTGTGAAAGACTTGGTGACCCATGACCGGGAAGCCTTCAAGTCGCGCGAGTTCCGCAAAAACCATGAAGCCGCCGCCGGGCCCGCTCTGCTCAAAGCCTATGCGGAGGCCCGCAGCCGTCTGGCGACGCCTGTGGAGCAGTGGGTCCGCCGCTGGCGCCGGCCGCTGCTGATTCTGATTCCGGCGATCCTGGTGCTGGCCGGAGGGATCGCGGCGCTGGCCGGCCTTCTGGGCAAGGACGACCCGAAGACAGCGCCCGCCGGAGAAGCGGGAACCCCGGCTGCGGCGTATATCCTTCCCGCCGATTCGGGGCAAGACGGAGAAGCGGCGCGTCAGGTGCTTCTGACCTTCCGCACCGCCGCTGACTGCGGCTCGTTCACGGCAGGCGGGGAAATTTCGGTGCAGCCAGGCGGCAAGGGCGAGTGGAAGGGACCTTTCCCGCTGACTTCGGCGGTCCACTCCTGCGGGAACGCAGGCGCATCCGCCCGTGCCGATTCTTCCGCCGGGCCGGAGACGGTGCTGAACGAAGGGCAGGAGGCTGGCGCGGAGAGCGCCGCCGCACCGTCGCCTGACGGCGCCAGCCCGGCGCCGGCCGCCGGCACGGATACGGCGGAGAACGCCGGCGGATCGCCGTCGCCCGCTGCGGCAGTCTCGCCGATGCCGTCCGCTTCCCCGGCGCTGCCGGGAGCGGACGCATCTGCGGGCGCAGCCGAAGGAACAGCCGCCCCGGCGTCCGGCCCGGCCGCTGTACAGGCGGTTCCTTTTGTATCCGGCTTGTCGTCCTCCTATCAAGTTCTGCTTGCGTTCAATGCGGCGATAGACCTGAAGCCCGGGGATAAATTCAGTATGGACCTTGCTTCTGAACCGGCGGAAGCTACAGCCTCGCCCCAAGATCCCGGCACCGTGGGAACGATGGTCTACCGCAGCATGACCGGAGAGCTGGAAGGGCTGCCCGCATCGGCGGAGCTGTCCGCCAGCACCGGGCCGGCCGCAGCGCCGGCGGCTTCTCCGGCGGGTTCCCCGAGCCCGGCCGGAACGGCTTCGGCGCCGTCCGCTTCCCCCGCGGGGGAGTAAGCGGGAAGAAGATTTCTATCCGGCAGGGAAATGCCGGGTGTGGACAGCGGGACCTTTTACCGATATGATAAGGAATGTTCAAATTGAATACGGGATTCATTCAAAGGTGCGATCTGTCCGCCAAGACGGCCAGTCGCTTAATAGGGAAGCCGGTGAAAGACCGGCGCGGTCCCGCCACTGTAAATGCTTAGCCCCCCTCCAGCAAGTAGGCCACTGTTCGCCCAGCGAACGGGAAGGCGGAGGGACGGCGTCTGAGGCATGAGCCAGGAGACCTGCCTTTTGATGTATATTCGCCGCTCTTCGGGGTGTGAGCGCGGCGAAGAAGTGCGGAGCCCGGGCAGTCATGCGGACAGCATGTGCGCCGGATTCCGACGATGGAAATGAAGCAGACGGACCCGTCAACGCCGCCCCTTAAGGGGCGGCGTTATTTGTTTCGCGGGGAGAGGAGCCGTCTGCGGAAGAGACAAGCGCGAACGCGCCAGCATCCGGACTAATAACCGGCCGAAGCAATCGGCCAAGGGGAGGAAGAACAGATGAAACAACGCATGATCCAATCGTGGAGCGCCTGTATGGCGGTTCTGATGCTGACGGTCCTGCTGCTGGGAGGCTGGGGGACTGCCGGGACGGCGTCCGCCGCGAGCGGCAGCGAGGCTGCGCAGGCGGCTAAAGGCGCGGCGGCCTATTTACTGAAGGGAGGAATCTCCTCCGACTGGCAGGCCATCGGCCTGATCCGGAGCGGACAAGCCCTGCCGGAACGTTATAAAACGGATCTCGTTCAGGAGATCAAGGCCTCCAAGGGAACGTATTCCAAGGTGACCGAATATTCGCGGCGGGTGCTGGCTGCAGCGGCAGCCGGAATGGATGCCACCAATATCGGCGGCTATAACCTGGTCCAAGGCATTTATAATCATGCGAAAATGACTTCCCAGGGACTCAACGGCCCGATCTACGGGCTGCTTGCGCTTGATGCGGGCGGGTATGCCGTACCGGCATCGGCGCCGTGGAATGCGGACAAGCTGATTGCCGAGATTGTGTCCAAGCAGCTTCCGGACGGCGGATTCGCTCTGACGGGAGATAAGAGCGATCCGGATCTTACGGCAATGGCGCTGACTGCGCTGTCTGCCCACCGCGATCAGACGGCGGCCGCTGCGGCGGTGGACAAGGCAGCCGATTGGCTGTCCGTCCAGCAGCAGGCCGGCGGCGGCTACGGCGACAGCAGCGAGAGTGTGGCGCAGGCCATCATCGCCCTGACCTCGGCGGGCATCGATCCGACCGAAGCCCGGTTCACCAAATCGGGCGTCAGCCTCGTGGACCGGCTGCTGAGCTACCGGAATGGAGACGGCGGCTTCGGCCATACGCTGAAGGCCAAGTCGGATGAATTGGCGACCGAGCAGGCTCTGCTTGCCCTGGATGCCTATACGATGCTGAAGGAAGGCAAGGGAGCGCTGTATCGGTTCCCGGTATCCCAGGCCGCTTCGGCGGCGGACACAGCCGGGAAGCCGCGCGTCCAAATCGTCATTGAAGGACCGGAGAAGCCGGTTCTGGAATCGGAGCTTGCAGCCGCGAACGTCCTGGATGCCCTGAAGGCGCTGAATCAAGCGCCCGGGATTGGACTGGAGATCTCCCATGCTTCGTTCGGGGACTATGTCTCGGGCGTGAAGGGAGTCCAGAACGGACTGTACGGCGGCTATGACGGCTGGAGCTACGCGGTTCAGCGGGCCGGAGAATGGATCTTCCCGTCGGTCGGAATGGATAAGTTCGAGCTGAAGACAGGCGACCGCGCGGTGGTCTATTACGGCGGCGGAGATACGCAGGTGGTCGATGCGGTATATGCCGAGCCGGCGCTGCCGGAGCACGGCAAGCCGTTCCGGGTGCATGTGACCAAGGCGGCGATGGATTGGGAGAGCGGGAAGGCGAAGACCGCTCCGGCCGCCGGCGTTACGGTCAAGGTCGGAAGTGCTGCGGCGGTAACGGACGCAGACGGCAATGCCGCTTTTGCCGCTATCCCGTCGGGCGGACAATATGCGCTTGAAGTGAACGGTTACCGGAAGGGCCAGGCGCCGGACGTGGTTCGGTATACGGGAACTCTGGCCGTGCTGCCGCTCTATGCGGACAGCGCGCAGATAGCCGACTGGGCCGCAGCTTCGGTGAACAAGGTGTACGCAAGCAAGCTGATGGACGGCATTTCGGACGGCGGGAAGGTACGCTTCGCGCCGAAGGCTTCCCTGACGCGGGCCCAGTTCGCCGCGCTGCTGGTGCGGCTGTCGGGCGTGTCCGCTGAAGGCGCGGCCCAACCGGGCTTCACGGATGTGAAGCCGGGAGCCTGGTATTACAGCTATGTCGCCAAAGCCAAGGAGCTGGGCTTCGTGGGCGGCGTTACGGCCACGAGCTTCCAGCCGAACGCTCCGATCAGCCGCCAGGATATGGCGGTTATGCTCGCCCGCTCTTACGGTCTCAAGGCTTCGGCGTCTGCGCCAAGCTTCAGCGACCAGAAGCAGATCGCCGCTTACGCGCGCGATGCCGTTCGGGCCGCCGCCGAGAAGGGCTATCTCTCGGGCGCGTACGGCAAGTTCTTGCCGGATGCGCCGGTGACGCGGGAAATGGCGGCTGTCGTGGCCGACCGTCTTCAGCAGGATGCCGATTAACCGGGTAACGGAAGCGGGGCATGAACCCGGTTCAGACTGAACAGGAGGAGGAGGAGGAGGACGCTATGCGGCTTGAGAAGACATACCCTGGACATCGCCGGGGCGCGGCGCGCCTGCGTCCCCGCCGGGCGCTTGCGGCCCTGCCGCTTGCGCTTGCACTGCTGGCCGGCTGCTCGTCGCCGGCGGACGAGCCGTCCGCAGCTGGACAATCGGCTGCGGCCTCTGCCCTGCCGGCTTCGCCGGCAGGGACGTCCGCCGCGTCGCCATCGTCCGCCGCCTCGCCTGCGGCGGCGCCCGCCGCGTCAGCCGCGGTTGGCGCGGCCGGAAAGGCGCCGGCAGGCAGCGGCGCCGGGAAGGCGGCCGCAGGCGCTGCACCGGCGGCCCGCCCGTCCGGCGCGCCAGCGGCCGCGCCGGCTGCTTCCGGCGTCTCGGCGAAGCCGGACGCCGCCAAGCCGCGGGCGTCGGCGAAGCCCGCGCAGAAGTCCGCCGCCGGACCGAAGGCGGCGGAGAAGACGGCTGCGCCGGCCGGCGGGGCGGATAGCCCGCGTGCGGCGGCCAGCCCGAGCCCGGCAGCCGCGTCGCCGGCAGCCCGCAGCGTTACGCTGTCGGTCACGGGCGGCAGCGGCCGGGGCGTGATTCTGCCGCCGACCGAAGTGGAGATCAAGGAGGGCGACAGCGTTCTTGAAGTTCTGAAGAAGCTGACTCGCAAGAAGAGGATTCAGATGGAGTTCCGGGGAAGCGGGGCGCTCGGGTACGTCGAAGGCATCGACAATCTGTATGAGCTGGACGAGGGTCCCGAGAGCGGCTGGCTGTTCAGCGTCAACGGAGAATTCCCGGATAAGAGCGCCGGGGCGTACACGCTGAAGCCGGGAGATATCGTGGAGTGGCGGTATACCCTGGACGGAGGCAAGGACGTTGGCAAGACCCGCTAGAGCGGCAACTGGAACCGGCGCGCCGAAGCGGACGGCTCCAACCTGACAGAGACCGGCGGATTCGCAGCGGATGCGAATTCGCCGGTCTTTTGTTTATTTCAAAGGAACCTTCCCGGGATTTTGTCAGTTGATTCAATTAATTGGAATGAAATTAGTGATTGAAAAAACTAAAATATTTCATGAAACGACCGATAATGAGAGGGGATTTGTAATTTACGCAGCAGGAGAGTGAGTAGCAGTTTGAAGAACCTGAAGATTACCTACAAGCTTGCCATCATGGTGATGATCATCTTGTATGCGCTGATCAGCGTCGGTGTATACGGGACTACCTCCGGCCAGCAGTTGGCCAGCCGTGCTACAAGTATGTACAATCAGAATTTGCTTCCGGGACGATGGGTCGACCGCATTCAGCTTAATACTCAAGTGATGGAGTCGGATTTACTGTCGCTCATGCTCAATTCCGACTCTTCCAAGGAGAATGAGCTGCTGAGCGACATTGAGAGCCGGAGCAAGGATAATGAGACCGTAGTAGGCAGACTCGCCGGAATCCGGTCGGACTCGCTGGATGTCGAGGGAAGCATGAAGCAGTTCCAGACGATTGTCGGCCGCTATCAGGCCAAGCGGGATGAAATTATCAGTCTGGTCAAGAGCGACCGGAAGGAGGACGCCTACAAAACGTACACCAGCGAGTTCACCACGCTTAAGGAACAGATGCACAGCTTCCTCGACGGGATCTCTCTGAAGCTTGAACAGATTGCCGTTGCCAATTATAAAGATGCGAACGAGAAGGCGGACCAGGTGCGCAGCATCAGCATTGCCCTCATTGTTATTTTTACGCTGCTGAGTGTGCTGGCGGTGTGGTATACCTCGCGTCTGATTACGAAGCCGCTGTCGATTCTGAAGAAATCCATTCAGGAAGCCCAATCCGGCGATCTTACGGCTTCGGTTCCGTATCGCTCCCGGGATGAGATCGGGCAGATCAGCAGCTCTTTCAATGCAATGCTGGAGAGCCTGCGCAGCATGATGCGGAGAGTTACCGAAACGGCGATGACGCTGTCGTCCTCCTCGGAGCAGATGACGGCCAGCGCCGAGCAGACCTCGCTGGCCTCCCGGCTGATCGCGGAAGCGGCATCCGAGATGGCCGAGGGCTTCGTCACGCAGAAGAGCGGCATTGCCGAGACGAATGCTTCAGTGCGGACGATGGCCGAAGACCTGCAATCTGTCGAGCAGGGCAGCGTGAAGATGTACGAGCTGATGAATCTGGCGGCGCAATCGGCCGACCAGGGCAGCGGCAAGGTGGGACAGGTCAGCTCGCAAATGAGCGAGATCAATGCCAACGTGTCTTCGACCCGGGAGGTCATCAGCACGCTGGCCCGGCTGTCGGACGAGATCGGGGTCATCAGTACGACAATCAACGACATTGCCGGACAGACGAATCTGCTCTCGCTGAATGCCTCCATCGAGGCGGCACGGGCCGGAGAGGCCGGGCGCGGCTTCGCCGTGGTGGCCGGAGAGATCCGCAAGCTTGCCGACGAGACGGCCCAGAGTTCGCTGCATATCGCCGATATCATCGGCAAGATTCAGACCCAGACCGGGCAAGCCGTAGAAGCGATGGCGGTCGGCGCCGAGCTGGCGCTGGAAGGGGTTGAAGGCAGCCGCGAGATTTCGGGCGCTTTTCAGGAGATTGTCGCGGCGATCGGAGATGCCATCCAGCAGACGGAAGCCATCGCGCGCTCGGTAGGACAGATCAGCGGCGAGAGCGGCGATCTGGTGGATGTGATGGAAGTGCTGGCCGATATCTCCTCCAAGGGCGCAGCCAGCGTCGAAGACGTCAGCGCCTCCAGCGAGGAGCAGACTTCCGCCATGGAGGAAATGACGGTCTCCGCCAAGTATCTGGCAACCTTAGCGGAGGAGCTGCAGCAGCAGTTGGAACGCTTCAAGCTGTAAGCGGGCGGACTGCCCGGCAATTCAAAAGAGGACGTCCCAAACGTCCGAATTTTAATACTTTGCAGGAAGTCCTTCTTTAAAAAGTAAGCAAAAGCTCCAGCCCATGGGTATCCTTGGACTGGAGCTTTCTTGTTTGGTCTAACGCATGTTTCTTTGGGTTTTGAACATTTCGCCGACGCCTGCGGAGAGACGAACGATTGCGGACAAGCGGCAGCGGCCGCCTTTAGAACACAAGTTGAACTCCTAGACAAAAGAAAGGGGCCGTCTTTTGGGACGACCCCTTTTGCGTGCAGGAATGAACTTAGCTGTACCAGCCCCAGATGAAGATGAACAGCGTACCGAAGATGGTGCCAAGACCGACGAACAGCGCATAGGCGATGTTGACGTACAGTTCCTTCTTGGAGTTCGCATCTTCGCCGATATGCATGAACAGGAAGAGCTGCAGAGCGGCCTGGATGATGGCCGTTACGCTCAGCACGATCACATTGCCGGTGTGTGACAAATCGCCGTAGATGACAACCAGCGCAGCCGCCGAAAGGACGAGGGAGGCGATATATCCCAGCACATGACGAATCGGAAATAACTGTTTCAGCATGCTACATCAGTCCTTTCAGGTAGACGAAGCTGAATATGAAGATCCAGACCACGTCCAGGAAGTGCCAGTACAGCGAGAAGATGAACGACTTGTTGGCTGTCGCCGGGTTGATGCCTTCCCGCAGAAGCTGGATAAAGATTGCCGAACCCCAGAGGAAACCGAAGGTTACGTGCGCTCCGTGCGTTCCAAGCAGAACGAACAAGCTGGAGAGGAAGCCGCTGGTCTGCAGCGTTGCCCCTTCATCCACGTAAGTGAAGAACTCGGTAATTTCAATTCCAAGGAAGCCGAGGCCCATCAGCAGCGTGAGGCCGAGGAACACCATCATTGCTTTCTTGTAGTTGTGGCGCATGGCATGGATCGCCAGGCCAATGGTGAAAGAACTGGTCAGGAGCAGGAAGGTCTCCCAGAGCACCGGACCGATCTCGAACAACTCCTCCCCGCTTGGCCCGGAGGCAAAGCGGTTCACGAGCACGAAGAAGACGGTGAACAGGGTGGCGAACAGAACGATTTCCGCTCCAAGGAACACCCAGAAGCCAAAGATTTTGTTGCTGTTCTCATGTGTTGAATATTCCAGCGGTTTGGAGGTGTCTACCTTCATATCTGCTTACCCCCCAGTTTCTTTTCGGTGGCGGCAATTTCATCCGCCGAGATATAGAAGCCGTGATCCCGGTCAAACGACATGGCTGCCATGACAATCAGGATGCCGACGCCTGCCACAATGGCCGATTTCCACATGCTGAATACCATGAAGAAGCCAAAGAAGAAGAAGATAACGCCGAGAATGAACGGCTTGCCGGTATTGCTCGGCATGTGAATTTTGGCCAACGGTTTCTTGAAAATCGGCTTGTTGCCGTATTTCGCTTCCCAGAACGGGTCGAGCGTCTCGACTTCCGGTTCAATGGCAAAATTGTAGGCCGGGATCGGACTGTGCGTTGCCCACTCCAGCGTTCTCGCGTTCCACGGATCTCCCGTCTTGTCGCGCGGCTGGTAGCGGGTGCTCCAGTAAATGTTGTACACCAGAATAACAAAGCCGATAGCCAGACCCACTGCGCCTGCGAAGGACAGCATGTTGAGCGGCCCGAAGCCGGTCTCTTCCGAGTACGTGTACATCCGGCGCGTCATTCCCTTCAGACCGAGAATGAACAGCGGGAAGAACGTAACATTGAAGGAAATAATGATCCACCAGAACGCATGCTTGCCGAGACGTTCGTTAAGCCGGAAGCCGAACACTTTCGGGAACCAGTAGTGGAAGCCCGCGATGACGGCGAAGACGGCGCCCGGAATCAGCACATAGTGGAAGTGAGCGACCAGGAACATCGTGTTGTGGTACTGGTAGTCCGCACTGGCCATCGCCAGCATAACGCCGGTAACGCCCCCGATTGTAAAGATCGGAATGAAGGCCAGCGAGTAGAGCATCGGTGTCGTAAATTCAATTCGCCCTTTACGGAGGGTGAACAGCCAGTTGAAGATCTTGACGCCGGTCGGAACGGCGATGGCCATCGTCGAGATGGAGAAGAAGCTGTTGACCATAACGCCCTGGCCCATCGTATAGAAGTGATGCGCCCATACGAGGAAGGACAGCAGGGAGATAACGACCATACTGGCAACCATGGATTTGTAGCCGTACAGATTCTTTCTCGCGAAGGTCGCGATAATTTCACTGTAGATACCGAAGGCCGGGAGAATAACGATATAGACTTCCGGATGGCCCCAGACCCAGAAGAGGTTCGCCCAGAGCATATCCATGCCGCCGTTGGCCATGGTGAAGAACTGGGAACCGAACAGGCGGTCGAACATCATCAGCGCCAGAGCGACGGTCAGAACCGGGAAGGCGAAGACGATAATGACGTTGGTGATCAGCACGGACCAGGTGAACATCGGCATCTTCATCAGCTTCATGCCCGGTGCGCGCATCTTCAGAATCGTGACGATGAAGTTGACCCCGGTCATCAGGGTACCGATACCGGAGATCTGCAGCGCCAAGGAGTAATAGTTGTTGCCTACCGTCGGGCTGAATTCCAGACTCGCCAGCGGGAAGTAAGCCGACCAGCCGGCGTCGGGAGAGCCGCCGACGACGAAGGAAATATTGAGAAGCATCGCCCCGAAGAAGAACAGCCAGAAGCTGACGGCGTTCAGCCGGGGGAAGGCGACGTCGCGCGCGCCGATCTGCAGCGGTACCACGACGTTCATAAGGCCGATAATAAACGGCATCGCCATGAAGAGAATCATGATGAGGCCGTGGGTCGTGAAGACCTCGTTGTAATGCTGGGCGTCCAGGAACTTCATTTCCGGGGCAGCGGTCTGCAGACGCATCATCATGGCATCGACGCCGCCGCGGAACAGCATGAGCAGCGCGGCGAGGATGTACATAACGCCGATCCGCTTGTGGTCCACGGTCGTCAGCCATTCGCGCCAGAGATAGCCCCATTTTTTGAAATAGGTCAGGCCGACGAGGATGCCGATCGATACGAGCACGATGCTGACCATAGCGCCGTAGATCAGAGGTTCGCCGTGAACCTTGAATTTATCCAAATCCATTGGGATGACTCCTTTCAGGGAATGTTCAGCAGCAATTTGTTTAATGATTGTGTGCGGATTCATCCGCCGGAGAACTTGGAAGCGGCGAGTTCACAACCGGAGCGGGCTTGTCGTCAAACTCCGTTTCTTCCTCCGGAGCGGGAGAAGGATGGATATCCTTGTTCTCCTGATGATCCATGTTGCCGTTGTCCATATCGTCGTCCTTATCCATATCCATGTGCTCGCTGTGTTCGCCCGGAGGCGGGCTGAATTCGAGATGGTTGGTGGAGAAGGTCTCGCGTCCGACATGGGCGGTCTCCAGCAGCGATTTGAACTTCTCTTCGGTCAGAGGAGAAGCGGTATCCTTGACATCCTTGACCCATTCGTCGTAATCCTTGCTGCTCATCGAAGTCGCGGTGAATTCCATTTGGGCGAAGCCCTTGCCGCTGAAGTTGGAGTTGCGTCCCAGGAAGTCTCCCTGGGTCTCCGCCACCAGATTCAGATAAGTAGTCATGTCGCTCATGGCATACTTCTGGCCGGCAAGCTGCGGAATCCAGAAGCTGCTGATCGGTCCGAACGAGTACAGACGGAATTCAATCGGGCGGTTGACCGGGAAATTGACGTAATTGACGGTCTCGATGCCTTCCTCCGGGTAGCTGAAATGCCATTTCCAGTTGGATGAGGAGGCGTAAATGACGAGCGGTTTCTGATCTTTGTAGTCGCTCGCTACGTTCTCTACGGCACTCGTTGTTCTGACGGTTACGACGGACAGGAACGCCACGATAATAATCGGAATGGCGATCCAGGTCGCTTCCAGCCATTTGTTACCCGGTTCGTGAGGCGGAATGTAGCCCTCATTGGTCTTCTTGGCGCGGTATTTGACCAGCACGAAGATGTAGAGGATGTAGACGACGGCAAGAACGCCGAGCATCACGAGAATCGAGAGGATAATCGTGTCGGAGAGCGTCTTGGCCGCTGGCCCCTTCGGATTCAGCACGGTGAGCGAGCTGCAACCCGGAAGCAGCAGGAAAAGGCTGAAAAACAATGCGTATAACGGCCCTCTTTTGTTCATGTCGAACTCCTTTCCTTCATTACTGTGCTTATTAAACAAGTTAACCGAAAATCAATGACCTGTATCTATATTAAAAATTTGGATGGGATAATGCAAAAGACATATTATAGAAAATAGCATATTAAATGCTATAAAATTGTACAATGTATGAACTTTATGTGAACTTAATGTTACTAATAGAGGCGCGATATGATAAAGATCACTGTAACAGCGCTGTTTTGTGGATTTTTTGAGCAGTTCATAATTCGTTCACGAATTAAAAAAATTACCCAGTTTGTCACAATTAAAATTCCCTGAAGTACCCGATTTCATGCGTCAAAGACGGCTTTCAGCCCGATTCGCCCGAAAGACTCTCTCTTTTGAAGCAGCTGCGCATGTGTGGACCCTTATACAGCCGGGTAACAGTTTTTTAACTGCCGGTTACAAACTGTCCAATACTGGAAGCGGGCATCTATGTTATGGTGATAGAAACCACATCAGGAGAAGGAGATTCGAGAGAGGATGAGAATGGGAAGAGGATGTCTCGCGCTGCTGGTATTTGTGGCGGCATGGGGCTGTTGGAACATGGGGGAAGCCTCGGCTGCGGGGAAGGCGGCGTGGCGGCTGGGGATTAACGACAAGCTGAGCGGAATCCCGGCGGAGCAGAAGAATGGAAGTTTCTTTGTGCCTGTAAAAGAGTTGGCAGAGCAGCTGGAGCTGACTCTGACGGGGAGTGCGTCTGATCTGACGCTGGCCGGCCGCGGCGGCGAGCTGAGGCTGCTGCCGGGCAGCGGCTTTGCCGTCAACATGACGGCCACAAGCGCGGGCACGCTGCCGATGTATACGGCGAACGGCCGCCTTATGCTGCCGGTCAAGGTGGCAACGCAGTTCGGATATTCGGTCTCCTACCGGCCCGAACTGGGGCTGCTGCGGGTAAAAGACGGGGAAGCCAAGCTGAGCGACGCCGAGTTCGCGGCCAAATATGACACGAAGAAGCTGGCAAGCGCCGCCCCGGCGGCATCTCCCGCTCCGTCTGCCGAAGGCGCGAAGCCGGGCGCTGCGTCTTCCGCCGCAAACGGAGGAACCAAGTCGGCTTCCTCCGGCAAGGTCGTCTATCTGACCTTTGACGACGGGCCGTCGGCGACAACGGACAGGCTGCTTGATCTGTTGGACGAACACGGGGCGAAGGCGACTTTCTTCATGCTGGGGCCGCATATCGCTGCCCATACCGGCGAGGTAAAGCGGATGGTGAAGGCGGGCAACGCTGTCGGCCTGCACGGCATGTCCCATGTCAAAAGCAAGTTCTACGCCTCGCCGGCCTCGGCACTGAACGAAATGAACCGCGACAACGCGGCGCTTCAGTCGGCGGCGGGAATCACGACTCCGCTGATCCGCACGCCTTACGGCAGCAAGCCGTATTTGACCAAGGCCTACCGCGATGCGCTGCTGGGGCAGGGCTTTCTGCTGTGGGATTGGAACGTCGACTCCCTGGATTGGAAGTACAAGACCGACAGCGACCGGATCTACAACCGGATTATGACCCAGATCGACGACCTCGGCGCCAAGACTCCGCCCGTCATTCTGATGCACGACCAGGCGGCGACGCTGAAGGTGCTGCCGCGGGTACTGAACACCCTGGACCGTAAGGGATATACATACGGAATTATCACCCGGGATATGGCGCCGCTGAATTTCTGGAAGGATATCCGGTAGACGTTACGGGTACAGATAGCGGACCAGCATGTCCGCCAGCTCTTCCTTGAGGGAATGGACATCAACGGATTCGGGGGCAAAAGCCATCCGGTCTACGACTACGTCAAAGGTCTCGTAAATAAGGGCGGCGGCGGCTTCGAGATTGCGGACGAGCAGCTTCTCCGGCATTTGCTGCAGGTACTTCAGCGTAATCGCCTGTCCTGCGCTGCGCTGCCGTTCAATCATCTGCTGCAGCTCTTCGTCGCTCAGAGCGAGAACAGCCAGTTCTTTGTGGAACCGGATGAAGACGTCGTGCGATTGGACGAGATTGTCGATCAGCAGGAGCATTTGCGTTCTGCGGTCCAGGGCCGAGCGGTTCAGCTCAAGCAGCGTCGCCTCCATCTTGCCGACCAGCTCTTCGCTGTATATCTGGAGCACTTCCAGGAATACGGCTTTTTTATCCGCAAAATAGGAATAGAAGCTGCCGGTGCTTACGCCGGCGCGGGCGGCGATGTGTTTGCTGTTCGTCTGAAGGTAGCCCTTCTCTGCGAACAACTCCATCGCTGCCCGGATAATGGCTTCTCTTGTACGAACTCCCCGGTCCTGCTGGGGGGTTCTTGGTTTGTCTGCGGCAGTGCTCTGCGCTCTGCGCGGCATGCCATCCATGGAATCAGTCAATGTCTGACGCCTCCTCATCATACTATATTGTAAAAAAAGAAAACGCATCGTGTCAACGAATGTGAACTCTGGTTCAGATTTGTCGTTGACAAAACTGAACTGAAGTTCATATAATCCAAAAGTGAACTACAGTTCAGTTTTGGAGGGAGATTATTTATGAACCGGAAATCTGCTTTATCGTTTACGGCAATCGTTCTCGGCTTCTTCATGGCTCTTCTCGACGGTACGATCGTCAACATTGCGCTGCCGGAAATGACCCGCTATTTCGACGGCGGAGTGGACCGCATCTCATGGGTGGTCAACGCTTATAATCTGGCGTTCGCAGTCTTTATCCTGAGCGCGTCGCGTCTGGCGGACCAGTTCGGACGGAAGAAGGTCTTCCTGCTTGGAACGGCGGTCTTCGGCCTGGCCTCTCTGCTGTCGGGACTTGCGCCGAATCTGGAATTCCTGATTGGAGCCCGTTTTGTTCAAGGATTGGCCGGAGCCATTATCGTCCCGGTGTCCATTCCGCTTGTCACTCAGGCATTTCCCAAGGAGAAGCATGGTCTTATCATCGGATTATGGGGCGCTCTGTCAGGCCTGGCTGCCGCCAGCGGACCGGCGCTGGGCGGGGTGATTACGGACAAGCTGAACTGGGAATGGATTTTCTATGTCAATGTGCCGCTTGCCGCGCTCAGCCTTGTCCTGACCTGGATCTTCATCGGCGAATCCAAGGACCCGACCGCGGGCACTGCCCTCGACTGGCCGGGGATGCTTGCGATCTCGGGAGCTATGTTCAGTATGACGTACGGGCTGATCCGGGTAAGCGACGAGGGCTGGCATTCCCGGTCCGTACTGCTTCTGCTGTTGGGCGCCGCCCTGCTGCTCGCGGTATTCACCGTCTCGCAGCTTCGGGGGAAGGCGCCGATGCTCTCCATGTCCCTGTTCCGTAGCGGGCCGTTCAGCGCCTCTTCTCTGGCGCTTCTGATTGTCGGAGCAGGGCTGACGAACGTCGCGATTCTCACTTCCTTCTTTCTTACCCGGGTTATGGGAGTATCCGAACTGCGGGCCGGACTGATTCTGTCGGTCATGGCGCTTGGAACCATCGTCACCTCCGCCTTATCCTCTCCGGTTGCGGTTCGATGGGGCTCGCATCTTCCCGCAACCGCAGGCATTGCTCTGCTGATGCTGATGACCTGGTCGCTGTCCGGTCTCGGAGCGGATGCCTCGACCGGAGACGTGGCGCTGCGGCTGTTCGCGGCCGGTCTTGGCATCGGAATGACGATGGCGCCGGTGATGACGTCGGCGGTCAACCATGTCCCGGAAGCCAAGATCGGAATGGCGTCAGGCATAGTGAACATGGCCAAAGCGATAGGCAGCGTGCTCGGTGTGGCGATTATCGTGACGATGCTTCAGCAGAATCTGACCGACAGGCTCTCGGATGTTCAGGCGAAGAACGGGAAGGCTGCGGGTACCGGCATGGCAGCGGCCGCGGCCAAGACGGCAACGTACGACGCCTACAGCGATACGTTCGCGGCAGCCGCCTGGCTGCTGCTTCCCGGGATTCCCGCTGCGCTGCTGTGCGATCGCAGTCCGCGCCGCAAGCAAGCGTCAGCGACAGGAAGAGCGGCTGCCGAAGGTTCCCCGCCGGCCGAATAGAGGATTCGGCAATTCCCGCGCTTAACGGCGCGGTTTTTTTGTCTGCTGCCCGGCAACCCGGATACTATTGACAAAACCGTCTGGCTGACCACGCTGGCCGCCGGGCTCGCACAGAATACCGCCGACGGCCTGTACCTCTACGGATGGGCCGAGGTATGGAAATGGGGAGCAGCCCTTACGATTCTCACGGTCTTTCTGTTCAGCTTCACGGTGTTCGCAGGCATGTGCGTGGGCCAGACCCTGCTTCAGGGCCTGGTGGTCTATGCCCTGCTCATTCTGCCCGATGCGCTCGCGGAACTGCTCGGTTCGCTGCTGTCCAATTATCTCTACGGCTTCGGATACGACTGGTGGTGGCGGGAACGGAGTCTCTGGTCTCCCGTCCTTCATATGGTTAATAATTCCTCTTCACCGTTCGGTTGGAGAGAGCTGACGGTATACCTAGCGCTTGCCGTCTGTTGTATCATCCTGGCGGGAGCGCTGTACCGGAAGCGTCCGGTGGAACGGGCCGGGCAAGCCATTGTCTTTGCCGCTCTCCGGCCGCCCTTCAGGGCCAGCGTGATGCTGTGCTCCATGATGCTGGCGGGCTCCTATATGGGAGATCAGCGCCAGGGAGGAGCGGGATGGACGATCGCCGGATTCGGCATCGGCGCCGCACTCGGCTGCATCGCGGCAGAAATGCTGCTTCAGCGGTCCTTTCAGGTTTTTGGCCGGAAGCTTCTGCTGCGTTTTGCCGGGTATACCGCCGTCATCGGCGGGCTATTATACTTCTGTGTGTCTCCGCTGAACGGCTATGAGAACCGCATCCCGGATATGAACCGGATCGAAGCCGTCTATGCGGGCAGTTATTATGAAGATTACCTCACGGACGGACGGAGCAATTATCATGCCGCTTCCGGCACGGAGATGGGAAGTCCCTTCGAGGACGTAAGTCCGTTCTCGGACGACCCGGTCTACATCGAAGCCGTTCGCCGCCTGCATGCGGCCCTCGTCAATACGCGGCCGGACAGAGAACAGAACGGGACTTATTCGGCGGGAGACCGCAATTTCAATTATAAGATTGCCTACAAGCTCAAGAACGGCAGAACGCTCGTCCGCAGCTACTGGATTCCGCTGAAGGGCTTTGAGCCGGAGCTTGCCGCTGTGATGGAAGCCGTGCCGTTCAAGACACTGGAATATATGCTTCCCGAGCTGGACAAGCAGCTGGCCAGCGTTCAATTGTCGGCGAACCAGAAGAGCGTATCGATCTGGAACCCGCAGGATATCCGGGAGTTCACTGCCCTGCTGAAGGAAGAGGTCCTGGAGATGAGTCTGGCGGAAGAGACCGACGACCGTGTGGACAGGGCGCTAATTCAACTTATTCCCGAAGAATCGGTCGGCAAGCCGTACCAGTTCTTCTCCAATGTGGCTTGGAAGCCGTCTTACGGGAAGCTGGAAGCCTGGCTGAAGCAAAAGGGCTATGGCGACCGGGTCCGCATTCAGCCTGCGGACATCGAATCGGTGGAGCTGGTCCGGCAGTCTGATTCGTCCGCTCTTCCGGCCGGGAACGCCTACGACCCGGCTGCCTACTTCGGGCAGGCCCGAAGCCAGGGCAAGACCGTCACCAGCCAGAGCGAGGCGGTGTTCAGCGATATTCTGGATCATTACCGCGATTATAAGCCCGAAGCCGGCTCCTGCCTCGTGCTGATGAAGCTGAAGAACGGCGACAGCAATTATTATCGTCTGAAGGCCGGCGATCTGACGTCCCGCGTCAAAGCGCTGCTTCCCTAGCATTCGCGATGGTTGGCCCGCTTCAGTGCCGGTTAAGGAAGAGAGAGGACAGGCTGGAGAGAGAAGAACAGCAGATCGAAAGGAGGAAGCGGCATGGCAGAGGTAACCGGAAGAGCGGAGAAGGAGCGGCAGGCGGAGCTTCCGCCGGTTCCCGACCATCTGGAGCGGGGGCTCCAGGTCGTCTTCATCGGCTTCAATCCGAGCCTTCGGTCCGGCGAACTCGGGCATCACTATGCCAATCCGCGGAATCGCTTCTGGCGGATTCTGCACCGGGCCGGTCTGACGCCCCGGCTCTACGAGGCTTCGGAGGACGGCGAACTCTTGAAGCTGGGGTACGGCTTCACGAATATTGTGGCGCGCCCGACGCGCGGAATCGAGGATATCGCCCGGCCGGAGTACGCCGAAGGCCGGCGGGCGCTGAAGGAGAAGCTGGAGCGGTACCGGCCGCAGGTGGCCTGTTTTGTCGGCAAGGGCGTCTATACGGAGTTTACCCGCAAGCCGAAGGCGGAGTGGGGATTCCAGGACGGCTTCGAGCCGGCGGTCGACGGCGTCCGGGAGTTCGTCGCGCCTTCGTCCAGCGGGCTGGTCCGGATGCCGATGGAAGAGATTGTCGGCATCTACCGGCAGCTCCGCGAGGGGCTGGAAGCGGACTGAACCGGCGCGCATCCTGAGTGAAGCGCCCATCCGGGGCCTAAAGGGGCCCGAATCAAAAAAAGCGTTCTTCCCCTTGAAGGAGGAAGAACGCTTTTTGCCATGAGAAGCACCCGGCTGCTTCCCGGTTAGCCCTGCGGCCCGGCGTCCGCGCGCTAGCTCTGCATCAGCAGCAGAATAATCGAGGACAGCGACAGGCAGACGCTGATGAGGCTGAGGACAAGCACGACCTGCTTGTGGTTCAGCCCCGACCGGAGCAGCCGGTAATGGGCCTGGCTGGCATCGGCCTGATAGATGGCCTTGCCCTGCATGAAGCGGCGGATGATGACGAACAGATTGTCGAAGATCGGCACGCCCAGGGCGAGTATCGGAATGAACAGCGACAGCAGGGTCGCCTGCTTGAAGGCGCCGTCCAGCGCGATAACGGACAGGATGAAGCCGAGAAAGGTCGCTCCCGCGTCGCCCATGAAGACTTTGGCCGGCGGCTTGTTGAAATGGAAGTAGGCCAGCGTGACGCCGATCAGAATAATGGCCATCATCGCAGACGGCGACTGGTTCTTGACCAAGGCGACGATGAACAGGGTTGTGCCGGAAATGGCCGTCAGGCTGGCGGCAAGACCGTCCATTCCGTCGGTGAAGTTGATGACGGTTGTGACGCCGAAGATCCAGAGGATCGTCAGAAGGAATTGCAGAACGACCGGCAGGGTGAAATACTCGCCCGAGAAAGGGTTATAGAAGCCGGTAAATGAAATTCCCGCAGCGTAGACGAGAACCGCAGCCGACATTTGAACCACCATCTTCGGCAGCGCCGGAAATTCTTTGCCCTTTGTCTTGTACCAGTCGTCGACCGTACCGATTGTGAGCAGCAGAATGCCGCCGGCGAACAGCGCCAGCGTCTCCAGCGAGAAGTCGCGGGAGAACAGCAGATAGACGATGAAGAATCCGGCAAAAATGGCGTAGCTGGCCGTCAGCGGGATCGGCTCCCTGTGTATTTTGCGTTCGACATCCTGACGGGGCTTGTCTACAAAATCAAGCCGGAAAGCCAGGCGGCGAAGTGGAGGAATCAGGAAATAGACAATTGCGTAAGACAACAGAAAAGCCAATACGTAAAGAATGAAAATCACCGCCATTAAATTGGTGTGGAGAGGATATGCTGTCTGTCTCTCTTCCTCCGATTATAACGCCGCAGAGGGAGTTCTGTCGACAGCCGCAGCCCGGCAGCCGCGCACTGGGGAACTTGGGGCACGGAAGAGAAAGGAAGAGCCCGTTGGCGCAGCCGGGCGGAAGAAGGTATGCTGAAGTGAAGGCTGGGCGCAGTTCAAGTGAAATCAAAAGGAGAGCGACAAGGATGAAATACGACATTATTCTATTGGATGCGGACGATACGTTGTTCGATTACGGACTGGCGGAGAGCCGGGCTCTGGAGAACGCCTTTCTTCAATTCGGCCTGCCCGCAGGCGCGCAGGAATACGGAGAGAGCTACAAGACCATCAATTCGGCGCTGTGGCGAGACCTGGAGCAAGGGATCATCACATCGGCGGCGCTGCGGGTCGAGCGGTTCCAGCGGCTGTTCACCGAGCATCGGCTGGAGCTGGACCCTGCGGCTTTCAGCGAGGCTTATCTGCGGCACCTGGGAGCCGGAACGTATTTGATCCAGGGAGCGGAGGAGCTGTGTCGCGAGCTGGAAGGCTGTACGCTGGCCGTCATCACGAACGGAATTACCGAGGTTCAGCGCTCCCGTATTCAGGGATCTCCGCTCCACAGCACGTTCCGGCAGGTGATTATTTCCGAACTGGCCGGAAGCCAGAAGCCCGAACCCGGCATCTTCGATTATGCGTTCCGCGAACTGGGTCTGACGGCGGCGGACAAGCCAAGGACGCTGATGGTCGGCGATTCGCTGACTTCCGATATCAAAGGCGGCAACGGCTACGGCATCGACACCTGCTGGTTCAATCCGCTCGGCAAGCCGGGGCGCAGCGATATCGCGCCCACTTATGAGATCCGGGAACTGGCAGAGCTGCCGCCGATCATCAGGGGAGAACGCGCCTAAGCCGCCGTTCGGCGGTAAGGTGCTGGTGAATATGGAAACTTCTTGCTGGCAAAAACGTCTAACCCCTTAGAATGCTTGAGAATTCCCGCTGCTTCGCCTGCGGGAACAAGAGGAGGGGTTGGCATGTCTATTCGTCTTCGCAAGGGAATTGCCGCCTTGCTGCTGGCTGCCCTGGTGTCCGGCTGCGAAGCAGCCGGCGGACAGGATGGCGCAGATCCGCGCGGAACCGGGGAGAGCGGCGCGTCGTCAGCCGAAGCCGGGGCGCGGACACCGCCGGCGGCCGCCGCGCCGCTCCGGTCCTTCACTTCCTGTTACGGCTCCGCTCCCGTCCGGTGCGCGCCAGTAACGGAGAAGCCGGCGGCAGTCCGCCGCCTGGAGCCGGATTGGGTCAACCGGGGCAGCCTGGCCTATATGTATCTCCGGTACGTGACCCCAAAAGCGCTGATACTGTTCGGAGACGACGGAGGTCTGAGCGGGATGCATATGAACGATAATCTCTATGCGGTCAGTCCGGAGACGGGCCGTACGCTGTGGCAGATCGACGGCGGGTTCGGCGGAAGCCGAACGGCCCTCGACCGCAGCCGTCAGGAACTGACCGTCTTGAATCCCTATACACCGGGGCAAGGCTATGAGTACCGGCTGCGCCACCTGAACGCCGCTACAGGCCGAACGATCTGGGAACAGAAGCTGGGTAAGGCGGACGGGCGGAGCGATTACACCGAGATGTACGCTGCCAAGGGAATCATTCTGCTGTACGGCTATGAGCCGGATTCGCAGACGGCCAGACTGCTCGCCCTGAACGAGAAGGACGGCAGGACGCTGTGGAAGAAAGCGCTGAAGGGCGACCGGGCGGTAGTAAATGAGGGCGGAGAAGACGTGGTCCTGCTGAAGAGCGGCCCGAAGCTGACCGGGCTGGAACCAGGAACGGGGAGCCTGCGCTGGAGCCTGACCGGAAAGGACGAGCCGGACTCCGCCTTGGAGACAGCCCCGTACGATCCCTTGCTGGAGCCGGCGCCGCTTCCGGCCGATCCGGCAGCGGGGGCAGAGCCGGTCCGCTGGTTCCGCCTTGGAGGCGAGCGGCTGCGGATCGATCTGTCCTCCGGAGAGGTACAGGCGCGGATCCAGGCGCGCGGCGACCTGATCGGCAGTAGCGGGAACCTGCTGCTGACCCGGGAATTTTCCGGTCCCTTTGCCTCGGACCGGACACGGCCGGAGATCGTGCTGACCGATGCGGCGACCGGCCGGGAGCGCTGGCGGCTTAAGGGAAGCGGGGGACCGGCCGTCTTTGCGGGCAATACGCTGTATCTGTATCTGAACGGCCCGCTGGCTGCGGTGGATGCCGCTGATGGAGAAATCCGCTGGAGCCAGCCGCTGGACCGGGCGTTCTATAATCCGGAAGGCTATGCGGAATCGGCAGGACTGGCGGTCTACGCCCTGCCGGGGAACCGGCTGCTTGAAGTTCGAACCGGCGGCGGTATTCGGATCACTCGGGCTGATGACGGCGAGACGCTGTACCGCGTCTCCGGCGTCTCCGCCGGCATTCCGGAAGGGCGCGAAGCCGCTGTCCGCCGCGGACTGGTGAACACACAGGGCGACCGCCTGTATCTGGGCTCGGACAGCGGCCGTTTCTTCCGAATTCCGCTGCCTCTTCCCTAAGCCGGTGTCCGCTTCCGCCGTACCTCTCCCGCGGCTGGCGGCCCCTGTCCAAGTGTGTTATATTGGTAACACAAATAAACCACACTAAGGAGCTTGGATATGGAAAAAACTTTGATCTTTGGACACAAGAATCCGGATACCGACACGATCTGCTCGGCAATCGCCTATGCTCACCTGAAGAAGGAACTGGGCTGGGATGTGGAAGCGGTCCGCCTCGGAGAGATCAGCGGCGAAACCCAGTACGCGCTGGACCAATTCGGCGCGGCTGCTCCGCGCCTGGTAGAGACGGTCGCCGGAGAAGCGAAGCAGGTTATTCTCGTCGACCATAACGAGAGCCAGCAGAGCGCTTCCGACATTGATCAGGTTCGGGTCGTGGAGGTCATCGACCATCACCGGATCGCCAACTTCCAGACGGCTGCTCCGCTGTACTACAGAGCCGAGCCGGTCGGCTGCACCGCGACGATTCTGAAGAAGCTGTACAAGGAGAACGGCGTCGAGATCCCGAAGAATATCGCCGGTCTGATGCTGTCCGCTATCATTTCCGATTCTCTTCTCTTCAAATCGCCGACCTGCACCGAGGAAGATATCGCCGCCGCCAAGGAACTGGCGGAGATCGCCGGCGTCGATCCGGACACTTACGGCCTGGATATGCTGAAGGCCGGGGCCGACCTCAGCGACAAGAGCATTGCCCAGCTCGTCTCCCTGGATGCGAAGGAATTCGCCATGGGCAGCTACAAGGTGGAGATTGCCCAAGTCAACGCGGTGGATACGAATGATGTGCTGAGCCGCCAGACGGAACTGGAACAGGCGCTGAACGCGATTATCGACGAGAAGGGTCTCGATCTGTTCCTGTTCGTCGTCACCGACATTCTGAACAACGACTCCGTAGGCGTAGCCCTGGGCCGGCAAGCCCAGGCGGTCGAAGAAGCCTATAACGTCAAGCTGGACGCCAACAAGGCTGTGCTGAAGGGCGTTGTATCCCGCAAATCGCAGATCGTTCCGGTACTGACCGAGACAATGGCGAAGCGGTAATCCCAAAGTCTGCGAATACGAATCAAGAGCGCTTCGCCGCCAGGCGAAGCGCTCTCTCTTTGAATACCGTCCCGCGCCGACGAAGCGGGCAGAGTTCAGATTCCGGGTAGAGGGCTCCGGTACCCCTGGGACGTCTACTTCGAGTAGCTGACCGAGTAGCTGTTCGTAGTAAAGTTCAGCCCCGCCGGGGACGAGGTAATTTCGTACCCGAACTGTACGCGGTTCAGGGTCACATCGGAGAACCAGCCCTTGCCCTTGATCCAGTTCATAATCGCCAGCACATCCACCGTGCCGGAATTGGTATTGCTTGTGCGCACGAAGGAATAGACGGCGTTGGAACCGTTGCTGCCTTTATATACATTCCACGTATGGCCGCCTACGCTTACATTGGTATAAGCCGCCACGGGATCGCCGGCAGCGCTCCAGTTCTCCGCAATCGGCTTCACGCCGCCGTAATAGTTCATCCAGAGCATAATTTCATAGGCATTGTTCGTGCCTGCCCAGATATCGTAGGCGGATTCGTAGGCGGCTCCGCTTGCAGGTACGCTTACATTGAAGCTGCTGGTTACGCTCTTCAGCGCACTGAGCTTCAGATTGATTTCCCGGGTGCTGTTCGGGTAGGATTTGATGCCTCCCGTGGAAGGATGCTGCGCCCATACCCCCCAGTTGCTGTAGGAATTCGCCCAGATAGATTGGGCTCCTGCGCCGCTTCCCCATACATTGTTATAGACCGTATACCCGCCGTTCGCCCAATTGCCGTACTGGTCGGACGATGACCAGGTCGCTGCAAAAGCGACGGATACAGAGGCGAACACACCGACGACGGCGGCAAGCAGAACCGAGATGTACTTGGACTTCTTCTTCATTCCTTTTCCTCCTCGTATAGAAAGAATGGGATATCCAGCGCGACTAATGTCAGCGCTTACATTATCATATAGTTGACAAAATCAGCGTTCCACCCCCAGGATTTCACCTCTTTTCCCCTATAAATTCCACTTTGTCATCATTTAGGAACCGGATTCCCCGGAGAATTAGAGATGCAGCGTTTCCCATCCCCTTATTTCTTCATCGCAAAAAAAGACCCCGGACCTCATGGCCCGGGGGAACGACAGGATGCCGGAGGTCTAGGACTCCTCCAGCGAGGCGATCACGGCCGGAAGCGCCGAGATGACGCCGTTGCCGACGGCGGGCAGGCCCACCAGGACTGCGCTGATAATCTCTTCGCGGGTAGCGCCGGCGTGCTGCGCCTGCTTCACGTGGAAGGGCAGGCCGCTATCCAGCCGGGCGGCCGCCAGAACGGCAAGATAGGCCAGCGCTTCCGTCTTCGGGTCCAGCCGGCTGGCGGCTTCGAGACCCTGAACGGCCTCCAGCCAGGCTTTGCGGTGAGCGGGGGCCTCCTTTTCGAACAGAGCGAAGGCGGAACTGACCAGCGATGCAGGTTCCATAATTCTCAACACACCTTTCTTGCAGGAGTGCTCCTTGGAGAAGGAGATTGTCCACACTATAAGCCATCGGATCGTGCCCAATTTATGACAATTCTCATAAACATGCGGAATGAACATCAAAAAGTTTTCCTGTCATTGGAAATTAAATTTGCTTTTCCTCTATAATAAGAGCAGAAATAAGAGCAAGAAAAACACTCTATCCAATATAGAAGACGGGAGCCGGAGAGTATGAAGCTTTTTGAAGCAATGGCGATGGATGACTATGAGCAGGTGCTGTTCTGCCAGGACCGGGATTCCGGGCTGAAGGCGATTATTGCGATTCATGATACGACGCTGGGCCCGGCGCTTGGGGGCACCCGGATGTGGACGTATGGCTCCGAACAAGAGGCGCTGACCGACGCGCTGCGGCTGGCCAAGGGAATGACGTATAAGAACGCGATTTCGGGACTCAACCTCGGGGGAGGCAAGACGGTCATTATCGGCAATCCCCGGACGGACAAGAATGAAGCGATGTTCCGGGCGTTCGGACGGTTCGTGCAGGGATTGAACGGAAGGTACATAACGGCAGAGGATGTCGGAACGACGGTTGAGGATATGGACCTTATCTATCAGGAGACCGATTTTGTTACGGGGACGTCCCCGTCATACGGATCATCGGGCAATCCTTCTCCGGCAACGGCTTACGGCGTCTACCGGGGGATGAAGGCGGCGGCCGGGGAAGCTTTCGGTTCCGATTCCTTGAAGGGACGGACGATTGCGGTCCAGGGGGCAGGCAATGTAGCCTTCCATTTATGCGGATATTTGAAGGAGGAGGGTGCCCTGCTGCAGGTGGCGGACATCAACCGGGAAGCGGCGCAGCGGGTGGCGGATGCCTGCGGCGCGGCCTTGGCCGATCCGGAAGAGATTACAGCGGCGGCATGCGACATCTACGCGCCTTGCGCGCTCGGCGCGACCCTCAACGATGAGACGCTGCCGCAGCTGAAGGCCAAGGTAATCGCAGGGGCGGCGAATAATCAATTGAAGGAACCGCGGCATGGAGACGAGCTTCACCGGAGGGGAATTCTCTATGCGCCCGATTATGTCATCAACGCCGGGGGCGTCATTAACGTGGCCGACGAGCTGCACGGCTACAACAAGGAGCGGGCCTACAAGCAAATTGCCCGAATCTATGACAGCGTGGCCCGCATTCTGGAGATTTCCCGGACGGAAGACATTCCGTCTTATGCAGCCGCCGACCGTATGGCCCAGGAACGGATCGCCCAGCTGAAGAATGCCCGGAGCACTTTCCTGCGCAGCGAACATCACGTAATGAGCCGGCCGCGGCCGCGCGCCTGAACACAGGACCAAGAAGCCCGCTCCCGGGAGAAGAGACTGGGCTCTTCCCGGAGAGGGGCTTCCTTGGCTGCTACTGCTTCTTGACCGGGTCCGGATAGGTTACGCCAAGCGTGTCTACCGTCACCTTCTTCATGACCGGCGGCTTCAGCGGCCGGTCATTGTCGTCCCGTTCCAGACTGACAATGCGGCGGACGACATCCATGCCTTCGGTTACCTTGCCGAAGGCTGCATAATCGCCGTCCAGATGGGGCGCCGCATCGGTCATAATGAAGAACTGGGAGCCGGCCGAATCGGGATCGCCCGAGCGGGCCATCGACAGAACGCCTTCGGTATGCGGCAAATAATTGGCGAACCCGTTGTTCGCGAATTCACCGGCAATTGTGTAGACGGGTCCGCCCGCGCCGGTTCCGTCGGGATCGCCGCCCTGGATCATGAATCCGGGGATGACCCGATGGAAGATCGTTCCGTCATAGAAGCCCTGGCGAATCAGCGAGATGAAGTTGTTCACCGTGTTGGGGGCGACCTCCGGATACAGTTCGGCCCGGATCACGCCTCCGTCTTCCATCTCAATGGTGACGACCGGATGGCTTGCATCTGCGGAAGGCAGACCCTGCTCCGCGTCGGCGCCGGAGGCGGCTGCGGAAGGGGCCGCGCTCGCGGCCTTGCCGCCGCCGTCAGGCTTGTTGCCGCAGCCCGCCAGCATCAGCAGGGCCAGCACGACCAGCATCAGCGGCAGGGGTTGAAGCTTGAATTTCACGTTTCAGTCTCTCCTTATGGGTCAGAATCAGTCGGATGCTTCCCGAATCATCATAACCCGGCAGAGCCGGCTCTTGCAAAACAAGCCTGCCGCCCGGTTTTTGCAGGGGCAGCCTAGTCTTCTTCTCCCGTGGAGCCGTTCAGAATATCCGTACCCGGCATGACGTCCACCGGAGGAGCCGCAGGGTCCACCGGCGAGTCCGCCGATATTTCGTCCGCGTCCGGGACATCGGGCAGCGGATCTTCTTCGTTCAGGCCGCCGGTCACGCCTTCTTCCTCCTCGTCGGCATAGTCAATTGCGCCGATGGTCAGGCCCGAAGCGTCTGCGGCCAGCGCCGCATCCGAATGCGCCAACTCATCGCGGTAAGCGGGCGGACCGGAGAGTAGGCCGGGCGAGTCCAGCTCCTCGGCAGAAGGCTCGGCCGGATCGGCGCCGCTTCCGTAAGCGGTGCCGGCCGGGGCCGGTCCGGTACCGGCAATGCCGAGTCCTGTATCGGCGGCCAGATGGGGGTCGCCGACCAGCGCGGGATCGGTGCCGGGTTCCGGCACGCCGTCAATGCCGATCGAAGCGGCGCCCGCCGATTCGTGGCGTGTGAACGGCGATTCGACAGCAGCCTCCGTATTTCCGGTTCCGCTTGCGCTCTGCGCGGTAATCGTGCCGGCGGGGCGCAGATCGTCAGCCGGAATCCCGCTGTCGGGATCCGTGTCGCCCAGCGTCACATAACGTTCATAGGCGAAATCCGCCGTCGTTTTATTAAAAGAATCGGACATGTTGTTCAGCTCCTTTTTTGATCCGGATGGCCCAGGCCCTAAAGCCGGTCTTCTCGCCGGAGTTTCTGCTCGTCCGGCAGTCCGTGTCGGATCGCATCGCGCTGATCCTCATCGGATAAGCTGTCTTCATAGCTTCCTTCCCGGAAGAGACCGAACTCCTCGTCGATATCGCGTTCCGTGACCAAGCCGTCGTCTTCCGGTTCTTTCTGTGTGCTCATGGAATCCAGCCTCCTTAGGGTCGGCTGCGCCGCCATAGTGCATGTCTAATAAAGTTTACCCGCCTGAGCGCAGGGCGAATCCGATCGTCCTGCAATTCCGGCATCGGCAGGTCCGGCCGGGGGAGAGTCCGCCAGAGCTAGTGTTCTTCCGGAGATTCGGCTCTATCCGCGAGCCGGAGGCTTTTTTTGTGTTCAGGGCCAAGCCCGGAAAGGGAAGAACGCGAATGATGTCGAAATAAGTAAGGTAGGGTATGAATTAATTTCCAACCTGTATGTTTATCCTGTAGATCTGCCGAGGTGCACTCATGAAAGGTCCTTTGCAAAAAACATCCGCAGTCCTGCTCATCCTTCTGCTCCTGGCGGTGATTGTGCCAATCGGCATTGAAATGGAATGGGGGAAGCACGGCGGCGAAAGCTTGCCCGAGTGGGAAATGAAATGGGCCGATCCGGCTGCGCACGGCATAGAGCTGGACCGGGCGCTCTCCGATACGGGCTGGCTGGATGTCACGCCGGACACGATTCCGCCCAAGCCCGATGAGGTCACCGGCGTCTGGCTGCGCGTCCGGCTGCCCCGGCTTGAAGGCAGCAGCGCGCTGCTGCTGGAGAAGACATACGGCAGCGAGGTAGCCGCCTATGCCGACCGGACGCTTGTGTTCCGCTCGCCTGACCGCATCATCGGAGGCGGGAACCTCATTGTGCCTCTGAACGACCGCCTCTCGGGCGAGCCGCTGCTAATCTATATCGGCGGACAAGAGGATCAATACGGCGTATTCGGCGGCATGGAGATTGGCAGCTATGTCGATCTGCTCGCCAATTACACCAAGCAGGGATTGATTGACCTGATTCTGGGCGGAGCCCTGGTGTTCACGGCCACCGTACTGGCGGTGTGCTCGCTTTTTCTGCGAAAAGACATGTTCTCCAGCGCCTTTCTGCTGGTTCTGGTTATCCTCTCGTCAGGCATTCTGATTATCATTCATTCGTCCTATCTGCCGGTCCTTGTGGAGAAAGGCCCCTGGGTCAATTATGTGTTTGATCTGGGGATCTTCACGCTGCTTCCGGCGTTCGCTTCGTACTTCGAGCAGCTGTTCGGCCCGGGACCGATGCGGATCGTTCTCCGGCTGCGGCGCTTCCTGACCGTCTACGCCGTGCTTGCCGTTATGCTGAGCACAGCCCATCTGCTGATGGACGGGCGATGGGACCGGATCTATGTCCTGTTCACCGTCTACATGGTGGGTCTGCTCATCATTACCTTGTTCGTCACTCTGCTGGCGGTGGCGGTGAGAGATGTCGCCAAAGGCAATACAGAAGCCATTATCTTCACGGCAGGACTGGCGATTCTGACCTTGATCGTCGTTGCCGAGCTGCTGCTCTTCTACCTGACGTCCGGCATCTACCATCTCTACTGGTGGAAATGGGGAATCGTACTGTTCCTGGTCTCTCTGATCGTCATTCTGGGCCGGAGATTCGCGCAGAACCACGAACAGGTGGTCATGTATTCCAGAGAGCTCGAGAAATTCAACAACGAATTGCAGCGTTCCGAGAAAATGGAGATGATCAGCGACCTTGCGGCCTCGGTCGCGCATGAAGTCCGCAACCCGCTCCAGGTGACCCGCGGATTCATCCAGCTGCTCGGAGAAGGGACCACCGACAAAGAGAAGGAGTACCTCAAGCTTGCCATGTCCGAGCTCGACAGGGCTTCTCTGATCATCAACGACTTCCTGACGTTCGCGAAGCCGGAGATGGATAAGGTCGAGGTGCTGGACGCCTCGGGCGAACTGAAGCATGTGGCCGGCATCCTGCTGCCGATGGCCAATCTCCAGGGCGGACGGCTGGAGCTGCATCTTGAACCCGATCTGATGATTACGTGCAGCTCGCCGAAATTCAAGCAGGCGTTCATCAATATCGTCAAGAACAGTATCGAGGCGCTGCGCGCCGGAGGCCTGGTCAGCATCATCGCCTGGCGTTCCGGGAACCATGTCGTGGTCAGCATCAAGGACAATGGGGAAGGAATGGAGCCGGGCGAGGTGGCCCGGCTGGGAGAGCCGTACTACTCGAACAAGACCAAGGGCACCGGTCTGGGACTTATGGTCACGTTCCGAATTATCGAAGCCATGGGCGGAACCATCAAGTACATGAGCACCAAGGGAGAAGGCACGGAGGTCATCGTCAAGCTTCCGGCGGCAAGAGCCTGAGGGGCAGGCGCAGAAACCCAAGGACGGGAAGGGAGAGGCGGAGCCGGGATGCAGTGGTATACGCTGGGACAGCTGCTTGCGGTGATGCGTCCGGGGCAGAAGGCCTCGACGCCGGACGGCCGGACCGTGGTCAGGACCGACCGCGGGCTGGAATGGTCCGGCGGCCGGGAGAACGGCCGGCTCGTGGAGCTGCGCGATCCGCTGTTCTCCGACCTCTGGACCTTCTCCGGGGAGGAAGACAGCCGTTCGCGCACGTCCCGGGACTCAAGAGCGGCCTGGGCCCGCGAACGGGAAATGATTGTGAACCAGTACGAGGAATGGCTGGCGGATTACCGGGAACAGAAGCGCCGGGAAGCATCGGAGGAGCCTTAAGGCTAAGGCTTGGCCGTGATGCAGACCGGCAGGGGAGGAAGACGAGATGAATCGGACGGTATTCGGGATCATCGGCGGAGGCTGGCGCGCCGAATTTTATATGCGGATTGCCCGGGCGCTCCCCGGGCATTTTGCTGTGGGGGCTGCTCTGCTGAGGGAACCGGCCAAAGCGCGGGCGTTCACGGAACGGTGGGGCGTTCCGGCGGTGTCGGAGCTTTCGGCCTATCTGGAGCGCGCCGGGGCTGCGGGCTGCGCCTTCAGCGTCGTCTGCGTCAGCCGGGATGCCTCCGGCGGGCTGCTGGCGGCTCTCGCCGAAGCGGGGCATCCTGCGCTTGCGGAGACTCCGCCTGCTCCGGATTTGGCGGGACTGCTGGAGCTGTGGTCCCGCACCGGACCGGCGGCAAGGATTCAGGTGGCGGAGCAGTATGCTTACCAGCCGATGCATGCCGCCCGTCTCGCGCTTGCCGGATCGGGGCGGCTGGGAGCAGTCACGCAGGCCCAGATTTCGGCGGCCCATGATTACCATGGCGTCAGCTTGATCCGAAGGTTGCTTGGCATCGGGTTCGAGGACGCCGAAATCCGGGCAAGGGAATTTGCGTTCCCCCTCATTCAGGGTCCGGACCGTTCGGGCCCGCCCCGCTCGGAGACGCAAGTTCTCTCGAAGCAGCTTCTCGCGACGCTGGATTTCGGGGACCGGCTGGGCGTATATGATTTTGCCAAGGATCAGTACTTCTCCTGGGTCCGGGGGAACCGGATGCTGATCCGGGGCGACCGGGGCGAAATTACGGACGAACGGGCCGTCTGGCTGGAGGCCTTCGACGCTCCCGCTTATGCCGAACTGCGCCGGATTGATGCCGGGCATGGCGGCAATCTGGAGGGCTTCTTCCTCCAGGGCATCGTCGGCGGGTCCGAGTGGCTGTATCGCAATCCGTTCGGACCGGCCCGCCTGTCCGACGATGAGCTTGCCGTAGCCGAGAGCCTCAGGCGCATGGCAAGCTACACCGCAGGCGGCCCGCCGTTCTACAGTCTGGCCGAAGGCTGCCAGGACCAGTACCTGGCGCTTGCGATGCGCCGGGCGGCGGCCGAGGACCGGGCGGTCATTACGGCAAGGCAGCCGTGGGCCGAGCCTCCGTCCCGCTGACCGTCTCCCGGCCGCCCCGGCCGTCATTGTCCCTGCCGGCCCTCTGTCAAAGACAGCCCGTTCTGCACGCCGCCGCGTGCGGACGGGCTGTCTTACGTTCCGTTGCAGGGTACTGTCAGCTTAGCTTCCACTTAGTGTGGATTTATTCAGGCTAATGGCAGGGGAAAAGGAGTTCCAAAGTCCTAAAATTTAACCTTTTTCTGGGTGTAACCGTTCACAAGGCGGCAGTTAACTTGAGAAAAGCCTTATTCTCATGTATCATTGCTGGTATTAATTCTCGATTTCATATAGGCAACCGGTTTGTCAAATACTTTTTTCACGGAATGTCTTGCCGATCCTCGGGTCAGTCACATTCGCTTTTTTTCCACAAAACTTGGGGAATAGGGTGGTGGGATGGGTATCAAAACTGCGGAAGACAGGATGCAATTCTTTTACCGTTGGTTCTCCTTAGGGTTGACGTCTTTGATGTTCTTATTGTCGTACGACGGGCTGTCCTGGGTCCGCAAGCTTCCGGTAGTTGCCGTCTTATGCGTGAGTGCGTGGATGTTTTTGCGAATGTACCGCCGCTGCAAACACCGTCCAGGGCTGCTCCTGGCAGCAATCGGAGCGGAAGCGGCACTGATTCTGCTGTTGACCGTCGCTACCGGAGGGTATGAAAGTCCCTTCAAGCTGTATGCCTTGAATCCGGTGCTGGTGGCCGCAGGATCGCTGACCCTGATGTTCAGCTGGAGTCTGCTGTTCGGGTATGCGGCCGCCTTCATCGGCTGCTGCTACGCGTTCTATGCTTCTTCGGGCGAGTCGCCTTCCCTGGATCTGAACGACAGCGGGAATCTGCTGCTCGTTCTCGTACTGGCGGCAACCTTTGTCCGGACGGTCGCCTGCTACAGAAGCCGCAGCGAAGAAGCGGAGGCCCGGACGGACGAGACGCTGGAGCATATCAAATCGCTGTACCACATCGTCGAAACCTCAAGCCAGCATGATTTCCGGAATATCGGCCAGGTCATTACCGATTATGTGGTGAAGCTGACCGAGCTGGACAAAGCGCTGTTCTGGTTCGCCAAGAAGAGCGGCGAGCCGGCTCCGGAGAGCCGCCAGACGGGCTGGCTGCCGGAACAGGAGACCTTTCTCTTCACCGAGCTGGAGAGCCGGGAGGATGAGTGGCGGGGTCAGCGCGACCCCTTGTTTCGAAGCCTGCCGGGTCTCGGCGATTTTCTGCTGATGCCAGTGCGGATGAGCACCCGGTTCGTCGGACTGATCGGCGTTCGGCTCGATGCTTCAGAAGGGCTTGAAGGCCGGAGGTGGTACATTCAGCAGCTTGCGTTCCTGGCGGAGCTGAGCGCCATTATTCTGGAGCGGCACGAACTCGGGGTTATCGAGAACCGGCTCATCATCACGAACGAGCAGAACCGCATTGCCGACGAGATGCACGACAGCGTCTCGCAGAGCTTGTTCGGCATCGTCTATGCGACCCATTCGCTGAAGCAGCTGTGGCGGAAGATGAGCGACTCGGAGCTGGAAGAGCAGATCGGTCTGATCCATGAGTCGGCGACGAACGTCGCCAAGGAACTGCGGATCACCATCTACAGTCTCAGCTCCAAGAAGAGCGGCGGCCCGACCTGGCTCGGCATGGTCCGTTCCCATCTGAACAGCCTGTCGAGATTGAACAACGTGGAAATTCAGCTTCAGATTACCGGAGACGACTTCAGTCTCCCGTATCCGTATCATAAAGCGCTGTTTCGCATTATTTCCGAAGCGACGGGCAATGCCATTCGGCATGGGGCGGCGCGCAGCATCCAGGTGGAGCTCTCTCTGAAGCCCCGGTGGATTCGGCTGTCTATCGTCGATAACGGGAAAGGCTTCGATACCGCGCGGCTTGTATCCCCGTCGGAGGACGGAGCGGGCGGTCTTGGAATGAAGAATATGCAGTATTTAGCCCAATCGCTTGGGGGAGACTTTCAGCTCTCGAGCGGGTTGAACGAAGGGACACGGATTCTGATTACGATACCGGTCGGCGTAGCGGAGTTAAAGAACGCATAACATTCAGGACAGGAGGCGTTGAACTTGAAAATTGTCATTGTGGATGATCATCCCTTGGTAAGAAGAGGTCTGGCGGCCGTCATTTCAATGCAGCCCCACATGCAATTTGCGGGAGAGGCTACGAACGGAGAAGAAGCGCTGCGCGTTCTGGAGGAGATTCGTCCCGATCTGACGCTGATGGACCTCAAGCTGGCCGATGAGTCCGGTCTTGACGTCGTGAAGGCCGCACGGGCCCGCGGCATTGACAGCCGGTTCATCCTGCTGACTTCTTCCGCAAGCCGGGAAGACTTTCTGAAGGCGGAAGAGGTCATGGTCGACGGCTATGTGCTGAAGGAGGCGTTGCCGGAGGAGCTGCTGTTTGCCATCCAGCTTGTACATAAGGGACGCAAATATTACGATCCCGGGCTGATGGAGGACAAAATGCGGATGAGCGGCAGCAGTCCGACCGACGAACTGACGCCGAAGGAGAAGGAAGTGCTGATAGAGCTGGGACAGGGCTCCAGCAACCGGGAGATTGCTTCCAGACTGTTCATCAGCGAATTTACGGTCAAGAAGCATGTGAGCCAGATCCTGGCGAAGCTGCAGGTGGCGGACCGCACCCAGGCGGCGCTCTATGCGAATGCAGTCGGCCTGACGAAATACGAAATGTCTTACGATTGATTGCGAATTGAACAGCTTGCACGGCCCGCAAAGCCGCTTTCGGACAGGAATTGCTCCTGCCCGGAAGCGGCTTTGCGGCGTTCAGGCAGCCCGGGAATTGATGGAAACGCTCTCAAGGGAACCTCTGGTACAAAAGTATACCATCGCCTGCACCCGCAGCGTTACTGAAGTGGCTACCAAAGTGAAAGGGAAAGTAAAGGGAGGTGGCATGTGAGCGGTGAAAGGGATTGCTAGAATACAAGTAAGAAGCTGAAAGTTTCAAAACTTTCTTTCAAAGAACAACATTTCCGGAAGGAGGATCGCTGTGGAAAGGACGATTCTGGATTATCTCAACCTCATCAAGAAACGGCTGTGGCTCGTTGTGCTGTTCGTCTTGATCTCCTGCGCCACGACGTACTACGTAAGCAAGAATGTGGTGGTGCCGGAGTATCGGGCGAGCGGACAACTCCTGGTGAACGCCTCGACACCCGTGGCGGGCAACAGCCTCAACGACCTGAACTTCAGCCTGAACCTGATCGAGAGCTACAAAGACATCCTGCTGTCGCCGACCATCATGAAAGCCGTGGTGGATGCGCATCCCGAATTTGGACTGACGGAAGGCGAGCTGGCCGGCAAGATTGAACTGAAGACTTCGGAGAAGAGCCAGGTAATCAACCTGAGCGTCACCGACGAGAGTTATCCGACGGCGGCCGGAATCGTCAACGCCGTCTCGCAGACGTTTATCCGCAGTCTGCCGGCTCTCATGAAGATGGATAACGTCACCTTCCTGACGCCGGCCGATCCGCAGGCCAATCCGGCTCCCGCAACCGGCGGGTACGCCATGAATCTGGTCATTAGCTTCGTAGTCTCGCTGATGGCGGCTCTGGCTGTCATTCTGCTGATGGAGAGCCTCAATCAGACGCTGCGCACCGAGAAAGAGGCCGAAGCGCTGCTCGGATTGCCGGTCATCGGCAGCATTCCGGTTATCCGGGGCCGCGATGTCGGAAGCGCAGGCTCCAAAGCCAGAGTAGGGGAGGGCGCTTATGCTACGGTTGAGTAACAGTCTGGTTGCAGACCGCAACCCGGGCTCCCATGTATCGGAATCGTTCCGTTCGCTGCGTACCTATATCCGCCAGCTCGACCTTATGCAGGGGAGCGGACGCGTGCTGCTCTTCACTTCGGGTGAGAGCGGCGCGGGCAAGACGACGGTGCTCGCCAATCTGGCCGTCTCGTTCGTACAGGACGGCAAGCGGGTGGCGGTCGTCGACGCCGATCTTCGGTCTCCCGGACTTCACAGCGTATTTGGAGTCGATGAAGGCGAAGGACTGGCTTCCTATCTGTCCGGACGCAAGGAAGCGGGGAAGATCAGCGTGTACGGCGAACTTGCCAATCTGACCGTCATTACGGCCGGCTCTACGGCAACGGCCAGCCCGCCCGATCTGCTCGGCGGAGAGAAGATGGCCGAACTGCTGGAAGAACTGCGAAGCACGCATGATCTCGTCTTCGTCGATTCACCGCCGGCCGTCGACTACAGCGACGCCCGGGTGCTTGCGCCGCAATGCGACGGCGTGATCCTCGTTGCCCGCTACGGCAAATCCAAGCGCGATGCCCTGAAGAAGGTCAAGACGCTGATCGAGAAGACCGGAACGCCTATTCTCGGCATCACCCTGAACCAGGCCAAGTAGAACCAACCATCATTCCAAGGAGGCTAGTGCGATGAAAACAGTAAAGAAGGTCATTATTCCCGCAGCGGGTCTTGGCACTCGCTTTCTCCCGGCGACGAAAGCCATGCCGAAAGAGATGCTCCCCATTATCAACAAGCCGACCATCCAGTACATCGTGGAGGAAGCGATCGCTTCCGGCATTGAGGACATCATCATCGTAACCGGTAAGGGCAAGCGCGCGATCGAGGACCATTTTGACAATGCGTTCGAACTGGAATCGCGTCTCCTGGAGGACGGCAAGCTGGAGCTGCTCAAGGAAGTTCAGCGCTCCTCGAAGGTGGAAATTCACTACATCCGGCAAAAAGAACCCAAAGGCCTGGGCCACGCGGTCTGGTGCGCCCGCCGCTTCATCGGCGACGAGCCGTTCGGCGTCATGCTGGGCGACGACATCGTCGCGGGCGGAACGCCCTGCCTGAAGCAGCTCATCGAGCAGTATGAAGAGACCCAGAACTCCGTCATCGGCGTTCAGGAAGTGCCGGACGAGTTCACGAACCGTTACGGCATCATCGAGCCGGACATGCAGGACGGCAGACTCTACCGGGTCAACAACTTCGTCGAGAAGCCGGCTCCCGGCACGGCGCCGTCGAACCTGGCCATCATGGGCCGCTACGTGTTCACGCCGAAGATCTTCAAGTACCTCGATCTGCAAGAGACCGGCGCCGGCGGCGAGATTCAGCTTACGGACGCCATTCAGAAGCTCAACCAGAGCGAGCGGGTATACGCCTACAACTTCGACGGCACCCGATACGATGTCGGCGAACGCCTCGGATATATTCTTACTACCCTGGAATTCGCTCTTCAGAACAAGGATCTGCGTTATCCGCTGATGGACGCAATGTCGGAATGGCTCAGCAAGGCCGAACAGACGGCCGGTTAAGACACTATACAAGCGAAGGAGGATGAGGAGGAAATGAGCATGCCCAATCTGCCGGAAGACGGCGAGTATGCAATGCCGAATCCCTACACGCTTCACGCGGGCGAAGGAAACGAATCCGACTCCTATCTGCTGGTCAAACGGATGATCGACGTCTTCTTCTCCGCGGTCGGTCTCCTGGTGCTGCTTCCCCTGTTCACGCTCGTTGCGGTGCTGATTAAGCTGGAAGACCCGAAGGGCAAAGTATTCTTCCGGCAAATCCGGATCGGCAAGGACGAAAAGCCGTTCTACATCTACAAGTTCAGATCCATGGTGCACAACGCCGAGGAGCTGAAGAAGGACCTGATGGCCTACAACGAGGTCAGCGGCGCCATGTTCAAAATCAAAAACGACCCGCGCATCACGCGCGTGGGCCGTTTTCTGCGGAAGACCAGCATCGACGAACTGCCTCAGCTGTGGAACGTGCTGAACGGAAGCATGAGCCTGGTCGGTCCCCGGCCGCCGCTTCCCGAGGAAGTGGCGCTCTACTCCGAGTATGACAAGCAGCGCCTGACGGTAACACCGGGCTGCACCGGATACTGGCAGGTCAGCGCCCGCAACAGCGTCGGATTCGAGGAAATGGTCGAGCTGGATCTGGCCTACATCCGGATGCGGAGCATTGGACTGGATCTGAAGATTATTCTGAAGACAGGGCTGATGCTGCTGGGCTCCAAGAACGCTTATTAATCATTTATGGAAAATGGGTGAATGCGAATGGGTAGATACGGAGATGTTCCCAAGGTTTCCGTTGTAATCTGTACCTACAATCGCGCCCGGCTGCTGTCCAAAACCTTGGATTCCCTCCTCGCGCTGGACGATCTGGACGAGGCGGAGATTATTGTGGTCGACAACCAATCGACGGACGATACGGCAGCGGTCGCCAAGCGCTTCATCGAGACCAGCGGACATCTTCTCCGGGTCAGTTATATGCTGGAGCCGGTACAGGGCCTTTCGGCCGCCCGGAACGCCGGCATTCTGGCCGCCAAATCGGGTTTGATCGCTTTTCTCGACGATGACGCACTGCCGGAACGGCCCTGGATTACGACAATTCTCTCGACCTTCGAGAGCCGGCCGGATGTGATGGCCATGGGCGGGAAGGTCGCTCCGAACTTCGAGAGCTCGCGTCCCGAGTGGCTGATCAAGCCGTTCGAGCTTCCGTACACCATCGTCGATCTGGGCGACCGGGTGCGCGAGTACCCCGGCCGGCTGCATCCGTGCGGCGCCAACATGGCGATGCGCAAATCGGTGTTCGACGAGCGGCTGTTCCCGCTGGACCTCGGACGCAAGGGCGAATCGCTGCTGTCGGGCGAAGAGACCTGGCTGTTCGACCAGATTCGCAGCCGGGGGCAGAAGATCCTGTATCACCCCCGGATGGCGGTCGATCATTTCGTTCCGGCCAGCCGGCTGACGGAGGACTGGATTCTGAAGCGGTATTACAGCCAGGGCATCACCAATGCGATTGGCCGCCAGAGCGGCAAAGACCGGCTGCTGCTGCTGGGCAAGACAGCCGCCAAGATGGTCTACATTATCGTTGACTCGGCCATTGCGGCCGTATCCCGAAGCCAAGGCAGACGATTGCTGAACCGCTGCCGGCTGGAGAGCATCCGGGGAACTCTCCATATGCTGTCGGGCCGCAAGCGGGAGTCGGCAACGGGGTGAAGAAGCGATGACTAATCACTGGAGTTCCAGATTCACATTATTGCCGGCCGCCGCGCTTGTCTTCCTGCTGTCGGCGCTCTTCATCGGGACGACGGTGATTTATCAGCCGATCGTTGCGGTGGGCCTGGTCTGCTTCATCCTTCTGCTCGCCGTCTCGCTGACGCGGCCGGAATGGATCAGCTACTTCGCACTGCTGACGACGTCCATCTCGATCAACTTTCTGTTCCCCGGCAGCTTCTTCGGGATTGAGATCCTGTCTCTCTACAAGCTGGCCGTCCTGATGCTGCTGGTGCCGTGCATTCTGGTCAACGGGGTGCGGCTTCGCCTCAGCCCTCCGGTATGGGCCATGGCCGCGATGCTGATCATTACCTTCGGCTGGTCCGACTGGCTGCCCGGAATGAGCTCGTCGCTTGCGGTCAAGGCGTTTATCGGATTGTCGCTGCCGTTCATGTTCATGCTGATCAACTGGAAAAAGGAAGTCGCCGAGATGCACATCCGGCTGATCTGCCTTCTTCCGGCCTTCAGTCTGGCGGCGGGTCTGCTGCTTCAGGCCGCCGGGCTTCACCCGATGACGAACGTGGAGTTCAACGGGGCGGTCCGGCTGCAAGGCGCGAACATTCCGCCGCATCTGGCCATGCTGGCTTTTCTGGGCGTGGCGATTCCCTTTATCGAGCTGAAGCGCCGTCCGGCGCAGGCGCGGTTTTTCTATACCGTGCTGGCCGTCAACCTGTTCATTCTGTTCGCGACCGGGACCCGGGGTCCTCTGCTGGCCCTCTCGCTGCTGGTGCTGTACTACTTGTTCGATATCGCCCGGCAGTATCTGAAGGGCAAGAACCGCTATCTTCTGGTGCTGCTCGGGTCCTTCGCCGTCATTGCCGTCGCCGTCTATATGCAGCTCGACAATCTCGCCAAGCGCTCGTTCGAGCGAACGACCGATACCGGGATTGACCTCTCGGGACGGGCGGAGGCGTGGGCGTATTTCCTGAAGCTCGCTTCCGTCTCGCCCTGGACCGGCAGAGGCCTGGGTTCGGTCACCATTGCCAATGACGGTACGCTCTACGCGGGGTTCGTCGTTCCTCACAATGAATACATCCGCTTCTACTTCGACGGCGGGTATATCGGAGGAATTCTGCTGCTGCTGTCCATGCTGACGGTCTTTGTCCTGGTCTACCGGGTTCTGCCGCGGGGGGTGAGGCCGTATTACGTACTCTTCATCGCTGCATTCATGATTTATTCGTTCTCGGACAACACGCTCTCAACGGTTCAGCTCATCATTCCGTTCTGCTGGTACCTGAACTGCCTGTATCGATCTGCTCAGCCAACCGATTCTCCACAAAAAGAAGTGATACGATGAATCAAGTGAATATGTTCGATGTCAATTTCAACAATTATGACTTTATGGATCTGCTGGACTATATCGATACCGCCATCCGGGAGCAGAACCATTCCTACATCCTGACCTGCAACGTCGATCATGTGATCAAGCTGCGCAAGGACAAGGAATTTCAGACCGTGTATTCCCAGGCGGGAGCGGTGGTAGCCGACGGAATGCCGCTGATCTGGGCGTCCCGGATGCTCGGCAAGCCGCTGAAGCAGAAGGTATCGGGAGCCGATCTGTTCCACCGTCTCGGCCATGCGTTCCAGCAGCGCAAGTACCGGCTGTTCTTCCTCGGTTCGGCCCAGGGGGTTCCGGAGAAAGCGACCGCCAACCTGAAGGCGGCGTACCCGGACATCAATGTCGTCGGCTGCTACTCGCCGTCCTACGGATTCGAGCACAACGAGGAGGAGAACCGGCGGATTATCCAGATGCTGAACGAGACCAAGCCGGATATCGTGTTCGTCGGCGTAGGCGCGCCGAAGCAGGAGAAGTGGATCTACCGCCACTACCTGTCCTACGGGGCCCCGGTGTCCATCGGTGTAGGAGCGACCTTTGATTTCCTGTCCGGCTCGGTCAAGCGGGCGCCCGATTTCATGCAGCGCTCCGGGCTGGAATGGTTCTGGCGGCTCAGCCAGGAGCCGGGCCGGCTCTGGAAGAGGTATCTGGTCGACGATGCCCAGTTCCTGCTGCTGCTCTTGAAGGAGCTGCGCAAGCGGGACCGGGATAAGGCGAAGACAAGGCTGGAATAGACGGCCGACCATTCTGGAACAAGGCAAGGAGGAGACCATGAGCAGCCGTAATCCGAATCTCTATCTCTCTATACGGCGCCCGGTGCGGCCGGCTCTGCTGGCGCTGGCCGCGGCGGCGGGCATGGTTCTGCCGCTGATGATCGGCTTCATCAGCGCGACGCTCAGCCCGAGCGTCAGCCTGCAGGGGGCGGTCCTCTGCGGCCTCGTGTTCCCGGCTTTTCTGATTGCCGTCTTGAGACCGAAGCTGCTCGTCGCCTATACCCTGCTCGTCTGGGCGGTGTCGCCGGAGCTGCGGCGGCTGATTGACTGGTCGGAAGGAACCTATCATTCCGTCTCGCTGGTCAGTCTGGCTCCGCTTCTGGCGGGAGCGGCGGCGGCGATTCCGGTGATGGCGGAGATCCACAAGATCCATCGGGTCTCCTCCAGGGTGATGATGTTCTTCATAGCGGCGCTCGGCTACGGTTCGTTGATCGGGCTGGCGAAGAACGGCATGGGCTCCATCTATGATCTGATGAATTACATCATCCCGCTGCTGCTGATTCCGTATTTCGCGGTGCTGCGGTTCTCCCGGTCCGATCTGGACCGGATGCTGAGGGCATTCGCCAATCTGGCCGTTCTGGTGGCGGCCTACGGAATCATCCAGTATCTGACCGTTCCCGCCTGGGACGCCTTCTGGATGGACAGCGCGGGCATGATGTCCATCGGCAAGCCGATTCCGCTGGAAATCCGGGTGTTCTCCTCGCTGAACTCTCCGGGTCCTGCGGCGACCTTCCTGACCTTCGCGCTGGTGCCCATGATTTTGGAGAAGCGCTGGCGGGGAGCGCTCGGCTGGTTAGGCGTACTGCTCGTGGTCGTTGCGCTTCTGACGACGCTGGTCCGGGCATCCTGGCTCATCCTGATCGTGATGCTCCTGGTCTACATCGGCTCCTCCAGCTCGAAGGGCAAATGGAAGACGCTGCTGCAGATTCTGTTCGTAGCCGCAGCGCTCTTCTATATCGTTCCGAAGCTGCCGGGAGCGGAAGGGCTGACGGCCCGGATGGAGACGCTCGGTTCCATCAAGGAGGACCGCTCCTACAATGACCGGCTGAACCTGCTGAATACGATGGTGCCGGCCGTCATGGGCAACCCGGTTGGCCAGGGCATCGGCAGCGTCGGGCAGAGCACGAAGCTCGGCAACGGCGGCGAGCTCGGCGAATACGGCATTATGGACAACGGCTTTATCGCCTTGTTCCTGACCTTCGGCCTGGCCGGAGGGCTGCTCTTCTTCGGCGGTCTCGGCGCGGCGCTCCGGTCGGTCTACAAGGGCGCCCGGCGCGGCGGCGAGAACGGCATTTATGCCCGGCTGGCGCTGGCGGCCTGGGCCGGGGCGGTAGCGAGTCTGATCTCGGACAACGGCTTCCCGGGAATGAAAGGCTATCTCGTCTGGATGCTGGTCGGACTCGGACTCGGCATCACACAAGCCATTGACAGAAAGGAAGGAGCGGCCCATGCAGCCACAGAGCGCTAATTCGATTTCACGGGGCTCGCTCCGCGCATCCATCCTGCGCTTCGCCAGAGCAAAGGACAACAGTTCCGCCGCCGTTAAGACGATGGCGGTCAGCATTCTGATCCTCGTGCTCAACATGCTTACGGGCATCCTGACCGCCCGCTATCTCGGTCCCACCGGCCGGGGCGAGCAGACGGCCATGGTCAACTGGTCGCAGTTCATGGCGTTCAGCATGAGCCTCGGCATTCCGTCGGCGCTGATCTATCACGCCAAGAAGAATCCGGAGGACGCCGGTTCGCTCTACCGGATGTCGCTGCTGATCGGCCTGGTCTCCGGCATCGCCGCGACTGTGATCGGCATCGTGCTCCTGCCGATGTGGCTGAAATCCTTCAACGACCAGGTCGTCCTGTTCGCCCAGGTGTCCATGCTGCTCTGTCCCTTGGTGGTGATCTCCCAGGTCAACAACGCCGCCTTTCAATTCCGCGGCGAGTACCAGAAGTTCAACTGGCAGCGGTACCTCGTTCCGCTGCTGACGCTGGCCGTCATCGGAATTTTGATCGCCACCCACACTGTCAATCCGTATACGACGGCGCTGGCGTATCTGCTGCCGGCGGTTCCGCTGTTCATCTGGATGACCGTGCAGCTTCTGCGGACGTACCCGGGCCGCATCCGGGAACGCGGCAAGCAGTTCAAGCGGCTGTTCAATTACGGCCTCGGCTCCTACGGGAACGATCTGCTGGGCCAGTTCTCCGGCTACATCGACCAGATTCTGATCGCGGCGCTGCTGAAGCCGGCGGAGCTCGGATTATACGCGGTGGCCGTGAGTCTGGCGCGAATGGTGAATTTCTTCTCCAGCTCCATCAAGATTGTGCTCTTTCCAAAAGCCTCGGAGCTGAGCAAGGAAGAAGCGCTGGAACTTACCTTCCGGGCGTTCCGGATCAGCACGACCTGCACGTTGATCGGCGCGGCCCTGCTTATGGCTCTTGCGCCGCTGGTCATTCCGCTGCTCTACGGCAAGGACTTCAGCGAGGCGCTGACGGTATTCCGGCTTCTGCTGCTGGAAGTCACGATTAGCGGCGGCACCCTGATTCTGGCGCAGGCGTTCATGGCGCTCGGGAAGCCGAAATTCGTCTCCATGCTTCAGGGCGTCGGCCTGCTGCTCGTCATTCCGCTGCTGTTCCTGCTGGTTCCAACCTACGGACTGCTCGGCGCAGGCGCGGCCATGGTCGGCTCGGCGCTGCTCCGGTTCAGCTTCATTCTGCTGAACATCCGATTCAACCTGAAAGTCCGAATTCCCAGCCTGCTCATTAACGGCGGAGACATCCGCTGGGTGAAGACGACGATGAATTCTTACATCCGCAAGTAACGCATGCCCTGGAAGCGGGCGGCAGATTAAAAGGAGGAACCCGCATGGATTCAATAACTAACGTACTTGGAGGTCCCGGAAGCTACCCGATCTCCGCGGTGATTATCGCTCAGGACGATGAAGTCCGGATTGCCAAGGCGATTGAGTCCTGCCGTCTCTTCGCCGACGAAGTCGTCGTCGTGGACGGGGGCAGCAAGGACGGCACGGTGGCGCTGTCCCGGAGCCTAGGCTGCGCGGTCTATGAGAATCCCTGGCCCGGCTACGCGAAGCAGAGGGATTTCGGCGTGACCCATGCTGCCCACGACTGGGTGTTCCTGCTGGATACAGATGAGGTGGTCAGCGACGAGCTTGCCGCCGATCTCCTGGCCCGCAAGCCGAATCTGGCCGATGTGACGATGGCGTACTCGCTGTACCGGATCGGCGATTTTCTGGGACGCTGGCTGGACCGGGGCGAGTATCTCGTCCGGCTCTACAACCGCCGGGCCTACCGGGTGAAGGACAGTCTGGTGCATGAGATCCCGGAAGTGCCGGAAGAGAAGATTGTCCGGCTGAACGGAACGCTCTGGCATTACGGCTTCCGCAGCATCCAGGACCATGTCGCCCGCTTCAACAAGTACACCGATCTCGAGGCGCAGGCCGCGTTCGAGAGCGGACGGCCGTTCAAGCTCAGCCGCATGCTGCTGCGGGCTCCGGCCCGGTTCGTCCAGAAGTACTTTGTTCACCGGCTGTACCGCAAAGGCCTGGCAGGCTTCGCGGTATCCGTATTTTGGGTGATGTATGAATTCATGGTCGGCTTTAAGCACTACGAAAGGACCCGGAACCAGCGGCTGCTTCCGCAGGGCGCGGCGCAGACGGCCGGGACCGAACAGAAGGGAGAGGGAAGCTATGCCGTACAAAGATGAACTGAACATCATGGCAACCGGACTGAGCTGGCCCTCGGTGCAGCCGGGCGGACTGAATACCTATTTCAAGTCCATCTGCGAAGAGCTCTCTACGCGGGCCCGTGTCCACGCCTTGATCTGCAGTCCGGAGACGCCGTCTACGCCGGAGGGTCTGACCATCCATAATGCCGGCGATCCCCGGGAGAGCATCTGGAAGCGCAGAGATTCCTTTCAGCGCAAAGCGGCGGACCTGATGAACGCGGGACAGATCGACATCCTGTATTCGCATTTTGCCCCTTACGGCATCGGACCGGCGATTGAAGCGAAGAAGCGCGGCATTCCGGTGGTGATGACGTTCCACGGCCCCTGGAATGAAGAGATGAAGATTGAAGGCCAGGGCATCAAGCACCGGGTCAAGACGACCATCGCGAAGAGTATCGAACGGAAGGCTTACAAGCTGGCGGATCATTTTATCGTGCTGAGCGAGACCTTCCGGGACATTCTCCACCGCCTGCACGGCATTCCGCTCGACCGGATTACGATTATACCGGGCGCAGCCAATGTGGACCGCTTCATACCCGGGACGAACCGGCTGGCGGCCCGCCGCATGCTGAACCTGCCGGAAGGCGCCACTACGGTGCTGACCGTAAGAAGGCTTGTCAACCGGATGGGGCTGCTGCAACTGCTCGAAGCCTGGCGCACCGTATCGGAGCGCTTCCCCAATACCATTCTCCTGATTGGCGGCAAGGGGCCGCTTCGGGGAGAGCTGGAAGAGCGCATCGCCGATTACGGTCTTAGAGGGAAGGTTCGGCTGCTCGGCTATGTGCCGGACCATGAGCTGCCGGCGTATTACCAGGCAGCCGACCTGTTCGTTGTCCCTTCCCAGGCGCTGGAAGGCTTCGGACTCATCACCGTCGAGGCGCTGTCGAGCGGACTGCCGGTCATGGCGACGCCGATCGGCGGCAACAAGGAGATTCTGCGGAATTTCCGGCCGGAGCTTCTCTTCGACGGATTGAAGGCGGAAGACATGGCGGCCGGCATCTTGAAGATGCTCGGCAACCGCAAGCAGCTCCCGAGCCGGGACGAATGCCGGGAGCATGTGCTGGAGAGATACACCTGGCCGCATGTGGCCGACGGTGTGGAAGAAATATTCGCAGAAGTTCTGGGAAAAGGAGGGATGCAGGATGATGAGGATCGCGTATATCGATCACACGGCTAGATGGAGCGGCGGGGAAGTCGCGCTGTTCAACATCCTGACCCATATCGGCAGTCAGGTAGATCCGCTGGTCATTCTGGCGGAGGAAGGCGCGCTCGCCGACCGGCTGCGGGAGAAAGGCATCGACGTCCGCATCGTTCCGCTGGACGACGAGATCCGCAACCGGAACCGCAATGCGGTTAATTTCGGAGCGCCGGCGGCTGCGCTGAAGCTGCTCGCCTACGGACGCCGGCTGGCTCCGCTGCTGAAGCAGGAGGGAGTGGCGGCCGTGCATACCAACTCGCTGAAATCAGCCATTTACGGAGCCGTCGCAGCGAAGACCGCGGGACTGCCGCTGATCTGGCATATCCGGGATCATATCGGCGCTCCGTATTTGAAGCCCGCAGTCGCCAAGGGCATCCGGCTGATGTCGAGAATGCTTCCGAACGGCGTCATCGCGAACAGCCAGTCCACGCTCAGCGCGCTTGAGCTGCCGAAGACGAAGAAGACGCTGGTCGTCTACTCCGCCTTCGCCAAGGCAATCGGCGCGGCCGTGCCAAGCCGCAGCGGCGAGAACTTCAACGTCCTGCTCGTAGGGCGGCTCGCCGAATGGAAAGGCCAGCACGTTCTGCTGGAAGCGGCCCAATCGTTCAAAGACCGGCCGGAGGTGCATTTCTGGCTGGCCGGGGATGCGCTGTTCGGCGAGGACGCCTACAAGCAGCGGCTGCTCGACCAGATCGAGCGGGACGGCCTGAGCAATGTCCGGCTCCTGGGCCATGTCGAAGACATCCAGGGGCTGATGCAGAAGGCCGATCTGCTCGTGCACACCTCGATCACGCCGGAGCCGTTCGGCCAGGTGATTGTCGAGGGCATGGCGGCCGGCCTGCCGGTCATCGCCTCCAATGAAGGCGGGCCGCGGGAGACCGTCGTGCCCGGCGAGACGGGAATGCTGATTACCCCCGGCGATCCGCAGGTGCTGGCGCAGTCGATCCGCTGGATGCTGGACCATCCGGCAGAACGGCAGGTCATGGCGGAGAACGGCATGAAGCGGGTGAAGGAGCATTTTGTCATTGAGAATACGGTCCGGGATATCGTCGACTACTACAAAGGTTTGCTGGCGGCATCTTCTTAAGCCCATTGCTCCATCAAACATTGAGGATGATTTACATGAAAATAGCGATCGCGCATGACTATTTAATCCAGATGGGCGGAGCGGAACGGGTGGTGGAGGTCTTCCATCACATGTACCCGGAGGCTCCGATCTATACGACCGTCTTCAACGGAAGCCGCCTCACCGAGAACCTGAAGGACGCGGATATCCGGGCCTCCTGGCTGCAGAAGATTCCGGGCGTGAAGAGCAATTTCAAGAATGTGCTGCCGCTGTACCCGATGGCCATCAAGGACCTGGACTTCAGCGGATTCGATATCGTTCTGAGCTCCAGCAGCGCCTTCATGAAGAGCATTCAGGTGCCCAAGCACACCTTCCATCTCTGCTACTGTCATACTCCGATGCGCTTTGCCTGGGACTATGACACGTACATGGAGCGCCAGTCCAATTCCGGATTGTTCAAAAGAGTGCTGAAGCTCTACATGCAGCAGCTCAAAATGTGGGATCAGCGGACCTCCAAGAACGTCAACCAGTTCGTCGCGAACTCCTCGGTCGTCAAGACCCGGATCCGCAATTACTATCACCGCGACGCCGATGTCATCTTCCCGCCGATCAACACCTCGCGGTTCAGCAGCTCTTCGTCCATCGGAGACTACTATCTGATCGTCTCGCGGCTGGTGTCCTACAAGCGGATCGACCTTGCGGTAGAAGCATTCAACCGCAACGGGCTGAAGCTGTACATCGTCGGAGACGGGCCGGACCGTAAGCGACTGGAAGGCATGGCCAAAGGCAATGTCTCCTTCCTGGGCCGGCTGGAGGATGAGCAGGTAACCGGGCTGATGGCCCAGTGCCGCGCCTTTATTTTCCCGGGCGAAGAGGATTTCGGCATTACGCCGCTGGAAGCGAACGCAGCCGGACGTCCGGTAATCGCCTACCAGGCGGGAGGGGCGCTGGACACCATTGTTCCCCATGTCAACGGCGTATTCTTCAAGCGCCAGGAAGTGGAGGATCTGCTCGAGGCCATTCAAGAGGTGGAGCGGTATCCGTGGGATATCGGTGGAATCATCAATCATGCCCGCAAATTCGACGAAGGGGCCTTCCGGGTCCGGTTCAAGCAGTACGTCGAGCAGGCTTATGTGAACTTTCTAAAAGGAGGATGAGGGTATGAAGCTGACGGTGATCGGTACCGGTTATGTAGGACTCGTGTCCGGCGTATGCTTTACGCTCAATGGCAATCATGTGGTGTGTGTCGATAAGGACGAGGAGAAGATCGCCAAGCTCAATCAGATGGAGTCCCCCATCTATGAGCCGGGCATCGAGGCCTTGATCGAAATGAATCTCCGCGAAGGGCGCCTGGCCTTCTCTTCCGATCTCGGAGAGTCGGTTCGCCGTTCCGATATCGTCATTCTGGCAGTCGGAACGCCTTCCCTGCCGAGCGGGGAAGCGAATCTGGAATACATCGAGAACGCCGCGGCGGAAGTCGGGCAGGCCATGGACGGCTACAAAATCATTATGACCAAATCGACCGTGCCGGTCGGCACGAACGAGAAGATCCGGCAGATCATCGCCGCCAATACGCCGCATCCGTTCGATATCGTCTCCGCGCCGGAATTCCTGCGGGAAGGCTCCGCGATCCGCGACACGCTCCATCCTGACCGTATTATCATCGGCATCGACAATCCGAAAGTGGAGCCGGTGATGCGCGAATTGCACCAAGGCTTCACGGACAAGATCGTCGTTACCGACATCCGCAGCGCGGAGATGATTAAGTACGCGTCGAACGCCTTCCTCGCGACGAAGATCTCATTCATCAACGAGATCGCGAATATTTGCGAGAAGGTCGGCGCCGATGTAACCGAAGTCGCCGAGGGCATGGGGCTCGACAAGCGCATCGGCTCTTCCTTCCTCCAGGCGGGCATCGGCTACGGCGGTTCCTGCTTCCCGAAGGACACGAAGGCGCTCATACAGATCGCCGGCAACGTGGATTATGAATTCAAGCTGCTGAAATCGGTCGTCGAGGTCAATACGGACCAGCGGTTCATGATCCTTGACAAGCTGCACGAATCCATCGGCTCCCTGGCGGGCGCCATGGTCGGCGTCTGGGGGCTGGCCTTCAAGCCGAACACCGACGACGTGCGCGAATCGCCGGCCCGCGAGATTGTCGAAGCGCTGGTCAAGGAAGGCGCCATCGTCAAGGTGTTCGACCCGATCGCCGCGGACAACTTCCGCAAGCAGTATGACCACCCGCAGATCCGCTGGTGCACCCTTCCGGAAGAAGCGGCGGAGGGCAGCGATGCCGTAACGCTGCTGACCGACTGGAGTGTCTTCAAGGATATTGACCTGGCCAAGATGGCCTCCACCATGCGCCGCCCGATCCTGATCGACGGCCGCAACCTGTATACCAAAGCGCAGATCGAAGGCACCGGCCTGGAGTATCATTCCGTCGGCCGTCCGTCGCTCGGCGGTCTTAGCGGCTACTCGCCGATGGCAACCGCGCTGTAATTTATCCGCATTCACATATTCCAAGGGGAGGGTTCACTTATGAAACTGGTACTTTTGTCTGGCGGTTCGGGAAAACGGCTGTGGCCCCTGTCCAACGACTCCAGGTCCAAACAATTCCTTAAGGTGCTGCGCAGTCCGCAGGGCGAGCCCGAATCGATGGTGCAGCGCGTCTGGCGCCAGCTTGCCGAGACGGGACTCGCAGAGCATTCCTTCCTGGCGACGGGGCGCGGGCAGGTGGAGATGATTCAGAGCCAGCTCGGGCCGGAGGTGCCGATCATAGTCGAACCGGAGCGCCGGGATACCTTCCCTGCCATCGCATTGACCGCTTCTTATCTGTACTCGGTGGCCGGCGTGATGCCGGATGAGACCGTGGCGATTCTTCCCGTGGACCCTTACGTCGAGGCTTCCTTCTTCGAGACGGTGGCAAGTCTCCAGCAGACGATGGACACCAGCGGAGCCAACCTGGCGCTGATGGGGGTTGTTCCGGAGCTCGCCTCCGAGAAATACGGCTACATTATCCCCGTATCCGAGGGCGCGGCCGACGACGCCTACCGGAGAGTTAGCCACTTCCAGGAGAAGCCGGAACGCGCGCAGGCCGAAGAGCTGATCGGGCAGGGCGCGCTGTGGAACTGCGGCGTCTTTGCTTTTAAACTCGGGTATCTGCTGGATATCCTCCAGAGCAAGGGCCTTCCGCTCAACTACGAGGAGATGCAGAAGCAGTATAAGCTGCTGCCGTCCATCAGCTTCGATTACGAAGTGGTCGAGAAGGAAGAGAATATCGTGGTTCGCCCGTACGACGGCTTCTGGAAGGATCTCGGCACCTGGAATACGCTGACTGAGGAGATGGCGAGCAATCAGCTTGGCCGGGGCCTGCTGACGGAGGATTCCGCATCCAGCTGCCTCATCAATGAACTGGATATCCCGATCACCGTGATCGGCGCCAAGGACCTGATTGTAGCGGCAAGCCCCGATGGTATTCTGGTCACTTCCAAGTCCGAGAGTCCGCGAATCAAGGAAGTGCTGAAGGGCAGCGAGCAGCGTCCCATGTACGAAGAGCGGCGCTGGGGACACTACCGCGTCATTGATTATGTCAAATACGACGAAGGCAGCGAAGTGCTGACGAAGCGGATTTTTATCGGGGAAGGCAAGAACATCAGCTACCAGCTGCACCGCAAACGGAGCGAGATCTGGACGATTGTCAGCGGAGAAGCGAGCGTGATTCTCAACGAGCGGATGCATACGGTCCGCGCAGGCGATGTCGTCCGCATCCCGGAGGGGACCAAGCACAGCATTCTGGCTCTGACCGACGTCGAGCTGATCGAGGTGCAGAGAGGCTCGGAGCTTGTCGAAGAAGACAATATCCGGATTACGCTGGACTGGGAAGACATTGAACTCCAACAGTTCATCTCTTAGACCAAACTAACTAATTTAACCGATTTGGAGAACGTTCAAACAGGGCTTAAGATTCAATTTTGGCTTGGTATGTTCGTGAAGGGTTCAAGCGGTCGAAAAGATTGTCGATAAGTACGGTAAGAAGGGATTCTCCTTCCACAACGAAAAGGCAAACCTATCGCGAGGTAGGGACGCAAAGCCAAGGGTCTTCTCTATAAGAAGACAGCCTGGTTACCGAAAGGAAGAGTGAAATGAAGTCTTACCGTACTCGTCGTCTGTCCGTTGCCCTGCTGTCGATCGTCCTGCTGCTGTCCATGCTGCCGGTCTCGCCGGCAAGCCCGGGAAGAGCCTGGGCCGCATCGTCGCAGGACCCGGTCAACTCCGCTGCATCCCCCGCCGCAGTGAAACTGCTCAGCTACCTGAACGCCATCTCCGGCAAAGGAATTCTGAGCGGCCAGCACGATTATTTCGAGAGCCCCGATGAATACCTGAACAAGCTGCAGAGCAGCAGCGGCCAGTTCGCCGCGCTGCACGGCTATGAGCTCGGCGCCATTTCCGGCCAGAGCGAAGCCGCGGCGGCGGCCCAGCGCAAGAACATCGTCTGGAGCGCGACACAGACGTATAAGAAGGGCGGCATTGTCGCCATGACCTTTCACGAGAAGCTTCCGGGCACCAGCAATGACTGGGGCAATGTCCAGAAGTCGATCAGCCAGACCGAATTCAATAAATATGTAACGCCAGGCACGAGTCAGTACAACAGCCTGATCGCCGACCTGGACACAGCAGCCGTATCGCTGAAGAGCCTCCGCGATGCCGGCGTTCCTGTCCTGTGGCGTCCGTATCATGAGATGAACGGAGGCTGGTTCTGGTGGGGACAGAAGAGCAACTTTGCCGCCCTGTGGAATATCATGTATGACCGTTTCGTTAATTACCACGGCCTGAACAATCTGCTGTGGGTCTGGAGCCCGAACGCACCGAACGCCTGGTCCGATCCGATCGAGAAGACCTATCCGGGCGCGGACAAGGTCGATATTCTGGCCCTTGATATTTACGACAATGATTTCAAGCAGAGCTACTACAACAGTCTGGTCAGCCTGGCGAACGGCAAGCCGGTTGCCATTGGCGAGAACGGGGAAATGCCCGATCCGTCCGTACTGTCCGCCTCCCAGAACAAATATGTATTCATGATGAACTGGGGCAAATTGCTGAACGAAAAAAACACTGCGTCAACGATCAAGAACTTTATGAATCACAGCTATACGCTGACGCGGGACGAATATATAAATGTGGCCGAGGCCGCGCTGGCTGCAAAACCGGCAGCCACGCCGACACCGGCAGCAATGCCGACACCAACAGTCACGCCGACACCGGCAGCAACGCCTGCACTTGCCGCGCCCGCACCGACCGCGACCCCGAAGCCGTCGGCTACACCGACAGCTGTACCGGCTCCGGAGAGCATTGCGAATCCGGTGACGGTCAATGGTCTTCAAGCCCAGTACTATGCCAATATGACCTTGTCCGGATCGCCGGTGCTGGTTCGCAGCGAAGACAAGATCGATATGAACTGGGGCAAGCTGTCCCCGGCGAGCGGCAGCGTTCCGTCCGATTACTTCTCGGCCCGGTGGACGGGTAAGATCAAGCCGAACTACTCCGAGACGTATACCTTCTACACTGCCTCGGACGACGGTATCCGAGTCTGTATCGACGGCAAGACGGTAATCGACAGCTGGTACAACCAGAGCGGAACGGAACGTTCCGGCACGATCGCGCTTCAAGCGGGACGGCTGTATGATCTTACAGTGGAATACTATGACAATACGGGCGATGCGAAACTCCGCCTGATGTGGCAGAGCGCCAAGCAGGCGAAGCAGAGCGTTCCGTCCGGCGCATTCTTTACCGTACAGACCGCCGCTCCTGCCTCTCTGGCCGCGCCGGCGGCATCGTCACCGGCAAGCACGCCTGCGCCGGCAAGCACGCCTGCACCGGCAAGCACGCCTGTGCCGACAAGCACGCCTGCGCCGGTAAGCACACCTGTGCCGACAAGTACGCCTGCACCGGTAAGCACACCTGCGCCGACAAGTACGCCTGCGCCGGCACAGTCGGCGGCTCCTGCTCCTGCCGCCCTCCCTGCTCTCGCGGCTTCGATAATCGAACAACCGGTGACAGTTGTTTCAAAACCGGCCTCTGCGGGGGAATTAACGGTAGCGGACGGGAAGGAAGCGGCGGAGGTTAACGGACTTCTCGGCGAGTATTTCAACAACATGAATCTTTCCGGCGCGCCTGTAATGTCCAGACAGGAGAGCGTTCTGGATTACAACTGGCGCCTGAAATCTCCGGATGCGGCCGTACCGGCGGACTTCTTCTCCGTTCGATGGACAGGGAAGATCAAGCCGAAGTACGGTGAAACCTATACGTTCTCCACTTGGTCCGATGACGGCATCCGCGTCTTTGTGAACGGCGTGGCCGTAATCGACAGCTGGGTCAAACAGAGCGGAACGGAACGCAATGGCACCATTACGCTGGAAGCAGGACGGATGTACGACTTGAAAGTGGAATACTATGAGAATCAGGGGGATGCCAAAGCGACGCTGATGTGGAGCAGCGCAAGCCAGAAGAAAGAAGTGGTTCCGGCAGGCGCGCTGTTCCTGCCGTAAGCGATTGTCCTCTCTTGGACTCTCGGGCGTCGAATTTCATCCTCCTGCAATCGACCGCATGAAATCTTAACCGCCAGGTATGCCCTGCTCTCACCGGCAGGGCTACTGAGCTATATGCACCTGAGAGGAAGATGGGATTTGAGAACGAGTCGGAAATATCGGTTATTCACTGCGCTGTTGCCCGCTATTCTGCTGCTGGTGCTGCTGGGCCGCAATGAGGTGACCAGTAAGTCTGCCGTTCCCGCGGCGCCTTCTCCGTCTCCGGTCAATGCGAATATTTCGCCGGAAGCGAAGCGGCTCTACGACTATCTGGTGAACCTTGGAGGCAAGGGCATTCTGTCCGGCCAGCATGATTATCTGGAGAGTCCCGATGAGTTCAACCGCAAGCTGCGTATGTACACCGGTGAATCGGCGGTCATTCACGGCTATGAGCTGGGTGCGATCGGCAACCAGTCCACCGCCACGATCCGCAAGCAGCGGCAGGCTGTCGTGGAGAGTGCCGAGAATTGGTATAAGAGCGGCGGCATTGTCGTCATGACCTTTCACCAGAATCTGCCCGGCACCTCGCCGGAGTGGACGAATGTACATATGACGCTCGACCCGGATAAGTTCAATGCTTATATCACGCCGGGAACCGCGGAATACAAGAACCTGATCGCAGAGCTTGACGATGTCGCCGGATACTTGGAAGAACTTCGCGATGAAGGCGTTCCGGTCTTATGGCGTCCATACCACGAAATGAACGGCGGCTGGTTCTGGTGGGGTCAGAAAGAGCAATTCTCCAAGCTCTGGGACCTCATGTATGAACGTTTCACCGTAACGCATGGTCTGAACAATCTGCTGTGGGTCTGGAATCCGAACGCCCCGAACGAGTCTTCGGGGGCGTATAAAGATTATTATCCGGGAGCGGATAAGGTCGATATCCTGGCCGCAGATATCTATAACAACGATTTCCGTCAATATTACTATGACAGTCTTCTGGAACTCGCGGGAGACAAACCGATCGCCATCGGCGAGAACGGCGAGCTGCCGGATCCGGGCATGCTGGCAAAGACGCAGAGCCGCTGGGTCTACATGATGACATGGGGCAAGATGCTGACCGAGAACAACAGTTCACAGGCCATCCGGAAGTTCATGAGCAATCCGTTCACGCTGTCGCGCGAGGATGTGAAGTCGGCAACCGAACTGATCCGCAATGGGGCGCCGGCGGTGGCGGAGAAGGGGCTGACTGCCGAATACTTCAACAATGCGACACTCTCCGGGAAGCCCGTGCTGACGCGCAAGGAGCAGAAGCTGGAGCACAACTGGCACACCGGTTCCCCGGCGGCGGGGGTCTCCAAGGATCTGTTCTCCATCCGCTGGAGCGGGACGATCGTTTCGGCGAAGGGCGGCCTCTACGAGATCAAGGCGTCTTCGGATGACGGAAGCCGGGTGAAGATCGGCGGGACGACCGTCATTGACGCTTGGATCAAACAGAGCAGCAAGAGCCGGAAGGGAACCATCTACCTCAAGCCGGGGCAGAAATACAATCTGACCGTCGAGTATTTTGAGAACAGAGGCAATGCAAGTTTCTCCCTGACCTGGAAGAGCGCGGGCCAGAAAGAGAGCGCAGCGCCCTCTACCATCTCGTTCGTTCCCCGGTGAGAAGAACCGTTTCGTTCGAGACCAATAACCGGCAGAAAGCGAGGGCGACGAAATGAGAACCAGCCGAAACATGAACCGCTACTTCCTTCTGATTGCCAAGCTTGCAGGGTTGGGGCTCTTGGTTCTGATGACCCTTTCCTTTCTGGGAGGGCCCAAGGACGAGAAAGGGAGGACGACAGTCGATATGAGCAAGCTGTCTGCTCCGAGCGTAACCCGGGCGGATATCCCGAAGGGAACGACGATCTGGAAGCTGGGGACCCATAACGGCTCCGCTGCCGAATTCGCCAAGCCCGCCGCTGGAGCGGCGGAGCTTGCGGTTGGCAGAGAGGCGCTGACGGCGGATACGCTTAGCCGGGTACCTTCGGGTCTGGACGGCAAGAAGCGTCCCGAATTGAAGATTCAATACAACCTGAACCGGGTGCCGGAGCATGGCGTGCTGTTCCGGGTGAGCATCCTGGATGCGTACAAATCCGTTCCGCAGATGAGCGTCTTCTCGAACCGGCAGCTGTCGGGGATCATTCAGATCGCCGGCGTGGCCGGAACGGGCATCGACTATAATTTTGTCAAGACGTATGAGCTCTACATACCGAAGGAGCAGCTTCGGGCCGGAAGCAATGAATTGAAGCTTCGCACCGAGCGCTGTCTCTATTGTTCTTCGGAGGAAGACGCTTATCTGTGGTGGACCTGGGATGACCTGTCGCTCAGCGCCCTGAATGCGCCGATCAGCGAGCCGATCCACGGAAGCTATATCGAGACGGGAACGATGGTGGCGAACAAGCAGTTCTATTACGATCAAGGCGCCGTGGATCACCTGCCCTATATTCTGAAATGGCTGGGTCTGGCTTACAGCGGCAACGTCATGCGGGCCAGCTGCGCCAGCGATGTCGGGAACGCTTGCTCCAAGATGGAGGAATATTACAAGGTTCTCAAGGATTACAACATGCAGTCGGTTGTGCTGTATCTCTACACGGCCGACATCAAGCTGAAGAAGGACGGCAGCCTCTCGGATGAGGCCGCGGGGAAGCTGTCCGATTATTTCAAGAAATACGGTTCCTACTTCCAGTATTTCGAGGTGGACAACGAACCGGGCCTGTTCAACCGTTCGCAAGCGGTCGATCTGGCCATTGCCCAGTGGCTGAACAAGCAAGGCAAGACTATCTCGCCGGAGATGAAGAGCGTGGCTCCGGGGTGGGCGTACTGGCCGGGCTACAGCGCCAAATCCTGCGGCAACCAGCGCGGCAGCGCCAAGCAATGCGGCGATCCGGACGGCTGGGAGCGCGATCCGAAGCAGCGAATGGAACTGGAGGAGGTTACCGATCTGACGAACGGCCATTCCTACGGAGAATCCTATGTGTCCAGGGATGGCGGCAGCTTCACCGAGAACCTGAAGACGTTCGGGGGATCGGCAGACGGACTGCCCAAACAAATGCTGACCACCGAGTTCGGCACCTCCGACAGCCATGTCGATGCCTGGCAGTACGGGGCCGATCAGAAGACTTCGGCCGTCTTTGACCGGATTATGCGGGCTCATATCGGCTATGCCGATATGTTCGTCCAGCATGCCGCCTTCTTTAAGAACTTCAGTCTGTTCGAGTACAATTTCAATCTGAACGATCATGACCCTGCGAAGACCCGAATTTACTACACCAAGAAAGGCGAAGAATCCCGGGTCAGCATCATGCGCCGGCTTACGCTGGCCTATGCCACACACGGCGCGCCTCTGACCTATGTCCTTGCCAACCGGGATGAGCTGGCCGACAAGAAAGTGTATGTCCGGGCCGTGGATACCTCGAAGCTGGACCCGCTTCCGGTCAGCGGCGCGACGTCCGACAAGGTGCTGGTCAACCTGGTGAATTTTGAATCCACGGAGCAGACGGTGGAGGTCGCGGTCACAATGCCGGAAGCGGTTGTCTATGAAGGCGAACGCTTCGGCAGCGGCGACACCTATGAGACGGCCCGCCGGTATGTCGGCAGCCTCAAGGCTTCCCCGTCGATCACCTTCCGGGAAAAGCTGGCTCCGGGAGAGGCGGTGCAATATATCCTGGAGCCCTCTGCCCGGGTGAAGGATACGGCTCCCGCCGGGCTGACGGCGGAAGCCGTCAGAGGGTCGGCCATACGGCTGAACTGGAAGGAGGTGCCGGGCATTTCCTACGAAGTGCTCCGGGCCGACGGCTCCAGCACGGCCTTCAAGGCGATTGCCAAAGGAGTGACGGCTACGTCCTACACCGACCGTTCGGTTCGGGAAGGAACGCTGTACACGTACGCGGTCCGGCGGACCGGTTCGGAGCAGATGTCCAAGACCGTGCAGATTACCGCTACCGGACTGGTTCCTCTGGACCGCTCGGAATGGAAGGTGAGCGCGAACGTCAACGGCGAGAACGGGTATCCCGGCAAAGCGATTGACGGCGACAGCCAGACCCGCTGGGATACCGGCGTCAACCAGAAGCCCGACGAGAGATACGAGATTGATCTCGGCGCTGTGCACAGCTTCGAAGCGCTGGAGATGAGTCTCTCGCCAGCCCCCTACGATTACCCGCGACGCTATGAAATCTCGGTCTCCGACGACGGTTCAAGCTGGAGGACGATCCAGTCCGGCCTGGGCCGGAAGGGACAGAGCCTGTATCCGCTTGGGGAGACCCGCGGCCGATATATCCGCATCCGCCAGACCGGCTCGGGCGGCAACTACTGGTCCATCTATGAACTGCAGGTCTATTCCAGAGAATAGGCCAAGGACGGGACGGGCCGCGCATTCTATCCGCCCGGTCTTCCAACCCTGAATTTCTTATCCCAAAAAACAAGCCGTCCCGATGCCGAGGGACGGCTTTGTTGTCGAAGGAGACGCTGCTGCGGCCGGGGCCGGCCGCTATACAAAATGCAGGCCGTACAGGTAAGGCAGCGGGAGCGCGGGCGGCAGTCCGTCCGCAGCTGCCCGCAGGGGGCTGTCCGGGTCAAACAGCACCGACAGCAGCTCGCGGTCACCGGGCGCCGCCGCCTCCACTGCGGCGCGGTCCGCCTCCGCCGGCACGGCCTGGCGGAGCAGCTCGGCACGGCTGGCTGCGCAGACCGTGCCGGCGTTGCCGCCGAAGGCGGCCGCTGCGCCCGCTTCGCGGAGCAGCGCAAGCAGCCGGTGCTCGTGCCACGGCACCGGCACTTCCAACGCCGCGCCGCTGCACAGCGCGGCCTTCGCCAGCAGGGCCGCCACCGCTTCGGGGCGGCCCGCCCACTCCACAGCCGCCCCGTCCGAAGGGGCGGCATCGCCGCGCGCCGGGTCAGCCGGCGCGCCCGGAACCGCCGCCGGCAGCGCGGCGGCGAGGAAGCCCTCCACGCGGCCCTCGCGGACGGCCACCAGGGTGCGCGGGGTCAGACCCATCGCACCCGCCAGGGCTCCGGCCCCAAGCTCCGCCGCCAGTTCGCCCGCCGAGGCGGCGAACCCCGCCTCCCGCGCCGTCAGCAGTTCGCAGACGGCGTGCAGATCCTCCGGCTGCATCGGCCGCAGCAGCCGGTCTTCGTCCTCGGCGGCCGCCGCAAGGGACGCAGCCGCCTCCGGATGCAGCCGCACGCGGGCGGCGCGGCCAAACGGCACACATCCGGCGCGCTCATAGAGCGAACGTTCGCCGGAGACAAAGATCAGCGCCGCCCCTGCCCGGCGGGCGTGCTTCTGGCAGAGCGCCAGAAGCGTTCCGGCAAGCCCCCGGTTGCGGTAGGCGGGCGCCGTGCAGACCGAGCCGATCGAGAAGGCGCGGAGCGCGACAGGGCCGGCCTGGACCGTGGAAGGGACCAAGCCCATGAAGGCGGCCAGCGTGCCGTCCTCGTCCCAGGCTGCGTAAGAGTGGACAAGACCCGGACGGAATATAGAGGGGAAGAGTTCGCCCATCGAGCGGTCGCCCTCCTTGCGGAATACGGAGTCGGCGAGCGCGGCCGCCTGCGGCAGCTCTTCTGGGCGAATAAGCCGGTATTGCATCTGCGTGTAGCCTCCCAATGAGTAAAATTTCTTGGCACAACCCAGTATAACATGGGTAATAACGAACATAACAAAACCAGTCCAAATGGAAAGGCGTGATTGATGCACATGACGCATTTTTCCGACACCATGATTCTTCTCTTGGCCGTTCTCCTGCTGATTGGCGTATTCTCCACCAAATTCTCCTCGCGTTTCGGCATGCCTTCGCTGGTGCTCTTCATCGCGGCCGGGATGGTATTGAACCAATTCGTTTATTACGACAACATCAAGCTGACCCAGCTTGCGGGGATTTTTGCGCTTGTCATTATCCTGTTTGAAGGCGGCATGCAGACCAGCTTCCGGGAGATTCGCCCGATCATCCGCCCGGCGCTCTCGCTGGCCACCGTAGGCGTGATCGTATCGACCGTCATCGTCGGTTTTTTTGCCCGGCTTGTTCTGGATGTTCCTTGGGCCGATAGTCTGCTGTTCGGCGCCATTGTCGGCTCGACCGATGCGGCGGCCGTCTTCGCCGTGCTGGGCGGCAAGAATATCGACAAACGGCTGACCTCCACGCTGGAAGCGGAGTCAGGCAGCAATGATCCGATGGCGGTCTTCCTGACCGTGACGCTCATTGAATGGATTCAGCACCCCGATACTGCAATCTGGATGCTGATCCTGCTGTTCATCTGGGAGATGGGCATGGGCCTGGTTACCGGTCTGGTCGTGGGCAAAGGAGCCGTCTGGCTGATCAACCGGATCAACCTGGATTCCACCGGTCTGTATCCGGTGCTTGCGGTCGGCGCGGCCGTGCTGACCTATGGACTGGCGGCGATGTTTCACAGCAGCGGCCTGCTGGCGGTCTATGTAGCCGGGCTGGTGCTCGGCAACTCGGAAGTGGTCTATCACCGGACCATTATGAACTTCAACCACGGCTTTGCCTGGATGATGCAGATCGCCATGTTCATGCTCCTCGGGCTGCTCGTATTCCCCCAGGATCTGGCCGATATCGCCTGGCAGGGCCTGCTGCTGTCGCTGATCCTGATGGTGGTGGCCCGGCCCGCCGGCGTCTTCCTGAGTCTCCTGTTCGCCAAATTCAATGTCAGGGAGAAGACGCTGATTGCCTGGTCGGGACTTCGGGGCGCGGTGCCGATCGTACTGGCAACCTATCCGCTGATGGCGAATCTTCCCCATGGGCGGATGTTCTTCAATGTCGTCTTCTTCGTCGTGCTGACCTCCGCGGTCATTCAGGGTACGACGATTTCCGCGCTGGCCTTCCGGCTCAAGCTGGTCGGCAAGGAGGGAGAAGCGCCTTCGCTGATGGAACTGGTCGCCCTGGGCCGAACAAGCTCCGAATTCAACCATGTCGTCATTCAGCCCCATATGCCGATTGCCGGCCTGCAGATTGCCGAGATGGAGCTGCCGGAGGATATCCTGTTCACGGCGATTATCCGCGGTGACCGGATTGTCACTCCGCTAGGAGGAACGGTGATCGAGCCTGGCGATGTTCTCTATGTGCTGAGTCCCAAATCGAAGCGGGAAGAAATGCGGGCTTTGTTCCGCGCCGAGAAAGGGCGTTCGGCGGCCGGCGGACAGCTTCCGCTTCAAGCGTCGCCGCTTGGCTCGGTTCAGACGCTGGGGGAAGAGAACGAGAATCTTAAGAAATTGTGACCGACCTAATAGCCTGGAGCTTAACGGGCATGATAAACTATGCGAAATTCATTCGCGGCATTGTAAATGCGGCGGAAGTATGCTAAATTAAATATATATTTAGAATAAGTCTAAATTAAATAGTTGGGAGGAAATTATAATGAGTACCGAACTGAAGAGCCAGACCGAACTGCACGCCGGGTTGAACCGCCAGACCGCGAATTGGAGCCTGCTGGGCGTCAAGCTGCATCACTATCACTGGTTTGTCAAAGGCAGCCACTTCTTCACCCTGCATGAGAAATTCGAGGAATACTACAACGAAGCCGCAGGCTATGTGGACGAGCTGGCGGAGCGCCTGTTGGCCATCGGTGGCCGTCCGGCCTCGACGATGAAGGAATATCTGGAACTGTCGACCCTGGAAGAAGCCAAGGGAAGCGAAGATGCCGCCGCTATGGTATCCCAGCTCATCAAGGACTTCTCTCAGATTGCCGAAGAAGCGAAGACGCTGATTGCACTTGCGGAAGAGTCCGGCGACCAGCCGACCGGAGATCTGCTGATCGGCATTCGGACGAACGTCGAGAAGCATGTATGGATGCTGAATGCTTATCTGGGCTGATTCGCCCTGCCGCTTCCTATAGCGGCATACCTACAAGGGGCTGTCTCAAAAGGGTCATAAAATGACCTGAGAGACAGCCC
>NZ_VYKK01000012.1 GCF_008710135.1 Paenibacillus spiritus | reverse complement strand
CGGCAAGGATGCCGTCGCACCCTGTATGGGGTGCGTGGATTGAAATCACCGGTATACGTACCTTGGTCTGGATTTTTAAGTCGCACCCTGTATGGGGTGCGTGGATTGAAATACCCGTACGCCATTTTGTTTCTTCCAAATGCAGAGTCGCACCCTGTATGGGGTGCGTGGATTGAAATTTGGCGGAGACGGTAAGGGGCGGCGGGGACTTAGTCGCACCCTGTATGGGGTGCGTGGATTGAAATCACGTAGCTGAGATTCCGCTTGCCCGAAACGACCGTCGCACCCTGTATGGGGTGCGTGGATTGAAATATATATCACGTAGGTGCCCCCGACTATCGGACCCCGTCGCACCCTGTATGGGGTGCGTGGATTGAAATTCGCTCCGCTTATCCTCTGTCATTAGGAGTCACAGTCGCACCCTGTATGGGGTGCGTGGATTGAAATAAATCGCTGAACAAGCCGATCACCGTTAGTGACATGTCGCACCCTGTATGGGGTGCGTGGATTGAAATAGAAAAAAGGATTTTCGTAGCTACCAAAACAAGGTCGCACCCTGTATGGGGTGCGTGGATTGAAATAGGCGGAAGCCGGCGCTGCCCGAACGGAAGTCCTCGTCGCACCCTGTATGGGGTGCGTGGATTGAAATCGGAACTTCGTCCCACGTCCCGGCACCGAGAAGATGTCGCACCCTGTATGGGGTGCGTGGATTGAAATCGCTGTTAATTTATCGATTTTTGCCATGTTTATGGTCGCACCCTGTATGGGGTGCGTGGATTGAAATTCGGACAATACACTAAGCGGCATCCACGGATCGGCGTCGCACCCTGTATGGGGTGCGTGGATTGAAATAGGGTCAGGCGGTACTTTTGCAGCGTCACCGGCGGTCGCACCCTGTATGGGGTGCGTGGATTGAAATTTCAGACACATATCGGAACTCCGGTGAACCCGCGCGTCGCACCCTGTATGGGGTGCGTGGATTGAAATCGTGTGCTGGACAACAACCAGGAACACAGCATCAGTCGCACCCTGTATGGGGTGCGTGGATTGAAATGAGCAGCGACGCCATATGGACTGGTCCGCCGCCCGTCGCACCCTGTATGGGGTGCGTGGATTGAAATTTTTCGGCGGAGCGGGACATGGTGACGGCCTACATGGTCGCACCCTGTATGGGGTGCGTGGATTGAAATTCACTTCTCCTTGGAGCACGTCAAGGACTTCTTGGTCGCACCCTGTATGGGGTGCGTGGATTGAAATCGAGCGTGATTAAACGCTCTCCGGTCTCTCGTCGTCGCACCCTGTATGGGGTGCGTGGATTGAAATCCGTGTTAAGCGAGGCATTGACGGACTGGGCGGAAGGGGTCGCACCCTGTATGGGGTGCGTGGATTGAAATCATCAGATTTGCGACAAGTGTTTTGCACTTGGCGTCGCACCCTGTATGGGGTGCGTGGATTGAAATAAATTTGGCGTATAATGTATATAACAATCTGACTCGTCGCACCCTGTATGGGGTGCGTGGATTGAAATCGCCCAGCTTACCCAGGTCGCCGACCACTCCGCCGTCGCACCCTGTATGGGGTGCGTGGATTGAAATAACCCGATTGCCCCGGGCGAAACAGGCGCGCGCTAGTCGCACCCTGTATGGGGTGCGTGGATTGAAATTTGCTTACAAGGGGGCGGCGCTGATGGACTTCGTGTCGCACCCTGCATGGGGTGCGTGGATTGAAATCAGATGATGCGTAAAAGTATTCATATTCTAGCCCGTCGCACCCTGCATGGGGTGCGTGGATTGAAATTTTTCGTTCGGAGAACAATACGTCATAGTACTTGGTCGCACCCTGCATTGGGGTGCGTAAATTGAAATCTGCTCTTCGACCGGGGTTTCCCGGGTGTTATCTTGTCGCACCCTGCATGGGGTGCGTGGATTGAAATTCGACCTCGGCCAGATGCGCCGTCTCCTTGATGCGTCGCACCCTGCATGGGGTGCGTGGATTGAAATCGTTATTCGGCGTCATGGCCCGGGGCGACGGTCGGCGTCGCCCCCTGTATCGGGTGCGTGCATTGAAATCCCTTTGTCAAGTTCCCGTCGAATGGTCTTTAACAAGTCGCGTCCCGTACGGACTTCGTGCTTTGACTAATAAGAAGGTTCATTTTACAAAGTAAGAGGAGGACGTCCTCATGAAGCTCTTAAAATTCGGACTGGCTGCTGTACTAGCGAGCACTTTATCTTGGTTTCCCTCCAATTCTTCTTTTGCTGCGCCTGCTGCAACCACTAAATCCCCGGTGTTATTGCAGATCAACGATTATGCCGTTATCTACACATATCCCAAAGCCCCTTATCTGGATCGCCAACAACGGCTGATTGTCCCCCTCCGCGCGGTAAGTGAATTACTGGGGGCATCGGTAACGTATGACGCGGAACTGAAGCAGGCGACAATCCGAAAGAATGGAAAAGAGCTTATTTTAACCGCGAAATCGAACCAAATTCTTGTCGATCATGTACCCAAGACGATGGATACGGTTCCGACTATAGACCAGCAGTCTTTCCTGCTCCCTGTTCGTGTACTGCTGGACAATTTAGGTTTAAAGGGAACCCGGGACAGCCAGACCGGTATTTTGCACGTGGAAGAGGACGCAATCAATGATTTCCCTATGATAAGGGACAGCAAGGAATGGGACCTTTCCGCCGATAATTTTGCCAGTTCTAATGGAATTACAGCAACCTCTTATGAGTTGACGCTTCAAGCATCCGACAAAAGTCAGCTTCAGCACGGCAGTCTCCAATTATCTGCACAAAACCGCACCGGTCACTCTATCCCCGCGGGCAAGGAAGATCTGCATCTATTGTTTGTGTTCAATAACACCTATCAAATGGAGGCTGACCTGAATCCGGAGCTGGAACAGAAACGCCCTCGCCCCGCTCTCGCCAACGGTCAAGTTTTCCACCGAACCACGGATTTTGCAGGCGCCAACTATGGGGACACCTTGAAATATATCTTTGCCGTGGGCAGGGTGCTCAAATAACATAATGCTCACGCAAAAACGAGCCTCTGGAATAGCATCCGGGGCTTGTTATACGTTTTGGGGATTCCGGTGCGCGCCGCTGACCTAATCGGTGTCAATTTGCGGATAAATGGGGTGTGATCTGATTCAGCGTGTAGTCATAAGGATAGGATTGGCCATCGTTCGGATATCTTGTCTCTTGGGGGATGGGTAAATGTACATGAGAAGCATGATTGTATTATCCCTGTTTCTGCTTCTGACCGCTGTTCCTGGCTCTTCAGCGGATGCGGCGCCCGCTTCCCGTGCAGGGCTCGACAGCAGCCTTCGGGATGCCATTCTAACGGAGCTTATGCTTGACGGCGGCGTGCCCCGGCAATCGGTCGGCATCGCGGGTCTTAACGGTTCTGATTTTGACTCCGGTCTCAACCGGATGTTGTCCGATGGCAGGGTGAAGCCGGACACGAAGCAGAAGATCGAACAATTAAGGAACGGAGAAGTCTTTCGTCTTACAATCGGCGCAGACGGCGCTCTTCTGGAAGCAACCAGCTCCAAGCACGGCGACATTCGGGCAGAGATCGAGAAGCAGCCGGCCGCAGGCAGACGGGAAGCCGCTGTTGACTCGGCGTTCCGGACAACCCCCCTCGGCAGTCAGGGCAGCAGCAGCGGCAGGCAGACGGGCGCTTATCACCGGCTGCAGACTCCGGCAAGCGGTTCCACGATCTATAACGGACTCGTAGCGGATTCGCTCACCTTCCCCGGCTATCCGATAGCCGAGGCCTACAATCAGGGGGAAGCCGCCTACCTGTACGCCGGTATCGACGGAATCGCAGAGGTCGGATTCGCAGGCATCATTTCGCAGATTACGCCTGCCGGCTGGTATCCGGTCTTCCATGCCAGAGTCACCCATCAACTGGAGCGCGGCGACGACAACGGCAATCTGCCGCTTGCGGCATCGGAATATACCTACGTCCACCGTTCGAAACGATACCGGAGCGGCGACACCGTCAGCGGCTACAAGGTCTATTATTACTCCACCGACAAGAACTTGACGATTCGGGAGCAGATCAATTACAGCGATGTCTATATCGTTACGTTCCTGGGGCAGCCGTCGACCGGACGCTCAGTCAAAAGAGTCACCGCCCTTGCCATGAACCGCTCTGCCTCCGCTTCGTCTAGCTATCATTATTCGTTCACGACGCCGGCCGTCTGGAGGAATATGCGCTTTCTGATTAACAACAGCGCAGACGTGCTCTATCCCGACGAGATTCCGGGTCTTGCCGACGATGTCTGGCTTCACGGCGGACGTATCGAATACCTCTCCAACCACGCGAAGGACCGCAGCCGGATCGAGAGCTATCGGTTCCTGAAAGAAACGGGCCCGGCCTGAAGAGCCTCCTTAAGGTTCATTAAAGCTTATCCTGCTATAATGATCCCTGTACCGCTGAACCATAGGGAAAGGGGATCGCCCCATGCGAATATTGATTGTGGAAGACGAGCAGCACCTGGCCGAGGCCGTAACCCAGATTCTGAAGAAGCACAACTACTCCGTGGACGCCGTCCACGACGGCCGAAGCGGGCTGGATTACGCGCTGAGCGGCATCTATGACCTGCTGCTGCTGGATATTATGATGCCCGAGCTGGACGGGATCGGCTTGCTGAAAGCGCTGCGGAGCCAGGGAATGGCGACGCCGGTCATTTTTCTGACGGCCAAAGGCGAAATTCACGATATGGTGACAGGGCTGGACCACGGCGCGGACGATTATATTGCCAAGCCGTTCTCCTCGGAAGAGCTGCTGGCCCGGATCCGGGCGGTGCTGCGCCGCAGGGGCGAAGTGCTGCCGGACGACGCGCTGAAATTCGGCGATCTGGAGCTGAACACCACCAGTCTGCGGCTGGCCGTGAACGGCAAGGAGATGAAGCTCGGGCTGAAAGAGAGCGAACTGCTGGAACTGCTCATCACCCGGCGGCAGGCCGTGACGTCCAAGGAGCAGATTATCGAGAAGCTCTGGGGATTTGATTCGGAGGCCGAACATAACAATGTGGAGGTCTATGTCTCTTTTCTGCGCAAAAAACTGACGTTTCTCGGGTCGGAGACCCGGATCTCGACTATCCGCGGCGTCGGTTATGTGCTTGAGGGGAATGCCTGATGTTCAAAAAACTCCGAAATCGCTTTCTGATTGTCAATCTGGTCACGATTTCTCTGACCATGCTGCTGGCCTTTGCGGCCATCTATTTCATCACCTACCAGGATGTCAGCGGCGATATTTCGCTGGACCGGCAGAATATTGTGGAATTCTACGAGAAGTTCCCGGCAGACCGGATCAACGGCGGCCAGGAGCGTCCTGCGGATACCCAGGTGCCGCCGGCAGACAGTCCGGTAAGCGGGACCGGGACAGCTGATGCGGTCTCGCCGGGAACCGGAGACGGAGGCCTGCTGCATCAGGGCGGGCGGGGCGTGCACGGAATCGGCGGGCCGCCGCCGGAGCGGTCGGTCTCCTTCATGCTGCTGACCGACAGCGACTGGAAGGTGACCGCCAAGGAATCGCGGGTCCCGGTGGACGACACGCTCTACGAAGACGCGCTTCAGAAGGCGGTGGCGCAGAACCGGAACACGGGCGAGTTCACGCTTGACGGCAGCCGCTGGACCTTCGAAATTCAGCCGACGCCGCAAGGTCACATGCTCGTCTTCCTGGATATTACCGCCCGCCGCGACATTCTGACCGAGATGATTTATACGTTCAGCATCGTGGCCGTCGTCATGCTGGTCATTCTGTTCTTCGTCAGCCGCACCTTTGCCAACCGGTCCATCAAGCCTGTGCGGGAAGCGTTCGACAAGCAGAAACAGTTCATTGCCGATGCCTCCCATGAGCTGAAGACTCCGCTCGCCGTCATCAACACCAATACGGAAGTGCTGCTTGCCAATCCGGATGAGACGGTCGGTTCCCAGGCCAAATGGCTCCAGTACATCAAGTCGGAGACCGAACGCATGTCCCGGCTGACAAGCGATCTGCTCTACCTGACTCGGATGGACGATGCCCGGATCGGCGAAGTCCACGCGCCTTTTGATCTGAGCGAAGCCGTGATGGACATTATGCTGACGATGGAGGCGGTCATCTACGAGCAGAATGTCCTGCTGGACTATGACATCGCCCCCGGCCTTACCGTGCAGGGCAGCCGTGAAGGGATCAAGCAGGTGGTGATGATTCTGCTCGACAATGCCGTCAAATACTCCGGCTCATCCGGCAAGGTAGCCTTGACGCTGAAACGGCAGCAGGGCGAGTCGCTGCTGACCGTATCCAACACGGGAGAAGGCATCGCCCCCGAGCATCTGGAGCGTATCTTCGACCGCTTCTACCGCACGGACACCTCCCGGTCCCGGGCACAGGGCGGCCACGGCCTCGGCCTCGCGATTGCCAAGTCGATTGTGGAGCAGCACAAAGGCCGCATCTATGCCAGAAGCATTCCCGGCGAACGAACGACGTTCTATGTGCAGCTCCCCTGAATCGGCGCGACCTGAAGCAGCCCGAACCGGACAAGCCGGTTCGGGCTGCTTCAGGTGGAACGGAGCCGCGCGGTGAGCCGGGCGGCAGAGAAGCGCTACAGGCCCAGCAGCTCCCGCCGGTCTCCGTCGGGGTCTGCCGCTACGGCAGGCGGCCGGCCGAAGATCATCGTCTCCCGCCGCTTCGGATCATAAGCCGGCCAATCTTGAAGCGGCGGCCGGCCGTGCGCGAATGCTGTCCAGGCCTCCTGCATCTTCGCGGCCAGCTCCCAAGCGTCCGGCGGCAGCTTGACCCCGTAGGCTTCCAGCAGGGAGAGCGTCCCCCAGACGAACGGGATTTCCGCAGCGTGAATGGCCTGTCGAAGCAGCGGATGGCTGTCGTCCGTCCAGTCGAACCGGTACATCCAGACCGGCGCATGGGCGCTCTGGGCGGAGGCGAACTGCACGGCGCCGCGCCAGAAATACAGCTCGGTCATCATCCGGGCCTGCCCCCGCCCGTCCTTCGGGTACAGCGGAACGAGCCTGGCCGCATCCGTCATCCCCGTCATGACCGACAGGGCGTAGCCGAGCGCCGCCTCGGGCATCGGCGGCGAATCCGGGCGGAAGAACATGCCGCCCTCGTCCCGGTTCGTTCCGATCAGCAGCGGAATCTTCGCCGCAGCTCCCTGCTCGGCCGCGGCGGCCGGCGATACCGGCAGCGACGCCGGGTCCAGCACCGGCTGGAACGGGAGCATCATCCCGCCGAGCGATTGTTTCATCCGGCTCATGGCGGCAACCAGTTCTCCGGCCGGCAGTTCCCGCAGCTTGTGCGCCTGACCTGCGCTAAGGCCCAGCTCGGAGAGCAGACCGGCCGCAGACCGCTGCGCCTGCCGGGGCGCCGCAGCCTGGGAAGCGCCGCTCTGCAGGATCGCCCGGCTGAACAGTCCCCGGGCGGCAGGCATAGCCATCAGCGCGGCAATGCTCATTGCGCCCGCGGACTCCCCGAATACCGTCACGCGCGCCGGATCGCCGCCGAAGGCGGCAATTTCGCGCTGAACCCACTCGAGGGCGGCGATCTGGTCCAGCAGGCCGACATTGGCTGCCGCATCCGGCACCCCGAAGGCGCTCCAGTCGGAGAAGCCGAACGGACCCAGACGGTAATTCATTGTAACCACAACCACCCGTCCCTGCCGGGCCATCTGTTCTCCGTTATAGAAGGGAAGACTTCCCGAGCCTGTCTCGAAAGCGCCGCCATGAATCCAGACCATAACCGGCAGCGGCTCCCGCTCCGGCTCCGGCAGACCGGGCGCCCAGATATTCAAATAAAGACAGTCCTCGGACATGTCCCCAACCTCTCCGATTCCGCCGGCCGGCTGCGGGCAGGAGGGCCCGTATGCCGCGGCGCTGCGGATTCCTTCCCAGCCGCCGGGCGGCGCGGGAGCCCGGAAGCGAAGCGGTCCCACGGGAGGCGCTGCGTAGGGAATGCCTTTCCAGGAGCGGACGCCGTTCGCCGCCTGTCCTTCCAGGCGGCCTTGACGCGTCGTTACGATAAGTTCTGTCATAGCAGGAGCACCTCTTTCTGGTAGCAGGATGGAATGCTCTTCCATTATAGAACCGGCACTCTGCGAACACAAAAAAACGGCCGGGACGTTATCCCGGCCGCAGACTGGCCTTCTTCGGCTTCCCTGCACTCCGTTCTCTTTATCTCGGCAGCACAAACGCATACATCGCCAGAGCTGCCGTCAGCAGCACGCAGACCTTCTCGACCGCGCTTCCCTGCTTGGTGCCGGTGCTCATCAGCTTCAGCCGCAGCTTCAGCGGAAGGGGCGGCAGCGGGGTAATCCCCCGCTGGGTCATGGCATCCGCCAGCAGATGCAGCAGATAAGACAGGCCGCCGGCGACCCAGAGATGGCGCGGATCGGCGCCGAGGCGCAGCTCCGGCAGGCCGTGGCCGGCGACAAGCCCGCCGCCGGCCGCATAGAGCAGCAGCGCCCAGGCTCCGGTGGCATAGAACGTATGGGTCAGCCCCCGGTGCGGAACCAGTGTGGCGAGAATCAGCACACCGCCGATGACATAGTTCCAAGGGTCGAAGCGTTCGGCAAAAGCCATCAGTCCCAGCGCCGCCAGCAGCATCGCAAGCTGGCGCAGCCGCCGGCCCGGCAGGAACGCCACGCTGGCGACCAGCAGCGACAGCGTCAGATTCCAGGGCCATTCCAGGCCGCCCTGCCAGTAGAGGCCAATTCCGGCGGCCAGCAGGACAAGCTGGAGCACGCGGATGAGCCAGGGCGGCAGCGCCCCCCGTACCAGCATCGAATTCGGCTCATCAATATCGGGCAGTACGGAGCTGACCGCCGCCACGGCGATGGCCGGAATGGTGATCCGGTAACCGGCCAGTTCCATGAGCGACAGAGTGACGCCGGTTCCGATCACGAGATGGGAGCGTCCCATCATGGGCGATCACTCCTTTCTTGGCAGTTCAACAATAGGAACAAGTGTGCGGCTATCGCAGTATAGCAAGCCGTAGGATTTTTGTCCAGCCGTCCGATTGCTTGTCGTTCCCCCGGATATAAGATACAATTTGGTCAACTTGCCTGCAGAAAGGATGAACTGCCGTGAACCGCTCCCGCTGGGCGGACCTTGGCCTCCTGCTGGTGGCGATGATGTGGGGCTGCACCTTCCTGATGGTGCAGGCCGCAGTTCGGGTCCTGCCGCCGCTGGCCTTCAACAGTATCCGGTTCCTGGGCGCGGCGCTGCTGCTTGCCCTGATTACGGCGCTGCTTTACCGGGAACAGTGGCGTTCCGTCACTCCCCGGATGGCGCTGCATGCCCTGCTCCTGGGCGGGACGCTGTTTCTGGGCTATGCCTTCCAGACCGTCGGCCTGCTGTATACGACGACATCCAATACCGGGTTTATTACCGGCCTGTCCGTCGTGCTGGTGCCCTTTCTGTCGCTCCTTCTGGCGCGGACGAAGGTCTCCCGCTACACCTGGATCAGCGCGGCGCTGGCAGCGGCCGGCCTCTACCTGATCGCTTTCGCGGGTTCGGCCTTCTCGCTGAACAAGGGCGACGGCCTGGTGCTGCTGGGCGCCGTCAGCTTCGCGCTTCAGATTGTGCTAACCGGCTTCTATGCGCCCCGGCACCCGGCGCTGCCGCTGGCGGTTCTGCAGATGGCCGTGGTCGGCCTTCTCAGCCTGGCCGCTTCGCTGCTTCACGACGGTCCGGCGGCCTTCGGCGGCGCCGGCGAGTGGGCCCGGCGTCCAGAAGTGCTGATCACGCTGCTCGTCTCTATCGGACCGACCAGCGCCTTCGCCTTCTGGATTCAGACCGCCTGCCAGCGCTATACCACGCCCGCCCGGGTCGCCATCATCTATTCCACCGAGCCGGTGTTCGCCGCAATCACCGGCGTGCTGTTCGGCGGCGAGACGCTGGGCCCTGCCGGAATTCTGGGATGTGCCTGCATTCTTGCAGGCATGCTCCTGGCCGAACTCGGTCCCGGCGGCGGAGAGAACGCCGCCGGAGGCATTGACGCCGAAGACGCCGCCAGGGACATTATCGCCGAGGATGAAGCACTTCCGCCCTCCGCTTATCAAGCCGCACCGGCCGCAGGCGGCCCCCTGTCTGCCGGCCCTACCGAATCTTAAAGGAGAGAACATAATCCCATGTACAAATTGATTGCCATTGACATCGACGACACGCTCATCAACGACGAGAAGGAAGTCACTCCCGCCACGCAGGCGGCGCTGGAGGCTGCGGTGAACGCAGGCGTGGTCGTAACCCTTGCCACGGGACGCGCCTACGCCTCCGCCCAGGCCGTCGCCCGCCAGACCGGGCTGAATGTGCCGATCATTACCTACCAGGGCGCACTGGTCAAGAACCTGATGGACGAGAAGGTGCTGTATGAGCGTTATGTGCCGCAGGAGGCGGTGCATCGGCTTTTTGAATACTGCATCGAGCATGACCTTCATCTTCAGACCTACATCGACGACAAGCTCTACTCCCGCGAGGAGAATCAGAAGCTGATCGACTATGCCGCGCTGAACCGGACGAAGTATTACATTGAGCCGGACTGGCACAAGCTGGTGGACCACCAGACGCCGAAGCTGCTTATTATCGACGATCCGGCGTTCCTGGATGAGCTGGCGCCGAAGCTGCGCGAGCTGCTCGGAGACAACGTGCATATTACCAAATCGAAGCCGAATTTCCTGGAGATCATGCACCGCGAGGGTACAAAAGGCTTGGCGCTGGAATTCCTGGCCGATTACTTCGGCTGCGACGTGTCCGAGACCATTGCCGTAGGCGACTCCTGGAACGACCACGAAATGCTGGAGACGGCCGGTCTCGGCGTCGCCATGGGCAACGCCATTCCCGCGCTGAAGGAAATCGCCGACTATATCACCCTCAGCAACAACGAAGACGGCGTCAAAGCGGTCATCGACAAGTTCATTCTCGGCGCGCAGGAAGCTTAGGCCGCAGCGGCCAGCCTTTTGGGACGGCGTTCTGCCTCGAACCACTCGCCTATCCAGGCGGAGCGCACCCCGGAAGCAATGCGCACCAGTGTACCCATGCAGCAAGCCCCCGTCTCCACTAAGGAAGCGGGGGCTTGCTGTGCATTCCGGGCCTTCGCCGTTAGCCGGTCTGCCCTTCTTTGGTATTAGCTCTTGGTACGGCGGAACAAATGCCGACCAGACGGTTGCGAAGCTATGGCCGCCGATACCGCAGCAGGCCCTTGCGCTGCCGCTTCAGAAGCTTGCGCCACTCCACTTCTCATCCATAACCAAATGGACAGCGCATAACATACCGCAGCGAAGAGCGTAACCCCCACAAATCCATTCCACTGTGCATAGAGAATCCCCGCGATGTAAGTACCAAAGGTCGTTGCCGCATACATGGTCGCATTGGACAGAGCGGCGATCGTTCCTCTCGCCGTTGTCGAGAGCGTCTGCAGGAGCGCCATCATGATAGGGAAAATTGTCCCTGCGATAATATACAAGAAGAAGTAGGAGACTTTAACGAGCGCGGGGGAAGTCGTGGTATTAAGCAGAAGATACAAAATCCCCATAATTGCGATGCCGTACAGCAGCGTGTTGCGCTTGCCAAGCTTAGCTACCACATTGCTGCCGAAAAAGCTGCCGATAATGTTGCCGAGTCCCATGAAAATCAGCACGTTCCCAATCTCCGAGACAGTGAGGTCGAACTTGTCGGCCAGCCACGTTCCCAGGAAACTGAACACAGCGAAGTTGCCGGACTGGAATACAAAATAGGCCAGGAAGGACTTTTTTGCTTTTCCCTCCCCCAGCAAGGTGCCGTATCGTCCGACAATCGAAGGCTGCTTGCCGGAAATCGCCGGTTTGAAGTCGGGGACGATCCATATAATCAGGAGGAACAGCAGGAACGCACAAGCTCCGATAATAAAGAACGGCATCTTCCAGGACTGGACAGCCAAATAGGTGCCGATCGGCACTCCCAAGGTTTGCGACACCGCCAGACCGGCTGTCGCAATCCCCATAGAACGCATAATTTTTTGCGGCGGAACAAGGATCGGAATGGTGGCCCAGACTTGCGGCGATGTGAAGGCGGCGAACACCCCCGCCAGTCCCCGAAACAGGACCATCGTCCAGAATCCGTTGGCAACGCCGCACAGAAACGTCGAGACGGAAAATCCGAGAATGCCGAACAGCATGACTTTCTTGCGGTTCAAGCCGTCCGACAGGGGCCCTGCAACGAGGGCAAACAAGGCGAATCCGAGGGCATAGGCCCCCACCAGCCAACCCGATGCTTCAACGCTGATATTGAACTCATGTCTCAGCGTAGGCAGCAGAGGCGAAGTCAGAAAGGTGTCTGTGCCGATGATGAACATAATCAGGAAATACAAGCTCAGTATTTTTCTCATAGTCCCTCCAGTACTCAATGGACTGCACAATCCGGGTTCCTCTGCGAATCCATGACGGATAGGCACTCGATTCAAGTGCTAACCGTCTATCCTCTCTCATCCCCTATATATCTAAAATTGGATATGATTGTGTTGTACTCCGAAAATAACACCTTATAGTGCGTTGGTCAATATTTTTATTATAAAATATTTCTATCCCGCTTCTCCTTGATTGTCAGTGTCGGATGGCCTGGTTATAATTAGAAATACACAACCACGATTGAGGTGTTGGGATGATCTCATTGGAGAAGCAAATCTTGTATATGATCCAGCATCGTCACGTAATTACGGCAGCCGAGCTGATTGAAATTTACAAGGATCGCGGAAAGACGGAGCAGACGATTCGCAACGCGCTGTCCTCCCTGAAGCAAAAGGGGTATATTCTCGCGGAGGAGCGAAGATACACGCTGACAGAATCCGGTACCGCTTTCATCCAGAGTCTCCAGCTCAAGATTTCCGGCTCGAACAGCGAGTGGGACGGACGCTGGCATGTCGTCATGTTCCGGATCCCGGAACAATTCCGATCTCTTCGAAATACGTTTCGGCGAGAGCTGGTGCAAATCGGCTACGGTCTTTTGTACGACGGCGTGTTCATTTGTCCCTATAACCGTTGCGCATCTGTGATGCAGGTTGCGAGACTGACGGGTCTGGAGAAATGGATTCGTATGGGCAGCCTAGATCTGGAGCATGGTCCGGTCACGGCAGACTTAGCGGAACAGATCTGGCCTGTTCAAGCCGTTAATGAGAAGTACGGGCTGTTCAGTGCGTGGGCGAGCGCCCAAATCGATAAATGGTCTGCTGCCGCTGCCAATCCGGCGGCGGAACCATCGCCATGGAATGTGCTGCTGCTGGTGTTGGAGCTCGGGGAGAGATTCGGTGAAATTTTGCTGGAGGACCCTTTCTTGCCGGAGCAGTTATTGCCGAAGCCTTGGCAAAAGGAACAGGCCTGGGAATTATACAACCAACACTTAAATCAGCTTGTTCCTCTCCTTCGAAGCGAGAGTCATTTATTCTCTTTAATCGTTCCAATTGATTAACGGGTTGATGTTAAAAGCCGCTCCTCTCTCCACCGAATGCGTAAAGGAACGCGGCTCTTCTTGTTTCCAAGGCCTCTGAACCCGGCTTACCCGAACTCCGCGCCCCGCACCTTCGCATAGATCCGGGTGTCCTCCCATCCGCCGGCTGGACTCTTCTGATTGCGGCGCAGCACGCCTTCGAAAACGAAGCCGCAGCGCTCGGCGACCGCGGCGCTGCGGCGGTTCCGGCCGCTGCACCGGATTTCCAGCCGGTTCGCTCCCAGCTCGGCGGCCGCCCAATCCACGATCCCGTTGACCGCTTCCGTCATATATCCCATTCCCGCGCAGGAGGTGCGGATCCAGTAGCCGATCTCGAACCGCCGCAGCGACCAGTCGATCCGGTGCAGTCCGCTGCACCCGACGAAGCCGCCGGTCTCTCTGTCGTAGAGCCGCAGAGGCAGATCGGTCCGCTGCTTGAATTCATCCCGCCCCAGACGGGTCACTTTCTCGGAACTCTTCGGGTCGGGTTCGGTCTGCGCGAATGCCATCCACGGGCGCAGCTCCTCCAGGCTCTCCCGGATCGCCGCGCATAGATCAGCGCCGTCTCCCGTACGGGGAGCACGAATCAGCAGGCGTCTTGTTTCAAAGCTGTCGCGAAAGGACAGGGACTTCGGGTCAAAAGCTTCGGAACCGGCTGGAACGGTCATCGTGACAAGCCTCCTTTTGTCGCATAAGAATCTGCTATTCCTGTATTATAATGGACAGCAAAGGAGGATGGCTATGAAGTATACGCGCGGAGAATTGGCCCGGAGGACGGGCCTGCACAGCGAGACGCTGCGCTATTACGAGCAGCTCGGGCTGATTCCGGCTCCGGCCCGCTCGGAGTCGGGTTACCGGATATACGGGGAGGAGACGGAGATACGGCTGGGCTTCATCCGGGACGCCAAGGCTCACGGGTTCAGCCTCAAGGAGATTGCCAAGGCGCTGAGCTTATCGGGCGGAAGTCTGACTCTGGAGGATTTTGAAGCGCTGATTGCGCGCAAAAAAGAACGGCTCGACCGGCAAATCGACGCCCTCCGGGCCGAGCATGACCGCCTATCCGCTCTATGCCTGGCTGATTCCCGAAGCGGAGCAGGCCACCGCCGAGATGGGACGGCACGTCGAACAGTGGCTGGACAAGGAGCAGTCCTGACGTCCGCCTGCCGAGCCGACATTGCCGGATAACGGAAGGGCCGAGCACGGGAAAAGGCCCACGAAGAAGGGCCGCCTAACGGCGGCCCAGCTCCAGCGTCAGACCCGCGGTCGCCAGCGTGACGCCGGACGGGAGCGGGTATTCCTTATTCAGATCAATATCGTGGGACATATGCGTGTATACCGCCTGTCCCGGCCGGACCGCCTTCAGCAGCTCCGCCGCCTCGGTCATATCATAGACGGAGCGGGTGGACAGTTCCGCTTCTTCTTTGTAAAAGCTTGTGCCCAGCACGAGCAGATCGGCGTCCCGCATCCGCCGCGTCTCTTCCTCCCCGAGCGAAATGGAATCGGGGCAGTAGACCCAGGCGTATCCGTCTTTTTCCAGCCGATACGCATAGGAATAGCCGTTCTTCCCGTGGCAGACGCGCCAGGCCGCAATCCGCCAGCCCTGAAGCTCGAAGCCTCCGTCGGCTTCGTGGAAGTCGATATGGCTTCCCAGCCACGGATATTGGCGCATCATCAGCGGAATCACCTCGGCCGGGGCATAGAGCTGCCCGCGCACGCCGAGCCAGCGGCAGGCATCGGCCCATTCCGGAAGACCGCCAATATGGTCAAAATGCCCGTGCGTCACCAGCAGCGTATCCATCCGCCGGATGCCCCGCGCTTCCATCTGCCGCCGCCAATCCGGCCCGCAGTCGATGACGAAGAAGTCTTCGCCGTTCTCCACCAGCACGGACGAGCGCAGCCGCGCATTCTTCCCGCCGGTTCTCGCCTCTTCGCACACCCCGCAGCCGCAGTACACCCGCGGCGTCCCCATCGCATCGCCTGTTCCCAGAAATACCAGTCTGTCCATACGCCTCTCCTTTGCCTGTCCGTTGGTAAGCTGTCTGTCTATTGTAGTGTATTTTCAGCCGGAAGGCCAAGGGTGCGGGCGACGCCCGGACAGCACCAAGAGCCGCGCCCTCTTCAGGCGCAGCCTCTTGATCGTTCTTCTATATTCCCGCCAGCACCTGATACCAGACGCCGCGCTTGGAGTAGAGGGTGCTCCGGACTTCGTCCCAGCCGCCGAGGTAGGAGATATCGAACAATCCCGGCGGTACCGGATAACGGTCCGCGTTGGCTTCATAGACGGACTTCTCCACCGGACGGAAGCCGTGCTTTGCAAAGATCTCCTGCGCCTGCGGCGTTGCCAGGAAATCGACAAGCGCCTGGGCTGCCTGCCGGGTGCCATGTTCCTCCGCGTAATGATCCACCACGGCGGCCGGATTCTCGATCAGAATCGTGTCGTCGGGGATAACGACTTCATATTTCACCCCTTGAGCGATGCGGGCCAGCAGCTCGTTCTCATAGGTGACGATGACGTCGCCCACCCCATACTCGAAGGCCGCCATGGAGGCCCGGCCGCTTTTATCGAGGGATTCCACGTTGGCATGCACGCTCTTCAGAAAAGCCTTCGCCGCCGCGGGGTCCTTGACTCCGCTCTTGGCCTCCGAAGCCTTCAGTCCCGCCCCGTAAATGGCGTTGATATCCCACTGGGCCCCGCCCGACGTCTTCGGGTTCGGGTACAGCACCTTCACGCCCGGCTTCGCCAGATCGGCGAAGTCCCGGATGCCCTTCGGATTGCCTTCGCGGGTGCCCAGCGCCACAACCGAGCGCGTAATCATCCCGTTTACCCCGCTGCGGCTCCGCCAGTCGTCCTTCACCAGTCCGGCCTTCACCAGCTTGTCGACATCGCCCTCCATAGCCAGTAGCGTCACATCGGCCTCAAAACCGCCGGCAATCGCCCGCGCCTGGGTACCCGAGGCTTCATATGATTCCTGGAATGCGATGCGCTGCCCGGTCTCTTCCTTCCATTTCGAGGCAAAAGCCGGCAAGATCTCTTCCATTGCGTCCCGCACGACGCTGTAAGCGCCGATGACCAGCGTTAGGTCCCCCGCAGGCTTACCTTCCGGCCCCGGGTCCGCGCTGCCGCCGTCTCCGCCGCAGCCAGCGGCCGTCAGCGCCAGCAGCAGAAGGCCCATTCCTATGTGCAGTCGTCTGCTCCTCCAGAATCCCTTCATGTCTACCCTCATTCCCCGGCCTAAATATATACCGGCATCGGATCTTCCTTCAAGCCGTTCTCCTGAATCCAGCTCTTCTCGTCATTGAACATATAGGCCCGGTGAACCAGCACCGAGATCTCCTGTCCCGGATGCAGCGTCTCTTTCTCCAGCGAACGGTAAGTAACCAGCTTGTGGCCCTTAACCTCGATCTCCAACAGCCATTCGCTTCCCCGAAAATGCAGATGCTTCACGACGCCCCGCTCGGTCGCCGATATTACCCGGAACTCGTGCGGCTCGCCGACTTCGATATATTCCGGCCGGATCAGGGCTTTGGCCGGCGCCCCGGACCCTGTGCCTCCGAAGCCCTTCAGCTCGGACGCGTCTTCAATCAGCGTCGATTCGCCGATGAAGGTCGCCACGAACGGCGTCTTCGGCTCTTTGTAGATGTCCCAAGGCGTGCCTTTCTGCTCCAGCCGTCCCTGATTGATAATCATAATCTCGTCCGCGACCTCGATGGCCTCGTCCTGGTCATGGGTAACGAAGATGGAAGTGATGCCGACCCGTTCGATCAGCTCGCGGAGCCAGGAGCGCAGCTCCTGCCGGATCTTGGCGTCGATGGCCGCGAACGGCTCATCCAGCAGCAGCAGCTGCGGCTCGGGAGCCAGCGCCCGGGCAAAGGCGACCCTCTGTCGCTGGCCGCCGGAGAGCTGATGCGGGTAGCGTTTTTCAAAACCCTTGAGTCCTGTCAGCTCGACGAGCTCCATCACCCGTTCGCGGATCACGTGCTTGTTCGCCTTCTTCACCCGCAGTCCGAACGCGATATTCTCGTAGACGGTCATATGCTTGAACAGCGCGTAGTTCTGGAACACGAATCCGATGCCCCGCTCCTGCGGCGGCAAATCGTTCACCTTCCGGCCGTGGAATACGATCTCGCCGGCATCCGGCGACTCCAGCCCGGCGAGCATGCGCAGAATGGAGGTTTTGCCGCCGCCGCTCGGACCCAGCAGACCGATCAAATGCCCTTTCTCGATTCCGAAGCTGACATCCTTCACCGCATGAAAATCCCCAAAATGCTTGTTCAGTCCCCGCACTTCCACATGCATATCAGCGCACTTCCTTTCTCTTCTTGCTCCATTCCATCAGCAGCAGCAGCCCTACGGAGAAGGCCGCCAGCACCAGCGCCAGCCCGCCAGCCGCGGTCACATTGAAATTCTCGACATCCTGGTAGACGAGCGTCGTCGCCGTCTGGGTCTTGTTCATGATATTGCCGGAGACGACCAGCACCGCCCCGAACTCGCCGAGCGACCGGGCGACGGTCAGAATAACGCCGTAGAGCACCGCCCACTGAATCGACGGCCAGGTCACCTTCCAGAAGGTCGTCCAGCCGTAGGCGCCGAGCGTTGAAGCCGCCTCTTCCTGCTGGGCCCCGATCTCCTGCAGCACCGGCATCACCTCCCGCACCATAAGCGGGAAGGTCACGAACAGAGTCGCAATGACCATGCCCGGAAAAGCATACACAATATCGACCCCGATCCCGGCCAGCCAGGCGCCGGCCGGACTGTCCGGGCCCAGCAGCAGCACGATCATCAGGCCGCCGATGACCGGCGAGACCGCGTAGGGCAGATCCACCACACTGTTCAGGATGCCCTTCAGCCGTTTCGGCAGCCAGGCGGCCCGAACGAGATACAGGGCGGTCATGATGCCGAATATCGTATTCAGCGCCGTCACGACGAGAACGACAAGCAGCGTCATCATCAGCGCGTGCAGCGCTTCGGGGCGGGTCAGCGCGGACCAGAACCCCGAGAAGCCGTCAGCGAAGGCGCCGGATGTCATTTTGGCCAGAGGAGCCACAATCAGCAGCAGGAATACGGCGTAGGTCAGTCCGATCCACAGTCTTCTCATGCCCGTCTCCCCCTCATCTGCACCACGTGAATGAGCCAGAGAATCAGGAACGACAGCGTCAGCAGAATGACCGAGACCGCAGCCGCTCCGGCCGGATTGTCGCTCTCCACCTCGCCGTAGATGAACACCGAGGAGACGAGCGTCCGGCCGGGAATATTGCCGGCAACGAGCACAACGGCGCCGAATTCCGCCAAGGCCCGGGAGAAGGCCAGCATGCCTCCGCTAATCATCCCCGGCATCATGGAAGGCAGGATAATCTGCCCGAATACCCGCGGGCGCCCGGCTCCCATCGTATAGGCGGCTTCCTCTTCGGAAGCATCCAGTTCCTCCAGAAGCGGCTGCACCGCGCGGATAACGAAGGGAAAGGTCACAAATACCATTGCGATCACAATGGCCGGCTGATGAAAGACGATTTCCAGGCCGAGCGCTTCCGCGATCTCTCCTGCAAGACTTCCGGGCCCGAGCAGCAGCAGAATCATGAGGCCGCCGACGGCGGTCGGAAGCGCGAACGGGAGATCCACCAGACTGTTGAGCAGCGCCCTGCCCGGGAACCGGTAGCGGATCAGCACCCAGGCGATCATGGTCCCCAGCAGAACATTAATCAGAGTCGCGATCAGCGCCAGCCTTAGTGTCAGCAGAACGGCCTTCCACGCGATGGGATCGGAGACACTCTCCCAGAAGCCTTCCAGCCCTCCGGTGAATGCATTGTAATAAACACCCAGAATGGGACAGACGATCAGCAGTACGAAATAGAGCAGTACGGTTGTCCGGAATCCCCGGGTCCAACCCTTGTGACTAAGCAGCGAATTCAAACACAGATACCTCCCCGCCTCCGGTTGACCGGTCGGTTCGCCAGGCATGCCGCCAAGAGACCGATTATTATTCCTATTAATATACTTGGATTTATGTGTATTACTTTACCAAGGAAGAAGCCTATCGTCAATTGGTTTTACGGCTAAAAGTGTAAGGTTCGGGCGGCAGCGGGTATAATGGGGTAGACACGGCCCGTTACGAAGTCCTGGAGAGGAGAATAAACTTATGCTGTATACCGTTGAAATTTCAACAAGCAAGCGCGACGAAATGCGGGATATCACCCGCGACTGCCTGTCCTATGTCCGGAAGAGCGGCGTCCAGCAGGGACTGCTGCTCGTCTACTGCCCGCATACGACGGCCGGCATCGCGATCAACGAGAATGCCGACCCCGACGTGAAACATGATGTGCTGATGCGTATGGATGAAGTCTATCCTTGGGAGCATCCGAAATACCGGCATGCGGAGGGCAATACCGCCTCCCATTTGAAGTCGATCACTGCGGGAACTTCCCAGACGGTCATTATCCATGACGGCGAGCTGCTGCTCGGCCGCTGGCAGGGCATCTACTTCTGCGAATTCGACGGCCCGCGGCGCCGGCAGTATCATCTCAAGATTATGGAGGGCTAACTCTGCCTGCGCCGGCAGGCATGGAAGCGGACAGGTGGCTTTTGCATAGCAGAGAAGCATTTCGTCACCGATTCACAGTCCTAAAGCACCGGCGCGCAGCAAAGCCCCGTCCGTCACAAACTGCGGCACAACACCTTAACATGCATGCGCGCCAATGCCTCCACGTCTTCAAACCGCACCTTGTCTTGAATATAGTAGGATATAAAACCATGAGCGGAGAGAAACAGCGTCCTCGGGATATTCTGCCAGTCGCCTGCGACATGGCCTTCTTCCTTCATATGCTGACGCACGATATCCGCGAACAAGTCGAAACATCGTCCCTGTTCGTTGCGACAATAGGCCAGCAGTTCTTCGTCCCGGATCATGAACATAATTTCGTACTGATACGGATGGTCGAGTCCGAATCGGATAAATTCCAGCACGAGCTGCTCCACCTTGGTCATGCCCGGTTCGGGAGGGTGATCCATCGCCCTGCCGAGAAGCTCGGCGACATAATTGAAATCCTCCACCACAATGGCATAGAACAGCTCGGCCTTCTCTTTAAAGTGATAATAGAGCGATCCGTGACTGTACCCCAGATGCTGACCGATACTGCGCATGGAGATCGCCCGGTAGCCCTTCGTGATGAACAGATGCCTGGCTGCTTCCAGAATCCGCTCCCGCGACAACTCCTGTTCCACTGCTCTTCTCGCCATTTTATCTATTCCCCTTCGTTAAAATAAAGCCTCCTGCCTTCCGTAATTACGGCTTGCCCCTGCGTCAGATCCGTCATCCAGGCGGTGAAATTGCCCTTCTCCCCCTCCTCCGGCAGGCACAACAGTCTGACTTTATCGCTAAATTCGGTATTGCCGGTCTTGACGCCGCGTCCTCGAAGTTCGTTCTCGACCTTGCCCAGCCAGGTGTATTCCAGCTCGACGAATATCTCCCGCCGAAGCACACGCGTAATCACCTCGCCCGCCTCCAGCGCCAGAACGGCGCCATCGGTATAAGCCCGGATCAATCCGCCTGCTCCCAGCAGAATTCCGCCGAAATAACGGGTCACGACGATTGCCGCATTCTTGACGCCCTGGTTCCGGATAACCTCCAGAATCGGCTTGCCGGCCGTTCCGCTTGGCTCCCCGTCGTCGGACGCCTTCTGAATTTCGTCCCGCTCCCCAATGACATAGGCGGAGCAGTTATGAGTCGCATCCCAATGCTTCTTCTTGATGTCTTCGATGAACCGCACCGCTTCCTCTTCGCTCTCCACCGGCATAACATGGCCGATAAAGCGCGATTTGCGGATGATGACTTCCTTGGAACCCGGGGCGCGCACCGTTCGATACTGCTGCAGCATATTCGTTCATTCCTTATTTGGCTTCTTCATTCAAGATACCGGAAGGAGCAGTCCGGGCGTATACCGCCTCTGTGGGACTGCTCCTCTCCAGTGGATGAATAATAGGTTGCTTGTGATGCTTGTGATACTTCCGGTGCTATTCGGTCAGACGGGCTTCCAGTTCGGCTTTCTCCTTATCATAGCCCGGCTTGCCGAGCAGCGCGAACATGTTCTTCTTGTAGGCTTCCACACCCGGTTGATCGAACGGGTTGACGCCGAGCAGGTAGCCGCTGACGCCGCAGGCAATTTCAAAGAAGTACACCAGGTAGCCGAAGCTGTAAGGCGTCTGATCCGGAATCGTAACCACCAGGTTCGGAACCTGTCCGTCGGTATGGGCCAGAAGCGTGCCCTGGAAAGCCTTCTTGTTGACGAAGTCAACGGTCTGTCCGGCCAGGAAGTTCAATCCGTCCAGATCGTCTGGATCGCTCTCGATGGTGATGTGTTCGCGCACGTTCTCCACCTGGATGACGGTCTCAAAAATGTTGCGGTTGCCTTCTTGGATGAATTGGCCCATGGAATGCAGGTCCGTCGAGAAATCAACCGATGCCGGGTAGATGCCTTTGTAATCCTTGCCTTCGCTCTCGCCGAAGAGCTGCTTCCACCATTCGGAGACATAGTGCAGGGATGGCTCGTAGTTGACGAGGATCTCCGTGGTCTTGCCCTTGCGATACAGTGCGTTGCGGACGGCTGCATACTGGTAAGCCTGGTTCGTCGCTACGTCCGGATTGTTGAAATCGTCGGCAGCAGCGGCTGCGCCCTTCATCATCTCTTCGATGTCGATGCCGGCAACGGCAATCGGCAGCAGGCCTACGGCCGTCAGAACGGAGTAGCGTCCGCCGACGTCGTCCGGAATGACGAATGACTCGTAGCCTTCTTCATTGGCCAGCGTCTTGAGCGCGCCCTTGGCCTTGTCGGTCGTGGCATAGATACGCTTGCGGGCTTCATCTCTTCCGTATTTCTTCTCCAGCGCGGCGCGGAAGATCCGGAAGGCGATAGCCGGCTCGGTTGTCGTTCCCGACTTGGAAATCACGTTGATGGAGAAGTCTTTGCCTTCAATAAGCTGAAGCAGGTGAGTCATGTAGGTCGAACTGATGTTATTGCCGGCAAAATAAACTTCCGGCGTGCCGCGTTTGCCCTTCTCCATGTTGTTGTAGAAGGAGTTCGTAAGCGCTTCGATCGCGGCGCGGGCGCCGAGGTAGGAACCGCCGATGCCGATCACGATCAGCACTTCGGAATCGTTCTGAATCTTCTTCGCCGCTTGCTGAATGCGGGCGAATTCTTCCTTGTCGTATGCATGCGGAAGATCGATCCAGCCCGTGTAATCGGAGCCCGCTCCGCTCTTGCTGTGGAGCTGCTCGTGAGCCAGCTTGATCGGTGCGGCGAAATAGTCGACTTCATGCTGGCTGACGAAGGATAGGGCTTTGCTATAATCGAATACGGCTTTCTTGGACATTGAAATGGGTCCCTCCTGTTAGTTCTTTCATTTGGACACGGATGGTCGCAACTTTCTAATAGGATACTTTAATTTGCCATCACTGACAAGGGCGCCGGTCACTGCGGCAGATGCCCCTTCCTTTGTTCACTTGTTCACTCCCCCGCTGCCGCGTGATAAAATAGAACCCATTAGGCCGAAAGGAGTGTTAGCATTTCATGAAACGTATTGGATTTATTGGCCTTGGCACCATGGGAGCCCCGATGGCTTCCAACCTGCTGCGCGCCGGATTCCCGGTAACCGTGTATAACCGCACGGCCGCCAAGTGCGAGCCGCTGGCAAGCGAGGGCGCAGCCACCGCCTCTACGCCCCGCGCGGCGGCGGAAGGCCAGGACACGCTGATTACCATGATCAGCAACGACGTTTCCATCCGCGAGGTCTTCTACGGGGAAGACGGCGTGCTCGCCGCGCTCCGCCCGGGGATGATCGTCATCGACTCCAGCACCATTTCTCCCGGCCTCGTCAAGGAGATCGCCGCCGCGGTGGAAGAGAAAGGCGCGTGTTTCCTCGATGCGCCGGTAACCGGAAGCAAGCCGGCCGCCGTTGAAGGCACGCTGGTCTTCATGGTCGGCGGCAGCGCCGATGCCATTGAGCAGAGCCGCGATCTCTTCGACACGATGGGCCGGCTGCTGCTGCATATGGGCGACAACGGCAGCGGAGCGGCGGCCAAGCTTGCGCACAACGCCATGGTCGGCATCCATAACGTGGCGTTGGCCGAGGGCTTCTCAATCGCCGTCCAGTCCGGAGTACCGGCAGACAAGTTCCTGGAGCTGGTGAAGAACGGCTCTGCGGGCAGCAAACAGGCCGAACTGAAGGGCCGCAAAATTATCGACGGCGACTTCAGCAACCAGTTCTCGCTGGGTCTTATGCTCAAGGATCTGAAGCTCGCTTCCGCGCTCAGCGATGCCGGCGGCGTTCCCACGCCGGCGCTGGAGCTCGCCAAGAGCCTGTTCCAGGCCGGCTATAACGGCGGCTTCGGCGAAGACGACCTCTCCTCGGTCGTCAAGGTGTATGAAGCCTGGCTGGGCCGCCGGATCGGCGAATAGGCCGGCAGGAACAGGCCGGGAAGAATGACCAGCAAAACCGGACCGTCCGCGCACTCTGCGCGGGCGGTTTTTTTGAAGTGGAGCTGAAAGGGGGCGGCTTTCGGCTGCAGCGGGTCGCTTCAGCGAATCATAAAAAAGCGTACCGGCGGCCGCCGGTACGCTTGAGTTCAAATCTTGCGGGGTCCGGGGAAGCGTTACAGCTTGTCCGGGTAAGAGCAGCAATAATCGGTAACGGTGAAGACCTCCAGAGCGAACTTGGAGTTGCCCGGAACGTGGAAGGTTTCGGGGCCCTTGATCTCCTGCCAGACTTCGGCGCCGGGAAGACGCACCTTCAACTCGCCGGACAGAATTTCCATCGTCTCCGGTCCTTCCGTTCCGAATTCATAGACTCCGGGAAGCATGATTCCCAGCGTCACCTTGAGGCCATCCTGCAGAGTAACAGTACGGCTCGTTACCTTGCCGTCATAATAAATGTTCGCTTTCTTCTGAACGGTTGCCTGCTCGAATTGTCCCATTGTCCCCAGCTCCCTTATTCTTCGAATATAAGCTTACAGCAGCGCTTTGACGCGGCTGACTACATTCTCTACCGTGAACCCGTATTCCTTGATAACCGTGTCGCCCGGAGCCGAAGCGCCGAACGTGGTGATGCCGAGAATATCGCCCTGGTCGCCGACGTAGCGCTCCCAGCCGAAGGTCTGGGCCATTTCCACAGCCAGGCGGGCCTTGACGTCCGGAAGAAGAACGGAATCGCGGTACGCCTTATCCTGCTGCTGGAACAGCTCCCAGCTTGGCAAGCTGATGACGCGGACCTGAATTCCTTCTTCGGCCAGAGCGGCCTGCGCCTTCACGGCAAGCTGCACTTCCGAACCGGTCGCGATAATCTGGGCCTGCGGCTTGCCGTCCTTCGCATCGGAGACGACATATCCGCCGCGCTTGATGTTCTCGCGCACGTTCTTCGTAGTCCCTTCCAGGATCGGCAGGTTCTGACGGGTCAGAACCAGTGCAACCGGGCCGGACTTGTTCTCCATGGCATACGCCCAAGCTGCCGATGTTTCATTGCCATCTGCCGGACGGATAACCGTCAGACCCGGAATGATGCGCAGCGAAGCAAGCTGTTCGATCGGTTCATGAGTCGGACCGTCTTCGCCGACCGCAATGCTGTCATGCGTCAGCACATACGTCACCGGCAGCTTCATGAGCGCCGCCAGACGGACGGCCGGACGCAGGTAGTCGGTGAACACGAAGAAGGTGCCGCCGAATACTTTCAGACCGGTATGCAGAGCGATGCCGTTCATCGCGGCAGCCATGCCGAATTCCCGGACGCCGAAATAAATATTGCGGCCGTCGTACGACTCCGGCGTGAACGCAGGCAGACCCTTCAGATGGGTCATGGTGGAGCTCTCCAGGTCGGCGGAACCGCCGAACAGCTGCGGAACGCCTCCGGCCAGGCCGTTCAGCGCGTTGCCCGAAGCGACGCGGGTCGAGACCGCTTTGTCTTCCGTGCTGTAAGTCGGGAGCTTGGCATCCCAGCCTTCTGCCAGATCGCCGTTCAGCACCGTGGTCAGCTGCGCGGCAAGCTCCGGATAGGCCTTCTGGTAAGCCGCGAATTTCTCATCCCATTTCTTGTTCGCTGCAATGCCCTTCTCTTTCACTTCGGCAAAACGGGCGCGCACTTCATCCGGCACGTAGAAATCTTCTTCATAGACCCACTTGTAGAATTCCTTGGTCAGCTTCGCTTCCGCCGATCCCAGCGGGGATCCGTGCGTACCGCCGTGGCCGCCGATGCCCTGCTTGTTGGGGCTGCCGTAGCCGATGATTGTCTTGACTTCGATCAGGGTCGGCTTACCGGTCTCTTTCTGCGCTTCTTCAATGGCGCGGCCGATGGCCGGAAGATCGTTGCCGTCTTCCACGCGCAGCACCTGCCAGCCGTAAGCTTCAAAACGCTTGGCTACATTCTCGGAGAAGGCCAGGTTCAGCTTGCCGTCGAGCGAAATATCATTGGAGTCATAGAGAACGACCAGCTTGCCGAGCTGAAGATGGCCTGCCAGGGAAGCCGCTTCCGAAGAGATGCCTTCCATGAGGTCGCCGTCTCCGCAGATCGCATACGTATAATGGTTGATGATGTCATGGCCTTCTCTGTTGTACGTTGCGCCGAGCTGCGCTTCCGCAATCGCCATGCCGACCGCCATCGCGATCCCCTGTCCCAGAGGACCGGTCGTGGCGTCCACGCCGGCGGTATGTCCAAACTCCGGATGACCCGGCGTCAGGCTTCCCCACTGACGGAACTTCTTCAACTCTTCCATTGGAAGATCATAGCCGCTCAGGTGCAGCAGACTGTACAGCAGCATGGAGCCGTGTCCGGCGGAGAGAACAAAGCGGTCGCGGTTCACCCATGTCGGATGCTCCGGGTTATGGTTCATCGTCTTGGCGAAGAGCTGATAGCCCATAGGAGCGGAGCCCATCGGCATCCCCGGATGGCCGGAATTCGCCTTCTCGATGGCGTCGATGGCCAGAGTTCGGATCGTGGTGATCGCAAGGTTGTCCACCGTGGAGTTCTCGTCCTGCGGCAATGCCTGCTGTTTTGCCTGTTCTTCGGTCATTATTATCCTCCTCAAGACTCATAAATGTCATTTTGACTATTATTGTATCACTAAAGTGGAAGCATTTCCAATAGTGTTTTTTGAAGCGGCGCTGCTGCGTTCCGCTTATTCAGTGTCGTATACAGGCTGTTTTTTTATGCGGAACACTCCCTTCGTTCTCTGTTTATTTCACCCGATGATTCCGGAAGTAATCATCCCAGGCCCCCCGGATTTCGACCACAACGCGGTCCACTTTAGTGTGATAGGCATTGCGGGCAGTGAATGTAAAAGCGAGCGGTCCATCAGGCAGTAGGGCAAACGCCGGATCGGACATTTCTCCGGTCCAGAGCGTTCTGTCTTCATTTAGCGGATGAAGCTCAGCCTGCCTCCCGCCGTCCATCTGTGCAGTAATTGTATCAGGCAGCCCCGCAGCTTCGGCATAGAGCACAAACTTCTCCCCGGCCCAGAACACGCGGTATCCCCGTGGCAGTTCGGCATTGCCGCTCTGCTTCAGGTTGTACTGCTGCCGGTTCGCGTTCCAGTCGTCCGTATGCTTCACGCTGCCAGTGACGCTGAGCAGGTTGGCCATAAGATAACGGGGATCGGAAGTCGTGCTTCCGTAACCGGCCCCGTCCGGCCCGTCATATACGGTGACGCTGACCTTGTACACCTTGTTCTCGACCAGCGCATTCGCCGGAACAGTCCACTGGTTCGCGCCCGACAGGGTAAGTGGAGACTCCAGAACCGGCGCATTCGTCGCAGCATCCCTGATATGAACCTGGTACCGGTGCTGTTCGTCGCCGTCCGGATCGGCGTAATTCCACTTGATTACCGGCGTCAGGGTGCTGGCAATCGTCGGTTTGGCGGAGCTCTGACTGGACGGAAAGGCGAGCTCTACGGTCGGCAGCCGGTTCTGAACCGCCAAGCTGTGCGTTTCTTCCCGGTACAGGCCCAGCGAATCCGTCACCACTTGGCGAATCGTAAACGTCCCGTTTGTACTGAACTGCTTTTCCCAATCGGCTACCGAGCTTATTAGGCTCTCGCTGCCGCCGCTTGACTTCAGGTAATAGCGATACGTGATCGTGTCGCCCTTTGATTCATCATCGTCATAGGCGGTACTGGTGATCCGCAGCGTATCCGTCCGGTAAATCGGAACTCCGGTTGCATCCCGGCCGGTGTCGGTGATTAGCGTAAACCCGGGCACCGGCGGATTATCCACGATGAATGCCCGCTCGTTCGACAGCTCGGACCAGCTCTGCTTGGAATAGACGCGCCCGATGACGCTATAGGGAACAAAAGGTTCGAACTTCATCGCCGGGCTCTGCCACTTCCGCGCTGTGCCTGCCGCGTCGGTGTTCTCGGCGGTGGTGCAGAGCAACCCGGCCTTGTCGTAAAATTCCAGCCGATACTTCTCTTGTGCGTCATTCTCGGGGTCCGAGTATGACCAGGTTACGAACGGATCGCCGTCCTTGACAGCATCCAGGATGGTTGGATTTGTCGCGGTTCCGCTTGGAGCCGTTATCGTCATGACCGGAGGCAGATTCGGCGCAACATTCACCTTCAGCGCGGCAATATTGGACTTGGCCCCGATCGGGTCAACGGCCCAATGTTCCAAGGTGTAGACACCGGGTTGGTCATAGTCCATCTGCACATTCGGCGTGCGTCTTATCTCCTTCGCCCCGTCCTCATTCGTGATGCGCCAATAATACTGAAGATTGCCCGCATCTGAAGAATCTCCGTCCTCATCGGCCGATGTGTACGTGTATGTCCGGTATTGAACAGCCGCATCGGATCCGCCGATTGCGGCGACCGGAACGTGGTTCAATACCTTGAAGAGCCGGGTGGCATTGGAGCTTAAGGTGCCGTCCGACGCCGTGAGCCGCATTTCCCAGCCTTCCGATACGGCTTGCCTTTCGGTCAGCCCCATCTGAGTGATCAGACTGCGAACACTGACGTTCTGATTGCGGTTGCTGCCGGCAAAATAGTAGCTGCCGCTGCCAAGCCGCGCATTCCATTTATAGCTTACAGCGTCTCCATCCGCGTCCGGATCGGGAGTCGTATTCTCCATCGTGACGACCGAATCCCGGTACAGCTCTTCCAGCATCGCAAAAGCCGCAACCGGAGGCGCGTTGGTCACCTGAATACTCTGAGAATACGGGCTGGACCACAGCCCCCGGCTGTCGCGGACTTTGAGAGTCAGCGTATAGCTGCCGACGCCGTAAGCGGCAATATTGGGCGGCATGGTCGCCGGTCCCCAGGAGTGCCACTTTGTTCCTTCACCGCTCTTCTCTAGCGTCCACTCATACGTATCCAGCACATCATTATCCGGGTCGAAGGAGCGGTCTGCCACAGTGGTATTCTTGCGGTAACTGACATTATTCGGCGTCACTGTGAAGAGTGCGACCGGAGGCATATTGCCAGGTTCGCCTACACCGACTTGATACCAGTCGCTCCATACTCCGATTCCGTCCGGTCCGTCAATGTCCCGCACCCGCAGCCGAATTTCATAGGCGTCATTGGCCGGAAGTACCGATAAACTTCCCTCTGTCCAGGTCTCGTCGGATTTCTTCTTATACTGCCACTGACGGGCGTAAATGCCTTTGTTCGGAGCCGAGACATGGTCCAGATCATAGGACTGATCCGCAATCGTAACGTTTCCGTTATTCAGTCTGGCCGTGAACAGCGCCACCGGCTTACGATGAACCAGGAACGTCATGCTGGAGAGATTATCCCGGCTCCATTGCCGGAACTCATCGAACCGGTTGTCGTTCAGCGGGTTGTCCCGGTTCTGAAATCTCGCTGCGTAAGCGCCGCTGTATGGAAAAGAAGTGTACCTGCTGCTTCTCCACAGCCCGTTATCTGAAATTAGCCCCATCGGATTATCGAAGAATCCGGGGTCTTGTTCATACATGTACCGTTCTGCGTATTTGGGATCGTTCTCCGGATCGGCGTAGCTGCCGGATATGCTGACCGGCTCATTGACCAGAATATAGGCTTTATTCTTCAGCCGCTTCGTTACGGTGAGGCTGGTTGAGGCGACTGCCTTCATCTTGAAGGGATCTACCGCTTTTACCTGTATCGTGTACGTGCCCGGCGACAGGCTGTCCGTCAAGGTATCTACCGGGATGATGAAATTCTTGGGCGATCCGGTAGCGGGTATGGATATTTTCCGGTAGAACACATTCGGAATTTCGGCAATCAAATCGAGCGTATCATTGTCGGGGTCCTGCACATAGCCCTCCAGATTGTAAGTGCTGAACCCCGACTCGTTCATGATGCTTCCCGGAAGCGAAGTCAGCGTCAGTTTCGGTGCTTTGTTGGTCGTCAGCGGGATTGTAACCGTATCGGTAATGCTGTAGGGATAATGATTTGTACGGTTGAAGTTCATATTGAGCGTATCATAAGAGTCCGTATATTTTAAGGTAAGTATTAGCGCTACTGGCTTCTTGGCCGGATCAAGCGGAAAGTAGGAACTGGGCACAATGTAAGTTTGAGAGTAATCGAGCTGGTAATAGTCCGGATGATTAACGGGGTCAGGGTACCATCTTTTATAATAGCCCATTGGATTCTCCCGGATTTCATTAGAACCATTATGATATCCGCTAAGATCGCCATTCTCGTACATGCTGTTAAAAGTGCCGCCGTGCGTGTTGGCTAATTGTTCTATGGTGCCGTCACTGTATTTAAGATCCAGATTCTGATCCCACCAAGTATCATACCCATGCCAGGCCCGGTCCCGCGTCCAATTCTTCGCCAGCTCTCCCAGAGGTTCCCGATGAACCTCAACTCTGGTCGGAGCGTAGATGCCGGTCATATCGAGATAGAGAAGATGCTGGACCTGGTCGTATTTGATTTTGTACGTGTTCTCTCCGAAATTCGCCTCCATCGTACTCGCATACCAGTCCGGGTCTCCGGGGTAACTGGCGGGCCTTGAAGCCGTATAAGAACGGGCCGGAATGGTGACATCGTTATACTCGATGATTTCTCCCGCAGCTTGTACCTTCTCCGGAGCCGGATTGAACCAGGGAAGCAGCGCCAGAGAAAGGATACCTGCAAGTACTCTGCGCCAAATGGTCTTTAAATTCATCTGCTTTCTTCCCTCCTACCAGGACCAGTCCACTACCGGGGCGCGGTTATATACCGTCAGGATCTTCTCGGTGGCACTTTGTGAATCCGTATTCGCGGATCTTCGGTCCGCAGGCATTACAAACTCCTCCAAGGTCGGCTGATCGAACTCTTCCGTTACGGTTAAGCGAATTTCATAGCGGCCTACAGCTGCCGGATTGAAGGCAATGCGGCTCTCGTTGGCATCGCTAAGAGTAGACCAGGCTTCGTCGCTGAAGCTTCCGTCATTATCCGAATCATACCGGTACTGCCAGAGCCGGTGACCGATGAAGTCATAGTCCGGCGAAAAAGACATGTCGTCCAGCACCGCAGCGGCCTTGTTGCCATGTTCCGGGTCCCGGTAAGCCTGGTTTGGAACTGAAAGGTACGCGGTCGGCGGTTCGTCCGGCGCGATCTCAAACGTTATTTCAGCGGTATCCGAGTAGCCGACATTATTCACGACATAAATCGTAGCCCGGTAGGTTCCTGCTTTCTTGATGACCAAATCCTTATCGCTCACGCCGGTTAACGTGCCGCTGTACTTAATGTCACCTGCCGTCCCTCCGCTGACCGCCTGGATCGTGAACCGGGTCTTGGAGGAGTCTACCGGGAAATGTTCGGCAAGATTTACGCTGGCATCGTGGAGCGTGATTTTCCGGTTCTCTTTCTTCGTGCCGAGAATTTTAACAGCTGCCTTCGGCTTTGGGGCATTGATATTCACTTTGGCCGTAGTGCTGCCGCTAAAGTTATCATTGTCGGTTACCAGCAGGCTGATTGTCCGGCGGTTCCCCACCTCGGATAGCGGATACCAAGTAAAACCGTAGGGGCCGGTGACTGGCTCTACCGCCGATCCGGTGCCGTAATCATAATCCGTGATTGCTCCATCGGGATCGTAGGAGTCTTTTCCATAGACCAGGAACTCCTGGCCGGCCATGACAGAGTCGGGAACGCTAAGGACGGCGACCGGTCGCTTGTTGCCCCCGCCGGATGGCGGGTTTCCCGCAGAATCGGTTACGCCTACCGTTGCTTTCATCGTCTGGCTTAACGTTGTAACACTCCCGTTCAGGGTGTCGATCGGCTTCGAAAAGCGGACCGTAACGGTCAGCGTGTATTCCTTCTCATATTCCCCCGTGGGAACCCTGCCTTTAGGAATGACCAAGTTGGCGAAGGTCTCGCTGCTCTTGAGCGCCTTGATATAATTCTTCTTCGTATACACGGTACTGCTGCCAGACTCCTTGGCATAGAACACCCATTCTTCGATGTTAGAAGAATTATTGTAGGCCAGTAGCTCGCCGTTAATCTTCAAACTGACCGGGATATCCTTGCCCTGGTTGCTAGTCGGGTTGGGGTTAGGGGCAAGAACGGTGACGATGCCTTCCAGAGCCGGTTCAGTCAAAGGTTTGTAGTCAAAAGAAACTTTGCCCCCGTAGCTGTAGGTGGTGAGTTTGGCGGTGGCGGTGTAATGATAATTCACAGTAGCTTTGTAGAATCGACCTTCCACCCAACCAGTAACGGGTATGGTAGCCGCATCTGTCTGATCTTCATAGGTAGAATTTATTAAGGGGCTACCCTCGGGACCAATAACGTAGTTTGTGATGATTTTCCCGTTTTTGAATTTAGGTTCTCCTTTCAAATAGTCAGAACCTGATACAAACACAGGTTTTACTGTAGAATCAACGACATACTGATTTTCTACAACCGCGCCATTCGTTGTATACCAAACTCGCCCCACCGTACTTTGATTGGATGCCGCAGAAACCAGCGTCATAGGCGGATACTTGGAAGGGGTTGTCCAGTCACTTGCATCTTTTGCCTGGTAGTCTAGTGTATCCTTCGCTTCGTTATAGTTGTTAATTTGCCAGCGTCTGCCGTCTGCATATAACCAAATACTATTGCCGATGTTGGTTGTGAAGTCCTCACCGCGCACCCCGCTGTATCCAGAAACCTCGACTGTTTCAGGCTTGCTAATGCCTTTCAGCGTGACTTTAATTTTGCCGTTTTCGAGAGACATACTGACCAACGTATTATCCCCGCTGTATTTCAAGCTGCTTGTCGAAATCGACGATGCACTAACACCGCTGGGCAGGTCAAGATAGAACGCCTTTGCGCTGTTGTCATTTCCCCGAAGACCGCTGGATAACGGAATTCCAATTGAAGCCGATTTCGCATCCGCAGCCTGGGCATCTGTAACAGGCAGGGTGGGAATCAGGAGTAAAAGGACCAGCAGAACCAGCAGTAATTTTGATCCGTTCATTCTGCCAACTCCGGATCATTCGCTACATACTTGCTTACATAATTCCCATAATTAAGAGAAATTCTGAAGTATTCAAATTTCCCCTTATAAAGATAAGCCTGATAAGTAGTCAACGATTCGCCAGGGTTTAACGTGAAGTTTCTAAGCGCTTCCTTGCTATTTTTAACTTTAAGCATAGTTTGCGGGGTAGCATCGTAAGCCTCCCCTTTAGTATCAGCAAAGAATAATCTCCACTTGTAGAGAAGGTCTGGCACCCCGCGTTTTACAATTTTTTGCGATTTATTTGTAATCGTAATCTTGGTCCAGATGAAGTATTTAGGATTGGTTACCATCCCATTGCCATCTACGAACTTATACTTCTCCCGCAGCGCTACCGCCGCAGGCGAATTGTAATCATAAATCATAATCTTCTCCAACGTATAACTGAGCCCCCCGGCCGTTACCGTCACCGGCAGCTCCACATCCTTCTTCAGACCATACTTGGACAGGTTGTCCAGCATGACCGGGGCCGCTGCTTTAGCCGGGCTGGCAGCTGTCGCTGCAAGCTTCACAGGAGCGGCGGTTGCTTGGGATGCGGTGAATGGGGCGGCAATCAATGCTGCTGCCAAGGCTGCTGTCAGTACGTTTTTCATAAAATACAAACTCTCCCTTATTAATTATTTAGTCTTGGGCTCTGGGCTTATTAGGGCAACCCGCCCGAACTTAGGCGGGTTGCCCGATAAACCCGGAGTTATCGTCACTGATCCGGCTTGTACTCCTGGATGGCAGGGACCCGGATGGGTTCCTGCGAATTTAACCGGGCAATCAGTTCGGGATGGCGGGTCTCGATTACCGCTATGACGGACGGACCCAGCAGGTACTTGGTAATGCCGTATTGGTCGTCCTCATAGAGCATGGGGAATTCTGCTCCTGAACTCTCGTCCAGAACCTTGAACTCTACAATTCGAACGGCCGCATTCAGCGGACTTCCGGGAAGGGGCGCCAGCGTGCGGTCGAGACCGAGGTTGGCCTCTAGTCCCGACTTGAAAATCTCCAACGCAGCCGCGCGGTCAATGGTGATCCGTCCCTCCGCCAGTTCCCCGGGATCCAGCGCTCTGGAGGCGTCATGCACCGCCAGATTGTTCGCGTCCTTCAAAAGCGCGCGCTCCGTATCCCATTCCTGGTTCTGGGTCTGAAACAACCAGGCATATACGAAGATCAGCAGGACAAAAGCAAGCTTAATGATGTAGTCCATGTCCGGGCCCTCTCATTCCACATACTCGCTCATAACCGAGCCGTGTCCGTAGTACTCTTCCGGTTGCTTCGCTGTGCCAAAGAAGTACGGGAACATTGGAATTCGGGGAACACGAATATACACGTCGATCCGGGCCTCGCGATTCTGCACGGCTTCCGTACTGCCGGTTACTGAAATGGAAGAAGGCGAGAAGCCCAGCGCCTCCAGGTTATGGACAACCTCATTCTTCAGAGAAGAAGTCACTATGCCCTCAGTCGCAGCCTTTTGGGCCAGATAGGACGTATTGGCTTTCACCTGCAGGTCCAGCAAATAATCGATATAGGTGAAGATCGGCTGCAGCATTATAAACAGGATCAGCCACATGAACAAGGCACGAATTACCGTCTCTTTCATGGCCGGCCCCTAGTAATGTTCTACTTGCTTCACATGCGAAATGATACCGTCCTGGCTGCTGCCGATGATATGTACAGCCGCTGCGATGAAGATGCCGGCAATAACAAACCCGATGGAGAGAAACAGCGCCACGGAAATCGAGTCTTTCTTCATGCCGGGTATCCACCACTTGGGGTAACGAAATCGGAAGGAAGCTGAAGGCTAACGGCCGGGATAGCCGGACGGTTGTCATCCGCATCATTAATAACATCCCGCACGACCGGAAGCAGCACCGCGATAACAATCGCGACACAGAGGAATCCGATGGCGATGAACAAACCCGTAGAGATGGCGTCTTTTTTCATTGTTAATTTCTCCCTTTTCATTTTATATTTTTTAAGGATACTCGAATATGACAAATATTCATCGGAAGAGATCCACTCCGTTAAAGTTTCCTTTGATCAGCATAATGTACTGCATAGCGAGAACTACGATCATCAGAAAAATAGCGACGGATGGAATCACATTGATAACCGATGCGACGTCCCCGATCATGGACCAGCGCCGCAGATACTGGTCGCTCGACATCCGGGCAATCATATGTCCTTGTTCCCGCAGATACGCTGCCGCTTCCAGATCGTCATCCATCCCTTCGGTAGCGAGCAGAATGGACCGCACTTCTCCAATCAGGGAGTGCCCGCTGCCAAACCGGCTGCAGAACCACTCGATCGCCTCCTCATTCCCTTCGTCCACCGCCACTTCCGAAAGACGGTACAGATCCTGCCGCAGATAGTGAAAGTGTCCGGCCGATTCGGCGCAGAATTGCCCGAACTGGACATAGCCTCTCCGGCGCAGCCGGTTATTCTCGTAGAGACGAAGAAAAGAGATGAGTTCGCTGTCCTTTTGCAGCAGCACTCTTCGGTTCATCCATCTCAGCAGCCAGCCCATCGGCATGAAGCGCGCCGGACTGCTTACCAAAAGCAGCATAAGCACGGTCAGCCCATCCGAAGCCGCCGGCGGCTCTTTTCGCAAGAAACAGCTCAGACTCTGCACACCGAGATAGAGCAGTAGCGCCCCGTACCGGAGGAGAGATACACTTCTTGCCGAGACTGTCAGCCCCGCCCCATCCAAAAGCTGCTGAAGGCTGCTGGCCTTCAGCCGTTCGCCAACCGCCTCCCATCGCCGTCCGAGGCGCTTTAAATAGCGTTCTCTCCCGCTCTCCGCCCCGATCAAGGCCATACAAGCCAAATACAAAACGCCCAGAATGGCGACCAGCTGCAACAGCCGGCTCATGGCATTCCCCTCCCCTAATGGTAATCCAGCTTCGGCTTCGCCAGAACGGTGCTGACTGCGAAGGACAGGAACAGACCGGCCGCGATGACCATGAAGAAGATCAGCCCGGATCGGGTCTGAAATTGCAGCCGGAAGTATACTCCTGGCCTCAGCATGTACATGAAGGTTCCCACCGAACTGAATAGAACGATCAGATTGCCGTACAATCCGAGACTGATGGCGTCCCTGGCATTGGCCTTGACCGCAAGAATCGTCTCGCGCTGTTCTTCCATAGACCGGGTAAGCGGAAGCAGCGCATTCTTGAGATAGCCTGTTCCTTCCCGCTCGGCATACCGCAGATCGGATACAAAGGCAGCGGCAAATGTAGTGGAAATGGAGGACGCGAACCGGATGGTCTCCTCCCGAAGCTCATGCTCCGTGCTGTAACCGGCAAACGAAGCGGCCAGCCTCTGAAGCGGATGGCGCAGGACGTTGTCTCCGGCCAGCGAAGCCGCGGTCTGTTCCAGCAGCGCATCGACCGGCAAGTGCGTATATTTGGCTGCAAGTTTGACAACCTCCAGCAGGTCGTAGCTTGCTTTGACACGGATGCCCGCATACCGGTAACGAAGCCTGAGATAAGGCAGGAGCGTAGCCAGCACGGTGAGGAACAGCGCCAGCCGCCATGATCCCGTTCCTGTCCGGGGCGAGGCATGGAGGGTACCGCTCAGCAGCGCATTGTGATATCCCAGGTAGCCGGGCAGCTCCCGCAGTGTGACCCAGGAGGACAGAAAGACGGTCAGACCAAGCAGAACGGTTCCTGCCAGAAAACGGACTACCGCTGTGCCCGGAGCATAAAGGGGCGAAGCCAGATAGAGCAGGTTGTCCAAATGCCGGCAGAATCGGTACTTTCTTTGAATTTCAGCCCACCGTTCTCCCCCGTCCCTCTCCCGCCGCAGGCCCTCGGTCCGAAAGTCAAGCCCCTCAATCACCGGTACGATCAGCGGCTGAACCAGCAGCCATAGTCCGCAAGCCGCTACGAGATGAAGCGTGAACCGCACCATCGCCAATACTGCCATTTCATCGCTCGCCTCCCTCTTCGCGGAGCACCATGCGGGATTTGAGACTCTCCTTGCGCGGATGGCGCAGCGGCTTCCCGCCGGCCAGCCGGGATAATTCACTTTGGAAGATACGGGCGGAGTCCCGGTCTTTTCCGCTCATTTTGACCCTCATGCTCTCGCTGATTCCTTCATGATACCTCCACTCCCCGGCCTCCCTGTCCCAGCGCATCAAATCATGGGCATACACGGAACGGGAGGCCTCATCGTACACGATCTCCGAAATCCGGCTCAGCCTTTTCTTCCCTGCTCCGGCGCTCTCCAGAATGTAGACAAGCTCGCAGGCTTTCAGCGCAGAGACCAGATGCCCCTTCAGGCTGCCTCCAACCCGGGTCGATACGGCAAAAGCGCCCTGATACGGAATGTCCTCCGGATCAACCGTATGGAAAGTCCCCGTCAGCCCGTCATAGCCCTTCTCGCCGCTCCACAGGTAGAACTCCCATTCGTTGTAGCGCATCTCCGTCATGAAGATGAGATTCGGATCATGCCGCAGCGACTCCATGCCGACTTCCATCAGCTCCTCGTTGGCTGCCTGAATCGGGATAATCCGGTGGCCTTTAATCTGGTGGGGCAGCGTGGATTCAGGATGCTTCTCGATCATCACCACGCCCATGCAGGAGTCGGCTCCAAGCAGTTGTTCCCCTACAATCGTATTGGCAAAAGTCGTTTTGCCCGATCCCACGGCTCCGGCAATGACCGTATTGCGGAAGGTTCGCGCCAGCGCGCGAATCATCGGGACGGCTTCCCCGGGTACACACCCGGTTCCCGCCTGATCGTCGAGATCGAGGAACTCGACCACCTGGCGGCGCATTGACAGCGTTGTAAAGCCGTCCCATACCCGGGGCTGCACCCAGATGGCCAGCCGGATGAAGCGTCCGGGCCACAGCGGGTCATCCATTTTGAATTCGGCGGAAGGATGATCCTTGTTCAGCCTCTGCGCAGGATCACTCTTCAGCAGCGCTCTCTTCAACTGCTCTACCCGCTCCAGCGACGGCATCTCATAGGGGTAGGGCACAAATTGCCCTTTCACGTTGTAGAAAATCTGACGGCCGATAATCTGAAGACCCGTTGACTCGCTGTAAGCCCTGTCCGTAAACCAGCGGTACGCCGGCCCGAACCCCTTCCATTCATGGAACAACGCTTCCGCAGCGCTGTCGTAAGCCTCGGGAAGCCTGCCGCTGAACGGCGTCTTCCTCAAATACTTCTCAATCTCGTTCATGAAAAAGCTGACCGCCTGCGGCTCACCGACCAGCGCCCGGCCGTTCAGCTCGAAATAACTGCCGTCCTCACGCTCCAGTCCGGCCCCCAGCTCCCGCTTCATCACAGACAAGAATTCCTGAAAATCCTCTTGTCCGGCCGGCCTGCTGCGAAGAAGGCTGGCTTTCAAGGAGAACGGCTTTCGCCGGCCGCCTGCGGCTGCGGAAGCAGAATCTCCCCTGCCGGCCGTACCGGGAGCCTTGATCCACTTCGCCAACGGGACGCCGGGCCGGCCAAGAGCCGGTCTTCGTATGGCATTCATGCCAGCACCCCCTTCTCCCGGCCGCGGCCAAAGAGGCCGTAGGCGCACAGCATCGCTTTTACCTTGCTGTCCAACAGCTGAAGCTCCCGTCTTCCCAGCGGAAGACGTTCTCCGGCCGGGGCATATTCGGGCAGCTCCAGCAGCAGCTCGCAGCCTGTCCGGGCGGCAAGCGTTTTGGCGGACAGACCGTCGTCGGGACGGCAGCGGTTGGCCCACAGCCGGAAGTCTCCGGGTGCCAATTCCAGATGTCCGGCCAATTCAAGCAGGCTGTGCAGCCGGTATTCATGCCGGGGACTCGCTACCATTACGCGAAGCGAAGACTTCTGCAGCGCCGCATACCAGGCTGCGCTCTCCGGAATGGAGCCGCAGTCGGATATCACCACATCGAACTGTGCGGCTGCTTCTGTCAGAAGATACTCCATCTCATCCTCTTGATAGTCCAGCGCGCTTAAATAATCGAAGCTGCCCGGAAGATACAGATAGCCGTCCTGTCTTACCCATTGTTCAAAATCCGTCGGATGCAGCCGTTTGCCGGTCAGCTTGGGCCGCAGCCGGTCCAGGCTGACCGAAGGCTTATGGTCATACCCGGGATCGTACACGTTCATCCCAAGCAGAAGGACCCGGCAGCCTGCGGCCGCCATTCGTTCCGCCATCAACCGGGCTGCGCCGGTACAGCCAACGCCCGCGCCGGTTCCGAGAACCGCAATAATATTAGCCCTTTCTTCGGCCTGCCGGTCGAGCATCAGCCGAAGCCGTTCAATCAGCGCGGGCGGGGTCGTTCGCGGCGGGAGGAAATGGATATCCCGCTCTTCGCACAGCATGTGCACCGTGCGGTAGCCGCCGATGCCGAACTCGCGGTACCAATACAGCAGCCGGGCATCCGGATACCGCTCCCGAACCCCCGCCAGTGCTTCAGGAGCTACCTGCTCACTGGTCAGAATCAGCAGCCCGTCCTCCACCTGTCCCGGGTCCGGTTCCGATTGGTGATCAATAATTCCGTAGCCCGCATTCCGGATCGCATGAATCGTCAGCTGATCCAGCCCCAAGCTTGATATCTTCATGAGAGTTCCACCTTTCTGATCTGCTTGCCTACTCCACGCGCACAATCCAGATTCTGCATCCGCTGCCCAGGGCTTTGACCAATGCTTCGCCGTCCTTCCGGGCAAGCCTAAGCTCGGGAACCGCCACTTTACCGGTCGAGGTAAAGCGGTGGTTGTCATTCCCGTTCTCGGTATCTCTTACATCATTGTTATCCTCGGTGCGGACATAATTGACTGTCACGCCGCTCAGGAACAGACTTCCGGACGGCGGCTGGACTTCGTTCCCGGAGAGCTCCCCGCCTTCGCCGCGGGCCAGCGGCCTGTCCGCGGAACCTTGAATAAGGTACAGATCCACCTTGTCCCGGCTTCGCAGAGACCCGTTGATTGCATAAATACTCTCCTTGGGCACCGGAAAAATCCCCTCTCCGGGCCCCGGTTCCAGGTTGCTTACGTCCACAAGCGACTCTGTCAGAATCATACCGTCGGTAAGACTGACATTGGCCATCTTGCCTTCCGCCTGTCCAAGCGACACCAGCGCTCCCTCCGGGACATCCTGGGACTGTACAGAATCAAGGTACAGGTCCGAGGCAAGCAGCACCCGGTTCTTCGGAAGCAGTCCATAATCTGCCACTTTCACCTTGACGACGGTCCGGGCCAGCACATAAGGCTTAATATATAGATCGTATGCCAGCAAACCGCCGAAACCCGTCACCAGAACGAGAACAGCCAGAATGACGTTCCGGCGGAGCCATTGACTTCTCGAGGGCATTTTGCCGCCCCTCCTTTCAACTCCTGCCTTTTTGTTCCTCCCTCCTCATCGCTCCTCCACATTTCCCTCCGGCAGACATGACAAAACACACCTTGGATATCATTATCCAAAATGTGGTAAAATGCTTTTTTACCTGCGGGAGAGACATATGGGAATGGAAAAGAGCGTGAGGCAGGAGGGGATTCTTGCTTAAAAAGACCGGCAGGGCGGGCACCCCGCCGGGAATAGACTAATTAAATACGACCGTCTTGTTCTGATGTACCAGAATCCGATCTTCAATATGCCATTTGACGGCCCGGGCCAGCACTACGCGCTCAATCGTCCGACCGATGCGCTTCAGCTCGTTCACGTCGTCGCGGTGACTGACCCGCTGCACGTCCTGTTCAATAATCGGTCCGCCGTCGAGTTCTTCAGTAACATAGTGGGCGGTCGCTCCGATAATCTTCACTCCGCGGGCGTAAGCCTGGGCATAAGGCTTGCCGCCGACAAAAGCGGGCAGGAACGAATGATGGATATTGATAATCCGGTGCCGGTAATGCTCAATGAAGGCCGGAGAGATAATCTGCATATAACGAGCCAGAATAATTACATCAATATCATTGCCGATTACCTCGAGCTGGCGGCGCTCGGCCTCGGTCTTCGTCTCCGCCGTTACCGGGATATGATGATAGGGAATACCGAAGGATTCCACGTATTCCTTCATATCCGGGTGGTTGCTGACAACCAGTGCGATATCGGCGTCCAGATCGCCGGCCTGCCATTGCCAGAGCAGTTCAACCAGACAGTGGTCTTCTTTGGATACAAAGATGGCCAGCCGTTTCTTGTGGCTTACCTGGAAAATCTGCCAATTCATCGAGAACCGGCCGGCAATCTCCGCGAACTCGGTCTTTAGCTGTTCAAGCCTGTCATCGAGACCGGGCAGATCAAACTCGATCCGCATAAAGAACATGCCGCCCGCAGGGTCCATTGTATACTGGTCCGACTGGACGATGTTGGCTTCATGATCGAACAGGAAGCGGGATACCGCCGCCACGATGCCCGGACCGTCGGGACAGGAGATCAGCATCCGGGCTCTCTCCGGATAAGCGCTAGTATTTGATGAATGTTCTGGTTTAACGTGAAGTTCCATGATTAGTTGTTCATCTCCTTGCCGGCCAGCCACACCATCAGCCGGTGATTGATCGCTTCTTCGCTAAGTTCCGGGAAGAGGGCGGCTTCTGTCACCATATCATAGAGCCGTTCCAGCGGCTCGCGGGGATCAGCCTTCTTGGCCTTGGCATCGCTCTTCAGAACGTTCCAGACCCCCAGCACATACGGACGGGGCGCAATGTCCCGTTGGGCAAAGAAAGCATGAAGCTCCTCCACCTGTGCAAGAAACTCTCCGCCGAAGCGTTCGCCGACATTGCCCCGAAGCAGCGCAATCTCGGCCTCGTACATCGGACGCTGGGTCTTGGCATCCTTTCCGATCCAAGGCGTCTCCAGAATAAAAGGCAGACCCTCAAGCAGCTCATGATGGACGACCCGGTTGAGCGTCTCATAGCCGATCCAGCCGGAGCCGATTGGCGTATGCCGGTCTTTGCGGGAGCCGACCGGATTCTTGCTGTCATTGATGTGCACCACGCCGATGCGGTCTAATCCGACAATCCGATCGAATTCCTGAAGCACACCGTCAAGATCGCCGACAATATCGTAGCCGGCATCATGGATATGGCAGGTATCCAGGCAGACCGACAACCGCTCATTATGCTCCACCCGGTCTATAATAGAAGCAATCTCCTCAAAGCTGCGGCCAATCTCGGTTCCTTTGCCCGCCATGGTCTCCAGAGCGATATGAACATCCGTCTCCCGGGTTCCGTTCAGCACCTCGTTCAGTCCGTCGGCAATCCGCTGAATTCCGTATTCCGCATCCTTGTCCGTATAAGCGCCGGGATGCAGCACAATATGCTTAACACCAAGGGCATGGGTTCGATGAATCTCCTCCTGGAGAAAATCGACGGCCAGCTGGTACGTGTGATTTTTGTAGGAGCCGAGGTTAATGATATAGGGAGCATGCACGACAATCTCGTCCACGCCGTTAGCGTTCATGAATGCCCGGCCTTCCTCTACATACATCGTTTCAATCGGTTTGCGGCGCGTATTCTGAGGCGCACCCGTATATATCATAAATGAACTTGATCCGTATTCCTGGGCTTCGTTGGCCGCGCTCAGGAGCCCTTTCGCCGCGCACGACACATGCGAACCTATCTTCAGCATTCAGCTATCCCTCTTTCTTCACGAATTACAGCTTATTTTATCGTGATTGGGATAAGAAATCCATCCACACAGGAGGCACTCCATGAAAGCAGCCATTTGCGGAGGCACCGGCTATATCGGATCGGCACTCGCCAAGTTCTGGATTCAGGCGGGACATGAGGTGCTGATCATTGGCCGGAGCCTGCCCGGAAAAGATAGCATCGTGCCCGGTGCAGTCTATCTTACCTGGAATGAATTGCAGGCCGATCCGTCTCCGGCTGAAGGCTGCCGGGTCCTCGTTAACCTGGCCGGAGCCACACTCAGCCAGCGCTGGAGTCCAGACAACAAGCGGCTCATTATGGAATCCCGGTTGAAGACTGTCGCCGCTGCCGGGTCTTTGCTGGACTCGCTGCACAGACTCCCGGAAGCCGTTATTCAGGCTTCAGCCGTTGCGATCTACGGCACATCCGAGTCAGCCGTATTCACGGAAGCTTCACCTTCCCGTGTCTCCGACTTCCCGTCTGAAGTCGTCAAGGAATGGGAGGATGCCGCGGACCGTTCCTACCACGGAGTCCGGCTCGTCAAGCTGCGCACCGGCATTGTGCTGGGCAGCAAGGGAGGCGCTTTTCCGAAGATGAAGCTGCCCTTTCTGCTTGGATTCGGGGGACGGATCGGTACCGGACGGCAGTGGATGTCCTGGATTCACGAGGACGATATGATAGCCCTGATCGATTACTGCTCCCTGAATCCCGTCTTATCGGGCCCCGTCAATGCCGTAGCGCCTATCCCTGTAACCAATGCGGAATTCGGCAGAACCGTTGCCCGCGTCTACCAGCGGCCCTACTGGTTCCCTCTTCCGGCCGCTCTGCTGAAGACCGCTCTCGGCGAGCTGTCACAGGTTCTGCTCAGGGGCCAGCGGGTGCTGCCCGCCAAGCTTCAGGAGGCCGGGTTTAACTTTGGCTATCCCAAGCTTGATTCTGCCCTTCGTCATCTGAAGTCCAGAGATTGACCCGCCCGGAACAGGTAGCGCCCGCCCGCTATGGTGAACACATCTCCTTCTTGGAGAGGATACTCCTTGTAGGGAATCAGCGGCTCATCGCCAAGCCGTGTTCCGTTGCGGGAATCCAGATCCTTAAGTACATACGTACCGCCGCTGCGGGAGAGTTCGGCATGAACGCGCGACGCCCCTTCTGTATCCTCCATGTATTGAGCCGCCTCTCTGGAGCGGCCGATAATGAAGCTGCCCCGGTTCAGCGGGATCACTTCCACGCCATCTGTCCCTTCCCGGGTTCGCTCAAGAAACGGCTGGAAGCGGTTCTCGCCTCTCTTCCTCCCTTCCGGTTCCCGGACAAGCAGCGTCGTAGCCGGTTCATCGAATCTGGCTGGACGCTCTTTCTGGCTCTCGCCCGTCAGACCGGACGTTAGGCCGGTCGTTAGGTCGGACGAATCACAATCCACCTGTATAGCCGCAACAGGCCGAGCGGATGGCTTGGTTGGAAGAGAAGCTTGCGGCTTCAAAGTCAAGCCTTCCGCTTCGTAAGGTTCCGAGGCCGCCTTCCCGCCGGGCTCCGCTTCCCCTTGGCCGCCTCTCCAGGCTGCCCAGGCCAGAAAGCCCAAAGCCAGCGTTCCCGCTCCTGCCGCAGCCAGAGCTGCACGGCCAGGGTGGTTCAGGTATCCATAGCGCCAGAGCAGCAGATCCGCCAGAACGCAGCCTGCTATCCAAACCGGACGGTTCCCGCTCTGCCGCCTTCCGGCACTGTCGCCTTCTTCCCCTTCGGCCGATTCCTCCTTCCGGGAAAGCTCATTCTCCCTTCCCTTCTTCCGTCCCATACGCCCCATCGACCACCCGGCCGCCTGTTCTCCGACAGCCGCAGACTCCCCGGTTCCAAAGAGCGGATATCCCTTGAACCAATCCGTCGGCTCCGCGGGGCTCGCCCTCTTCTCGGCTTCCTGCGCAGGCAGCGGAGAGATGGTCCTCATAGTCCCCTCCGATAGAAGGGGCTCCTGCTTCTCTCTCAGAAGACCCGGCAGTCCGCTCTCCCCGGACAGCAGAGCGGAGAGAAGGACTTTCCAACCGTTGATCGTGAACTCTTCGCTGCCGGAATAATGAAGAATTCGCTGGATACCATCACCCCTAAGCTCGGTAATGCCCTTCAAAAGCGAAGAGGTCAGCCGCAGTACACGCTCGGCCAGTTCCCCTTCTCCCGGATTCCGCCGCAGCGGAATGTAGGTCAGATACACCCGTCCTGTTCCAAGCTCGCCGTCCACAAAGATATAATCTTCGTGCAGCGCATACTGTTCGGGTCTTAGCATATGAAGAATCCCCTCTTCGAGCGCTTCTGCGATCTGCAACAGCAGAGCATAAAATTCCGTAAGGCCCATTTTTCCGCTCTTCATTAAAGAAGACAGCATCTTCGCCCCGCAGAGCGAATATTCCAGAGTGGCGTTGAAGTCGATCTCTTTGAGATAGAAGGGCAGATGATGGGCAATCTCCTTCGAACCGAGCATCCGTACTTCTACCGGGTTCAGTTCTTCTGCCGGCAATCCGCCGCTGCGCCCCAACACCATCCGGAATCCTTCCAGCTGTACAAAATCCCGCGTCAATCCAAACAACATCTTCCCTCCTCTACCCCGCTTCTCTGAATCAAGCTCCCCACATAGCCAGGAGGGTTCCCGGCACTACCGCAAGCATGAAGGGGAAACGCAGCATCTCCTCCCGCCCTGATCCGGCATACAGCCGAGGATTGCGGGTGATATAGATTCCGGCCAGCATGCCGGCGGCTGTGCGCAGACGCCTGAGTCCTTCCTGTCTCCACAGCACAATGCCCCAACCGATTACCGCTCCGAACAACAGCGAATACAGAAGGGTCTGGACGGTAAAGGCTGCGCCTGTCCAGGCGCCAATGGCAGCGAAGAGCTTAACATCCCCTGCGCCTACGGCTCCGATCCCGTACATGAGCAGCAGCAGAATCAGACCTGCACCGGCGCCCGCCAGCGCCGCCGTCATACCGTCCCACCCGCTGATTACAGTCTGTACCGCCACCCCGCCAGCCGCAGCCGGAACCGTGATCCGGTTCGGAATTCTCATGGAGCGGATATCCGTCCACAGGGCTGCCGCCAGAACCGGCGCTACCCCCAACAACTCCCAGTGTTCGATCATTTCTATCCCCTCTCTGCCTCACGGCGCCCGCCCCGGCTTCTTCATCACTCGGAAGCGGCCCTCTGCGGCAGCGCCCGTCTGACTCTCGACCCTGAACTCAGGCCATGTATCCGGGGTGGTATTGCCGCCCACAATCCATTCCCATTCGATAAAGCCGTCCTTATCGGCATTCTTCCAACCCAAATACTTGGCAACGCTCTTGCCGCTCTTATAGTAAATGGTCAGATTCGCTGATGCATTCGGTGCCAGCCTTATACGGATTTTCCCTTTGCTTCCCGGATAGGCCGGGTCGGGAACGGAGAGAACCCTAATGGTATCCGTTGAATCCGGCGGCTTATCTTCCCCGGACGCTCCTTCTCTATTGCCGATCCATACCCGTTCCATAGCGGAGGCCTCCAGAACAATCCGCTTATGAATAAAAGGCACCTGCATCGGAAGCGCGTAACTCGCTTGTATTCCGAAATAAGCATCCTGCCCTTCCTCTGCGCCCGGTATCGTAATATTCGATATATGCAGCCGCGTAAAGTCGAGCAGATCCGAGGCCAGATAAGGCTTCATGAGCGGCTTGACCGCCTGGTCCAGTACAGCTTCCGTACTCTCCGCCTGTACACGCTGCAGAGGACCTTCTCCGCGTTCTATGGCTTCCCGAACCCATTCTTTCAGCGGAGAGGGAAGCGCAGACACATAGGCCCCAGCCCATTCCTGCATCGACAGCCGGGGAACCGTCCATTGCCCCGTGTTCAATTCCCGGCCGGCCTGAGACTTCTCTGCGTCGCGGTTCGTTCCGGCCGGCTGATTCGTTCCTCTTCTCTCTTCAAGTGCCAGATTAACCGGATACCAATGGGCTGATGTCATCTTTACCGTATCCGACACGGTACTCTGAAGCGCCGTTGAATAGAGGGTCATCTGCACCATGAAGATCAGGAACAGCACGAAGAGCAGGAAGAACGGCATCAGCATAGCGGCCTCTACGACCAGGACGCCTTCCGTTTCCGATAACCGCCGCAATCTCCGGCGCATGTGTCCCATGGCGCTCACCTTCCTAATATGAGAAATCGGCGCGCACCGACCGGAACCGGATTCCGTTCTCGGTCTCTCCCGGCATCGCTCCCGTGTACTGAATCAGCTTCGCGATACCCGGAAGAAACCACAGCCTGATGCCGAACCGGACAGTAGCCGAAGCGTAGGTGCAGCTCTCCTGCGGATTGACTCCGGTATGATAGCGGATCAGTGCCAGCATCCGGGCAAGCTGCGGTTCACCGCTGCCGTGCATGAACAGGAATAACCGAAGGTAATCCCGGTAGGCAAGCTCTGCCGGTATGGAACGGGCCAGCGGGATAGACCCCTTGCTGCACAGCAAGGCCATATCTTTCAATGCTTCGGTAATCCCGTATACCAAGGCTGCCGCAACGATCAGCAGCGGATGGCCGAGACCGGCCTTGGAGGCGAAGCCTTCCATAGTCCGGATGGCCAGGCGTATGCCGAAGATCTCCGCATAGGCGGCCGCAATGTTGGCGCCGGGCTTATCCAGACCGTACAGCACATACTCCAATTCCTGGTCCTCGGGTCCCAAGCCGGAGATCGGTCCGCCGGCAGGTCCGTTCCTGCTCTCCGGCGAAGTCCCAAGCGAGGTAACATTGCAGGCCGGAAAATAAAGCGCGGCATATTCGCTCTGGAACAGCCGATTGCCCGCTTCCTGAAGGACCGAACCGAGCGCGCCGTACAGCGCGTCGGTGGAACTCATCGAAGCGGCGGCTGCCGCTTCGGGGTCATTCTCCCCGCCGGGCAGTGCGGCCGAAGCAGCCTGGCTGCGGTTGAATGCGGCATTCTCCTGCGCATAGCGCCGGATTGTCGCGAACGCTTCCGCCCCGGCTTGAGATTCTCCGCCGGACCGAAGGCGGCCAAGCACCTCTGACAGACGGCCGAGACTGGTCTTGGCCTCCTGTTCCAGCGCCTTGCGCTCCTCATCCCCGGCACGTCGGCTCTCCACGTCCCTTCGCTCCCGTTCAAGCCTGGTTCCGGAGGTGCCATAATCCCGGACATAAGCATCAAGGCCGGCTGCCGCCGACAGAACGGCGATCTTCAGCCGCTCGCCGTCGGCCCCCGGAGCCGCGGAGGGAGCAAGTGCTGCGGGCAGCCGGTCTGCGGCCGCAACTCCCCGGTCGGCAGCCTGCCGCTGGTCCGAGAGCCACCCGTCCATACTGCTTAGCAGAGAATCCGGAAGAAGAAGCTGCTCTGCCTGTTCTCGAAGATTCGCCGCTTCGCCGGACGCGCTGCCTGCCGGGGGCACCTCCCAAGAGTCGGCGGAGGCATATCCGGCCTGCCTGGGCGAAGCTCTCTCTTCCTCGATTCTCCGCCTCATCTCCGCATTGAGGCTCCCGGCTTCTTCCATGGCCGAACCGGCCTCCTTCAGCAGACGCGCACTCTCCTCGCTGTAATCCCCGACAAGCTTGGCGATATCGGCAATAACGGCGCTTCTCTGCTCCTGGTAACGCGAGATGGCCTCAGTATAGCGAGGCGCCTCCTTCTCGGAGCGGTTCATGTCCGAGATACTCTTGCCTTCGTAATCCCGGTACTGCGCCGCGATGTCCGCCGCATTCGCAATCGAACCGAGTGCGCTGTCGGCAATGCTTCCGCCGGGAGGCGCCATAATTCGGTCCAGCAGCTTCCTTGCAGCTTCAGCCGCTTGACGCCGATTGTCCAGCATCCGGTCCAGCGCCGCCTCGCGCTGATCGTACAAGGGTTGAAGATTCGCATACAGTTGTGTGGTTCGGGATGCTTCCTCCATCGCTCCGGATAAGCCTTTGAATTTGCCGGCCAGCTCCAGAGCGGTGTCGATCGGCGCCTTGTATTTCATTTCCTCTGCAATTTGCCGCCGGAATACCGCATAGTCGCCGAGCGGCCTGCTCAAAGACACTTCAGACGAGTCCGCTGTCAGCGGAACGATGTTCATGATGTCATCCCGGCCGCTCCTCTCCAGGGAGCCGTTCAATACCCGGCTTACGGCTTCTTCGGGACGTTCTCCCCCATAGACATAGAGTCCGTAAGCCTGCTGCAGATCGGCATCATACATCGACATCAGGGAACGTACAGCTGCCCGGGCCAGCCTTTCACCCTGCACATTCGCAGCCGCAATTCGGGAATAGTCAATGAGAACGGCCGTGAACAGAAAGATCAAAGCCAAGGCGAACATCAGAAAAAGGGATATCGATCCATCCGTTCTTCCTCTCTTCCGTATTCTTCGGCTGTGTCCGCCGTCCGCTCTGCGGCTGTCGGGGCGGGTTCTATACAGAATGCGAATCATATTTGTCCTCCTTTCATCCAAGCATGCCAACTTGCGGCTTCAACCGCACCGCCTATTTGTCTGCCAGCCTGCCCATAACCGCGGAAGCATCCGTCTTCTTCATTCCGCCGGCCGCTCCCGTCCCGTCCCGCTGAAACTTGGATCCCAGATAACGCATCAGTTCAACCGTACGGATGAATTCAACCGGCTCCGCCACAAGAGAACGGGAGACCGCAGCCGGCTGCGCTTTGTCATTCAGCATGCTGTCTATCACAGGAAGATTCAGAACACGCTTCAGTTGAACCGTCACCCTTCTCCCTCTTAGGGCATAGCGGTAATTCAGGGCACCGGACAGCTCCGAAGGGATTCGGGCTGCTGTGTGAAGCAGCTTCGCGACAGGCAGGGAAGCTTTATCTTCGGTTGAGGCATCGCTGCCGGGAAGCTGAACGGTTGCTTCTTCAGAAGCCCCGCCTCTGACTGCGCCGGTCAATTCGGCCAGAAGCCGGTCGTCCTTGATGCGCCAATACAGCGAATCAGTCTCCCCGGCCGCGAATGACCCGTCTTCCGCCTTCCGGCTGTTGTCCCAGGTATACGCAGCCCGTTCGGCGGCAGCGGAAGACACCTGCACCAGCATGGTCTTCTGGTAGCTGTAGAGCGCGAAGAACAGCAGCAGCATGACCATCGCCAGCAGAATGGGCAGCAGAAGCGACGCTTCCAGCGTGAAGCTGCCGTCTTCCTCCCTTCCCAGGCTCTTAATCGTTGAAGACCTCCTGGCTCTTGTTGCCCGCGATCGCGAACAGCTTCGTAATCAGATCCTTGATCTTGTCCTTGAAGAGCAGCACCGCCGCTACCAGCACCGCGATAATCAGAATCATCTCCAGAGTCCCAAGCCCCTCTTCTTCATGCCAGAGTTCCTTCATCATAACTGCCAATTCCTTCATCTCCGTTCCTCCTTCACAGGTTCAGCATCATTAATGCGGGAGCCCCCACCAATACCATTACAATCACAAAAATCAGAACCATCGGAAAAATCAGCTTCGATGACGCCTGCTCCCCCCGGGTCCGACTGACCGCCTTCCGCTTCTCCCACAGCACGCGGGACAGGTCCCGCAGCGCAAGAGCCAGGTCGGAACCTCCTCTCCGGTGGTTCAGAAGAATCGTCGTCGTGAACAGCGACACTTCCTGCACGGCGCAACGCTTGCTGAAATTCTCAAAAGCCTGCTGAATCGAATAGCCGCTCTCCCATTCCGCCATCAGCGTGAACATCTCGCGGTACAGGGGGTGCTCCGTCCGGTCCCGGCGGCTCTCCATGCAGCGCACAATGGACCGCTGGACCGTCTCGCCCGCGCCGACCAGCAGCAGGATGCCGTTCAGCAATTCAGGCAGTTCCATCAATATCAGTTCTTCGCGCTGTCTCACCTTGCTGTGCAGATCCATTCCCAACGCAGCCGGAACCAGCACAGCCAGCAGCAGTCCCATCACCAAGCCGCTCATCCCTGCCCCCAGCAGCGTCATTGCACAGCCGCCAAGCATCAATAGCCAGGCGTATGCGAGCATCTCTGCCATGAACAGCAGCGTCCGTTCCGAGGATTGCCGGATACCATGGATTCGCTGAACGGAGCGCTGGAGGCGGAGTACATATCCCGGAAAAAGGGCTTTTGCAGCAGGCCGCTCCAGCAATGCCAGCATCGGTTCGCCAACGGCCCGCAGCCGAAGGCCTTCCATCGGAAGGCTTCGCAGCGCTTTCAGCCGGCTGCTTCTCTCCAGTCGGAGCTTAAGCCCTGCCCATAGCCCTGCCAGCAGTACGGCGACCGCAGCACAGATCAGCTTCATGCCGTTCCTCCTCTCACAGCGGGATATTCATAATCTTGCTGATCCAGCCATAGCACAGAACAAGACCGCCCAATGCCAGCGTAGAGATCACGAGACCGACACCGGTGTGCATAGGCTGCATGTAATCGCCGGCCGAGAGGTTCATGAACAGCAGCATGGCCAGCGGCGAGAGCAGCAGCGCCTGAGCCTCGAATCTCTTCTGGGCGACGCTGACGGCAATCTCCTGCTCGATATCCAGCTTCTCGCCGATAATGCCGGACGTCCGGCGGACAACCTCGATCAGATCGCCCCCTGTTCGCTTGCAGACGCTGAATACGTCGGCGAACCGGGCGACATCCTCCATCCCCGCCCTGCGGCTGAAGTCCTGCAGCGCCTCCTCGATCGGCTGCCCGTACTCCAGCCGGGTGCAGATGATATTCAGCTCGGCAGCCATGTCTCCGCCCCCGTCGGGGTCCAGCAGCAGCAGATCGCGTATTGCCTCGCGGAACGCATTCTCGACCGAACGGCCGGCCGACAGGGAGGAGGACAGCGAGAACAGCGTCTGCTTGAACTGAAGATTCAGAATCCGGCGGCGGCGGCTCCGCATATAATTCCGGAGCAGGCGCGGGGCGTAGAATCCTCCCGGTACCAGCAGCAGCGCCAGCAGGGGATTGGAGTAGAACAGGAGGCCGACGCCATAGAGAATCGTGCAGCCGACGGCCGCAGCAAGCCGGGTCGTCTTTCTTCCGAGTGTATACTGCTTATAGTCCGGAAGGGCGCTCCCCGGCCGGCTTCCTCTTTCGGGCCTTTCAACCCCGTCATTCTTCGCATCCGTTCCATTGTCTCTGCTTCTCCTCTCCTCATCGGTTCCTTTCCTCCATCTCCTCCGCGAGCCGCTTCTGTCTGATGCTCTCCCCGCTCCGCTCCGCGCGGAAATCTGAATTTGCCTCATAGGGTTCCTCCTTCATAAGCCTCTGCAGATCTCTGCGGCAGCCGGCCATGTCGATCTTGCCGGTATGCAAAAGGGGATTGCCGGTTCTTTCGAGCGTTCCGCATATCCGCCCTCCGGATTCGCCGTTCTCTCTGAACCGGTACAGCGGATTCAGCCGGATTTCGCCGTTCTCCATGCCGTCCGCTTCGCAGATCTCCAACACGCGCCGAGAGCGGTCTCGCATCCGGCTTAGATGAACGAAGATATCAATGGCCGAACTGATCTGCTGCCGGACGACTGCGACCGGCAGCTCTGCTCCGCTGAGCACCATCGTCTCCAGCCGGCTCAGCATATCGCGCGCGCTGTTGCTATGCCCTGACGACAAGCTGCCGTCATGTCCGGTATTCATCGCCTGCAGCATATCCAGAGCCTCCGGCCCCCGGACTTCGCCGACCACAATCCGGTTCGGCCGCATCCGCAGCGATGACCGGATCAGGTCCCGGATCGTAATCTCGCCCCGGCCTTCGGTGTTCGCATTTCGCGTCTCAAGCGAGACCAGATTCGGGACGGCAACGATGCGCAGCTCCGCCGAATCCTCAATCGTAATCACCCGCTCCTCCGAAGGGATGAATTGCGAGAGCGCATTGAGGAAGGTCGTCTTGCCCGAACCCGTCCCTCCGCTGATGAAGATATTGTATTTGCTCTTCACCAGCAGGCTCAGCAGCTCCGCCGCTTCTCCGGTCAGCGCTTCCCGCTTCACCAATTCTGCCATCGTCATCGGCTCCGCAGGGAACTTGCGGATGGTCATGGCCGGTCCCTTCAGCGCCACCGGCGGCAGCACAATGTTGACCCGTGAACCGTTCTTGAGCCTTGCATCCACAATCGGGGTCGATTCATTGACGGTACGGTTCACCTCCGATACGATCGACTGGATAATATCTTCCAGCCTGGACGGCGATTCGAATTCTTCCTCCAACCGCCGGATCTCTCCTTCCTGCTCGATAAAGATCTCCCGGTGGCTGTTGATCATAATCTCCGTGATCTCCGGGTTATCCACCAACGGCTGGAGAACATCCAGGCCCCGAAAAGAATCGAACAGGCGCCTGACCAGACTCCGCTTCTCCTGGGCGGTCAGCAGGCTCAGGCCGGAGCGGGCAAAGACGGCTCCTTCGATCCGCACCAGCAGCTCATCGTCCGGCACCGCAGCGGTTACATCCAGGCCGGCCCGAATTTCACTGCGCAGCGATTGAAACAGCTCATCGTTCACGGGATGTCCCCCGTTCTCGCCGAACCCCGCGCCATCCCGGGCTCAAGCGCCGAACGGTCGGTAATCGCTTCGCAGAGCCGTTCAATGGCCTGCTGGAATCCCGGCGAGTTGAGGCACAGCTCGCCCCGGTTCGGAAGGCTCCAGGACGGCATATACGGCAGCGCCGCCTGAATCGGCATCTCCGGCGGCAGCCGGCTGCGGCTGTCCGTCTCCCCGCAGAAATTGAGCGCGAATCGGCTCTTGTCCAGCAGCGGTCCGGCCATCTCCGGACGCGAGGAGCGGTAATGCGCCAGCCAGCGTTCCGTCTTGTAGAGGCTCGGCTCATCGTCGCGCAGCACCCAGATCAGTTCCTCGCTGCGCCGCAGAACCGCTTCTGCCCGCTCTTCCGCGATGCTCCCCGTATCTGCAATTACCGCATCGTATCCGCCGTCATCCGCCAGCAGACCCAGGAGCCGGTCCGTATCTTCCGCCGTCATCTTCAGCATTTCCTTCACGTTCTCAACCGGCCGGAAGGTATCGCACCGCAGAGCATCGCTGCGGACCGCATAGCGCCCTGCCAACCCCCGGCCCGCTTCTGCCGGAAGCCCCTGCAGCTCATAGAGCAGCCGCTCCAGCCCCGGTCCCGGCGCCGGTGAGGTTCGGAGATACAGCCCGGTGCTGTCGACCGTCTCCAGATTCAGATAGAAGACACGAAGCCCCCGGCCTCCCAGCAGCTTCGCCATATTGAGGGCGACCGTCGTCTTCCCGCAGCTTCCGGAGCCCGATACCACACCGATCAGACGGGTCTCTCCCTTACGTCCGCCGCCGGGGAACCGGGAGCCTCCGCAGAGCTGAAGCATGCAGCCCAGCAGATCCGGGAGCGGCTGGTACTTCGCAATGCTCCGGCCGGGTTCGCTTCTCCTCTCCCGGTTCTCCGGGGAGTTACCCCCGGGACCGCCTCCTTCCTCCAGCACCGCCCACGGCACCTCGCTTCTCCCTCCGACCAGCCAAGCTTCCACAAAAGCGCGGTCGCCCACAACCGCATCCGGCCGGTCCTTCCCCTGCATATAAGCGGCGAACAGTTCGGGCCGGCTGAAGGCCTTGATTCCGATCTGATCGCGGTAACCGCTGCGCTGCACGTAGGCAAGCAGAGGCTCGATATATTCGTTCTCCCGCACAGCAAGCACAATTCGGGCAGCCACTGCGCTCCCTCCTCCCGGACAACAACGCAACAAAAAAAGCACCGTTCACAACCGCAAATCTGCGGCTGTTGAACGGTGCTTCCGTCGTCATCCCTATAATTTACATACATAGTAGCATATAGAGAAGGTACGTACAATATTTAAAAATCGCTCTATTCATCTCTGCTTGTATGCATGGATGCTTCCTTGCCCGGCGGGCCCTCCGGCTCCTCCGGCAGGAACCGGTCCCGGATGCCCGGGGCCGGCAGCAGGCAGCTCTCGTCCCGGCCGAACCAGCGGTACCGGTTGCGGGCCACGAATCGGTAGGCCGCGTCGCGAACGGGACGGGGAACGAGCATGAAGCCGTACAGCAGCGGCCACGGATTGCGCAGTCCCCGCGCAATCCGGAGCGCGGCGGCCGAATCCGTATAGGCCCGGCCGTCCTCTACAAGGACGACCGAGTCCATCCGGCCGGGGGCAAGCCCCGCGGACCGGAGCAGGCTGGCGCCGGCTGCACTCTGCAGCGCAGCGAAGCGGAATTTCCCCGCCGGATCGCGGGGAATGATAAACCGGACCGCCCACTGGCACAGGTGGCACACGCCGTCGATAAGGACGACGGGGCCGTCTGGCCCGGCGGGGGCTTTTGGCGAAGCATCGTTCATGTTCTTCCCTCCTTCCCGCTTGACAGGCAACAAAAAAACGCGGGGATTCCCGCGCTTGTGACTCTGATGACTATTCGGCGATGGATTTCTCGATCCAAGTGTTGCTCATCTGCTCTTCAAGTTCCGGCGTGAACGCATCCATGCACTTGCAGATGAAATCCTTGCGGCATACCGGACAAGGCGTCTTGAGCAGGCGGCTGATGTTCGTCATCTTCCATTCCGGGTAACGGTTATAGAAGGCGCGGCATTCCGTACCGTCGGCAAGCTTGATTATAAATTCGTACAAGCCCTCTTTATCGTTGCTGCTGGCTTTGGTCACGTTCGTAATATTCGGTCTGTAAGACATGCTTCATCACCCATCGCTTCTAGATTTAATACCTAGACATCTTAAAGAATTTTGAGGGGGATGTCAACCAAGCCGCCGTCCCGTCTACAGAACGTTCAGTTCAACGGGGACATTGCCGCGGGTAGCCTTGGAGTACGGGCAGAAGTCATGCGCCTTGCGGGCCAGATCCTCTGCCAGCGAACGCTCGATTCCCGGCAGCTTGATGTCCAGCCGAACCGCCAGTCTGAACCCGCCGTCGGTATCATCCTTGCCGATCGTGACATTGGAGGTGACTTCCACATCGGTCAGCCGTACCTTCTCCTTGCGGGCGATATTCGCCAGCGCGCTCTCATAACAAGCCCCGTAGCCGGCTGCAAACAGCTGCTCGGGATTCGTCCCCGTTCCGCCGGAGCCTCCGAGTTCCTTCGGCATCGTCAGGTTGGACTTGAGCGCACCGTCGGAGGTCTCAAAAGAGCCTTCGCGTCCGCCGTGTATCGTTGCGGTTGCCGTATAGAGCGGCTTCAATTCATTCGTCTCGCTGTTCATTCGTAATCCTCTCCTTCAGCTGATATTCTTCGCGTTTGGGCACCCGCCCATACTTACCATTTACACGCCGGGGGAAGATTGAAACGCCATTGACTGTTTGAATTAATGGTATACAATTAAGTTGTTGAAAATACATTACAGGAGGAATCGACCATGAGCGTCTATGAATTCCGGGCCCATACGCTGCGCGGGCAGGAGGAGTCCCTGTCCCAATACGAAGGCAAGGTGCTGCTGATTGTCAACACGGCCAGCAAGTGCGGTCTGACCCCGCAATATAAGGGACTTCAGGAGATCTACGACAAATTCAAGGACCGCGGGCTGGAAGTGCTGGGGTTCCCGAGCAATCAATTCGCCGGACAGGAACCGGGCAGCAGCGGAGAGATCGAAGAATTCTGCCAGCTCAATTATGGCGTTACCTTCCCGATGTATGAGAAAATCAATGTGAACGGCAGCGGCGCCCATCCCCTGTTCCAGTATCTCTCCAAGGAAGCGCCGGGCGCGCTCGGCTCCAAGAGCATCAAGTGGAACTTCACGAAGTTCCTGGTGGACCGCCAGGGAAGAGTGCTTAAGCGCTATGCCCCGGCAACGACGCCCGACCAGATCGAGAACGACATCCTGAAGCTGCTGTAGCCAAGCTGCTGTAGCCGCGCCGCCGCTCTGCTCTAACCGATGATTCACTTTTTCCCGCCAAAAAAAACCGCCTTCATGATAGGAAGGCGGTTCATAGGGCAGTTAAGGGCGGCCCGCAGGCCGCCCTTCTTCAATTCTCCGGGAACAGCTCTGTAGAGAGATAACGCTCTCCGGTGTCCGGCAGCAGCGTAACGATGGTCTTGCCCCGGTTCTCGGGGCGGCGGGCTATCTGCAGGGCGGCGCAGACCGCAGCCCCGGACGAAATGCCCACCAGCAGTCCTTCCCGGCGCGCCAGTCCCTGCGCCATAGAGATCGCCTCCGCATTCTTGACCGTCAGGATCTCATCGACCACTTCCGGATGGAAGTTCCCGGGCACGAAGCCTGCTCCGATGCCCTGAATCGCGTGGGCTCCCCGGTTCCCGCCGGAGAGGACCGGCGAGCTTGCCGGTTCCACCGCCACGATGCGCACGTCCGGCTTGCGGGCCTTCAGCGCCTCGCCGACGCCGGAGATCGTGCCTCCGGTGCCTACGCCCGCCACGAAGATATCCACCTGGCCATCCGTGTCGCGCCAGATTTCTTCGGCTGTGGTCGCCTTGTGGATCGCCGGATTCGCCGGGTTCTCGAACTGCTGGGGAATGAACGAGTTGCCGATCCGGGCCGCCAGCTCCTCCGCCTTGCGGATGGCGCCGGCCATCCCCTCGGACGCTTGGGTCAGCACCAGCTCCGCGCCCAGCGCCTTCAGCAGCTTCCGCCGCTCGATGCTGAACGACTCCGGCAGAATGATAACCAGCTTGTACCCGAGCGCCGCCGCCGCAAAAGCAAGACCAATGCCGGTATTGCCGCTGGTGGGCTCGATAATGGTCGTCTCCTTGTTGATCAGTCCGCGTTCTTCGGCATCCTTCAGCATGGCATAGCCGATGCGGTCCTTGACGCTTCCCGCCGGATTGAAATACTCCAGCTTCGCAAGAATGCGCGCTTGGGCGCCTTCCTCGCTACCGAGGCGCGACAGCTCCAGCAGCGGGGTATTCCCGATTAATTCGGTAAGATTCTTCGCAATTCTGGCCATTTCCGTGTCCTCCGTTTCTCAAATAGAACGTATTTAAGCAAAAAGGCCCCGGTTCTCCGGAGCCTTCCCCTGATCTTATAATGCGGTAGAGAGGACTCGAACCTCCACGAGCTTACGCCCACTACCCCCTCAAGATAGCGTGTCTGCCATTCCACCACTACCGCGTATAAACAATAATTCTTCAAGACCAGCGATAATGATTATACCGCGATCAGAAGCAAAAGTAAAGTGCCTTCTTAATGATTCTCTTCCTTGTCTTCCTGCCGGCTCTTCCGGTAAGCGGCAAAAGCCAGATATTCGCGGATGAACGCTTCCTCTTCCGCCTCCAATTGGCAATTCGATTGCCGCATAGAGTCCAAAAAATAATCGACGCCGCCTTCGCGGACGGTCGATGAAGGCATTTTACCCAGAATGAGCCAGTCGAGACTGACTCCGAAGAAAGCGCCGATCTCGATCAGCTTATGGGTTCCCGGCGTTGTCTTCCCGCGCTTCCAGTCTCCCAGATTCCCTGTGCTGATTCCCAGCTTCTCGCAGAACGCCTTCTTGGTCATGCCGTTGCGGTCGATCAATAATTCGATTCGATCATAAATGGATTGCATCGCATTATCCGCCTTCCATAGATTCAGAATAAAGAAGATTCAAAAAAGACACTTATTTACGTAATTATGTATTGAAATAACACTTAAAAAAGTATATACTTACAAATATTATATATTGACCTATATTATATCATACCTAACGGATCGACGATAAGAGGTGAGTCCCTTGAACAGCAAACAGCCCATCACTCCCTACGGCTGGGCAATCAAGCAGCGGCTGGCGGAAATGATGCTGGACCAGAAGGAATTCTGCGCCCGCTACGGCATTCCTCCCTACCGGTTGTCCAACCTTATTCACGGCACCAGGCGCGCGCAGCGCTACCGCGATCAATTGGAGGAATTGCTTAATCTGCCCGCCGATGAATAACGGAACTGCCGATCAAGGAGGAACTGCATTGCCCATACCTACGCCGGCCGTATTCTCGGCCATTCACGATCACTACCCGCATGCGGCCGTCGCGCTGGCCCCGGACGGCTGCATACTCGATGTCAACGCCCGCTGGATCGCCTACGGGCTTCATTCCGGGCTCTCCGGGCGGTTCGACTGGCATGGGGCGAACTACTTCGAGATGATGGAGGAACTCGTTCTCGGAACCGGGGCCACCGCTTCGCTTCGCCGCCAGCTGGACAGCCTCTTCGCCGGTGAACGGCTGGTCTACAGCGGAACCTATTCCAAGCCTTCCGCCCTTCCCGGCCGCAGATGGTTCCTCGTTGAAGCCTTCCCGCCGTTCGGTTCCCATTCGCTGCCCTATCCCTATCTGTACCTCTCTCACCGCGATCTCCGCATCGCGGTCCGCAGCGCCCCGCATCGGGACGCCGGATTCAAGCCGGCCATCAGCCGCCGGTATCTTCCGATCTGCGCCGCCTGCAAGTCCGTTCCCGATTCGTCCGGGAACTGGACCCCGATCGAGCAATTCTTGAAAGAGCGGCTTCAGGTGGAGCTGACCCACGATATTTGCCCCTCCTGCATCGCCGAGCTCTATCCCCAATACGCCGGCGGACTCAATCTGGCGGGAAGCGGACATTAGGCCCGGGAACAGCAAAAAACCCTTGAATCATCAAGGGTTCCGGCTTGTTGCTTATTATGCGGTAGAGAGGACTCGAACCTCCACGAGCTTACGCCCACTACCCCCTCAAGATAGCGTGTCTGCCATTCCACCACTACCGCATAGATGACCCGTAGGGGATTCGAACCCCTGTTACCTCCGTGAAAGGGAGGTGTCTTAACCCCTTGACCAACGGGCCTCATTTCCTGTCACAACAAAAATGAGTATACCAGAGAATCCAGAGGTTTGACAAGCCTGAATTTCAAAAAAAGACGGACGGCGTTTCCGCCGCCCGTCCCGGTCCTTCTGCTCGGCCCCGGCGCCCTTCTCCACGGTCGGGTTACGGATTGACCTTGGTCTCAAAGGTCTGCTTGCCGTCGACAAATTTCAGAACGACGGCGGCTTTTACCGGGTCATGCGATTCGTTCAGCGTGATTTTTCCGGTCGCCAGCTGAAGATCCTTGGTGGCGGCCAGCGCCTCCTTGATCTTCTCCGGCGTGGCTTCGCCTGCCCGGCTAATAGCGTCCGCCACCAGCTTCACGGCATCATAGCCGAGCGCCGCCATGCCGTCGGGTACGGAGCCGCCGTTGGCCGCTTTGTAGGCCTCCACGAAATCGGTCACTTCCTTGGCCGTATCTTCCGGCGAGTAGTGGTTGGACATGTACGTATTATTGAGCGCGTCCTTGCCCGCGATCTCGGCCAGCTGCGGCGAATCCCAGCCGTCGCCGCCCAGGAACGGAACCGTCAGGCCGACTTCGCGGGCCTGCTTCAGGATTTTGCCGACTTCTTCATAATATCCCGGCACATAGACGACATCGGGCTTCGCTTCCTTGATCCGGGTCAGCACCGCCTTGAAATCGGAGTCCTTCTGCTGATAGGATTCCTGGCTGACGATTTTGCCGCCGCTCTTGGTAAAGGTCTCTTCAAAAAACTTCTGCAGCCCCTTGGAGTAGTCGCTGGAAGCGTCCGTATAGATGACCGCCGTCTTCGCCTTCAGATTGTTCGCAGCGAAGTTCGCCATCACCTGGCCCTGGAACGGATCGATGAAGGCTGCCCGGAATACCCAGTCGTTGATCTTCTTGGACCGTTCATCCACCGTTACCTTCGGATTGGTGGCGCCTACGGCGACAAGCGGAATCTTCTTCTCGGTCACAACCGGCACAATGCCCAGCGTATTGGTCGAGGTGGTCGCTCCGATGATGGCCACGACCTTGTCGCTGGAGATCAGCTTCTGGGCGACCTGGGTCGCTTCTTCCGATTTCGAAGCATTGTCCGATACGATAAGCTCCAGCTTCTTGCCGAGCACGCCGCCCGCATCGTTCAGCTGCTGAACGGCGAGCTTTGCTCCCTTGGAAGCGGAATCGCCGAAGGAAGCCTGACCGCCGGTAAGCTCGAGGTCGGCTCCAATCCGGATGGTGTCTCCGCCGGAACTGCCGGCTGCGGCGCTGCCGTCGCTGTTCTCCTTATTGTTGTTCCCGCACCCTGCCGCCAGCACGGCGGTCAGTACGGCAGACAATACGATAGCCCCGATTCTTCTCTTCATTCTCCCAGCCTCCCATTAAGTTCATTTATATAGGTGTGTTCCCTTGATGCCGCAGTCGTTGCAGGGATGGATGTCTGTCCCCCCGCGTCAGTGCCCCAGATAAGCCGTCCGGATCTCGTCAGAATCCGCAAGCTCCTGCGCGTCGCCTTCCAGCACCACGCGGCCCGTCTCCAGCACATAGGCGCGATGGGCGATCTTAAGCGCCTGGTGAGCGTTCTGCTCTACCAGCAGAACCGTCGTTCCGGCCTGATTGACCTCCCGGATGATGGCAAAGATATCCTGAACGAGCAGCGGAGCCAGCCCCATCGACGGTTCATCCAGCAGCAGCAGCTTGGGGCGGCCCATCAGCGCCCGGCCGATCGCCAGCATCTGCTGTTCCCCTCCGGACAAGGTGCCGGCCTGCTGCTTCCGGCGTTCCCGGAGGCGCGGAAAGGTATCGTATATTTTGTGAAAATCCTCCGCCAGACTGCCGGCGCTCTGGAGATACGCGCCCAGTTCCAGATTCTCTTCCACCGACATATTGGCAAAGACGCGCCGGCCTTCCGGGCAGTGAATCAGCCCTTCCTTGACGATGGCCTGAACGCTCTGGCTGACGATGGAACGGCCTATGAATTCAATGCTGCCGCCCCGCGGCTTCAGCAGGCCGGAGAGCGTCTTGAGCAGCGTGGATTTGCCGGCGCCGTTGGCTCCGATAAGCGTTACAATCTCACCCTCGCTGACGCGGATGCTCAGTTCCTTCAGCGCATGGATGGCGCCGTAATAGACATTGATGCCCTGTACCGTCAACATCCGGCTACGCCTCCTGTCCGAGATAAGCTTCAATCACCTTCGGGTTGCTGCGGATTTCAGCCGGCGCTCCATCCGCGATCAGCATGCCGCGGTCCAGCACATAAATGCGGTCGCAGACCCCCATAACCAGCGACATGTCATGCTCGATCAGCAGAATGGAGAGGCTGAATTCCCGGCGAATCCAGGCAATCAAATTCATCAGATCGCGGGTCTCGTTCGGATTCATCCCCGCCGCCGGTTCGTCCAGCAGCAGCAGCTTCGGTCCGGCCGCAAGGGCCCGGGCGATCTCCAGCCTCCTCTGATTGCCGTAACTGAGGTTGCCCGCCCGTTCATCCGCCTGATCGGCAAGGCTGAAGATCCGAAGCATCTCCATAGCCTTGCCCGTGATCTCCTCTTCGCCCCTGAAATGCTTCGGCAGCCGCAGCATCGAGCTGATCATGGAATGCTTCGCGTGCTGATGAAAGGCAATCTTCACATTCTCCAGCACGGTCATGGCCGTGAACAGCCGGATGTTCTGGAACGTCCGCGCCGCTCCCCGGCGGTTGATCCGGTAAGGCTTCATCCCTCCGACCGAATGGCCGTTCAGGAGAATCCGGCCCGTCGAAGGCGGGTACACGCCGGTCAATAAGTTGAACAGCGTCGTTTTGCCGGCGCCGTTGGGGCCGATGAGTCCGATCAGCTCGCCCTTTCTAATATGAAGAGAGACTTCGCTGAGCGCCTTGAGTCCGCCGAACGACCGGCTCGCCCCGTTCACTTCAAGAAGCAGGGGTGTCGCTGATTCCGCCACTTAACTCGCCTCCCTTCTTGCCGCTCCGCTTCCGAAGAAGCGGCGAGCTTCCCAGCAGGCCGCCCGGGCGGAAGATCATCATCAGAATAAGAACGGCAGAGTAGATAATCATGCGCCACTCCGGGAAGTCCCGGAGATAGGTATACAGCAGGGTCACGAATACCGCCCCTACAATGGAACCCCCCGTACTGCCCAGACCGCCGAGCACCACCATGACCAGAATCTCGAAGGACTTCAGGAAATTGAAGCTGCCGGGCGTAATAACATAGAAGGTATGCGCCGAGAGCCCGCCGGCCATGCCCGCGAACAGAGCTCCGACAGTGAAGGCAATTACTTTGTACTGCGTCGTGTTGATCCCCATGGCTTCGGCGGCAATCTCATTCTCCCGGATGGAAATGCAGGCGCGTCCGTGGGTGGAGCGAATGAAATTATGGATCAGTACGACGGTAATCAGCGTGAAGAAGAAGATTATGGTCCAGGTCGTCTTGGCCGGTATGCCGCTGAGCCCCGAAGCCCCGCCGACATATTCGGTATTGAGCATGACAATACGGATGATCTCGCCGAATCCCAGGGTGGCGATCGCCAGGTAGTCTCCGCTCAGCCGCAGAGTCGGAATCCCGATGAGAATCCCGCATACGGCGGCGAGCACGCCCCCGGCCACAATCGCCAGCAGAAACGGAACGTTGTGGTCCAGCGTCAGAATCGCCGACGTGTACGCTCCGACCGACATGAACCCGGCATGCCCGATGGAGAACTGGCCCGTTATCCCGTTGATCAAATTCAGGGACACGGCCAGCATAATATTGATGCCGATCAGCAGCAGCATGGACCGGGTAACATCATTAAATATTCCGGTTGTTAGAAGAATTTCAATCAATCCATACAGCGCCAGCGACAGGGCGATGCCCGCCCAGAACTTCCAATTCAGCTTCTTCATACCATCCACCTACACTTTCTCGCGGACGTTCTTGCCGAACAATCCCGAGGGCTTGAAGATCAGGATCAGAATCAGAACGGCAAAGGCAACGCCGTCGCGCCAAGAGGAATAGCCGAGCGAGGAAATCTCCGTCTCTACCGCTCCCAGCAGCAGCCCGCCCACAAGGGCGCCCGGAATACTGCCGATACCTCCGAGAACCGCAGCGACAAAAGCTTTAAGCCCCGGCGTCACTCCCATAAGCGGGTCCACGGAATTGTAGGTCATGCCGAAGATGACGCCGGCGGCGGCGGCGAGCGCCGAACCGATGGCAAAGGTCGCCGAGATGGTCCGGTCGACGTGAATGCCCATCAGGCGGGCGGCTTCCATATCGAAGGAGACGGCGCGCATCGCTTTGCCGGTCTTGGTATAGCGGACGATGTACTGCAGCAGGAGCATCAGAATAATGGTAATGGCCAGAATCATGACCTGGTTGGATTCAACTTGAATGGAGGAGCCGAACAAGGTGTACTGTTTCTTGTCCAGGATGTCGGGAAAGCCTTGAGCCTGCGGGCCCAACAGAAGAACGCCGGTGTATTCCAGAAGGAAGGAGACCCCGATGGCCGTGATGAGCGCGGCGATTCGGGTAGACTTGCGCAGCGGCTTGTAAGCCAGTCGTTCGATGATCATGCCGAGCAGAGCGCTTGCCGTCATGGAGAAGATGAGAGAGACCGTTAGAACGATAACCGGCGGCCATCCGGCCGATGTCAGGTATTTCGCACTGAACAATCCAATGAATGAGCCTACCATGAAGACATCGCCATGCGCGAAATTGATCAGCTTAATAATGCCGTATACCATCGTGTAGCCCAAGGCGATCAGTGCGTAGATGCTGCCTACCGATACGCCGTTAATCAATTGCTGGATAAAATACTCCATCGTCATCCCCTCCCAGATTCCCCAGGAATCTCTGTTTGTAAGATGTTACCTATAGTAACATAGGTCCTCAGCAGCGTCACGATAATTTTGCTCTTTTTCAATTAATTATGAAAATTTGCGTAACATTAGTTAACATCATTAGGAATTCAAACATAAAAAAAACTCCCATACGGGAGCTTTCTGAACATGTCCATCTTCGAACTAACAGAACGGAGAGAGAGGGATTCGAACCCTCGCACCGCTTACGCAGTCTAACCCCTTAGCAGAGGGTCCCCTTATAGCCACTTGGGTATCTCTCCAAGAAAAGTGGCTCCCCGAACAGGACTCGAACCTGTGACAACTCGATTAACAGTCGAGTGCTCTACCAACTGAGCTATCAGGGAACATTATCAAGACAAGAAATAATTTATCATGATTTCGGTATCCAGTCAAGCTTGTGCGAAATCGCTTACCCGGGCAGGGCATCATTGCGGCGGCTCGATTGGCTCCAGCTGCAGCGGTCCCCGGCAGCGGCCGCAGCGGTAACGGCGCGGGTCGGTTTTACGCTTGCGCAAATAGGTCTGGCCGCACGAACGGCAGACCAGCCGGTACCGGTAAGGAAGCGGCTTGCGCCCGCCCTTTCCCGGAAGGCTTCGGCAGTAGCGGCTGCCGCCGACCTGCGCCAGCAGGCTTTTGAAATCCGCATCCCGGTGCATATAGCCCCGGCCCGCCAGATGAAGATGATAGTGGCACAGCTCGTGCTTGATAATCCTCTCGGTCTCTTCCGGGCCGTAGGCCTCCAGTTGATGCGGGTTAATCTCGATGTTGTGGCTTTGGACAAAATAGCGGCCGCCTGTCGCGGACAGACGTCGGTTGAAGGAAGCCTTATGCCGGAAGGAAACGCCGAAGCTCTCCAGCGACACCTTCTCGATCCACTGCTGCAATTCTTCGTTGCTCATTTACACGGTCCTTCTTCCACTCAGTCTCCGTCCTCCCCGGACGGTGTTAACTTCGCGCCCCGCCCGCCGGATTCCTGCCTTCTATCCCGACACAGCGCAGGGCGCCCCGTCCGGATCATTCCGGCACAAGGCGCCCTGCGCTGCTTTCTGTTCTTATGAACCGGTCAGGGTTAAGCCTGACGGCGGACCGGCTTGTGGTCACGAAGCAGCCAGATGTGGAAGAAGTACTCGAACACACCGGCCAGCACCGTAATCGACAGGATTTCGCCGATCGAGAGCGTCCAGTCCATCGCATCGGCGGCAATCCACAGAGCCGCAAAGACCAGAACGGCGTCCACCGCCGTAGCGATCGGATTGTTCGTCCGCGGCAGAACCAGCAGGTCTCCCACAATATAGGCTACTACGCCGATGACCAGGGCGGTCAGCAGAGCCTCCATAAATGTAGCATCGGACAGCAGAACGATCATCGCCGTCTGCAGAATGCCGTGCGCAATCAGTTTAACCAGAATCTTCTCCATTCCGCTCATTCCTTTCGTGTTAGCTTGGATGTCTATGGTTTAACCGGGTTCGGCCGCCTTTAAACGCTCTTGCACGGAATCAGGTAAATTCCACCGTTACCCGAAGGAAAGCGTTCGGAATCGGGTAGTAAGTAAGAACACCCAGCTTAGACTCTCATCCCAAAGGAGCATGGACCATGAAAATATCTTTTAACGTCGAGACGCTGTTCTCCGGTATGCCAATTGAAGAAGCCATGAGAACCCTGCACCGGAACGGCATCCGGACTCTGGAATTCTGGTCCTGGAAGGACAAGGACATTGCGCGGGTCAGACAGCTTCGGGATGAGCTCGATATGGATATTGCCTCCATTGTCGTTACGCCCGAGAGCCTTCTTGACCCTTCCCGCCGAGATGCGCTCCGGGATGCCGTCAAAGGAACGGCCGAAGCCGCCCGCGAGCTGGGATGCCGGCGAATGGTCCATACTGCAGGGCCCGCCGTTCCCGGCGTTCGGCCCGAGGATACGCGCAAGCGTCTGATCGAAGGCGTGGAGGCCTGCCTGCCGATTCTGGAAGAGTACGAGGTCATCACGGCGCTGGAACCGCTGAACAATCGTATTGACCGGGAACTGGCGGACGGCTGTCTGACCACTTCCGAGGAGGCTTTTGCCATCGCAGAGGCGGTGCAGCATCCCTTGGTCAAGGTCTGTTACGATATGTATCATGTCCAGATCATGGAAGGCAACGTGCTGCAGCGGCTTCAGAACCGGATTTCCCTCGTCGGCCATATTCAGGGGGCGGGAGTACCCGGCCGGCATGAGCTTTATCTCGGCGAACTGAACTACGATTACATCTTCGACGCTATCAAGCAAATGGATTATAACGGATACGTCGGTGTGGAATACTTCCCTCTGCACGATCCGATTGAAGATCTCAAGCAGATTCATGCGAAGCATCATACCGGCTGAAAGCGGACTCCCATTTCGGCAAAAGGAGGCGTACCCCTTGCTTAACCGGGCTATTCTGTCGCATACCGCTCACCGCCCCTTCCCGCTGCCCGCGGGTCCCTGGGTCATGAAGCAGGTCTGGCGCCGTCTGCTCTTTGCCCATTGGCCGGTCGCCCGGGAAGAGCTTCCTCCCCTGCCGGACGGCGTCGAACTGGACCTCTGGGACGGCGTTCCCTGGATCAGTCTCTCCCCGTTCCGGGTCGATCCGCTGAGGTTCCGCTGCACTCCGCCGTTTCCCGGGACCGGCCGCTTCCTGGAAGTGAACCTGCGCACCTATGTGAAGGTCAACGGCGTGCCGGGCATCTGGTTCTTCACCCTGGAAGCGTCCCGCCGGCTTGCCGTCGCCGGCGCGCGCATCGGGGGACATCTGCCCTATCACCGCGCGCAGATGTCCGAGGAAGTGAAGGGAGAGACTGTTCAATATCAGAGTCTCCGCACCACAGGTCTTCCTTCAAGCCGCGGAAGCAGCGGAGGCGCATCGCAAGCCGCGGTATTAAAGACGGCGTATCGTCCGCTGTCCGGGCAAGTCTTCAACGCCCTGCCGGGCTCGCTGCTCCATTGGCTGAGCGAACGCTACCGCATGTATTCGGCCGACCGGCAGGGGCGGCTGTACACGGTGGATATTCATCACCTGCCATGGCCGCTTCGGGAAGTGGACGTGACGATACATACGGATACGCTGACCGAGGCCTACGGCCTGAACGTTCCAGCCGTTCCTGCGGCCGCTACCTATACAGAACGGCTGGATGTGCTGATGTGGCCGATCCGCCGCTGCTGAACCGGCGCCTTCCCGATTGCCTCTTGAATTGTCGGCTCGGCTTGGGCTACACTGTCAAGAGGAAAGGCAAGCACGGAGGGAGAATGAAGGGAATGTCCAAGTTTCGCTATGTCATTCTGCAGCTTGGGGAAGAGCTGCAATTTGTGGAAATGCCGGCCGATTACGCCTATCAGCTCAGCGCGCTGATTCTGCGGCTGAACAAGGAGATCGACAAGCTGACGGCCGACCGGGTGCCGGAGCTGCCCGCCGCCGTAGCGGAATGCGCCGAGCTGGAAGTGCTGCGGGAAGGAACTTCCCTATTGACCGGACTGGCCTATATCAACCGGCTGGAGGAAGTTTTTGCTTCGATTCAGGAGAAGGAATACCCCCTGATCTCGCTGCTCACGGAGATTCGGGCACTGCAGGCGCAGCTGGAGCAGTGGTACGAGGAAGAGGAAGAGCGTTCGCATTGATGCGGGCGCTTTTTTTTGTACCAAGAAGAAAGGAAAGGTCCGCCCGCGCCTCATCCGTCACCTCCCTGCGCTTTCGCCCATATGCTGGTAACATGATGCCACACTCGACAGGGGGAGATCGCCATGCCGCAATGGCTCTGCCAGCAACTGATGAAAGCTTATCTCCGCAAGGACCGCCGTCAGATCCGGCTGCTGAATGAATGCTGGTTCTTCTACCGCAATTCCTGACCGGAATCCACGCCAGGCAGCCTTCCTTCGTCTCCCGCTTCGGGAAGTGAAGGAAGGCTGCCTGATTCCGGTTCGCGCTGCGATCAGAACTTCGGGAAGACGTAGCGCACCAGGAAGTAAAGGAAACCAAAGAAGATAATGACGTAAGCCGCATACTTGATAAAGGTTGAAGCGACGAGGCTGCTGTCGGATTTCCGCTGAACCTCGCGATGCTCGACTTCCACACTGCGGTCGGTGTATTTCGGGTCCATTTCGATCTCTCCTTCGCACAGGTCGTTAGTTGAGGAGGGAGACAGGCTTCCTGCCTCGCTCCCGCTTACGCCTCATTACCCCGGCCTTTCGGTCCTTGAAACAGAGCGGTCCGGGTGCAGAGTCCCGGCTGTCTCAGCTTCCCAAGACCCGCCATACCCCCTGGAAGCCGGACTCCTCAGTCAAAGCTGCGCTGGCCCGGCCATGATCCTTGGAGCTTGCGCACCAGCACGATCTGGCCCGTATGGTAGCTGTCGTGCAGCACAAGGCTCATCAGGAGTTCCGTCCGCTTGTTCTCCGGCCCTCCGTCTTCGTCCAGAGCAGCGATGTATTCTCTCAGCTCGGCATGGACGTTCTTCAGACGCTCCACCGCCGCCTTCCAGGCTTCTTCTCCGCTCTCCGTCACCGTGAACGTAGCCGTGTTGCTCTCCAGATCGGGCAGCGGCGGAAGACCCTTAATATTTCGGAGCAGCCGTTCCTTATAGTAGGCGAGATGGTTCACCGTCTCCCAAATCGAATTGCCCGCCTCTCCCTTTGGCTTCCAGAGCGCCTGTTCCTCATTCACTCCTTGCAGTGCAGCGGCAAGGGGCGGTGCCCAATCCTCCTGATCCATCGCATAATCCCAATTCTGCAGCAGCACTTCTTTTAACGTAAATCCCATAATTCTTCCCTCCAGTGTTCATTCATTATTTGTTGTCAGCCACAACTATCCGGAATTGTGCCGATAATCGCAAGATGGTTCCGGATAGTGAATAAAGCCCTATCTTATATGTAACCATCTATATTCATTTTAATCGTTACATTATCATTTCGCAACAATGCTATCCCAGTTCGGTTGCTGTAAGCTCTCTTCTCCATGTAACTGGCATTCCTCCAGTTCCATTGTTACAATGAAGGGTGCAGAAAGGTGGAAGGATTATGCTGTGGGCGGATTTCATCAATAGCTACGCGCGGGATTGGCGCACCGGGGACGAGCGGAAGGCGGAGGATCGGCTGCTGAACCGCGAATGGGTGCGCCGCTGGCTGGCCGGGAACCATCTCCCCCCGCTTGAAGCTCCCGAAGAAGACGAGCTGGCCGAACTCCAGCGTCTGCGCTCCGCGCTCTTTGCTATTGTCCGGACGCTGGCGGCGGGAGGCTCCCTGTCGGAGGAACAGCTGGCGCTACTGAACCGGGAGATGGCGCTTGGCCCCGCACTGCGACGGATTGCCGCCGACCCGGAAGGCCGGCTGGAGCTTGTCTCCGAGCCGCTGCGGGACGATTGGGCCCAAGTCCGGGCCGAGATCGCCGCCTCTTTGGCCGAAGCGGTGACAACCGGGGACCCTTCCCGCTTCGGAGTCTGCGAGAACCCGGACTGCCAGTGGGTCTATTACGACGATACCCGCAACCGCTCCAAGCGGTACTGCGAGGACAAAACCTGCGGCAATCTCCTCAAGGTCCGCCGCTTTCGGGCGCGGAAGAAGGCGGAAGCAGCCTCCCCGCCGCCCGCAGGCAAGCCCCGCGAGGAGTGAAGCTGAACGGAACGGCCGGATAGGAAAAGGGCAGCGCGATGCGCTGCCCTTGGTTTGTGTTGGCTCGAAAATTTCTCGAATCAATCTGTTGTATGCGTGAACTGTTATATATGCGAACTGTTATATAGGCGAATTATCCTACCGCGAGATTTCAATTCACGCACTCCATACGGAGTGCGAGGATTCGGGAGCGGGAGCACAGGAAGCGGTACAAGATTTCAATCCACGCACTCCATACGGAGTGCGACGCTGCACACTTCGGCCATCTTTTTCCGGTCGACGGATTTCAATCCACGCACTCCATACGGAGTGCGACGTCACCGGGATGCCCGGGTTCCACGGGGCCGGGCCATTTCAATCCACGCACTCCATACGGAGTGCGACGCTGGAATACTCCAGAACCCTCTTCATTTCCATATTTCAATCCACGCACTCCATACGGAGTGCGACACGAGCTTGCCGTTTACCTCTTCGGACGTCGCCAATTTCAATCCACGCACTCCATACGGAGTGCGACGACGTGAAATTGGTGAGCTGCTGCATCATGAGCTATTTCAATCCACGCACTCCATACGGAGTGCGACCTGTCTCTTCGTGATGTTCCATCATTAAGCCCTCCCAATTTCAATCCACGCACTCCATACGGAGTGCGACATGCGTGGGTAGAGCGGATCAATACGGCGGTGGAATTTCAATCCACGCACTCCATACGGAGTGCGACGAAATTGACCGCAGAGGAGGCCGAGGCTGCCGAATTTCAATCCACGCACTCCATACGGAGTGCGACTCGCTAATCAGCCCCAGGATGATCTCCGTGGGCGTATTTCAATCCACGCACTCCATACGGAGTGCGACTCCGATGGGAGCCTTCAAGACCTTCATCGACTATTTCAATCCACGCACTCCATACGGAGTGCGACCCCTAAGCTGCTTACAACCCGATTGCCCCGGGCATTTCAATCCACGCACTCCATACGGAGTGCGACCCGGGTAGACATGTCCTCGACCTGATGCTCAACCGCATTTCAATCCACGCACTCCATACGGAGTGCGACGGATTTCGGCATCGACTTTACACGCATCACCGGTATTTCAATCCACGCACTCCATACGGAGTGCGACAAGCAGATTGAGGAAGCTGGTATGCCATTGGACCTTATTTCAATCCACGCACTCCATACGGAGTGCGACCAAAGTCGAGCGCCCGACCAAGCAGGCGCTCGAAATTTCAATCCACGCACTCCATACGGAGTGCGACGTGATTCCTTCGGTCGATTGATATGGATAACTAATTTCAATCCATGCACTCCATACAGAGTGCGACCGCGCATATGTACATGGGTCGCGTCTCCGCCCAATTTCAATCCACGCACTCCATACGGAGTGCGACGGTCACCAACCCAGCACCGATCACTGGCGGACGCATTTCAATCCACGCACTCCATACGGAGTGCGACAAAGGCGGCAGGACGTATACGTTTGCGAAACCCATATTTCAATCCACGCACTCCATACGGAGTGCGACGCATAGCCCCCGGTCTCTGTAACACGGGGGCACAATTTCAATCCACGCACTCCATACGGAGTGCGACTACAATGAGCAGGGGCTTGCTTATGTATCCACCCATTTCAATCCACGCACTCCATACGGAGTGCGACGGAGCAGTCAATAAACAGCGGCCTTTCTGATCATTTCAATCCACGCACTCCATACGGAGTGCGACATGACGTGTTTTACCAGTGGGCTTATGCCCACAAATTTCAATCCACGCACTCCATACGGAGTGCGACTAGATCATGGCTGATCCTCCTTTTTGGCATACATGATTTCAATCCACGCACTCCATACGGAGTGCGACGTCCTGGGTATCAATGGTAGCTGTAACCAGTACATTTCAATCCACGCACTCCATACGGAGTGCGACGTACCTGATCGACCAGGAATGCCCGAACAGCCGTGAATTTCAATCCACGCACTCCATACGGAGTGCGACGGTAGGTTGATAGGAGAGTAGTGGGTGACACCGATTTCAATCCACGCACTCCATACGGAGTGCGACTCAGCTTTGAAACCGGATTCTTCTTGGGTCCGAATATTTCAATCCACGCACTCCATACGGAGTGCGACCCCCCCTCCGTGGAATCAATGTCAACATTTGGGCATTTCAATCCACGCACTCCATACGGAGTGCGACGACGCCGGGCAAGATGTTCCCTTCGTTCCCGCCGATTTCAATCCACGCACTCCATACGGAGTGCGACTAGCCCAGCAGTTTCGCCAGAAACGAAAACATTCGATTTCAATCCACGCACTCCATACGGAGTGCGACGTTCGGCATGGACGTATTCAACCAAGCGCAAGCGGCATTTCAATCCACGCACTCCATACGGAGTGCGACCCGATCCACCGAGTCATCTTCACGGCCATGAAGATTTCAATCCACGCACTCCATACGGAGTGCGACCATCCGGCTGCCGCAGCCGGGGCAGCGCTACCGCGCGATTTCAATCCACGCACTCCATACGGAGTGCGACCCGCCTTTCCGCCCGGATCGGGCGAGGGTATAAAGGATTTCAATCCACGCACTCCATACGGAGTGCGACGCCGACGAGCGTAAGCTTACCGCCCTCCAGGACATTTCAATCCACGCACTCCATACGGAGTGCGACGAGGACTTCCGTTCGGGCAGCGCCGGCTTCCGCCTATTTCAATCCACGCACTCCATACGGAGTGCGACTCTTGGCGTCCAGCATGCTGACCTTCGCCCGGGTATTTCAATCCACGCACTCCATACGGAGTGCGACATGGCGTGAAGCCTACGGGCGGATCACTCACCTATTTCAATCCACGCACTCCATACGGAGTGCGACACTTAGGCGTCAGAATAGCGCATGTTCGCCCGACCATTTCAATCCACGCACTCCATACGGAGTGCGACGTCTCCGAATTCTTCAGGAGTGAGCCAATCATTTATTTCAATCCACGCACTCCATACGGAGTGCGACAATCCGACTCCGATCACTGGCGGCCGGGAAAAGATTTCAATCCACGCACTCCATACGGAGTGCGACTCCCATCGGCCCGGCTTTTTGGCGACCCCGTGGATTTCAATCCACGCACTCCATACGGAGTGCGACGACAGAGCTTTACAGCGGCCCATGCAACTATGACGAATTTCAATCCACGCACTCCATACGGAGTGCGACGGTCATCCGGCTGGTGGCCGAGGGCACGATGGACATTTCAATCCACGCACTCCATACGGAGTGCGACTGGCTCGGCATCTGGGGATGTTCAAGGATAAACTTATTTCAATCCACGCACTCCATACGGAGTGCGACAGTTCCCTGGGAGGATTATAAAAATGACTAAGCCATTTCAATCCACGCACTCCATACGGAGTGCGACACTGGGGACCGAGTCCCGCAGCGCCATGAGGTGTTGATTTCAATCCACGCACTCCATACGGAGTGCGACAGGAGGAGCCATTTACCTGTTCTTCAGGCTCCTAAAATTTCAATCCACGCACTCCATACGGAGTGCGACGGGGAGGACTGTAAGCGACTCATAAACCTCGTAGGATTTCAATCCACGCACTCCATACGGAGTGCGACAGCTTTTCCGGATCAATTTCCTCTGCTTGGCGCTATTTCAATCCACGCACTCCATACGGAGTGCGACACAACGACAAAGATCGGCCGCAGCAGGAGGCTTAATTTCAATCCACGCACTCCATACGGAGTGCGACCGTGGCGCGCCTGGATGCCTGTCCCCTCATAAGCTGATTTCAATCCACGCACTCCATACGGAGTGCGACAGCGAAAAACAGCCAAATTGATCAAATTTATAGAACGTTTAGCTTCCTTTTCGCTAGAAAGTATATCAGATAAGTATAATCATTGCCTTGACATTTCAAGAAACAGATCATATTCGACAATATTCTGCAATTTCTGAGGTGCGAAGGACCTGCGGAAAACATGGGAGCTTGGCATTCGCACCAAGCTATCTTTACAAGATCAAAGGCCCTTCCATATCATAACTGCTCTTGGCGCCAAAATGTTCTACCTTGGTTTTGTGCTTGTCCCCAAGGTTATAGAAGCGCAGACTATCTGTTTCTTCATTTATCAGTTCTTCCAATTCATATTTCAATCTACGAAATTCCGTAGCGTCCACGATACATTCAAACACGGAGTTCTGAACACGCTGTCCGTAACTGAGGCATTTCTTGGATACCTGAGACAGGCGTCTACGCCCCTCAGAACTCTTCGTGCTCACATCGTAAGTGATTAAGACAAGCACGCCGTTCACCTACTTCCATAAGAATGGCGGGTATTCCTCCAAATCCCCTCTTATCGTGCGAGCCAGTAGAAGTGCTTGAGCGTGAGGAACGAGCCCCCAAGCCATTCTCTCATTTAAGTAAGGATGAATGATCTGCTCCTGCTTCTTCTCCTGCCAGGCAACCAGCACCTGTCTGCGGGTTGCCTCATCCATAATAACGGCACCGTTCTCCTTGCGATGAAAGCCTTTGGCATGAATCAACTTCTTGTTGATCAATCCAAGAACGAAGCGATCCGCATAGATCCCCCTTAATTCCTCCATCACATCCAGCGCAAGCGAAGCCCGTCCGGGACGATCGCGATGCAAAAACCCGACATAAGCATCCAGGCCGACTCCTTCGACCGCCGCAATCATATCATGGGCAAGCAGAGTGTAAGTAAAGGACAGTAAGGCATTGACATTGTCCAAGGGAGGCCGTTTATTCCGTCCGTGAAAATAAAAATCATTTTTCTGCTGCAAAATCAGATCATCGAATACGGAGTTATATTGAACGGCTGCCGTTCCTTCCAGTCCGCGGAGAACATCTAAGTCCTCTACGCTGCGCACAGTGTGCATAATTTCCGACAAAGAGGCAGAAATCTGCTTGAATTTCTGTACATTCAACCGAAGTGCATGATCGCGGGTAGCCCGTTCCAATATCCATTTCGCATTGTACACTTTGCCGAGGATCATGTTGCGTGCCACTATCGCGCTTCTTGGCTCATCATCCGAGATGCGATACTGCTCTTTACGGAGTACCACATTTCCCCGGCTCTCGCCAATCACTCTCCCGACGAAACGACCGTTCCGCGTGAGAAACGTTAGCGCGATATTTCGTTCGGCTCATGTCCCCATCAAGGCCGGACTGGCACCCGCGTAGCCAAAGGTATAAATCCCTTCCAGATTATGCAAGGGATATCTCTGAAGAATGGCATCCTCCTTTTTCACGACGACATTCTCACCATCCAGAGATAAATAAGCGTCGGGAATCGTAACAAACAAGGTGTTCAGCATTCTCTTCATTCGCTCACCTTGCTTTCTATATAGCTGGCAACCGTCCGGCGATTCATAAGTCCAGGGAGGCAGATCTTGTTGAGCGAGCAATTCTCACAATGGGGTCCTGCTTTGGCCTTAGGTGTATATCGACGTGCATAGTAGCCATGCATTTCATGCAGAGTGGCCTGGACTTGCTCGCGATCGGCTTCAGTAATGGGAACCTCTACCCGATGCTTGATCTCGTTGTAAAAAAGATAGCCTGTCGTAATTTCGCAGGCCAGCATCTCTTCCAGACACATCGCCTGGGCTATCAATTGCGAACGGTCCGAGTCGTCCTTTTTGGGTTTGCCGCGTTTGTATTCTACAGGACAGGGCAGATATAACCCTTGTTCATCAGATAACGGGACCCCGCCGGGGTCCCTTATAAATTCAACGACATCGCAGATTCCGGTAAGTCCAAGCCGCCTTGAATGAACCGGGAGGGCGCGGACCACCAGCTTGTCGCCTCTCTTCTCCCGAAGATGCGGCTGGTCGGCCACACGATGAAGATGGTTTCCTTCCAGCGTCCGGACATTCTCCTCCCACTGCTGCTCGATATGAATCAAAGCCCACTGGCGTCTGCAAAAGTTAAAATGCTGAATGCCCGAGAGCAGCAGATAATCCTCTTCGTTATAGTCCGTCATAGATTTGGACTTCCAGACCGTCGAGCGGCTGGAGCGTCACTTCGTAATCCTCCAACGCCTTCAGCGCTGCTGCACTCTGCTTCCGCGTAACTTGAAGCGACCGGTGGACCTTGGCCGAGGAATATTGGCCCAGCTTGGACTTGTGCTCCCACCAGTATACGGAATGCACTTCCATGCTTCCGTCCGGCCGGGCAGACGACGTATCATTCTCGAACAAGGTCTGAAGAGCTTCCCGAATCTTCAGCGCATCCTCATAGGTGAAGCCTGTTTTCTCTGCCAACTGCGTATTGATGCTGCCATAGAAGACATAGACGCCGAAATCCACCCGGTGCTTCATCCCCATGGTGTCGGAACCGCGCTTGTTCGGATCTTTCGGTGTCGTGGTATTGACGCTCTTCGTGATTTGGGTGCTGGTAATATCAATAGGGTCGATACTCACTGCCGCATGAATGGATACCGGTCCGCGGACTCCAATCGACACGCCGCCTCCGCTGGTCCCCTCGGCTCCTCCGAAAGCGAACACTTGTCCGAAGCTGCGCACATCGATCCATTCTTTGCAAGCCGCCTGAGCATACAGCTCATTGTTCGGCTTCTTGCCTTTGGCAAATTCCTGAACCTCTTCGTTGGCGTCCACCCGCTCTTTAATGCTTCGGAAGCCGTCGACACGGCGGTCGTCGGACTGAACCAGCAGCGATTCCCCCATGTCCTGCAGCCGGTTGCGGATTTTGCGCTTCAGACTTACATCGGACATTTCGCCATGTCCTTCATAATTCTGACGCGGACGATTCCCGTTCAACGGGTCGCCGTTCGGATTGGCGTTGTGTACCGAGAAGACGACGGCAAAATCAATTTTACGGTCAAGTGTACTCATTATTCATTCTCCTCTTCTTGAATGGAATCCGTCTTGTGGTCGGCAGCATCCTTCTTGCTGGTGTACAAGTCTCTTCGTTGGCTCGAGAAACCCAGAAGATACAGCCCGCTCAACGGGCTATCGTTGTAATCTTCCGGTCTTAACCTATCCATGACGATATCCAGTTCATGGTTGCAATGGTTGACGATGAGGTCTCTGACTCCCATTCGAGCCTGATAGGGCTGGAGATTGGATTGAATAATGCTCCACGTCCGTCCGGGATGCCGGGCAAAAGCGTTCATATAGCGAAGCGCATTGGTTGCCCTTTTCTCGTCACCCAGCGCTCTGCGCTCCAGTACATCGGCAATAGCCAGCAGTCTTCCAAAAAGATAACTCCGGTCCTCGTTCTTCGTATCCAGGGCCACTTCATATTCCTCCTTCTCATGCTTCCTGACCAAAGCGCATGCAATGCTCAGCGTCCGTTCCCACTCCCAATTCTCCATGCCGACAGGATGGGAAGCCCGCTGGACGACACTGCGAACAAGATCAAGCGGGACGGGGCGTTCATCCACGATGCAGGGGAGCATGCGCTCCAGCAAGCTTTTGACGAGCTTATCGCTGGCTCTGGAACCGTACGCCGCGTAAGCAATATCCTTCGTGGCCGGCGCTCCGATATACGTTCCGTAAGTCTTCTCCGCCTCTTGGTAATAACGATGCTCCCAGGAGCAGGTCTCGTGCCAGCGCTGAATCCGGTCAAGGAACAACTCCTTATTCATATCCCGGTAATATACAATGGACAGCCGTCCGGGCGTAGCTGCATCCAGAATCAGAATAATTACATTGGATTTATAGTCACTATCGTATCGATAACCGGCCAGCCCTTTGCGGATCATATCGGCATAAGCCTGATGCGTTCCGTCTCCCCCGTCCGCTTCCAGATCCTCCTCATCAAATAAGGTAAAAGAACCTGCATAAGGGTCGGGCACCTCCAGCTTCTCGGTTCCCCAGATCAGAAAGACTTTCCCGTCCATCGTGAACCCCTGGCGTTCAATCAGCCATTTAAGGGCGTTATGGGCCTTCTGGGACGCTTCATAGCTGATGGAAGCAGCTTCTCGGCTATTCTTGAATCGCCCTCTATACGTGAAGCCTGCCGTATCATTGGCGGAGATCAGCTTGGTCTTATCTCCGGAATTGCGGATGCGCGAGGTATGCTTGTCGGCATAGGGCAGCACCTTGCCGGTAACGAAGCATAAGTCACTGCTGCCCAGTCTGCTCTGCGAATAGTCGATAAAAGATTGCTGGACCGACGGGTCCCGCCATAAACGTGTCTCCGGTTCGCCCGGAGCCTGAACGGCAAACCGGACAAAAGCTGCGCTTTGATCCGAAGCGATGACTTTAAAAATTTCCGGCTTCTCTCCATGAGCCGTTTCCATTTCAGAGCTCCATTTAGCCAGCAGCTGTCCCTGCTTGTCTGCCCACAGAATTCCGGCCCGGATCAGATCCGTAATCAAAGTGCCCTTCGCCAGGTACGTATAGACGCTCTTTACTTTGGGATGAGCATAAGATGAGCCGCACCACTCCCCAAGCTGCTTCATGTAATCCGCATAGGGCGTCCCCTTAACATCGCCGCAGTATCGGATATAGTCCCCTGCCACGTACATGAGCTTATCGAACAGCGGGTGCGGAACCGGGGCGCTCGTCCGGCTGGATGAGGCTTCCGTACAGGGAATAATCGTATTACTGTCTGCTTTATCCACCACCTGTGCGGTGAGCCAGTGGCCGTCCATGTCCAGCACCACCGTGATATGAGCACTCTGGGTGGTGTGGGCGACCGGGATCAGGGCGTATTCCCGATCATTCCGCTTCTTCTCGAAGATTCCGACCTGACCCTGATTCGCCTCATAGGTCTTCAGCAATTGAGCCATCCACGTCAAGACGACTCCTCCTCCCCGCAGACCTCGCTGTACAGCGTGTCCACCGATTGCATATTCTCCGGTCCGAACGGCTTGGCGGCGCCTTTGCCTATCTTCCGGACATAAGGACATTCAGCCGGAGGGATGTAGCGTATAATCCCATTCTCCATCTTGGCATTCCACAGCCGGGTCTCCATCTCGTTGCGGCCCGTTTCATCCGGGTAGTTGATTCCATGCAGCATGATTCCGAAGTCCACCTCGGGCACATTATCGTAGAAGCCCTCTCCTTCTCCGAACTCGCATGGTTCCACATAAGCCTGACACTCGCGGGCCCCAAGAAAAATATCTCGCCGCCCCCCCGCCTTCACGGCACGTCTGGCAATATGATGGTGCTTGTGCTCATTGCGGTCCTGAACCAGATCTTCCCGGTAAGGATTGAATTCAAAATGCGCTTTGACCTGATAATGAACATCCTTCAGGTACGTGTAGTAAGCGAGCGTGTTGCCCCCGCTGTATTCGATTGGCCGCATTCCTTTGGACTCCGTCTGAATGACCTTCATGACCCGCACCTCGTCAATGAACCAGATCAGGGTCGGCTTCCAGTAGATAGATTCCACAATCCCCTTCATGGCCGAATAGGTGGGAACCTGAAGCGAGAATTTCTCTCCTCCAATCTTGGTCAGCGGATCGGTAAAGAGCGCGTATTTACCCGTCACCTGAAACTGAATTTCGTTACGCACAAGTATCCTCCTCTCTTCGTTATGGAGCGAGTGCCTGCCTTCGTTCAGATAATGGCTGCATCCCAGACTCCCTCGCCTGCTGTGTCCACACCGAACTCTTCACGATAAGCCGTCTCTCTCAGAGCCAGCACATTACCGTTCAATACCGGATACAACTCCCCGCTTCGCTCAAGCTGCTTCAAGTCCTGGTTATACAGGTTGACCGTGTACGGCTGCGCTCTGCGCAGCAGCTCTCCCAGCGACTGAATCTCAAGCTCGCCGTTCAATTCGATCATAATCTGCCGCGCTTCTTCATTGTATGGAACGATAACTGAAGTGGCAGCGTTTGCAATAACCTCAAAATGCTGCTCGGCAGTAGCAAATGCCGCCCGGTTATGAATCTGCGGAGATTGACCCTGCTTGTTCTTGTAGTGTTGAAAGAGTTTCTTGTTCGTTCCCAATAAGTCGTACAGGTTCAGATCCAGCTTGGGCACATAGTAATCCAGTTCGGTCTTGATATGGCTGTAGTAGCTTTGAAAATAGGACTGGATCGCTGCGGGCGACAGCAGATTATGGGCATACCTTTCAGGATGATTCCTGAAATCGGCAAGCAGAAGAGCGGTCTTCTCTGCACCAATCCGGATATCGGGAAGCGAGGTCAGCCTTTCCTCGGATGCCCGGATGATATACACATGCCTGAGCGGGTCCTTCCCGTGCCGGTTGCACCTTCCCGCCGCTTGAGCGATGGAATCCAGCCCGGCCAGGGAACGGATTACGCAATCAAAGCTGATATTCACCCCCGCCTCAATCAACTGGGTGCTGATGCAAATAACTTTCTCTTGTTGTCGCAGCGCTTCCTTAATCTCCGCCAGCACCGCTTTGCGGTGAGCTGCGCACATACTCGTGCTGAGGTGGAACAATCGGACGCCGCTCTCTTCCCTTACGAGTTCTTCCTTAAGGTATTTATACAGCTTCCTCACCGCGCTCTTGGTATTCAGAATAACCAGCGTGCTGTCCAGTTCTCTAAGCCGTTCCCCGATAAACGCTGCAATTTCCTGTGAATTCCATCCTCGAGCCGTTACCCGATCGACCACCTCCACCCGCTTGAAGTCTTCGCCGACCTCACTCAAGTTCGAGATGATCTCCGCCTGCTCGGCAATGTGCAGATGGTGACGGACAAAATCAAGAGCGGGCTGGGTTGCCGTGCACAGCAGCATGCTGGAACGCCCGAACGATTTCAGGAAATTAAGCGCAGCATTGAACAGCGACACGCATTTGGGAGGGACGGCCTGGACTTCGTCAAAGATGATGACCGCATTCGCCAGGCGATGCATCCGTCTGGCATTGCGCGTTCCTAAGCCGTAGCAGGCATTCAGAAACTGCACCATGGTGGTGAAAATAATCGGGCGGTCCCAGTTATCCCGGGCCAACCGCAGGTTTTTGCGCCGAATATCGTATTCTTCCGAAACCTCATCTTCCCTTCGGGCATCCACGATATTCGAATGATGTTCCAGAATCATGTCATCCTCTTGCAAAATATCGCGAATGTCCTGGGCATTCTGCTCAATGATGGTTGTGAAGGGGACCACATAAATAATGCGGTCCTTGCCGGAAGTCTTGGCGTGCTTCAGCGCATACCGCAGGCTGGACAGCGTCTTGCCGCCGCCCGTCGGAATGGAGAGCGTGTAGATGTCGGATGGTCGATCAGCCGCCTTATCGCATTGCTGCGACATCTTCCGCCGAAGCACGTTGATCGGATGACCGGCATCTTCGGCCTGCTCCATCGCCGTGACTGCTTCCAGCAGCTTGTCATAACTGCGGGCAAAAAATGCCGATCGGTCTTCTTCCCAACGGGACTCCTCGTTCTCCTCGAACTGCCTCGTATCGGTGCGGTCCGCATCAATCAGGCAGCTAAAAATGTACTTCAATAATAGAGAAGAGGCGTTGGAATCCAGACCGCATCGTTGAATTTGTTCAATCGCATGCTGCATCTCCGTCTTGGCCTTCTCAAAATACGCGTCCAGCCAATCCTCCGAACGATCGGAGAAGAAGCTCGCCGCTGCCTCTTCTAAGCCTTCCAGCTGCTTGTCCCTCACCCGTTCCAGAAAAGGAAGCCTGCCTTCCGGACCGATAAAATCCCGCAGTCCCTGATGATGAGAAATGATGCAGTTGCCGATCCACTCGGCAGTGAACCTGTCTTCCCAGTTCCTGCGGCGCTGATGATAGCGCTCAAAAACAAGCTTGCCGCCTGCCGTTGAATGATCCACGTCTCCCCTGCGTACCGAACCCGGATTAGAGACAGCCTGTTGAATGTAACGCTGAAAAGCCGGCGTTCTCTTCCCCAGATCATGCAGAATCCCCGACAAACCGGCCAAATGAGGAACACCGGCTTTGACTCCAAAATGCTCACATCCCGCTCTTACAGCTTCCGAATGCTCGCTGACCGTTTGAATCTTTCCATCCCTGCTGCGAATATGGGCGATATACTCCATAAGACCTCCCCGGAACCCCAAGAATGTGCATTCTTGTGGTTCTATTATCCTAGCCAATCCTATTTTATCCTTTTTAACCATCCTGAACTGTGCGGTATTTTACACCAGATTTCGATAATTTAGGTTGTAAATTGACCTGCCGAATCGGATGCCACGCAAAAAAGCCTTCAAGTCACCTTGAAAGGCTTAAGCTTGTCTCTCCGTTGATCTCCGCGCCACCAGCCGGGGCTTCACCCAGGAGGGAGCTTGAACCTCCTCTACTGCGCTCTCTTCGAGCCGCGCCATCAACATATTGCCGGCGGCGGCTCCAAGAGCAAAAGTATCCATATCCACACAAGTCAGCGGCGGAGTCGTGTAAGGGGCAAGGGGGATATTGTCAAAGGTCGCAATCCCCATTTCTTCCGGAACCGCGATTCCCTGCTCCTGAAGCTCCTGCAATACCCCATAGGCCACCAGATTGCTCATACAGACAATCGCGTCCGGCCGTTCGGTCTCCTTCAGCAGTTCACGCGTCAGCCGCCGTCCATTAGCCTCATTGGCATAGCCCGGACGGATGAACTCGTCCCGTACCGAATCCAGGCTTTGGCGGAACCCTTCCAGCCGGGTCTCATAGAGCGGTTCGCCCGACTCGCCGCCGACAAATGCAGGAGATTGATAGCCTTGGGCCAGCAAATGTTCCACCAGCATGACAGAACCCCGGGCATTGTCGATATCCACACACTGATTCGCAGGAACCCCGGGATATTCTCCGATCACAATATAGGGAAAATTCCGTTCATTCAATTCCCGCGCCAGCTCCGGCGTCAGAATCGAATTATCCATAATCAGCCCGTCCGCTTTGCGCCCGATGGCGAACCGGCTGACGAACCGTTCACGCCCAATATGCTGCATGTTGCTGATGGTCAGCTCATACCCGCGGGGACCGATCACACTTTCCACCCCGCCGATGATATCGTAGAAGGAGGCATTGAGGAAATCGCCGGTTCGCGACAAATCAATAATCAGCGCGATATTGTACCCCTTTTGCCGGGCCAGCTGCGTAGCCAGACTGCTCGGTTCATAGTTCATCTCCTGCATAATGGCTCGAACTTTGGCTTTGGTCGCTTCCGAAATCGTCGGAGCGTCATTCAGCACTTTGGATACTGTTGACTTCGCCACATTTGCCGCGCGGGCAATATCATTGATGGTCACTTTCATCGCACCCAGCCCTTTTACACGAATGCCAAAATTGTCAATTTCTATTATAACGCTTACAAGCTGCCGTTTGAAGGGCTGTTCTTCCACCCCTGCCTAAGAGGCAAAAGAAAACTTGGTGCGAACCCCAAGCTCCCATGAATTCCCCGGCTCATTCGCACCTCAGATTTTGACGAATCTTGTCGTTTTTGTCTTGTTCCCGAAAATGTCAAGCTCACATGCAGATTTATTTGCTATGCTTAACATAGAAAAAAGCGATTCTCTCTGCCTTATTGAAATGAATGGACGCTAATTTCGCTGTCGCATCCCGTATGGGATGCGTGGATTGAAATTCATTACTACCCGTATCGCTGGTGGACGCGCTTTGTCGTCGCATCCCGTATGGGATGCGTGGATTGAAATCACCAGCGGGACCACTTTAAGATTGGTCAGCGCCGCGTCGCATCCCGTATGGGATGCGTGGATTGAAATTTCTTCGCCCACCACTTGCTGGTGGCAAGAGCGTGTCGCATCCCGTATGGGATGCGTGGATTGAAATACAACAGAATTTACGGATAACCTAAACGAATTTGTCGCATCCCGTATGGGATGCGTGGATTGAAATTACTCACCGGAGGCTCGACGCCGGCCGCCGTCCAGTCGCATCCCGTATGGGATGCGTGGATTGAAATCCATTGCCCCGTCGCCGCCTCGGTCTGCAGTGTGACGTCGCATCCCGTATGGGATGCGTGGATTGAAATGATCACCTCACAATCGGATAAGAGCGGCCACCGCCGTCGCATCCCGTATGGGATGCGTGGATTGAAATACTTATGATGGCCGCCTATTTTTTTATCCCGCTCTCGTCGCATCCCGTATGGGATGCGTGGATTGAAATCGAGAACGCGTCCAAGAGGATGTTGTAGAAAGACGTCGCATCCCGTATGGGATGCGTGGATTGAAATTCCAGCAGGAGATCGAGAGCCTGAACGATGCCGTCGTCGCATCCCGTATGGGATGCGTGGATTGAAATCTTCCGGATCCATTGTTGCCACTCCTGCTGATGAAGTCGCATCCCGTATGGGATGCGTGGATTGAAATGACGCCCGCCTGGAGCATGAAATCAAGCGCATGCGTCGCATCCCGTATGGGATGCGTGGATTGAAATCTTTTCCCGGCCGCCAGTGATCGGAGTCGGATTGGGTCGCATCCCGTATGGGATGCGTGGATTGAAATGTCCAATATTTGAGTGGTCCGAACAGATAGTATTCGTCGCATCCCGTATGGGATGCGTGGATTGAAATCCCGGTTCAAAAAAAAATTTTGGAAGAGAGGTCGTCGCATCCCGTATGGGATGCGTGGATTGAAATTCGATAGCCCCCGGAACATACCCTTCGGCCTTGGTGTCGCATCCCGTATGGGATGCGTGGATTGAAATTACTCGGCCGCCGGTCTTGTGGCTACTATTGACGTCGCATCCCGTATGGGATGCGTGGATTGAAATCTGCCAGTTGGTCACCATCTCGTCATAGAGCAAATTGTCGCATCCCGTATGGGATGCGTGGATTGAAATGGGCCAGTCGCTGATAGGAATAAGCACGGTGATCCAGTCGCATCCCGTATGGGATGCGTGGATTGAAATTAAACATCAAAAGCCGAGGGCCATAGCTACTAGGCGTCGCATCCCGTATGGGATGCGTGGATTGAAATCAGACGTTGCGCTAGGGGTGGGAGAGGCTGAAAGTCGCATCCCGTATGGGATGCGTGGATTGAAATGCTGAACCTCTTGGGCCAGCGGCAAATATGATCGCGTCGCATCCCGTATGGGATGCGTGGATTGAAATCACTTTTTGAAAATGGAAGAGCAGAGCCTTCGGCGTCGCATCCCGTATGGGATGCGTGGATTGAAATTTGACGTGCTGCTGGACCCGACACACCGCATGGCGTCGCATCCCGTATGGGATGCGTGGATTGAAATTCCGTCCCGAACAAATGGGTAGTAGCAGCCAGCAGTCGCATCCCGTATGGGATGCGTGGATTGAAATGGGTTAGCCTGGCCGTTGGAGCTGTCGAACTGGCCGTCGCATCCCGTATGGGATGCGTGGATTGAAATCGGTCCTCCGGCAAGTACATATATTGTCCGGACGAGTCGCATCCCGTATGGGATGCGTGGATTGAAATAGTTTATCACAGCTCCGCAGCAAGTGCAGGGAAGTCGCATCCCGTATGGGATGCGTGGATTGAAATAAAGTCCATCGCCTTGCTCACCGAGCTACCGGCCAGTCGCATCCCGTATGGGATGCGTGGATTGAAATACGTCGTCCCTCGGCTTTATCGTCGGGTTTCTCGTCGCATCCCGTATGGGATGCGTGGATTGAAATCGGCGGGCCACTACGAGACGACGCTGACCACGCCGGAGTCGCATCCCGTATGGGATGCGTGGATTGAAATACCCTTCGGCCCCATCGGCCCTTGCGGACCTGTGTCGTCGCATCCCGTATGGGATGCGTGGAATGAAATAGCTCGTCCGGCAACTCGTCCAGAAAGAGCTTGCGTCGCATCCCGTATGGGATGCGTGGATTGAAATGACAAGCTGCACAGCTCCTGGGAAGTCAAGACGGCCAGTCGCATCCCGTAAGGGATGCGTGGATTGAACCATTCCAATCAACCTCTTCCGCCTCATCACAGCACGCAAAAACGCGCGAACTCCCCGGCCACAAGGGCCGGGAAAGTCCACGCGTTTTCAATTTCGGCGGCGGGAAGGCCGCCGGGGAACCGGCAGAAGCCGGTCCGCCGGGCAGGCTTGCTCCCTTTTGCCGGATTAGTTCTGCCAGTCTACGGTTACGGTGGCTACGCCGCTGGACGGCGATGTGAAGGTGTGGTTGTTGCCGCCTTCCCAGGTAACAGTAGATCCGTTAACCTTGATGAATTTGAATTGCAGCGCCGTGCTGGCCGGAACGCTGACGTCGAAGTACCAAGTCGGGTAGGAAGCTTCCACCTGGTTGTACAGCGGGCCAATGGCCTTGGCTGCGGTCCAGTTGCCGAGTTCGGCCACGTTGCCGGTCAGGTAGACGTTCTGGCCCAGGGACGTAGTGGCATTGTTCACTTTGAAGCGAACGGTAACCTGATCGGCGGTCAGCACGTTGAAGTTATTGAAGGCGGCGCTGGTCGTGCCGGCCGAATTCGTTACGGTAACCGTTGTGTTGCCAGCGGCTACGTTCGGCACTTTGACCTTGATCTCGGTATCTTCCCAGCTCACGATGTCGGCGCCGGTAACAGCGGTGGTTCCGAAGGTGACCTTGTTCTTGGTCGTTCCGAAGCCGCGGCCGTCAATGGTAATTACGTTTCCAGGCTTGCCCATCGTCGGGCCGACGTTGGCGATAACCGGCGAGGATTCGTTGGTGGAATACTGCCATACCGCTGTGCCGCCTGCTGCCAGTGTAAAGTTGCTGACGGCGCCGCCGCTGACGGTAACGGAATTGCCACTCAGCAGACCGCCGAGAACATCGGTATAAGTTCCGTTCGGCAGGGCGGTCAGCAGACCGGAGATTGGATAGGATGTCGTGGTGTTCCGGTTGATCGCAACCAGAGCCACGCTGCTTCCGAATTTCCGTTCATAGATATAGACGTCGTTGTTCACCCAACGCTGGGTTGTGGTGCCGTAGGCGATAGCCGGGTTGGATTTGCGCAGCGGAGCCAGCGCTTTGATGACCTTGTAGGCTGTCTTGTTCGTATCGAAGCCGGTCATCATTGCCCGGTTGTTCGGGTCGCCGTTGCCGGTCATATACTGCTCGGTACCGTAATAGATGGCCGGTACGCCGCGAGAAGTCAGCGTCAGCGCCAGCGCCTGTTCCGTCGGACGTGTGCTCGCTCCCGCCTGCTGGAAGCGGTCCATATCATGGTTGTCGATGAAGGTTACCATGTTGTTGATATAATTATAGCTGGAACCTGTGCTGGAGATAATCGAGCTGAGGTCGGTCATCGTCTCGGTCTTGTCGCGGAAGACTTCGCGGACTTCCTGTGCATAGGCGAAGTCCAGCAGATTCATCCCGCTCTGGTTCGCGAAATTGATGTTGTCCTGGCTTGTCTCATCGACGCCAAGGAACCATTCCCCGAAGGTGAACACGGGATTGGCGCTGCTGTAGATGGACGAGACATAGCTCTTCTGCCAGCCCTGCGGCATATGCTTCACTGCATCGAACCGGATGCCGTCTACGCCAAGGTTCAGCCAGAGCTGAATGGATTCCTTCAGGTAGTTGTCAACGGTATTGTTGTTCTGGTTAAGGTCGGCAAGATCATACAGGTTCTTGTAGATACCGCTTTCAATTGTGGAAAAATCGGTTCCGCCGTTGTGGTGGAACAGGCCGGCACTGTCGTTGCTGTACTTGCCGAGCAGGGTGCCGTTGTTATACAGCGCGCCGTTCTCGGCGAACGAGGCATCCGTGGAAGAGGCCGGATTCGTGTGGTTAGGCGCAAAGTCGATGATGACCTTGATATTGTGGGAATGCGCCGCGGCGATCAGATTGGAGAAATCGGTGAAGCTGCCGAAAGCGGCATTGGTCTTCTTGAAGTCGCGCGGCCAGTAGCCGTGATAGGCGGCATTGTTGACACCCGAGTAGTTGATTACGGACGTAATATTCTCAACCGGCTGCGAAATCCAGATCGCCGTAATGCCCATGCCGGTCAGATAGCCGTCGTTGATCTTGTTCGTGATCCCCTGCCAGTCCCCGCCAAAATACAGCTTCAGATTGGAACGATCCGCACTGAAGGCCGAACCTGTCGGATTGTTGGCCGAATTGCCGTCGACAAAGCGGTCTGTCACAATCTGGTATACCGTATCCGTACTGTAATCCAGTTTGTTGCTGACACTCGTATCCGGCGACGCCATAACAGGCAGTGCAGCGCCGAGCGCGATCCCTACGGACAACGACACGGACGCCAACCATTTGACTTGCTTGTTCATATAACCCAACCTCTCCTCTCATTTGGTTCGTTCCAGTTGAAACGCTGGGCCTTACTGCGGCGAACGGCTGCGCAACCGTTTGAGCAGCAAATAAGAAATGCCCATTAAAGCGCTTACCGAATGATGCGTCCTCTTTGCTCCTGCATCCGTTTCTGTCAGGAAAACGGCGGTATTGCAGCAGCAGGTGTCAGGAAACCGGTTTCCTCACCAAAATACCACTCCTCATTCTAGTAGTCAATACATTATCTGGGACTTTTCGGAGGAATTCTGAATTTGCTTAAAAAACCCGCCTCCGGTTATACCGGAAGCGGGTCTTAGGTTGGATATAAGATGCAAGGCCGGTTCGTTCTGCATGTTACCGGGCACGGAGCGGCTTCTTCCAGAAGCCGAGGATCAGTCCGGACAGAACCGCGCCGACCGCTACAGCGAGAAGGAACAGCAGCGCATGATTGGCGAGCGCAGCTACAAAGATGCCGCCGTGCGGAGCCGGCACGTCGATATTCCAGAGCTGGGTCAGGCCGCCGGCTACAGCCGAGCCGAGAATGCAAGAGGTCAATACCCGCAGCGGATCGGCGGCCGCGAACGGAATAGCGCCTTCGGTGATGAACGACAGGCCGAGCACATAGTTCGTGAGACCGGACTGGCGCTCCTGGTCGGTGAATTTAGATTTGAACAGCGTCGTAGCCAAGGCGATGGCCAGGGGAGGCACCATTCCGCCCGCCATGACAGCCGCCATCATCAGGCCGTTCGTATTTCCGCTGGATGTGAATACTCCGATTGCGAACGTATAGGCCGCCTTGTTGAACGGTCCGCCCATGTCGATCGCCATCATGCCGCCGAGAATGAGGCCGAGCAGCACTTTGTTGCCGGTGCCGAGGCTGTTGAGACCGTCGATCAGGCCCTCGTTGATCCAGCTGAAGACCGGGTCGAAGATGAAGTACATAATGGCTCCGGTGACGAGAAGCCCCAAGACCGGGTAGAGCAGGATCGGCTTCAGTCCTTCAAGCGACTTAGGCATGCCGGCGAGAGCCCGGCGAAGTCCGAGAACGACATAGCCGGCGAGGAAGCCCGCGGCCAGGCCGCCCAGGAAGCCGGCATTTGCCGTGGCCGCCATGAAGCCGCCGACCATACCGGGCATGAGCGCCGGCCGGTCGCCGATGCTCATCGCGATGAAGCCTGCCAGAATCGGAATCAGGAAATGGAAAGCGCCTTCGCCGCCCCCGATGGCTCCCAGCAGCTTGACGAGCTCGTTATCCGGGCTGAGCGTATGCTCCAGCAGGAACGAAATCGCCAGCAGAATGCCGCCGCCCACGACGAACGGAAGCATATGCGAGATGCCGTTCATCAGGTCTTTGTAGATTCGGCTGCCGACCTTTGGCCGGCCCGAAGAAGACCCGACCGAGTGCGCGGCGCCCGCAGCATCGCCGCCGGCCGCTCCCTGGCTGCGGTAGATCGGCGCTTCGCCGACCGCCGCCTTGCGGATCAGCTCCTCCGGCTTCCGGATACCGTCGCTGACCGGCCGCTGAAGCACCGGCTTGCCGTCAAAGCGCGCCATGTCGACCTGCTTGTCGGCGGCGACAATGACGCCGCTGGCCCGGCGGATTTCGTCAGCGGTCAACACATTCTGCGCGCCTTCCGAGCCGTTCGTCTCGACCCGGATTCGGACGCCGAGCTCCTGCGCTTTCTTCTTCAGCGCATCTTCGGCCATGAAGGTATGCGCAATGCCGGTCGGACAGGCTGTTACCGCGACGACAAAAGCTTCGCCTGCCTCCGGTTGTCCGGCACCCGCATCCGCAGCCGAAGACTCCCGCCCGTCCTGCGGCAGGACCGGGCTTGCCGCGTTCGCTTCTAGCCGCTCCCCCGCTTCCGCTTCGGACTGCTTGGCATCGAACAGAGCAACGACTTCATCGGGCGTCTCCGCCTTCTTCAGCGCCTCCATGAATTCCGGCTCGATCAGCAGCCGGGACAGCGCGGCCAGTGTGCGCAGGTGCATGGTTCCCGCTCCTTCGGGAGCGGCGATCAGGAAGAACAGGTGGACCGGTTCGCCATCGAGCGAATCGTAGTCCACACCGGCGAAGCTTTTGGCGAAGAGTACGGTCGCTTCCTTCACCGCTCCCGTCTTGGCATGCGGCATGGCAATGCCGCCTCCGATGCCCGTGCTGGATTCGCGCTCCCGCTTCCAGATCATCTCCGTGAACAGCTCCCGGTTCACAATGCGACCGCTTTCAACAAGCTTCGCAATCAGCTCGTCGATGACCTCTTCCTTCGTCGCGGATGCCAGGTCCATAATCATCACTTGCTTCAGCATCAAATCCGTGATTTTCATTCGATTCAATCTCCTTTACGGGTCATTCACAGCGGTGTCATCCGTATCAGAAGCGTCCCCGAAGGGCCTGGGTCTATGCGACTAGGCGCAAGACCCGGCAGCCGAACGCAGACGCCTGCTCTTCTATCCGGTGTGTGCTATCTTCCGGATCTCCACCTGCGGACGCAGGCGTTCAATGTCGCTCCGTTCAGCGAGGTCATCCGAGAAAGCGGTCGCGCTTCCGCAGGCCACGCCTGCGCGGAACGCTTCCAGAACGCTGCCGGTGGCATCAAGCGTGCCGACGAATCCGGCAATCATGGAGTCTCCCGCGCCGACCGAATTGCGGACCGTTCCCGCCGGAGCCGCCGTGCGGTACGCCGCGGACTCCGTAATCAGCAGCGCCCCTTCGCCGGCCATCGAAATCAGCACATGCCTCGCTCCCCGCTCCAGCAGCCGCCGGCCGCAGCGGATCAGCTCTTCCTCGGTCCGCAGCTCCGTCCCGAACAGCTCCGCCAGCTCATGATGGTTCGGCTTGATGACGAGAGGGTTCAGCGGCAAAGCGTTCAGCAGCGCCTCGCCGGTCGTATCCATTGCAAAATCGGCCCCGGCTTTCTTCACCGCCTCAATCAGCCGGCTGTAATAGCCTGCGCCAAGCGAAGGAGGCACGCTTCCGGACAGCACGGCGATATCGCCCGGCTTCAGACGGGACAATCTGGTGATTAATTCCTCCGCCTCCGCCTCCCGGATCTCCGGCCCCTGGCCGTTGATCTCCGTCTCTTCGCCCGCTTTCAGCTTGATATTAATCCGGGTATCGCCTTCTATGAAGACGAAATCCCGGCCGATTCCTTCACTCCGCAGCCGGTCGTCCAGATGGCGGCCGGTAAAACCGCCGAGGAACCCGGTCGCCGTATTCGCAATCCCGAGCCGGTGCAGCACCCTGGAGACGTTGATGCCTTTGCCTCCGGGGAGCTTGAGATCGCGGTTCATTCGGTTGAGTCCGCCCAACTGCAGTTCCCCGACCTCGACGATATAATCGATGGAAGGGTTAAGCGTAACCGTATAGATCATCGTTCTCCCTCCATTACTTGTGTCTTGTGAAGAATGGAAGCCCGCATCTGGGAAGGCACGGCCTCCGTAATCAGGGTCGCTTCGGCAAGATCGAACAGCTTCGCGAAGGAGACCCGCCCGAACTTGCTGCCGTCGGCCAGCACGTAGGTCTCCGCCGAGAGCTGGTGCGCCCGCCGCTTGACCATGGCTTCCTCCGGATCAGGCGTGGTAAAGCCCATTTCGGTATCGACGCCGTTCGTTCCCAGGAAGCATTTGTCAAACCGGAAGTTATCCATATTCTGCAGCGCAATGCTGCCGATAACCGCCTTGGTATGACTCTTCATCATCCCTCCCAGCAGGTAGCTGCGGATCTGCTTGCCGACCAGAGCCTCCACATGCGACAGCCCGTTGGTCACTACCGTAATCCCTCGGGCTTCAATATATGGGATCATGGCAAGCGTCGTTGTTCCGGCATCCAGATAAATGCACTCGCCGTGCTGGACCTTAGCAGCCGCCAGACGGGCAATTACATTCTTCTGTTGAACGTTTGTGGAGGATTTCTCCTCCATGCCCGGCTCCAGACTGCGCTGCGGAGAAAGGGTCGCGCCGCCGTGGACGCGTCTTAGCAGCCCGCGGGCCTCCAGATCAATCAAATCCCGGCGTACCGTGGATTCGGACGCACCAAGCAGCTCGATCAGCTCTTGGATTTTAACGGTTCCCCGTTCCTGTAAGCGCTGTAAGATTAGGGCATAGCGTTCTTCGGTCAACATCTGCATTCCTCCAACTGAGTTAATCATATCATAAAAACCTTAAAAAACAATCATTATTATTCAAATTCATTCACAACCGTTCAGACCACTCTAACCTGACGGCCTAGACCCTATTACCCGCAGCCCTGCCCGCTAAAAAAAGATGCCGGCAAAGGCCGGCATCCTGTCCGCTTCCGAACCCCCTGCCCCTCCCTGTCGGGATGCAGAGAACCTTGTCTTTTGCCGCCCGGTCCCGGTCTCCAGCGCCAAGCCTCCCGCAGCCAGGTCTCCCGCCGTCCGGCAAACCGGCCGCGGCCGAACCTACCCCTGAAGCGCCTTGCGGACGCTCAGAATATAGCGGGCCTGGTCGAGCGGATTCACGCCCCGGCGTGTCCGCTCCGCCTTCACGTCAGGCGGGCATTCCTCGTAGCCGTCGAATACGCTCGAGAACGTGCCGCGGCCTTTGGTGAAGGAACCCAGCGACGCCGGGTAATCCAGCGAGGTCGCCAGCGGCACCCGCCCTTCTATCCATATCCGCCCTTCCCGGAGCAGCGGCGGCTCAAAGGAGCCCCGCATCTGCACAAGGTCGTTCATCACCCGTCCGGCGTTCTCTTCCGGTACGGCGATCCGCACGCGCAGCATCGGTTCCAGCAGCTTCGTTCCCGTCCGCGCCAGCCCGTCCATCAGTCCCATAGGCGTCGCCACGGCAAAATCAAGCGGATGGGTATGCCACACATGATGCTGGCCTTCCACCAGCGTCACCCGCAGGTCGGTGACCTCCCAGCCGAAGAGCCCTTGGCTCAGTGCCTCCGGTACCCGCCGGGCGGTCTCGTTCTGATACTGCGGGAGCAGGTCCGAGCTGCGTACGATGGACTCATAGATCAGGCCGCTGCCCCGCGGCAGCGGTTCGATGGCGAAGCGCAGAATCGCCCAGCACGGTTTGGGCATCGTATAGGCAATGAAGCCTTCGCCGGCCCGGGCCGGCGTCTCCTTGTAGATCACAGACGGCGGTCCGAAGGTGACGGCCAGACCGAAACGCTCCCGAACTACACTCGCCAGAATCTCCAGTTGAATCTTGCCCATGACCTTGATGTGCAGCTCCCGGTCTTCCGGCAGCCACTGGGCATCCAGCAGCGGGTCTTCATCGGCCAGCTCCCGGAAGGCGGCCATCGCTTCATGATCCGGAGCGCCTTCCCAGAAGACGCGGACCGTCAGCAGCGGAACCGCCAGCTTCGCTTCCGGCGGCACGGCGTCCGGCGAGCCGAGCACATCGCCGACCCGGGCGTCTGCCAGCCCGTAGACGGCGGCGATGTCGCCTGCCGCAAGCTCCGGGACGGCCTGGGCCCGTCCGCCCTCCAGTCTGCGGATCTGCGTAACCTTGCCGCCCGTCTCGCCCGCCGGGCCAGGTACGGCGTCCCGGTTGCGGAGCCGTCCCCGGTAGAGGCGGACGAGCGCCGCCTTGCCGAGCCCGGGGTCCTGCTGGACGCCGAAGACAATGCCCGAGAGCGGCGCTTCGGGATCGCCTTCCGTCGGCGGCAGGTAGTCGATTACGGCATCCAGCAGCGGCCCGATGCCGATTGCCTTCGCCGCCGCTCCGTACAGGAGCGGGAACATCCGGCAGGCGGCCGTCTCCCGGGCCAGAAAGGCCTTCCACCCGGCGGCGCTGTCCGTCTCCCCCGCCAGATAGCGGGCGAGCATGTCCTCGTCGCGTTCGGCGAGGCTCTCCAGCAGCGCCGTCCGTTCCGGGCTTCCCGGCGCATCGGCCCACAGGTCGGCGGCTCCGCTGTAATCCAGCCCCGCCCCAAGGGGGCGCTGCACCGGAATGACGCCGTCCGACAGATAGGCGCGGACCTGTTCCAGCACCCGGGCGGGGTCCGCGCCGATCCGGTCCATTTTGTTCACGAACAGAAGGGTCGGTATCTTCAAGCGCCGCAGCGCGTTCCAGACCGTCTCGCTCTGGGCCTGCACGCCCTCCGCCGCAGACAGGATGAGCACCGCGCAGTCCATGACCCGCATCGAACGCTCCACCTCCGACAGAAAGTCGACATGCCCGGGCGTGTCCACCAGATTGATCTGCGTGCCTCTCCATTCCAGCGAGACAATCGCCGAGCGCACCGAGATGCCCCGCTGCCGTTCCACCTCAAGGGAATCCGTCTGAGCGGTTCCTTCGTCGACGCTGCCGAGCGCCCGGATCCGGCCGCTCTCATATAAGATATGCTCCGTGGTTGTCGTCTTCCCGGCATCCACATGCGCGAATATGCCCAGGTTCAATCTGCGCGTTGCTCCCTTGTCCACTCTGCCATCTCCCGCTCTCGCTCCGTTGTCGTCTCTTCATTGTAGCCGATCTGCGGCGGGGGTACCAGAAGACGACAGCCGACCCGTAGCCAAGGAACCATCTTGACGGAGAAGTGCAACTTTTTGGCGAGCGGGGACATCTATAAGAGCAAGAGGTGATGATCATGAGAAAAACTATCGTGGCCTGCGGCATACTCGCCGCATCCTTGTCAGTCGGTACAGGCGCTTACGCCTTCTCCGATCTGAAGGGACATCCGGCCGAAGCCAAGATTGACAAATTGCATCAGTCTGGAGTGATTAACGGCGTGACCAGCGACCGATTTGCCCCCAATGCCAAAGTGACGAACGGCCAGGCCATTCAGTTCCTCGTATCCGGTCTGGGCCTGAAGGCGAACGATTCCGATGTGCCGGTCTTCACCAAGGTGAACGCCAAGGCTTGGTATGCCTCCGCTATCCACATTGCGGCGCAGAACGGCCTCACTCTGCATGCGTCGTTTGATCCGAACGCCGTCATGACCCGGGCCGACTTCGCCTATCTGCTGAAGCAGGCTCTGGATGCCAAGGGGACCTACCCCGTAACCCGGATGTACCTGTATATCGCGGACGGCGACGCTCTTTCGGGCGAGCTCAATTCCAGTCTTCAAGTGCTGCTCAACACCCGGATTATTTCGCTGGAGAGCGGCGACAGATTCCGGCCGCATGATGCCATAACGCGCGCCGAAGCTGCTGTGTGGCTCTACAACGCCGTAGAATTCGCCCGCACGTCAATTACACCGAAGACAGATCTGCCCGCCGAACCCGCCGGGGAAGCGGACGCGTACACATCTGACGTTCAAGTGGATAAGACATCAGAGGGCGTCAGCCGGGTAACCTTGACGGTCGGCGGTCTGCCGAACCCGGGCTACAGCGTCAACGTCACCAAGATTGAATTCGGCACCGGCAAGACGGCCGTAGTCTACTTCCGGGTGACAGCGCCCAAGACCGGGTTCTATACCCAGGTCATCTCCAAGGGCACTGCTGTAACGTATGTGCCGGAAGGCTACACCGTAACGGCCAAATCCGAGGGCGGAAGCTCCGATTCCCGGTATTCGGACGGCTCCGGCAGCAATCCTCTGCGTTAACCGCCAGGACGCTTCGGGCACTTAAGAAACGGCAATCCTTAGGACCTGCAATCTCCTGATAACCGCATTAGGCAAGAAGAAAGCCCCCATCCTCGCTGCAAAGCGAAAACGGAGGCTTCTTCCTGTTTGCCGCCAAAACGGCCTTAACGAATCAGATTGCACGCTTGCCGAGTGCGCCTTCCGCCCTCCGCCCGCTTACTCGCTTCCATCCTCCGGCGGGATCATCGTCAGGCTGACCCGGCCCTTGCGCTCGTCCACGCCGAGCACCCAGACCGTCACATTGTCGCCGACCGCCACGACGTCCATCGGATGCTTGACGAAGCCGCGGCGCAGCTTGGAGATATGGACCAGACCGTCGTTCTTGATGCCGATGTCGACGAAGGCGCCGAAGTCGATGACATTGCGCACGGTTCCCTGCAATTCCATGCCGGGGCGCAGGTCCTCCAGCTTCAGCACATCCGTGCGGAAAATCGGCGCGGGCAGCTCCTCCCGGGGGTCGCGGCCCGGGCGCTGGAGGCTCTCCAGAATGTCGCGGAGTGTCGGAACGCCAACGTCCAGCCGTTCCGCCAGCTCCTCCGGATTCTGCGCGGCGAGCTTCTGCGCCAGTTCCTTCGTCCCTATCGTCCGGAGGTCGAGCTTCAGCTCGCGGAACAGACCGTCCACGACCGGGTAGGACTCGGGATGGATCGGCGTCTTGTCCAGCACGTTGTCCCCTTCAGGAACACGCAGGAAGCCGATGCACTGTTCATACGATTTGGCTCCGAGCCGGGGCACCTTCTGCAGCTGCTTCCGGGAAGTGAACTTGCCGTTCTCCTCGCGGAATTTGACAATATTCTTGGCGATGGTTCCGTTGACTCCCGCAACGTAGGACAGCAGGGACGGGGATGCCGTATTGACATCCACCCCGACGTGGTTGACCGCCGATTCCACGACCGCCTTGAGGCTCTCCTCCAAATGCTTCTGGGAGACATCGTGCTGATACTGCCCGACCCCGATTGCCTTCGGCTCGATCTTCACCAGCTCCGCCAGCGGGTCCTGCACGCGCCGGGCGATGGAAGCAGCGCTCCGCTCGGCGACGTCGAGGTCCGGGAACTCCTCCTGCGCCAGCTTGGAGGCGGAATAGACGCTGGCCCCCGCCTCATTGACGATGAGATAGGCCAGGGAAGGGTCGCCGATGTCCGCAATGACCTCGGCGGTGAACTGCTCCGTCTCCCGCGAGCCGGTGCCGTTGCCGATGACAATGAGCTTCACGCCATACTTGGCGATCAGCTCCTTGAACTTCGCGGCGGCTTCGCGCTTCTTGTTGTTCGGCGGGGTGGGGTAGGTCACCGCCACCTCCAGCAGCTTGCCCGTCTCGTCCACTACGGCAAGCTTGCAGCCCGTACGGTATGCCGGGTCCACCCCCAGCACGACGCGTCCCTGGACCGGCGGCTGGAGCAGCAGGCTCCGCAGATTGCCCGAGAAGATCGAGATGGCTTGATTCTCGGCCCGTTCGGTCATTTCCCCGCGCACTTCCCGCTCTGCGGATGGCGCGATCAGCCGCTTGTACGCATCCTCGATCACGGCTTCCAGCAGGTCTTTGACCGGGGAAGGCCCTTTTATGAACTTGCGGGCCATGAAGGCGTGAACGCGGGCCGGATCGAGCTCGATGCCGACCTTCAGGATATTCTCGCGTTCGCCGCGGTTAATCGCGAGAATGCGGTGCGGCGGCATCTTCGACACCGGCTCCCGGTAGTGGTAATAGTTCTCGTACACCGATTCCTGCGCGGCGTCCTTCGCTTCGGAGACCACCACTCCCTGAGCCGCCGTATGCTGGCGCACCCAAGAACGAATCGCCGGATCGTCGGCCAGCATCTCCGCAATGATGTCCATTGCACCCTGGAGCGCCTCCTCCGCCGAATTCACGCCCTTCCCGGCGTCGGCATACCGGGCCGCTTCCGTCAGTGCTTCTCCGCTGCGGCGCTGCTCCAGCACCCAATTCGCCAAGGGCTCCAGCCCCTTCTCCCGGGCAACGCTGGCGCGGGTCTTCCGCTTCTGCCGGTAAGGCCGGTACAGATCTTCGACCTCCTGGAGCTTGACCGCACGGCCGATGGCCGTCCGCAGCTCCTCCGTCAGCTTGCCCTGCTCTTCAATGATCCGCAGCACTTCCCGCTTGCGCTCGCCGAGCGAACGCAGATAGCCAAGCCGCTCTTCAATGTCGCGCAGCTGATTCTCGTCCAGCTCCCCGGTCATTTCCTTCCGGTACCGGGCGATGAACGGAATCGTATTGCCCTCGTCCAGAAGCGACACCGTCGCCTTCACCTTGGCGGCTCCCAGCCCCAGCTCCGCCGCGATAACGCCGATCATTCTCTCCAGCTCGCGCCGCTCCGCTTCCGCAGAGACGGCGGCTTCCGTAATTTTGTCCACAGCCAAGCCGATTCCCTCTTTCCTTGTAGCCTAGGGTTAAATGGTATCACATTTATTTGAGCCCAAGCAAAAAGACGCCCCGCTCCCGCAGTGCGCCTCCCTTACAAATGTTTGATTGGTTTTAAAAAGAGCCGGCCCGGATTAAAAGTCGATCAGGCCGAGGCTGATTTGCAGCGAGTCATCCACCTTTTTCATCGTTTCGTCGTCCAGGTGGGTGATCTTGTCAGTCAGACGCTGTTTGTCGATGGTCCGCACCTGCTCCAGCAGGATAACGGAATCCCGGTCGAAGCCGTGTGACACCGCGTCAATCTCGACATGGGTCGGAAGCTTGGCCTTCTGGATCTGGGCGGTGATGGCCGCCACGATTACCGTCGGACTGAAGCGATTGCCGATATCGTTCTGAATGACCAGAACCGGACGTACCCCGCCCTGTTCCGAGCCAACCACAGGCGACAAGTCGGCAAAAAAAACGTCGCCGCGTTTAACGATCAATAGTTACACCCCGCTAACTAAGCGGCCAAGAGTGCTGTCGGCGTCTTCTTCAGCGAGGAACGCTTCACAGGCCATGGACAAGTTGATCTTGGCCATCTCCATGTATCCGCGCTGCATCGACTCCCTTATGGAACGCTTCCTCCGTTCACTAAGATACAGCTTCATGGCCTGCCGGATCAGTTCGCTGCGGTTGGAATTGTCGAGTTCGACGATTCCGTCCACTTCCTGCAAGAGATGATCGGGCAAGCTGATCATGATTCTTTTGGTGTTCTGCAAATTGGCCACCTTCTCTTCCACCCCCACAAACCTTCTGCCCTTGTATTCCAGTGTAGCAATATGCAAGGAATTTTATACAAGGAATATATGCAGCGAGTATATCAACTATGCTGCATCCATGTCGCATCCCATTATAAACTACAATCGGCGGTTCGTATAGACTATACCTCACATAGTTGTATACGATTGAATATTTCGTGACCGTTCGCCACGGCCGCCGAGAGGCTTACAAGAGGCTTTAAGGTTTCAAAAGGGCATTGACGAGACGGGGCTCGGCGCCGCTTCGCGCATATACGCGCGGTACACGCGCCTGAATCATGCAGGTCACCTCGTAGTGAATCGTTCCAAGCTGATCCGCCAGTTCATCGGCCGTTATGACCGCGTCTCCCTGGCTGCCGATCAGTACAACTTCTTCGCCGGCTTTAATATATTCCGCTTCTTCGGACAAGGATTTGAGTGAGATCATGCATTGGTCCATACAGATGGTTCCGACGACAGGAACGCGGCGGCCGCGGATCAATACTTCCGCTTTGCCGCTGAGCATGCGTGAATATCCGTCTGCATAACCGACGGGCAGCGTGGCAATCCGCTCCCCGCTGTCCGCTGTATAGCGGGTTCCGTAGCTTACGCCCCAGCCTTGGGGCAAATTCTTGACGTAGACGGCCATCGTCTTGAGCGTCATGACCGGATGGAGCCGGACCGTCTGCCGGTTCACCTCCGCAGAGGGATACAACCCGTACAGACTGGCGCCTACTCGCACCATGCCCAGCGACAACTCCGGCAGATCAATGGCCGCAGCGCTGTTGCTTGTATGTATGATCGGGATGGTCAGGTCTCGTTCCCGAAGCGCTTCCGTCACACTCATGAATCGCCGGTACTGCTTCAGTGTATAGCTCTTGTCCTGTTCGTCTGCCTTGGCAAAATGGGTGAACATCCCCTCCAGTTCCGCTTGCCGGACTGTCAGCACCTCTTCGATAAACGGCGGCGCGTCGGGAGGCAGCAGCCCCAGCCGGCCCATGCCGCTGTCAATCTTGATGTGCACCTTGAGTCTGCGTTCGCCTTCCAGCGGCAGCTGTGCCACCGCCTCCAGAACCTCCGGGGTGAAGAGCGTTACCGTTACATCGTGCGCATAGGCTGCGGGAATCGCTTCCGGCGGCGTATAGCCCAGAACCAGAATCGGGAGGCCCACTCCCGCCTGGCGCAGCTGGATGGCTTCGTCCAGAAAAGCGACGCTGGCGTAGTCCGCGCCCAGCGCTTCCAATTCACGTGCAATCTCCACAGCTCCGTGTCCGTAGGCATTTCCCTTGACACAACCCATGAACCGGGTTCCTTCCGGCAAGTGCCGGCGGAAGGATTCATAGTTGGCCCGCAGCGCATCCAGGTCAATCTCGGCGATCGTCGGTCGATAGCAATCCTGCACTTTCTTCGTCACCTTCTCGTTAGTATTCCCAAGTTCTTATTCGTAATGGTAATGCTAACGGCTGGCAGTGTCAATTCGGCCGGAAAGACCGGGTGCAAAAAGACGGATACCGCCGGCGCAGAGGGAAAACTCCACAGCAGTACCCGTCTACCCGTTATTATTTACCCGATTGCCCTTCCATAGAAGCGGCAATTTGCATCATTTCTGAAAGCGGCAGATTTGCGCTCGTCAGACGGTACTCCATCCCGTCTCCCGGCATCCAGGTCAGCGTCCGCTGCTCATCGCCGGTCAGCAGCCCGGCGGTGAAGCCCAGGTCGATCATTGTGCCCGGCACCAGCGACACGGCCAGGTCCTTCGGCCGCGACTCGCGGATCGTGAACTGGTAGAGACCGTCGTAGCGGAGCAGAACCGCATGGTCCTCGCTGCCTTCAATCACGTTGGAATCCTTCTGCGTTACGCCTTCGGGCAGATAGCCCGGTTCAATCACGCCAAAGCTGCCGAGAACCGCCCCGGCTTCGCCGGACTTGGCGGTTGCGCCGGAATCCCCGGCTGCGCCCGCCGCACCGGATGCCTCGAGCGACGAATCCTGCCCCTGGCCGGCCTGGGCCGCAGGCAGCGGATTGCCATTCTCATCCACCTCAGCCACGGTCTCCTTCGAGGCGTCGCCGCTCAGATTCTTCTGCATATCAAAAGAGTCCTTCGTGAACTGCGGATCGAAGGCAAAGCTGTCGAACTTCACATCTACCACTACTTTGGCTTCGGAGTCGGATACCTGCACCTGCTGAGGCCGGTATGTTTTTTTGTCCAGCCAGATCTTCTGGCGGACCAGAGCGGTGCTCTGGTAGTTGGCGGCCACATCGAAGACATAGCTGTTCTTGTCTTCGGCGAACTGGCGGTTGTCGTCGGAAGCGATGCCTTTCAGCAGCGTCTGATAGAGATAGACCTGCCCCTGGTTGTCGGGCCAATCGCTCTGGAAGCGGAAGCTTTTGCCGAGGCTTGGGGTCAGAACGAAGACGCCGTCATCGTTGCGCAGCACGATCTGCGTAATTTTCTTCTCCACGTTGGCCAGGCTGATCCGGTAGAAGGACGGGTTCTTGTACCAGATCTCAACCTTATACTCCTGCGGCTGCTCGCCCGTGTACAGCGTCATCGTGGCCGCTCCCTTGTAGGCGCCCTCCTTGCTCTCCAGCTTGTCGGCCACTCCGTTCAAATCCTTCACTACGGAAGCGGCATCCTTCTTCCCGCACCCGCTGAGTGCCAGGACCACGCTCAACACAATCACAAGCACGCATGCAATCCGGCGCATGACATCATCCCCTTAACCTGTATTGGTATCGTTGAATAGTACATGTCTATGAGGGACAAGAACGCATTATGCAGACGGGCGTGACAAGCAGGAAGGCGGCCCTGGCGGGCGCACATCAAACAGCGGCCGCCCAGGGAATTCCTGAACGGCCGCTGCCGTTGATGTTAAGGAGAGGAGGCGTCTTCAGACCGGTACGCTGCCCGCGAGCCGAACGCCCAGGTGCCGGCAGACGCGCGTACGCCCCGTTTCCATAATCCGGTCATGATGCGGACGCCTCCATCCTTTCTTCACCCGGACCTCCCGGACAAAATGCCCCTTGCATCCGTTCCGCCCCCGGAAGGAGCAAGAAGTTCACCCGCATTCACGGCGTCCACTCGTCATGGACGATTCCGACCAAAGCCCGGTCTTCGCCGTGCTTCTTGAAGACGAGCCGCAGACTGCGCCAGTCCATGCCGTCCGCGCCGGGATCGGTGCCGCCGATATGATACTCGACATAATCATACGCAGAGGGGGGATAGACCTCCTCCAGATTGTTGCGGGTCGTGCTCTCACCCAGCGTTCGGTTCAGGGCGGTCTCTGCGCCCGCCGCGTAATCGGCGTCGTAGACATACCGCTTGTAATAATCGCTGAACTTCAGCTTGATCGCCTCTCCGGAACCGGCGGCTGTTCCCCAGACGCGGCTCTCGGGGTCTTTCATCAGCTTCTCCGTCTCCTCCCTGGGGAAGACCGGATCCTTCTTCTCGTCCACATGCGCATCCGGCGAGAAACGCAGTCCCTCATCCGCGTCCGTCCACGCCGCCACGGTCTTCATATCGCTTGCCGCCAGCGCCCGCATGACCGTCTTCGCCGCTTCCAGCGCCGTCGGCGGCCGGCCTTCTTCGGGAGCGGCCTCCGGCGGCTCGGCGGAAGCTGCTGACGGAGAGGCCGTACCGGCAGTCTCTCCGGCGGCAGGACCAGAGGACGGGATGGCGGGCGCATGGGTCCTACCGGCCATACCGGCAGACGATTCGGCAGACGGGGCCGCACTCTCCGTGCTCCCGGGCGTGTACGCCGGGCTCGACGGGGAGACGCTGTCCGACCCGCCGCCGCAGCCGCCGAGCAGGAGCAGGACCGCAAGGGAAGCGGAGAGACCCGCTGCGGCTCTTTTGGACGAGAATCGCCCTTCCGCAGGATGGATGCTTCGCATAGAGTTACCCTCCTTAAGCTTGCATGATGGCTGTTGCCTCTTCTCAGACGGCACTTGGCTTCCGGAAGTTACAGAGGGTCGGCGGATATGGCCGTCTCCGTGCCGGGTTCCGGCCACAACCGCCGGCGCAGCAGCAGCCCGGCCGTTCCGAGGCCGGCGAGCATAAGCCCGAAGGCGAAGAAGACGGGGCGGGGGCCTGCCGCCTGCACGAGCGTTCCGCCGAGCAGCGGCGCCGCAATCATGATCGCGCTGAGGAGCATGTTCTGGATGCCGAAGACGCGGCCGGTCATGGCGGCGGGCGTTTCTTTTTGCAGCCCGTAATTGAATGCGATGAAGAACACCCCGTTGCCCGCACCCAGCAGCAGACCCAGCAGCAGGACCGGCATGGCTCCTGTCCCGTCCCGCAGCAGGCCAAGTCCCGCCAGCGACGCTCCGATCAGAGCGTATCCGCCCCCGAGGCGAAATCCGAGGCTTCCCCTTCGCATACCGGCGTTCATAGCTCCCACCATGGCAATGGCTCCGATGCCGGCGGCCGAAATCATCCAGCCGGGCAGATAAGACCGGTCCGGGGCCAGTTCCCGGAACAGGCTGGCGAACTGGAAGTCGACCATCTGAATTACAACCGAGCCAACAAGACCGAACAGCAGCAGACCCCGCAGCATCCGGTTCTGAAGCACGAATGCCCACCCCTCCCGCCAAGTCTCCCGAAAGGAGGCCCGTTCCGCCGCCAGCTCCTCGGTCCGCTCGCCGCTTGTGCCGCCGGCGGCCTTCATGCCTGCCCCTGCGGGCAGCCCGGCTGTGCGCCCCGTATCCCCCGTATCCCCTGTATTCCCTGCCCGGACCGACAGCAGCAGGCCCCAGGACAGCAGCCGCATTCCCGTATTCAGCGCAATGCACCATTCGGGCGAGAGCGCGACCAGCACCGCTCCGCCGAGCAGCGGGCCTGCTACCTTTGAGCCCTGCATGATCAGCGCGTTCAGCGAGGACGCCTGAAGAAGCTGGTCCTCCCGGACCAGACTCCTTGTCAGCGCCTGCTGGGCCGGCACGTTCAGCGTCGATACCCCCGAGCGCAGCAGCAGCACCGGAAGCAGCCAGGCCATGCCAGGCGCCCAGATCAGCACCGCCGTCAGCAGGGCCGTGGCCAGATCGCACCAGCGCATCAGCTTCAGCCGGTCCAGCCGGTCGGCGGCGGCGCCGGCCAGGCTGCCAAGCACAATGCCGGGCAGCGCGGCGCTCACCGGAATCAGCGCGAGCATCAGCGGCGACACCTGCCACCGGTAGCCGGCCAGCACCTGAATCGCCAGCATGTCGAACCAGTCGCCGAAGCTCGCCGCCGCATACGCGGTATAGACACGCACGTACACCCGGTTCCGCAGCAGGCTGTCCGGTCCGATGCGGGGCCATGCCCGCTTCGGGGACAGCCCTCTCTTCTCCGCAGTCTCTCCTGTTATCTCTTCCATTCTTCCCATCCTCCCCGGACGGCCGCAGGAGCGGCCTCTCTTCCTAGGCTCACTCTACCGCCGAATTGTCAGAGAAAGATCAGAGAATCAAGATCGGCAAGGCGGTGTCCGGGGAGTATGGTGTTCAAATCGCCTAATGCGTTCCAAGAGCCGCGTCCAGCTGCTTCCGCAGGCGCGGCAGCGCCCCTGGTATCCCATACCGTTCCAGCTCACCGGCGAAGCGGGCCTCATAGCGGTTCCGCAGCGGATGCTCCGGCTGCAGACCCATACGCCGGCAGGCGTGAACGATCCGGTGCAGGCCCGAGAGCTTCAGCGGCACAAAACCGGAGACCTCCAGCACATCCAGGCCTTCCTCCAGCAGCTCTCCGGCCCGCTTCTCTTCTCCGCTGCGCAGTTCAATCAGCCCGCGAAGCACAGTGAAGCTGCCGATCTCCCGCAGGAAGGGCCGCTCCCGCATCATCGCTTCGATCCGGCTCTCGTCCTCCCGCAGCGTTCCATCCGGCGCTCCCGCCAGGAGACGGACGAACAGCGCCGAGGTCGCGACCGGAATGTCAAAGTTCTCGAAATCCGGGGACGCTATCACTTCATAAGTGTCCGTCAGTTGCTCTTCCGCCCGCTCGAACCGGCCGGTGACGGCATAGAGATCGAGGATGTTAAGCACCTTCATTTCCGCATGCTGGAACGGACTCAGCACCCCTCGCTCCAGTGCGCATTCGGCATAGCGCAGACTCTCCTCCGCCTGAAGGCCGGTCATCGCAAAGAGCAGCAGCGCGTATATCCGTTCGGTCAGCGGAAGCGTGTCACCAAGCAGCCACTCCAGATCGCCTTCGACAAAATGGATGTACCAGGCGTAGAACGGGTCGATCTCGTACCCGAGCACCTCCTGCTGCCGGGCCAGCGCCAGCATCGACCGGCCCTGCCCATACCGCTGATAGGTGGCGAACACTCCCCGCATCGCCTCCCGCAGCCCGTCGTCGCGGGCCGACGGATTGGCATCGACGCGCAGACCCGCCTCCTTCAGTGTCAGGCTGTAGCCCAGCCCCCGCACCGTGCGGATCGTCACCCCCGGCAGCGGCGCAAGCTTGCGGCGGAGCCGGTATATATGATCGTCCACCGTCCGCTCCACCGGATATTCCAGCGGCCAGACGGCGTCCAGCAAGTGTTCCCGGGTGAAGGCCCGGTCTCTTCCCTGCACCAGAAATCGCAGCAGCGCGAACTCCTTGGGCAGCAGCGTGACCGTGCCCCCGGCCGCCGAGGCCGTGTAGCCGTTCTCATTCAGTTCCAGCATGTTGATGCTCCTCTGCTCCCTTTCGGCCCCTTGGCGGACCTTCCGTATGTATTCTTCCGTTTATTATATCAGACTCCTTATCGGTCAAAAGCGCAGGATAACCGCGCAACGGGGGAAGCGCCGGAATTTCTTGACAGAACTCTTCGCCGGAAGTAGTATTCTATAATACGTCTAACCAGTCCGGCCGATGTGCCGGCAATAAAGGAGCCAAAGCTATGATCGAATCCCTGCGCAAGCTCGGGCTCTCCGATCTGGAGGCCCGCTGTTATCTGGCGCTTCACGGCCAAGCCGCAGCGTCGGGCTACGAGGTAGCCAAACAGGTGTCGGTCTCGCGCTCGAATGTATACGCTGCGCTGCGCTTGCTGGTGGAGAAAGGCATCTGCCGGATGATCGAGGGCGATCCCGTTCTGTTCGCGGCGATTCCGGTCGGCCAGGTTATCAAGCTGCTGCAGACCGACTTCGAGCGCACTGCGCGCGAGCTGACCGAACAAATGACGGCTCCGCCGGAGCCGTCCTCCTTCTTCTCCAATTGGAAAGGAGAGCGTCAAGTCACGCAGGCGATCCACCGCCTGGCGGCGAATGCGCAGCGTGATATTCTGGCCGATCTGTGGGCGGAGGACCTGCCCCGGCTGGAGGAACCGCTGCTCGAAGCCGAGCGCCGGGGCGTCGCGGTCCATCTCATGCTGATCGGAGAGACGCCTGCGCCTCTTGAGCATGTGATCCTGCACAGCCGGCCGGAAGGACCGGCCCCGGCGAGCCGGAACTTCTCGCTGCTGCTGGACAAGCAGCAGGCGCTGCTCGGCAGCTTCGGGCAGCAGACGGCGTCCGCGCTCGAGAGCAATCACCCTGCCGTGCGCAGCGTGCTGGAGACCTCCTATTTCCACGATGTCGTCATGACGCGAATCGAGAACGATTTTGCCAAGGAACTGAAAGAGAAGTACGGAACGAACTATGCCCTGATCCGGCGCGAACATCCCGAGATGTGTCCGAAGCGTTCACCGGAGTGAACGGGCGGCGTGCTTCTTCGATTGCTGAGTATTACTGCAAAGTTACGATAATCGCGTTGCTGATCGGACGCCCCGGCGCGGTCAGATACTTGCCGTTGCAATACAGGCCGCTTGAAGCGCCGCCGTCCAGGTTCATCGCCTGGTAGGCCCCGGCCTGCTTCATGATCTCCGCCAGCTGCGGAATGGTCGCGCCCCCGGTGGTCAAGAGCAGCAGCTTATGGTCCCGGGTAATGCCAAGCGCGCTTCTGGCGCCGCCGCCCGTGAGAATCTTCGGGTCCCGGAATCCTTCCTCCCGGACATGAATGGATACCTTGCCGTCGGTCACAAGACGGGGCCCGGCCTGCACGGCCCCCTCGATAACGCCCGCATCGAAGCGCCCGCGGAAATCCAGGCCTGGCAGCAGTTCGGCCAGCCCGTTGGCGTCGTAGACAAAGGTGGCTCTCCGGTCTCCCGGGCTGTTCTTCAGCAGCTTGCCCCCGCTCGCGATATATCCGTAAGGCGCTTTGTATGCCCCTTTGGTGTACGCGTCAAAGAAAGTCCCGTTAATCGCTGCCACCGCCTTGTTCTGTACCGCGATTGACTTCAATTCCTGCACGTGTCCGACCGTGCCCTGCGCGAGTGCCACCCCGAGACGGACCTTTGGATGCAGCAGCGACACGGTGACAACGCGGGTATGATACGTGCGCGAACCTACCTTGAAGGCCCGCTCGGCGCTCGTGACCGGCTGCGATGCGGCTAAAGAGCCGATGCCATGGACTACCGGCAGGGCAACCGCGTCGCCCCCCGCCGCCACGGTGACGGAGGTGCCGCCGCTGTTCCAGGTCAGGTTCAGATTCAGCTGTCCGGCCAGGAACCCGGCCGGAACATAAGTCGCGCCCTGCTCGGCGAACGGAGCGGCTGGAAGCGCGGCCGGCTTGCCGTTGACTTGAGCCGTCAGACTGCCCCGGACGAAGGTCAGATGCTTATCTCCCTGGCTCACCGTAATTGCGCCGTCCGCTCCCGCGCCGGTTGAAATGCCGGCAAATCCGTCCAGGAAGCGGACCGGAAGGAAGCTGCGGTTCTGGCCGTCGACCAGCACCGCCATTTTGACCGCGGGCGCGGCGGCATGGGCGGGGGTCAGGATCAGGCTTAATGCCAGTAGCATGACGGCTCCGAGCGTCAGGGGCTTCAGCCTGCGCAGAGCCTGTCCTGTGCGGGTGCGGAAGCTCCGCCGATCCGAGGATAGCGGCTGAGTCTGCGGCTGGCGGTCCGGCTGAAGTTGTGGGTTCGGTTCGTGGAATGGGCCCGGCTCATGCTGTGGGGCCGGATAATACGGTCGATTCTGCTGGATCATTTCGCTTCTGTACTCCTTTTGGCGATTGATAGTCTGCTAGTGCTATATTTCATCGTTTGCTCTATTTCTATCGGGAAATTCTGTGAATTTCATGAATCCCGGAACTTCAAGAGAGGATGTCGTTTCATTGAATGAGAACAAACCCTCCGTGCTCCATAACCGCTCGTTCCTGCGCTTATGGATGGCCCGGATTTTCTCCACTACCGCTTTTCAAATGCTGTCCGTCGCCATCGGCTGGCAGATGTACGCGCTCACGGACAGCGCTTTTCAGCTCGGCCTCGTCGGTCTGGCCCAGTTCCTGCCCATGCTGCTGCTGACGCTCCCGGCGGGGCAGACCGCGGACCGCTACGACCGCCGCACCATCGTCTATGTCTGCCAGTTGGTGGAGTGCGCAGCCGTCATGGTCCTCGTTCTCGGCAGCGCCCAAGGCTGGATCGAACCGGTCCATCTGCTGATTGCCGCCGCCCTGCTCGGCGCTTCCCGCACTTTTGAAGGCCCGGCCTCCGCTGCGCTTGTGCCGGACATCGTCGACCGCGACCAGCTGGCGCAGGCCTCTGCCTGGTCCGCTTCGGCGATGCAGACGGCGATGATCGTCGGTCCGTCGCTCGGGGGCGTGCTGGTCGTCTGGGGGACCTCCGCCGCCTACGTCGCCTCTCTGGTCGCGCTTGCGGCTTCGGTCGTCCTGATTCTCTTCGTCAAGACCGTGCATTTCGTCAAAAAACTGGACGCCGTCAACATGGACACCTTCCTCAGCGGCCTCCGGTTCGTCTTCGCCCGCAAAATCATCCTCGGCACGATCTCGCTCGATCTCTTCGCCGTCCTGCTCGGCGGCGCGACCGCCCTGCTGCCGATCTTCGCCGAGGATGTCCTGAAGACCGGCTCGCTCGGCCTCGGCCTGCTGCGGTCCGCTCCGGCCGTCGGCGCGCTGGCCGTATCGCTGGTCCTTACCCGCGTCTCGCTGGAGAACGCGATCGGCAAGACGCTGTTCGCATCCCTTGCCGTCTTTGCCCTGGCAACCGTTCTGTTCGGCGTCTCCACGAACATCTGGCTCTCGCTGTTCGCCCTGTTCCTCACCGGCGCTTCGGATGTGGTCAGCGTCGTCATCCGCTCGACGCTGGTTCAGGTCAACACGCCCCAGGATATGCAGGGGCGCGTCAACGCCGTGAACTCGCTGTTCATCGGCACCTCGAACCAGCTCGGCGAGTTCGAGTCCGGCACGATGGCCGGCCTCGTCGGCGCCGTCCCGGCGACCGTGATCGGCGGCATCGGCACCCTCGCCGTAGCCGTCATCTGGATGTACGGGCTGTTCCCGGTGCTGCGGGGACTGAAGACGTATACGGTGGAGGAGGGGTAGGATACAGCCCTTTCCACGAGACCATTTATTTAATGGTACAATTCAGCGAAAAAGCCCCTTCCGGTTGGAAGGGGCTTTTGGGGTATGCGATACACCTCCTGTGAAGAACCAAGCGTTTGATCCAAACGAAACCTGAAGAAATCAAGGCCTACTGCTCGCTGTCGCGAATGGCATCCCCCGGCTGCAACTGGAGCGTCCGTCTGGCTGGAAGGAGATTCAATACGACCGTCAGGAGCATTACGGCGACCATCGACACCAGAATCTCGGCGTAGGGGAATGGAATCGTGACCTGGGCTGCCTGCGGAGGAGCGATAAGCTTCGTAGTCTCGATATATATCAGCCCTCCCGTACTACCGATAACGCAGCCGACCAGCAGGCCGACCCATCCGATCTGGCTGCCTTCCAGCAGGAACATATGAAACAGGTCTCTCCGAGACACGCCGATACAGCGAAGCATCGCCAGATCGGATGACCGCTCCTGCACGGAACGGTATTGAATAATCAGAAGCCCGAACAAACCGATCACAATCGACAGGAAGATAAACCCGATATACAGGCTCATCGTCTGGTTGTTCATCGCCTGTCTGCCGACAAGCACCTTGTGCGGACTGCCGTACTGGTAAATTCCGGCGGCGCGAAGCAATTGCTCTGACTTTTGAACCTCCCGCACATCCCGGTTGGCATAATCGAGCAGTACATATCCCTGATTCTTGTTGCCGTTCATTTTGGAACCGTATGGCTTCAATTTGTCATATAAACGCGGGCTCAGAAGGATAAGGTTCTCGAACTGATGATCCACATTACCATCGGTCTTTTGGATTCCTATGACCCGAACCTCAACACGGACTCCGGTCCGGGGCCCCTTCCCAAATTTCGCACTGCCGGGCGCTTCTTCTTGTGGCAAAACCTGCAGAGACAGCTTGTCGCCTACACGAATTCCATGTAACGGTTTGCCGTAAAGCCCATACAGCTTGGACCACCGGTCGATGGAATACGAGAAGCTCCGATCAAGCACCACATTATTCGGGTTGTCACGTACGGCTTCCCACACTTCCCGGTCGCTGCGGAATCTCGGGTCTTTGTCCACGAGCGGTGTGAAGGCCTTCTGAATATACCCGTCTGAAGCCGGCAGCATATTGAACACCGTTTCCCCGGCGAAGAACAACGGGGAGCGGGCTGCAATCCGATAAGGCTCCACCGGCAGCGTTTTGGTTATTCGCTCTGCCAGTTGCGGGCTGCGGTCAATTTTCTCCAGAATCCGAGTCTTCTCCTGCTCATTTTCGTAGGGAATGTAGGTGGTGAGTCCGAGGACATTCGTGCTGGGCGACTGGGAGCTTTTCATATAATACTGCCCCGTAACCATGGCGATCGTCAGCATCGCGAAGACCAGGGAGAACAGAAGTGAAACCGTCCATACGCGGCGGTAGTTCAAGCGTGGATACCGTAAGGCCAGCTTCGTGGATAACCTCGAAAAACGAAGCAGGCGCATCAGCCGATGCAGCGGCTTGTCCAGCCTGGTCAACAGGTTGAGCCCGATATGCAGCAGACCCAGACATGCCGCGATCCAGGACACAAGCACCAACAACGACATTGGCATATTATTGACAGCCAGCCAGTGGGGTCCCGCTCCGGTTATCAATAAACTCAAGTGCAAGATGACGACAGCGCAGGAAATCAGCAGACCGAGAACATAAGCCCGCTTCGACGGAGGGCGGCCGGCAGCGGACTTACCCTTCGTCAGCTGAAGGATCGGGCGCCTGCCGATTCTCCATGCAATCCATAAGGCGATCAACATCTGAATCAGCATCAGAACGACGAAGGAGACGGCCAGGTACCCCGCGGAGAGGTAAGGAGTCAGCTTGACGGAGAAGCCTTCGATCAACTCTACTTTATCCGAATACTGACTCACAAAATAAGTGATGAGACCGCGGCCAAGGGCAACTCCCCCAACCGTACCCAGCAGGGTACAGAACAAAATTGACAGAAACGCCTCCGATAGAAACAGCGAGCGAACATGCTTCTTTCTTAACCCGAGCGCGCGCAGCACGCCGAGCTCCTGACTTCGCGCTTCTCCCAACATCACGAATAATTGCGCGAGCAAAAGAAAGCTCGCCAAGGTAGCCACGCTGCCTGCCATGAAGAACAAATAGCTGTAGTTGTCGCGAAACAGCCTGTACTTGTCATAATCGTCTTCCCGCTGACGGTCAACTTCAAATAGCGGAGAAGCCACCGGAAACATGCGCGGCGTGCTGATTAGGCGTCCGTTCCCGGCAAAAACCGCATTGTACGCGCCTGCGGACAACTCTGCCCATTCTCTTGCAAATGTTTCCGTGGTCACCAGCGTTCCTGCGGCTCCTGCGAAGACGCCGCGATACCCGCTGAGTCCCCGCTCAGGCAAGATGGCCGCCACCGTTACGTCGCGATGCCGATCCTCCCCGTTCGTCAAGCGAAGGGAATCCCCCGAGTGGAGTCCGAGGAGGAGAGCCGCCGGCTTCGACACAATCACTTCGTTGTCCTTCAGAGAAGAAAGGGATGGTGCCAGTGCCTTCTCATCGAACTCTCTTGCTTTCTCCAGATCAAGACCGACCAAAGCCACACTGACGGGCTCTGCTGCTGGCTGCACAGCACTTCCGCCCGGAAGAAGCGAAGCGCCGGTTATGATGGAGGGAAGCTCCGGAATCCGGTTCTTCTCCAGCAAGCTGCCGATTTCCCCGGCCTGCTCAACGGTAAACGCTTGCTGCGGCCCAGGCGGTGTGAGCGTCCATTCAATGCTTCCGTAATGCTCCTCGAGGTAGCTGCCCGAGCTGTGGTTGACCGACGCATAGAACAGTACCGAAGCGATCATAAGGACGGTGCCGATGCAGCCGCCCAAAAGGGTGAGAATCGTCTGCTTGCGGTTTCGTTGGAGATGGGCAAATGCCATTTTCCATATCAGGGGTGATCGGATCAATGTCTGTCTCCCCCGTCCTCGGAAACGATGCGGCCATTCTCCATATGCAGCGTTCGCTTGGTCGCTTGCGCGATTTTGGGATCGTGCGTCACAATCACCACGGTAATCTGCTGCTCCTGATTAATCTGCAGCAAGAGATCCATCAGCTGGGCCGCCGTCTTCGTATCCAGAGCTCCCGTTGGCTCGTCGGCCCAGAGCAGCTTCGGCCGGGCTACGATCGCCCTGGCGATGCTGACCCGCTGGTTCTGCCCTCCTGACAGCTCGGAGGGGTAGCGCTCTTCAAGCCCGCTTAATCCCACGTCATGAAGCGCCTGTCTTGCGAGCTGGGCTGCCTGCTTGGCGGCTGTTCCGGAGGCAATCAGAGGCAATTCCACATTTTCAAGCGCGCTCAGAACCGGAATCAAATGATAGGATTGAAAGACGAAGCCCATATGATGAAGACGGTAATCGGAGAGCTTATTATCATTCAACAGATGCAGACCGGTCTCTCCCGCCCAGATCTCCCCCTTGTCCGGCCGGTCAATGCCTGACAGCGTCTGGAGAAGAGTGGTCTTTCCGCTTCCCGACGGTCCCATAATGGACAAGATGTCCCCCGCCGCAATTTCCAGATCCACCCCCCGCAATGCCTCGTAACGGCTGGGTCCTTCTCCGTAGGCTTTCGTGATCCCGATTGCCCGAATCATAGTCTGTTCTCCTCCCTGCTTGGGAGCGGCTCTGCCACCAATGGAAGGTGGTCCACCTGATCCGCCGACAATTCGACGGCTAATGGATACCAGAAGACCGGCTTATCATTTACAAAGAAGCAACAGTGGTGCGTTTCAGCGGCATAAAATGCAATCAGCAACTGGTAACCCAACTGAAATCCCGGTGTACGATTGGCCCGATACTGATTCCGAACCACTTTTCTTTCCGAGACAGCTACAATTCTCTCTTTAGAGTCATAAATAATGAATTGAGTATCGTACGACTCTTCCAAGGAAAGATAACTCGCTCCTCCGATGACGTACAATGGTATTACAAAGGGCACAGTAGGTAGTGAAACCGAACGAAGAAGCTTTCCTAACTTGTAGGTTTGACTATCTTGATCGTAGGTTGCATTGTCGCTGACCAGAAGGTTGTATTGCACAATTTTTACCTCACATATAATTTTATTTTTTATACTTTTTTTCTTTTCCATATAAAAAATAGAAGTCATCCGGATTGTACACAACGCCTTTTTGAAGGACGATCATATTAGGATCAATAACCATAATAAATGGCAATACGCTGACTCTAAAATGTTTATCCATAGCCTCTGGACTTAGAGTTATAATCGGAAAAGACCACTGGAAGTAAGTTTTCATTTCTCGGTGGTCTTCATCTGAGCCATTAGAGAACAGGTAAAGATCAAAGTCCCCTGCTCGATGTATATCTAACAAGTAAGGCGTAAAATCAATACAGTGTTTGCAGTACAATGACAGAAAAACCAATACCATAGGCCTTCCTGATGAAGTCAAGGAAACCTTCACCCCGTTACAATCTACAAATTCCTCATTCAAAAGCTTCTCCCCTAAAGGGATGCCGGTATCCTTCGTCAACATGGGATTCTCCATTACCCCACCTCAGCTTCCTCAAATTTGTTCCATTCATTCTGCTTTATCCACCATTCATAATAAGCGCCTTTTCTAGCCAACAGTTCCCGGTGGCTTCCATTTTCGATAATCTCACCATGCAGCATCTGCTATTTTATTTAGGAATATTTACACCTGTTAAGATTTCAATATCCAACTGTCTGGATATCCTCCGCCACTAGTCTTGTTGTCTACCTTCTTTCGCATTTCATCCATATTACTCCAATTAATATGAGGCGTATTCCCTCTACTTTGAGACAAATTTTTAAAGTCTTTTTCCATTTTGCTTTGGACATATTGATCCATATGAATTCGCTTCAACCAGGTATCTCCTCCCATACCGTTTAAGAAAGCATTTACAAATGTTGAAGGAGTAGCTTTGTTTGTTTCATAAGGATTATTGATCAAAGAATCGAAATCCGTTTCTTTTCGTTCTAACTCAATAGCACCCACTGTGAACATGACTTTCCCGTAACCATAAGGCTTCGCCCCACCTATCAGTTCATAAAAGGAGTTGCCTCCAGGACTATATTGCCCAATACTAGGGAGCTGACTGATATCCATGGCTAACAGCAACAAGCCAAGTTCGGCTTCCGTCACATTAGTAAAATGAATTTTGCCTTCAAAATAAAAGGGCGATTTTGCCGGATCATAGACATAACGCTGGCTGATCATGTTATCCGAATCCTCAGCACGCTTCTTGTTACTCGAGTACTCAAACGGCTTATCCAGGACATGGTAGTATTTACTCCCCCGCAATTGAGGACTAGGCTCGTTAAACTTCTCTTCATAAGTAGAAGCCCTGCGGCGTCTGTTTGGTTTCAAATACATCGCGCCTGCAGAAGCCTGCGGTGTCGCCAACAGGAAACTCTTAATATCATTAGGCGGGATCTCCCCATATAGCCGCACCGGAGTGAATCTTAAGCGGGACTTGTAACTGTCTATCTCCGTTTCTTCCCCACTCTTCAGCTTACGATTGCTAGAAGTGTACCCAAATAGGGCGCTTGCATAGTCGACTTTGTTTTGATTTTTCGGCCCCAGTAACTCTCTTATTTGATGATCGTAAGGTATCCGAAAATATGGCGTTCGGCCTATAGCGGACACGGTTTCGTCCCCATCCTCGGTTGAAATGGTCTGATAGAATACCACAATCGGTTCTTCGATTTTCCCTGGGGTGAACAAGTCATAGAATGGTGGTTTTTTAGTTTTACCTACCCGTATTCGCTCAAAAGCTCGCTTATAACTCTGGATAGTATTATCCGGCACTTTAATCTTGATAGCATCTTCCCGCTCAATGCCAATCAGATAATGATTTCGTTTGGAGCTTGCATTCGTGGAATTAAATAACGTTCCTCTCTCCGTCCCTTTTTCGGGCGAAGATGGATGTCCGACCCAAGTGACCTTATTTCCTTCTAAACGATAGCGGACCGCTTTTGAATATGGGGTATTATTCGTTTTTTTGAAGCCTGCTTTGTTTGTTTTGTCCAAAGGTTTGTTTTTGTCCAAATAAATCAAATGCATTTGAAGTTTCAGAGCCCATCGTTCCACCATTTTCTCGAATAGGTCTTCATAGGAATACTCTTTTAATTCCCCCTTCAATTGTTTCAGCCGCCTGCGAAGGTCTTCCTCTAAGTTGTTAATCTCATACATATCATTATCTGTTTTTCGTCCCGAAACTTTGCCGCTAATCTTTGTAAAGGAAAAATCCATAAATACTTTTTGAACTTTGTCCGCCAACCCATGCTCTTTAAAATTTCTCTGGCGTTTCTCATGAGTAATCCATTCATCCAGTTTCTTGATTTTTGAAGCATACTCCGTCATTTGATCCATAATTTTGGTACCCTTAGATGTAGTAGCCTTCCAGTCAAACAATAACTCCTCATCATTCATGGAACCATTCTGCATTTGTACGATTTCCAGTTCTTTAATCGAAGCGAAGTTATACTCTCCAATCGAAACGGCAGGAGTGACGTAGTAGCTTCCATCCTCATCCCGGTGTAAATATCCGGCGTGCACAACCTGCTCCAGCTTCAGTTCTCCTTTTATCCCAAGCAGCTCCTTGTATCTGTCTCCGCTATTAATCTTCCGGTATAACATCTCGCTGTCGTCTACAAATTCCGGGTAACTGGCACTTAATAACTCAACATTTGAGCGCAGCTTGCCTCGAATCTGGCTGCCACTTAACCAATAAGTTGCTTTTCCAGCGTTATCCCGAATTTCCCTTAATTCAAGCGCAAGGGGAGAGTGCGGGTTAATTCGATAGGACAGATAGCCCGAGAACTGTTCCTTTCTCGCCAGATCATGACGGGGCGGGGCGGAAGTTCCCTTGTACCGGCTGTATGGATAATAGTATTCTGCGCTGCCGCCATTACCCGGCAGAGGGATGAAATCGTAAGGAAGCGTAATTTCGATTGCAGATTTTTTTTTATCATGCCCGCTGTTCATCAGGCTCCCTCCTTCTCCAGACGATAGAGCATCGCGCATTTTACATAGGCGAGGTCATCCATAAAGTCGATTAATTCACGCACGAACAATCTTCTATATTTAGGCCGGTTTGATCCGCCATCATTATAAGGAGCGTGCTCCAGTTCGTAACATCTAGGGATCACAATTTGATCTTTGCCGTCAGTTTTGCCGCTTCCCACCACAATGGGTTCATAGACCATAAGCTGGCCGTTCACGCGTGAGGCATATATCTCCATTTTCCGGTCAAAAAAGTGCCCCTCCAGTAATTCATCCCGTTCCAAGGCCAGACAAAGATCGTTGTAGACTTTCGTATCCGTTGTCGAGCCCAGCAATATCCGGTCAAACAGGTGCACGATAAAATCAAAATCACCTTCAGGCAGCATATTTATATTAAAAGCGCGCATCATCATTGCCGGCTCCTCCCAGTGACTCGATATACTTAACGAATTGATCGTAGTAGAATTTCAATACGCTCTCTTCATCTTCGGGCAACATGTCATCATTCCGAAAACATAGTTTGTCTCCGTACAAATCAATCTCAGTCGCTGTCGCATGGAATTCGCCTAACCCAATTGCGGTTCTTCCGCCAAGCGGAATCAATCCCGAGCCGACTCTCCGCAATACATACACAAGAGGGAACAACTTGGCTTCTACGTCTGCTGCATCGCGAAGTTCGAGGCGAACCTCCGCTTCTCCATGCACCTCATTCTGAGTCTTTAACGCACCGTCGATAACACCGCCTGTAATACGATCAATGCGGATATACTTCGGGAAGTCATTCGCATCCTGCTCCTCGTTTTGTCTCTTCTGACTGTAAGGACGTTTGATCTTGATCTCCTGAGCCTTATCTATTACAACATCCTCAACCACAATCGAGCCGGGCTTCTCTTGGCTGCCAAACCACTCTTGCACAAGTACCTCCGCTGCTCTCTCGCGCTCTGAATCATCAGCATCAACTCTCAGCATTCGAAGCAAGAGTCGCCGCAGTTCATGTCGCAGCAATCCTTTCACGCTGGAACCGGGCAAATAGTAGTTCCCGTTGATATTCTGCTGTAATCTCGTAGCTTTGGCAGATAAGACCCGGGCATTTGTTGGGCCCGAGTAGGCCTGGTACACGGCATAGGGAAAACTCCCCTTTAAGCTTAGAACAACAGGTGATCTCGGCGATGAATAGAGGTTGTTATTCAGGGCGTCTTCTCTGCACTCGCACCCCTCATTCGCCCGTCGATTCCATACGTAGTCGTCAAGAGCCATGGGGTTGTCGAAAATAAAATCATGGCGAGTCAAGCCTTCCACTGCAAATCGCCCATACCCATTGCTTTTCTGTCCGCCAAATCGCAGTTCGCCACTCTCAATTGCCGCCGCCAATATGTATACCAGTTGAGTAAATGAAATCTCTGATTCTGGCACACTCGCCTCTTCCGGCTTCTTCGCTTCTTTCAAGACTGCGTCACATTCAACTTCAAAACACAGCTTCGTTCCTGCTGGTAAGTAGTAACGCTTGTACTTATGATTCGGACGAGCCGTACCGGTCCCCGCTTCAATTGCCGTCCCTTCCATAGCCGGAAAGGGGTCATTGCCCACAATTAACTCCGACCATTCTTCCGTTGGGGTGAGACGGCCATCGCCGATGAACGCCCGACTCTCTATAAAATCTGCTGGCTTGTCCGAATCAGGAGGGTACTTCTCATCGCCTCCCAAATAGCACAGGATATCTTTATTTGGGATGTTGCCGCTGCATTTGAGAAAGTTCCGCAGGGCCCCTCCGATGCTGTTTCCACTGACAAACGGCCGGCCCCCCTCATCCGTCAATATATCCCCGGGAGACTCGCCACCGAAATGGACCGGCCCTTTAGCTATAAGATTGAAGACGAAACGTTGTCTTATATTCATTGGAAATGGCCTCCTCTTCCGCGGACCTTTGCTGGAGATACAGTGCTTGGCAGAGCAGCTCGGCAATTAGCCGCTTTTGCTTAGCCATGGAGGAATCCCCTATACCGTTGTAGTAGATTTCTCCATGATTACTGCTTAACTTGTTATCAGCCAACTTGCGTAAAGCCTCGTATTCCGGGGAGCTATATCCCTCCCCCAGAAATTTCATAATTCCATTAAAGTGTACGCCGGCCAATGAGAAGCGTTCCTTATCCTCCCGGTAGGTCTGTCTGCTCACCGCCTGTTCGTCGGGAACCGAAGAAGCCGGCTTATCGCCGCTGCGCAGCCATCCCTCCAGCAAATTCAACATCACACGGCAGTGGTGCGCCTTCAAGCCATTTAGTGTTAAAGCTTCGGGGCTGTCGCTCGACTTCATCAGCTTGTCTCTCAACTCCCGCAACCATATGAATCGGTTATCGCTTAGTCCTTTGCTTATAATGCGAATAGATTCTGCAATGTAAGGAGCAGATGTGGGGCTCTTGTGAACTTCCTGCGCTCCATCAGAATCGAACGACTTTCGTGTATCTTCCTTAAGCGCTTCTGGCTCAATCAACAGATTGGCAGGGTATGGAAGATTAACCGCAATCCAGCCGTAACCATCCTGGGGGCGCGCACCATATCGCTGTTGCTCCAGACATTTCATAGCCCGACTCAACGTTGAAGAATCAGGCCATCCCTCCAGTTCATATCTCATAATCGAACCGGCCTTAATCGTCGTTTCCTTGGGATATCGTGCCTTCCACGTCGCATTATACCCTTCCGTCACACCAGTCTGGATAAAATGACGACTCGAAGCTTTAAATTTCAAACCACTGATTTCTTCAAGATATTCTTCCGGCAAGCAGGAGCGCGGTTCGCCATAAGGACCGCGAATAATTAAGTCTGACAGACAAGTCAACGTGATCACTGCCGCTTGTTCTGACGCAATCGTGTCGTAGGAGAGTGCCGGTAATCCGATCACTTCCTTTGCTTGTGCATAATCAGAGAGCGGATCGCCCACGGGCTGTACCCGACAACGTCCATAACCGGACCCTTTGGCACCCCCCAGGTACCAAACGTCCATCCCATCCCACATCGTCTCGATCCGGCCCTTGATATTCTCACTGTAAGCGATGATTGACCGGAACACATAACCCGACTCAAGTGCCTGGTAGCTAAAAAGATTGGCGCGTTCTCGCAGATCGGAATTCAGCAGCGAGCTATGGTGGAGACGATAACTCTTACGGGGTGCAACCCCCTTCATGTATCTCTCATGAAGGGATACATAAGGCAGCGGAAGCTGATTTTTGGGCTGATCTTCTTCTGTGTCTCGAATGTCCGCCTCTTTTAACGAGTAGAGGTCAATCAGCGGCAATAAGCCGCTGCGTTCATTGCGGTCAGCCCATTTACTTTCTCGCCGATAATGGTGTTTGTCCATACGAAGATGCTGCGGAGCAGGCGTGTACAGTTGCCCTTCTTGATAAAGGTAAGCATTCAAGCACTCCATATCCTGCAATATAGCCTTTGAATCATCATCAAACAGTCCCATTTTACGCAATCGCGCTATAGCGCCGCCACGCAAAGTCGACCCGGGAATATAATCCTTGCAAGGTTCATCCCAGTGCGCCTTGCTGCCTCCGGAACCGATCTTTAAAGGTTCCTCATTGCAGATTTCAATAACCTGATACCAAGTCATCTCCTTATGTAAACCTCCCTTCATGAATACAAATATTCTCTTGCATCTTGTCCATTAATCAGCAGCCTGGATTCAATTTCGCCGCGTCCGCGGTGAATGTTCGCTCCGATTCGTTCCATGGAGTACACTATTCGAGCAAGATCGGCCAGTACGTCAGACGGGTCCTCATCGAAGAATAGCCGGGAATGAAAAACCAGCCCTTTCTTTATCGCCTGATAAGTGTTCAACATCTTATCCTTAACAGTTCCATTCTCCTCCAATTGAATTTGAGTCCGAATATGTGTCTGGGCAGCAATCAGATCATGCGTGGAGAACTCGCCTTTGCGGATTGCGTCGCGAAAATACGCCCGTACCTCCTGAGGCAGCTCCAGATTAGTGAGCTTCATAATCCCCTGACCGCGCAGGCCGCCTTCCGACTGCTTGCGTTCTAAATAATTGCTCATAAAATCCTGCGGTGTCCATGCATGCCTCAACTCCCACACGCTGATGCCAAAGAGCGTATCCATCGAGTCGAGAAGAGCATAGGCGCGACTCTTCCCCTCCTCCCCCATGGCGATATACTGCTGAAGCAGCCACAATCCTTGGCGTTTCAATCGCCCTTTCAGAGACTTGGCATGATAATAGACAAAGCCTTCCGAGTCGGCTAACGACCGATTCTGAACCAGATTTCGTTCCTTTTCTCCACTGCTGAACACCGTTTCGCTCAACAACAGAAGCTCAAGTACATATTCCGCGTCCGCATCATACCTTGACATCTGTGTCGACACTTCCCTTCCCCGCCGAGATGAACGCGATCGTCTCCAAGAGATCATTCAGCACATAACGGTATTCCTCATGTCCATGCCCTGTATCAGACTCTATACGAACTCCATACTTCCAGTTCCCGTCCGATAAAAATGTCTGTTCCACCAAGTCGGATAGAGCCTTGCCTGCCCCCGTCTGATCCAGCTTGAATAACAGACTGTAACTTTCCCAGCCTTCGTATAGATGTTTCTTGATCTTTTCCAGAAAAGAAGCGCTGATTTGCTCTCTCTCCAGCAGATTCCGCAGTCCATCCGCAAGGCTTCGAAAAGCGCGATAACTATACACTCCATCCACTGTCGGATGAAGTTGATCGACCCGCAAAGGTTTTATATGATAATGGCTATGCTCTCTGGACCGGCTTACCAGCTTCTCGTAAGGTTTCTGTGCGCTTACTTGACCCTGTACAATTTCCCAGTTCATAAAGGATGCAGCAATTGCCTCGCTACCCGCCAAGCGGTACAGCTCTTCTTTGGCTCGGCGGCAGAGCTTCTCTGCCCTTTGTACCGCATCAAAGAAAGGATAGGTTACTTTAACGATAGCCACTCCGGCACAGGCGGTAAGATCAAGCTGCTTATCCTCTAGCCCCTTCACTCCCTCCACAGCCTTACGCAACGCTTTCTTCGCTTCAGGAGATGGCGTCCGAATCCGTTCCAGAATAGCTGCCGTAATATCCAACGCATCCTCGGCATTAGTAACAAGGCAGACGTCGTCCCCCGACATCAGAACAGGTGTAATTTTTATGAGCTTCTGTTTAGAGGTGGCGTAAGCACAAAGCGCGTCAGCAACCGCTTCAACATAGATTTTCTCAATAGCTAAGCTGAACGCGCTCAAACTTTCGGGAGTCCGCAACTTGTTGAACAATTTGCCCATCTGGTTACCGTCCAGAGCAATAACGCCGATATAGCTCTTACGCTCATCCGAAGACTTATAGTCACTTAGCTCGACAGTAATTTCCACTTTCTCTTCTCCGCCGATTTTTTTCAGCCGATCTTTCAGACGCTTGTGGAGAACATTTCGCGCCCGATCCAAGCCGTCCTTAACTTGACGAGTATTTGTGCATAGAACAGGTTTACCGCTATCGTCAATTCGTTCAATTCCATAGCTCCACCGGCGAAACATCGGCTTGCGAGAATCCTTCAGTCTGTCCGCACGTTGGATTAACAATCTTCGGATCAGGCTCATATCCTCTTTGTTACATCCTTCAGGGATATCCTCTTCCGTAACCTTACTGATATAGAGCTCCAGTTGAGGATAGGCACTCAATACCTCAAGGGAATACCCTCTGACGAATTCTTTGGCTTGTTTGGCGCCAGTGAATTTCAGGATGCTGTTCCCGCCGCCCGAGTAAACCACCGAATACGCTCCGGTATAATACTCAGCAAGATAGGTTGCCAGGGTAACTTCTGAATAACTGTTGCCGATCTCATCATCTGTAGCAGTCGGCTCGGCGTCAGCGATACCCGGCAGCTCGGTAACAGACTTAATCACATAAGAATTGATCAGATTATCCCGAAGACGCTTGCTTCGAAAAATATACTCCTGCTTCCTGGATACATCGATGAATACGTAAGCGCTCATTCCGTTCTCCTCTCTCTTCCTTGTAATTCACAGCCACGACATTTACAGGAATGAATCTCCAGACTTGAGTCTTTTTTCCTCCTCACTCATTCTCCAACATGGTTCATATTTCCTTTTCATTTGATTGAATTCAACAATTATTAACAAAACACAGCCTGCCTTCGCGCCAAGAACGAAGACAGGCTGTAGTTTCAAATAGTTGGTCTACTGCTATTTAAATATGTATCTAAAGCTCAGGCTCTGCCTGATTCTGATCAGATACCGTTTCAGAAGTGCCTTCCCTTGCCTCTAAATAAATGAGCATTTTATTGAAGGCCTGGGCATAAGCAAGATGGGGGAACAGCATCGGATTGTTGAGCAAAATCAGCAGCTGGTTCAACTGCAGATTGAGCGTCAGCAAGGCATTCCCTTTGACTCGTAAATCTTTGAGCGTGTTTACTAGCTGAAGCCGGTCATTGAAGCGCAGTTCCGGATATTTCGTCTCAAGCTCCTCTTGCGAGTAGGCTTTATCCAGATGCTCTAGCTTCAACGGCTTCTCTGATACGTCCTTTGTGGATTTGCCCTGATTCAGAACTTCCCCCCACCAGCCCAACGTCATATCCTCGTGCGGGACATGCAGCACGAACCGATTATCCGGTTTCTTGGGTCCAAGAGATGATGACACACGCTTTTCTTCGATAATAAAATCAAACGAATTTCCAAGGTCCTTCACTGATTCCAGCTGGTTTTTCTCTTTTGCGCTTACTCTCAACGAGACTAGTACTCGAATCGGTCGTGTGCGGGTCTGGGAACGATTCGTCTCTCCCACTACATATCCTTGTACTATTCGAGCGATCCCTGAAGCCGTCGGTGTCAGTTTCTCTATGCTTCTACTCCATTTTTGCAGTTTGCTTGTTGTGTAGCTCTTGCTCTTGCATTCAATGACCATGACAACAGCTTCAATAGGAATAATTTTGAGCGTGTTATACCGAAAAACGTAGGGCGTGTAAGTCTCGTCATAGACGGCGATATCCACCTCATTGGAGGTGCGCCCTTGCGAATCTATAATAATTACTCCTTGAGCCAATTGATACTTAAGCGGAATGATGCTGCGAAAATAATCAAGCCACATCCCCTCCCGGTATCCGCCGGTCAGTCCGTGATGCTCCGTCGACAGTTCCATCTCCTCTACCATTCTGCGGTTGGAATAATCGTTGTTAAGGTAGATTCGCTTCAGAACATCAGGGTCCACTTCAAGGTTCACATCACTTTTTTTCGCTTTTGAATTTTTACGGCTTTTCGATGCCATAATTCCCCTCCGCTCATCACTAAAAGTTGTTCAAGCGTAATAAACCTCATATTTTCCCAAACCATGTGTCGCATTCTTGCCAGCATGCAACCATCTTCCCGCCTCAAGCAGTGGGATAAAAGGCGTTATGTTGCCTTCATACCTTGCCCAGCCCTCAACTCCGTTCAGCGACAGCTTGCGGTCATAGGTCATGGAATACCGCTCCAAATCCACAAATCGCCAGTCCTCCTCGGCAGTACGGACACGCTCCGCCTCCCCTAACATCGCTTCTTCGTCCCAATAGACGGGCTGCTGCGTGTAGGCCTGAGACAGTAAAGAGATGCGGCGAGCGATGGATTGAATCAGGTCACGGAAGGTGGGACGCCGGCATAGCTGTCGGCTTACCAATAAACGAAGCGGAGTATGGAAGCGGATGAGCACGCTGCTAGCAGGTCGACTGATATCCGGCAAATCACTCAGCTTCATTCTATCCGTCCAGGTATGCCCCCCGCTCCAGATCAATGATTGATGAACCGGGTCCATAATTTGAGTCAGGGAAAATCGCATTCGCTTTGCTCCCCAGCCGAACCGCTCCATATGACGAATACCGTCGAGGTAAAACTGTCCTTGTCCAGTAGCACTTCCAACTACTGCGAGCTCGAAGATCAGCGAATCGCCAATCTGCCAGCTTGTCTTATCCCGCGTCGGTACATAAAGTACCCATGGATTTACAGCGCCTCCCTCATTGCCTGGGGAATTAAAACTATGTGCATACGGACAATCTACGGCAAGTTCGCATAGATGACAGCGCAGTCCTGGACGGCTGCACACCAGCCCACGCATGGCATGTCCCAACACTCCTCGAAGAGTTGAACCCAAATATGGCGGCAGTTGACCCGCCTCGCGCGCAGTGAACAGCGCCCTGAAATGGAGAAATTGAAACTGATTGAGGGTAGCCAAGCTTTTCCTCCTCCAGAAATCTTTTAATTAATAACTTCTCTACTAGAGAATAATTTCCTTGTAAGGATATGTATTTGAAAGTCATTAGTTGTGAAAAAATGTGCAAATATGACGAAGCTATTCTATTACACGCACTCCATACGGAGTGCGACGAGGTGGCGAGGGCGCACGGCAGCGTATGCGTGTATTTCAATCTACGCACTCCATACGGAGTGCGACCAGCCGAGTTTACCAAGAGCACCAAGGATGCGAAATTTCAATCCACGCACTCCATACGGAGTGCGACAGGCAAGACTTTTAGGATTACCTAAAAATAATACTACATTTCAATCCACGCACTCCATACGGAGTGCGACTCTTCTACCCGAAGGGATTCCCACGGCGTATTGGATTTCAATCCACGCACTCCATACGGAGTGCGACGACCGGACCGCGCATACCAGGCATACGTATTACCGCCATTTCAATCCACGCACTCCATACGGAGTGCGACGTCTTGGGCACGTCCTTATACTGGGTCTTGCCCAATTTCAATCCACGCACTCCATACGGAGTGCGACGGCCGATATGATCCAAGCCAAATATTCCGGCAATGATTTCAATCCACGCACTCCATACGGAGTGCGACCCGCCAAGGTCACCTTCATTGATGCCCCAGCGCGATTTCAATCCACGCACTCCATACGGAGTGCGACTGGGTCATTCCGTCTTCTCCATCCTCTCAAAATAATTTCAATCCACGCACTCCATACGGAGTGCGACGCGCCGGAGAGCACCAAGCCCAATCAGCAGGCGATTTCAATCCACGCACTCCATACGGAGTGCGACTGATTACCCGCGTCAACAAGCAATCCGTCGGCGATTTCAATCCACGCACTTCATACGGAGTGCGACTTCCGTGCGAAAGCCTGAATTTGATCAATATGTAATTTCAATCCACGCACTCCATACGGAGTGCGACCAGCTTGCGGCAGTGCTGGCTAAAATCACGAAAACGATTTCAATCCACGCACTCCATACGGAGTGCGACCATCGTATTGATCTCAATCGCCATATTACTTGTCTATTTCAATCCACGCACTCCATACGGAGTGCGACGCTGGTAGACCTCCGAATCGGCTATGTGCCGCGATTTCAATCCACGCACTCCATACTGAGTGCGACAGCCGCTCGTCCACACCGGCCTGCACCGCTTCCCGATTTCAATCCACGCACTCCATACGGAGTGCGACAAGTCCTTCAGGCGCTCGAGCTGATCATCGGGCAAAATTTCAATCCACGCACTCCATACGGAGTGCGACAAAGAGCGCGTTGCGGCCTATGGAGACTGGCACAATTTCAATCCACGCACTCCATACGGAGTGCGACAAAAAGGGACTAGTTGATGATATCGGATTTCTTATTTCAATCCACGCACTCCATACGGAGTGCGACCGCGTCTCCGGCAAGGTGGAGTTTCACCACCGGCTATTTCAATCCACGCACTCCATACGGAGTGCGACATTTCTATAGCAGCTGCTAGCCTCAATTCCGTTATTTCAATCCACGCACTCCATACGGAGTGCGACGCGCCGATTATCAACCAAGGCAGACCGCCCGCTATATTTCAATCCACGCACTCCATACGGAGTGCGACTCCCGGCGATTGCTGCAAAATTTGCTCGAACATATTTCAATCCACGCACTCCATACGGAGTGCGACGTTCGCGCTGACGGCTCAGCAGCCGATTTGTCCATTTCAATCCACGCACTCCATACGGAGTGCGACCTGGACTATGCCGCCGACCAGCAGCGGGCGGCCCAGATTTCAATCCACGCACTCCATACGGAGTGCGACGGCGACTGGTACACGGTCGCCATCCCTTATGCGCTATTTCAATCCACGCACTCCATACGGAGTGCGACGAAATCAAACTGGTTCCTAAAAAAATCAGTAAAAGCATTTCAATCCACGCACTCCATACGGAGTGCGACCGAAACTCAAAGAAATTTATACAACTATCGTCAAAATTTCAATCCACGCACTCCATACGGAGTGCGACCCTTGACCTTTCATCTGGCGGGGACCTGACCTCCGGATTTCAATCCACGCACTCCATACGGAGTGCGACGCCTGGCGCTGGCTCATAGCAGGATTCCGGCGAAGATTTCAATCCACGCACTCCATACGGAGTGCGACCCTGGCGCTGGCTCATAGCAGGATTCCGGCGAAGATTTCAATCCACGCACTCCATACGGAGTGCGACACGAGCCGGATTTATCGGGAATATCAAAGGATGATATTTCAATCCACGCACTCCATACGGAGTGCGACAAAATAGCTTACATCAGTGTAAAATAGGGAGTAGATTTCAATCCACGCACTCCATACGGAGTGCGACTTCGAGCGGACCGATATGGGAGCGGGAAACGATTTTATTTCAATCCACGCACTCCATACGGAGTGCGACGGGCCATTAGCCGAGGCTATCCGCCACAGAGGATGCATTTCAATCCACGCACTCCATACGGAGTGCGACGCAAAATATCTTGCGGAGATGGTAACTTGGCATACATTTCAATCCACGCACTCCATACGGAGTGCGACGCACAGCACAAAGTGCTGGTCAAGAACATTAAACATTTCAATCCACGCACTCCATACGGAGTGCGACGAAGATCGCGCTGGCAAAGGCTTCCGAGGGGATGATTTCAATCCACGCACTCCATACGGAGTGCGACAGCGAAAAACCAGCCGATTGATCCCCGCGAAGCATCAATCCGGTGCTTTTCCTGCGACTATCATATCAAATAAATCTGTGTGCTCTATTGACAAATTAAAGAACAGCTCGGGTTCGACAGAATTCGTCGAATTTCGAGGTGCGAAGGACCCGGGAATTTCATGGGAGCTTGGGGTTCGCACCAAACGACGCTTGTGCTTTTAGAATCGCCGCAAACTCCGTGAAATCCGTCAAATGCTCTTCTAAAATCGCCTTAAGAATGTCCAACTGAACGGCCTGGTAATCGTGAACGGCAATATTACGGAAGCCAACCATCGCCTTAAGATTGCGAGCCAATTCCTCGGGAATCACTCCTTCTTGCAGCAGGATGTCAAAAGCTTCCCGGCTGGCCTGCGGCACACCCGTTCCAAGCTCCGCCACCGTATGCATCGCCAGATCGATGCAAGCTTCACAGCATCTTTGCAAGTTCAGGATGATAGAGTCCTGCTTCGTGTAATGGTGCAGATTCCGTTCGTCACCCGCGTACTCCTCATGGATTCGTTTCAGGCATCTGCGAATAACTTCGGTTTTGTTGAGCAGAATGTCTCGATTCATGTCCGTCCTTCCCTCATCCGGTTCTGGATGATCTCGCTTCTTTCTGCATTGAGCATGGCGTATTCCTTCAGGGATCGCATGAACAGCAGCTGACGCTTCAAAGCATCCGTCTCATAGAGCAAAATACCGCCGTCAATGATCTGTACGCGAAAGACCGGACTCGCCTGTTCAAAATCAACCAGATCTACTTCCCGCCCCACCACATCCGCGAGTGTTGCGGCAATTTGAAACCGTTCATAGGCCCCGGGCCGATGTCTGTGGGGGATATACGCCAAATCCAGATCGCTGTCCGGACGAAACGTCCCCTTGGCCGCCGAGCCGAAGAGCATGATGGATGCGGGAGCCACTGTCTCGTTGAGAATCCGTATGATGGCCTCGATCTGAGCAGGACTCAAGTTGACGGAACCCGGCGCTTCATGCTCGAGCTGGTTGATTCTTTTCATTAGATCCCTCCTTCGGCATCTGGTTATCGTCCGGCTGACTCCCGTGTATTACTCTGTACTGCCATCTTATAAAATAAAGCCGAATCACTTGTACCTTCGGTTTTAGATTCATCATATCACGATTCCATTTATGCCCTCTATATGTAGGGCAACCTGTCACGGAGGATGTGTTTCAAGGATGAATTTCAATCCACGCACTCCATACAAAGTGCGACTTTCTCGATTATAACATAAGGAGCGATGCCAGATATTTCAATCCACGCACTCCATACAGAGTGCGACCACAACTCCCCGCATCGCTCGGGGCTTCCGGTGATTTCAATCCACGCACTCCATACAGAGTGCGACGGCTTACCGTCATCATGGAATAGTTTTCGGGCATCATTTCAATCCACGCACTCCATACAGAGTGCGACGGATCATTCTGGAGGTCTCGGTTCCGCACCGCGTCATTTCAATCCATGCACTCCATACAGAGTGCGACGCGCCGCTACCGGACGAGCTTCCCGCTGCGTTTCCATTTCAATCCACGCACTCCATACAGAGTGCGACTCCGGAAACGATCATCTCACCGAATGCTGCAATATTTCAATCCACGCACTCCATACAGAGTGCGACGGATACTACGATCCGTGTCTCCCAGGGACTCAAAATTTCAATCCACGCACTCCATACAGAGTGCGACCTGGACACTGTACTGGACATTCAACTGGACAACTTTATATTTCAATCCACACACTCCATACAGAGTGCGACCGCATCCTGTCCGTTCGGAGCCTTAATATCGGCAAATTTCAATCCACGCACTCCATACAGAGTGCGACGTTTTCGGCACAGCTGCGCACGCTGAGGGCTCTGATTTCAATCCACGCACTCCACACAGAGTGCGACCGTCTCCCGCAGGTAGCTTGCCGCTTGGTCATCCGCATTTCAATCCACGCACTCCACACAGAGTGCGACTAGTCACTCACGGCCTCCACGGTCGCGCCACTCAAATTTCAATCCACGCACTCCACACAGAGTGCGACGCCGCCGTCTATCAGTGCGGATACGCCACGGACCCATTTCAATCCACGCACTCCATACAGAGTGCGACTGCAAAACTTCCGGGACGCGATGCAGCAACCACATTTCAATCCACGCACTCCATACAGAGTGCGACGGACCGTATGCACTCATTCGGAAAGTCGGCATCATTTCAATCCACGCACTCCATACAGAGTGCGACGCGCTCTACTTCCAGCGCCTGCGGGTTCGCGTGGATATTTCAATCCACGCACTCCATACAGAGTGCGACCTAACAGTCACATTGCGTCTTTCCATCTCCTCACATTTCAATCCACGCACTCCATACAGAGTGCGACCCGGTGATACCTTGCCGACCTTCTCGCTCTGGACATTTCAATCCACGCACTCCATACAGAGTGCGACTCCGGACTGTTCGCCCTAATTAAGGGCATCACGGGATTTCAATCCACGCACTCCATACAGAGTGCGACTGGGCTTGGAAAAAGTCAACGAAAACTATCGGAAATTTCAATCCACGCACTCCATACAGAGTGCGACGGTCTCCCGGCTCCGGCAACTCCTTAAAATCAGCATTTCAATCCACGCACTCCATACAGAGTGCGACTAGCATGCCCCAAAATATCTGCAACTCTTTGGATGATTTCAATCCACGCACTCCATACAGAGTGCGACCCGGCTACGAGGCCGTTTAAATATAGCTATTAACCATTTCAATCCACGCACTCCATACAGAGTGCGACCTCGTTCCAATCCAGACTCCCGGGCAGTGGCGAGATTTCAATCCACGCACTCCATACAGAGTGCGACAACCACCTCCGCGAAGCGAGAAGCGGCAACACCAAATTTCAATCCACGCACTCCATACAGAGTGCGACGATATGACTCAATCCTACATACCTAGCAGCCCGAACATTTCAATCCACGCACTCCATACAGAGTGCGACGGGAGATAAGATGTCCTTTAAATTGGACATGGGTATTTCAATCCACGCACTCCATACAGAGTGCGACCATCCACGCCAACCAAAAGCCGGTACCGCTGCTAATTTCAATCCACGCACTCCATACAGAGTGCGACGTCCAGCGTGTCCCATCGGCGCATAATCTCGTTATTTCAATCCACGCACTCCATACAGAGTGCGACCTGTGACTTGCGGCCGATCTCCCGGACTTGGCCGAGATTTCAATCCACGCACTCCATACAGAGTGCGACGCGCTCCAGTCTTCGGGGGACTTTCGCACAAAATCGATTTCAATCCACGCACTCCACACAGAGTGCGACAGCGAAAAACCAGCCGATTGATTCACCCGAAGCATCAATTCGGAGCTTTTTCTCCCCCTATCATATCAAACAAATCTGTGCGCCCGGTTGACAAATTAGAGAATAACTTGCAGTCGACAAAGTTCGGGCAAATCCGAGGTGCGAAGGACCCGGGGATTTCATGGGAGCTTGGGGTTCGCACCAGGCGAGCCTGGTTCGCCTGGTACGATTGAGAGAGGAGAGCAAGGCCCTTTGCAAGGGCCTGCCCCTCCATTCAGCGGCTCTCATACAACTCCGCACTCACCCCATCCAGCAAAGGGGTCCAGCCTCCGTCCATATACAGCAGCAGCCGGTGCATCGCGCGCGTGCAGGCTGTATAGAACAGCTTGCGCTCGCTCTCGCGCCCGTACACGGCCGGAGAAGCGTTGTAGATCAGCACGGCGTCGAACTCGATTCCTTTGGCGAGATAGGCGGGGATGACGACGGTCCCTTTCTCAAAAGCGAGCGTCTCCTTCGTCACGAGCCGCAGATCCTCCCTTCCTTCGTTCGCCAGGGCTTCCAGCGCCTCGCGGCTCTCGGCCGCGGTCTTGGTAATGACGGCGACCGAGCCGAAGCCGGCGGCTTCCAGCGCTGCCAGATCGGCTGCAATCGCGGCGTTCCGTTCTCCCGCGCCGGTCCGGCGCACCACACAGGGCTTGCCGCCGCTTCGGTCAAAGGGGATAATCCCTTCGCCGCCGGGAAGCAGCGCCCGGGTGAATTCTACAATCTCGCGCGTGGACCGGTAGCTCCGCAGCAGCTCGATGATGCGGGTGTCCGCCTCCCCGTAGAGACGGAGCAGCGGCGAATCCGCTTCGTTCAGGTTCGTCGATTGCGCGAAGATCGCCTGGCCGAAGTCGCCGAGGACGGTCATACGGGCGCGGGGGAACAGCCGGCGCAGGAACCGGTACTGAAACGCCGAGTAGTCCTGGCCTTCGTCCACGAAGAGATGACGAACTTCCGTGTTCGTCCGCACGCCTTCGACCAGCTCTTTCAGATAGAGAAACGGCGTCGCATCTTCATGGAACAGCCCGCCCTGCTCCAGCTTCTCCAGCGTCTGCGCGCAAATCTCCGGCCAATGCCCGGGAACCCCGGCCGCGCCGGTCAGGGTCCGATAAGACGTCTCTTCCGTGAAGATCCGGGCATACAGCCCCGCCGCATCCACGAAGGCCAGGCGTTTGACCTGACGGCGGAGCGGCTTGAATTTTGCATGAACGATCAGCTTGCGCAAAAGTTCTTCTTCCTGTTCCGCAAAATCAAACACTTCCGCCTCTCCCTGCTCGGTGCCCTCCAGCTCACCGTAGGCTTCCAGATACTCGGTTGTAAAATCAAACACCGGCCGGTCCCGCCGGTATTTGCGCAGCAGCTCGCCGGAGACGGCGTCATACTGGTCTTTGTCCAGATAGTCCAGCTCTTCTTCCACCCAGGACGCCTCCCGCTCCTTCCGCTCCAGCTGTCTGAGTCTACGCAGCAGCCACTCGCGAAGCAGCGCAATGCGGTTCGGAAGCCGGACCGACGCGTCCCCGGCGTAGAAGCGGGCGGCCATCTCATCCGCTCCGATCAGCACCCGGCCGTCCAGACGCAGATCGAGGAAGCACATGCCTTCGGCCGCTAGTCGGTCCGCATAACCCTGGAGCGCCTCCAGATAGGCCTCCGACGCTTTGTAGCGAATCCCCGCCAGACGCGCTTCGTGCCCCGGTTCTCCCACAGCGGTCAGAAGGTACTCCATCTGGTCGAACGGATCTTCCATCCGCCACTGCTTCCCGAGTCCGTATTCCAGATACTCCTGGAAGGTCGTCTGCTGCATATTCTCTTCTCCAAGCTCGGGAAGCACGGTCGAGACGTAGCTGTTGAACAGCGGGTTCGGCGAGAACAGGACAATCTGATCGGCCCGGAGCCGGTCCCGGTGCTTATAGAGCAGGTAGGCGATCCGCTGGAGCGCCGCCGAGGTCTTCCCGCTGCCCGCCGCGCCCTGGACCACCAGCAGCCGGCTGTGGTCGTCCCGGATTATGGCGTTCTGCTCCCGCTGGATCGTAGCGACAATGCTCCGCATCCGGTTGTCGGCGTCCTGCCCCAGCACTTGCTGCAGCAGCTCGTCGCCGATGGTGACGCCGGTATCAAAAACATCCAGCAGCCGCCCGTCCCGGATGCGATACTGCCGCTTCCGCTTCATGGTCCCTTCGATCCGCTCTCCGCCCGGTGTCTCATACGCGCAGGGGCCCGGCGAATAGTCGTAGTACATGCCGGCTACCGGCGTGCGCCAGTCATAGATCAGGAAGCTCATTTCGTCCGTGCCCAGAAGAGAAGCAACGCCGATATATATCGCCTCTTCGCCGCTCTGTCCTGCCTCCTGAACATCAATCCGTCCAAAATAAGGCGAGGGCGCCAGCCGCTTCAGGCTGTTCCACTGACGCCGCCGCAGCTGGTGGCTGCGCTCCCGTTCCGACAGCAGCGCTTCCTGCTGCCGGATGCTGTAGAACGTCTCTTCGAAATCTTCGGGCGTACTGGCATTCACCGTCACTTCTTCCCAGAACCGCTTGCGAAGCTCGGATGCCTGCTCGCGCAGGCCGCCGACCAAAGGCTCCAGTTCGCCGATTCGCTCCTGAAGAAGCGCCTCAACCCGCTTCAACCGGCGTTCCTCTTCCACCCATTCCTGTTCTTCAACCATCTTGCCATCACGCTCCCCTGCAATTTGGTAAGGCATGGCCGGGTCCATTTGACAATCGCGATCCACCGTGGTATGATTAAGTTGTAATTAAGATGGTCTTTCTTTGCCCGATTGAATAAAATGTACCCATAGCCTTCCCATGATAGCATGGGGGCGGGATTTCTGCAAGGAATCTTCAGCCCCTCTTGGGCGGCGCTGAAACCATAAACAAAGACCCCGGAAACGGGACGCTGAATGGAGCGTCCGCTTCCGGGGTCTTTGCTTTGACATCCTAACAGGAGCAACCCGGACGGCGCTCTAGACGCCGCTGTCCTTCTCGTGCCAGCCCTTCGCTTCCGCGCTCTCGGTAATATCCGAGAACACCGAGCGCCACGATGTGCCGAGTCCGGCCTGCTGATCGGCCTTGATTCCGGAATAGCGCTCGGCCAGCTTCTGCACCGCTTCTCCGCCGATCGTCGCTCCGATGGCCTCCTTCTTGCTGTTCTCATCCCAGAGCACATGGAATTCATACCGCTGAATCTCCGGGAAGAAGCGCTGAATACTCCAGGCATACTCCGCGATGGAACGGTAAATATCTTCCTTGATCGGAGCCGATCCGGCCTCCGGGATGAAGCTTAACCGAAGCGCGTATCCTTCCTCTCCGCTCTCCAGCTTGAACGTTTCGACAAACCGGAACGACACCCCCGTGAAGCGGCTGATGGTTTCGGTCATCCATTCCGTTCTCGACTCCTGCGCCGCCGCTGCGTTCGGAGCGGATGCCAGCGGAGCGGCGCTGGGGATGATCCGGCTTGTGTTCCCATTGGAGTCGGAACAAGCCGCCAGAAGCAGAATGGCGGACAGCCCCGCCGCAGCGAGGATTCCTTTGGTGATTGCTGCCATAGGCACCTCCTTCACCCCCTTTTCTCCATGTTACTAGAAGAAACAACACCGGCACGGTTCTGAAGCCTGTATTCCCGGCTTCGAACCGCACCGGCATCTTCTATCCCGCCATATTATTGAACGAATCCTTCTCCGAGAAGACCGAGATGTGATCGACCTTCCCCGTGGATTTCGGGATGGCGAATTTCAGCTGATAGCCCTCTTTCGCCTGATAAATGAGAATCTCATCGTCTCCGCTTGTCGTGACGTTGTCCGGCTTGCCGAGCGCTCCCTCCACCTGCTCCCGGGTGAGAGCCTGCACTTCGGCCGAACTGGATCTTACATCAAAGATCCGGCTGCCTTTATTGAAGCCGATGGCCGCTTTCTTGTCCGTATAAGTGGCGTACATGCCTTTGCCCGCCCAATCTTCACGGTCGGGCTCGCCCCAGGCGGCTTTGACATCGTCGATCAGGTTGTCGTGGACGGCGAATTCGATGCCCGGCGCCTTGCCCTGCTTGGCCAGGGCCAGCATTTCCTGGAGCTGCGCGCTGGCATCCCTCTGACCGGAGTCGGCGGTCTCCGGCTCCGTGGAGGCCGGCGCTGCCGTAGCGGGAGCTTCGCCGCCGGCCGGAGGCATGCTGGCGGCAGGCTGCAAGCTTGCTGCCGGCGAAACCGCCGGAGCGGCTGTGGCGGACGGATGCGCCGAAGCTCCCGCAGGCGCGTTGTTTCCGCCGGACGAGCAGGCGGTCAGTCCGAGCAGTCCCGCCAGCAGAAGCCCGGCGGATAGGGTTTTATATCCATGTTGTCGAAGGTTCATCTCATTCTTCATCTCCTTTGTTCTCTTACAGACGGTTCGGCGCTGCCAAAGGTTGCCGCGGAAGCGCCCGTTTGATCTGTCAGCGGGCTTTGCGGTATGATGTTCAGCAAGTTCAATGAGGAAAGCAGGATGCCGCATGTCTACTTTATTCGATCAGGTATATGAACTGATGGAGCTGTCCTTCCCTCCGTCCGAGTTCCGGATACGCCGGGACCAGGCGGCTCTTCTGGACGATCCCCGCTACCGCCTCCTTCCGGTCCGCCATGAAGACGGCGCGCTCGCCGGCTTCATGGCGGTCTGGGAGCTGGAGACGTTCCGGTTCGTCGAGCATCTGGCGGTGCATCCCAGACTGCGCGGGCAGAGAATCGGCGAGCGGCTGCTGACCGGTTATATCGGGGAAGCCGGAGGCGGACCCGTTGTGCTGGAGGTGGAGCCGCCGGAGGGCGAATGGCCGGAGCGGCGGGTGCGCTTTTACGAGCGGCTCGGGTTCGTCCTGAATTCATATCCGTATGTTCAGCCTCCGCTGCGCGATGGGCAGGCCCCTCTGCCCCTGATGCTGATGAGCCGCCCTTCGCCGCTCGCGGAATCGGAATTTCTGCGCTTCCGGGATACGGTATACCGCCATGTGTATCGTCAGCCTGCGGAGAAGTGGCCCCGAGCCAAAATGGATTCGGAACGGCGGATGGACAGATCTGCCCGATAGGATACTGGCGGCGCAAATTCATATGCAGCACAAAAAGGAACCGGCCTGGGCCGGTTCCTTTTTACGTGCAAGCCTCTGTTTACTGCTGCATTCCGCCGCGTCCCGAAATCGAAGAACCGATCTGCGAACCGGCCGAAGAACCGAAAGACGGAGCATTGAAGGAAGGCATCCCGAAGGAGTGCGCGCCGATTCCCTGGCCTCCGAACGCCGGCTGGTTGAAGGAAGCGCTGGACTCGATCTGGCGGCAGATCTGGGTCACCTGCTGAAGCTGTTGAATGGCTGTATGATGGCCCTGCAGTGCGGTCTGAATCGTCTGGGCCGCTCTGCGCTCGCGGTCGGCCAGGTCGTTCAGCTGGGCGGCGTTCTGCTGCTCCTGTTGGAGCATTTGCTGGTACATCTGGCTGGCCTGGTGAGTCTGATTGATCAACTGCTGGATGAGCTGCTCGCACTGCTGAATCTGGCCGGACAAGTTGCTGTTCAAGATGTGATTCCTCCTCGGAGTGGGAAAGTGGTGTAACCGCAGTTATTATGGTTGAGGCGCGCCGGAGCTATTCATCAGATTAACCGTAATTAGCTCCGCTCCTCCGCTTGGCTGGTATTTAAGCAGCCAGAGCTGATTGCCGCGGTACCCCACGAATCGAACACCGGAAGGAGTCCCAGTGAAGGCATGGGCACCGATTAGATTCGCCTGCTGATCGTACTCTTCAAGCTGTCCGGTCTCCGAGTTCATCAGCATCAGCCGATGATTGAAGTAATCGGAGGTCCAATTCGAGTCTATGGAAGAGAAAGTCTTGGTGAGCTCTATATTCACCTTGCCGGTCGGAAGCGCATATCGGGTATAAACCGGATTCGCCCTATTGACATCAATGCCTCCCGGACTGCCTGCAATGCTTGAGCGGGTAACCACCAGTTCCTCCCCTTCAATCCTTCCGCTAGTGGTCAAATTCCACGGCATGGATAGAGTATAGGAGCCTCCGGAAGACAAATTCAGCACCCGGTACAAATCACGCCCCTGAACAAGAGCGCCTCCCCTAAGCTTCAGCACCGCATAAGGGAACTCCAGCCATACCCTGTCCAGCGCAACATTCTCATAACGGCGGCTATACTCTTTCAGGGCATAACTTACCGTCCGGGAGGCTTTGAACCAAGGCGCTTGGTAGAAGAACAATCGGTCTGAATAGGCTACAGCCAACTCCTCCTGATGATTGGCAGCAGAGAAAGTCCAGGCGACTTGCTTCACTTGAGAGTTCAGGACAATCCGGGTGAAGACTTGTGAGGATAGTATCTTTCCTTCCGCAGAAAGTACAACTTTTCTAGGATGGTTATTTTCAGAGGTAATAATGATGATTTTATGGGGGTTAGTGAATACCCGGCTATCATAGATGGCCGGTAGATCCAGCTCCCACTTTATAGTGTTACGGGATAAGTCCAAAGCCTGAATGCGGTGATCGATCCGATCGATGAATAGAGTTGTCGAAGCGTCCAGCGAATACACTTCCGTGCTCTTATCCAACAGGCTTTCGGAGAACAGCGGAGCGGCCCCTGCCAAGCCGGCAAGTACCCACAGCGAGCCGAACCATAGGACGACGACCATCCCAACCGATTTCTTCAATTCTGTTCCTCCTCTTCTTATAAAATCAGAGAATGCCCTGATGGGCATCCTCTGGCTTGGATGAGACTTCATAGAATGAAGCAGCTCTTTCGTACCAGCAGCCCCATTCTATATTTTTACAATAGTTTAAAACATTGGTTCACCCTTGTCTAGTCGGCATTCCTGTATCCGGGCTGTCCCCGCAGCGCGTCAATCTCCCGGCGCAGCCGCGTCATCTCCCGCAGCAGTCCAGCATTCTCTTCCACGCTGCTTAAGGCCTCGCTCTGAATAAGCTGCGCCAGCCGCAGCTCCAGCCGTCCGGCCTCGTCTGCCCGGACGCGCTCTTCGTCCGGCAGCGAGCGCAAGGCCCTGCCTTCCTCATACTCCCGCCAGCCGCCGGGATACAACACCGGCTCCCGGCCGGGGGAGAGCAGCACCAGCCGGTTCGCCGCTCTCTCCAGCAAGTAGCGGTCATGGGTGACGAGCAGCAGCGCTCCAGGATACGACTGCAGCGCTTCCTCGATCACCTCGCGGGTGTCGATATCGAGATAGTTGGTCGGTTCGTCCAGAACAAGCAGATTGGCCCGGCCGAAGTACAGCTTCAGGAAGGCCACCCGGCATTTCTCGCCAAGGCTCAGGGAACCGATCCGTTTGAAGACGTCTTCCCTCGAGAACAGGAAGCAGCCGAGCAGCGTCCGCGCTTCCGTCACCGTCATTCCCGGCAGGTCCAGGAGGCTGTCCAGAAGCGTGCTATCCAGGTCGAGACCCTCCAGCTCCTGGGCAAAATAGCCGACCGCCGCCTTCGGATGCCGGGTGACCGTGCCGGATGCCGGTTCATAGACGCCGGCCAGCAGCTTCAGCAGAGTTGACTTGCCCGCTCCGTTCGGTCCGATTACGGCCGCCCGGTCGCCCCGGTTCAGCGACAGGCTGAAATCGCGCAGGATCGTCTCCCCGCCCGGATAGGCGTACGAGATTCGGTCCGCAGCCACCAGCGTTCCCGCCTCAAACGCCTCGCCCGTGAACGCGACGTTCAGCTTGGCCGCTTCTCTGGGCCGGTCGGCCCGCTCCTTGTTCAGCCGCTCCAGCGCCGATTCCTTGGCATGCAGCCGGGAGACGTTCTTCTTGGCTTTCGCCTTGAGAAAAGGATCCTGCCCGGCCGCCCGGTGCGCCTGTTGGAACCACTCGGAATAGCGGCGGATGCTCTCCTCCAGCTTCTTCTTCTCCGCCTCCTGCTTCCGCCAGGCGATCTCCTGGGTGCGGGCCTCAACGGCCTTCTGGGCCCGGTAATCCGAGTAGCCGCCGGGATAGCGGCGGCAGCCATCCTGCCGGAGCTCCAGCACAGCCGTCGCCGTCTTATCGATGAACGCCCGGTCATGCGACACATACAGCACCGTGCCCGGATAACCGGCAACGAACTGCCCCAGCCACTCCATCGTCTCGGCGTCGAGATGGTTGGTCGGTTCATCCAGAATCAGCAGCTTCGGCTGGCGGGCGAGCAGCGCCGCGAGCTGGACGCGCGTCTTCTGCCCGCCGCTCAGCGCCGCATAGGGCCGGAGCCAGTTCTCCGGTTCAAGGCCCAATTGAACGAGCGCTTTCTCCGCAGCCGCTTCCCAGCCGTATCCGTCCAGCGCCGCATATTGGTCGAAGGCCGCTCCGTAACGCTGCACAGCTTCTTCCTGCAGCTCTCCGCCTTCCGCCATAAGCGCGGACCACTTCTCAAGCTCGCGCTTCAGCGCGGCCAGCTCCGGTCGGCCCGCCAGCACGCAGCCGAGTGCGCTGATCCCTTCCTCAGGCTGGAGCTGCTGGGCCAGCAGGCCCCACTCCGAGCGGGGCAGCTCCCGGTGAATTCTTCCTCCATCCGCAGCAAGCTCGCCGGTCAGACAGCGAAGCAGCGTCGTCTTGCCGGTGCCGTTGCGGCCCAGCAGCGCCAGCCGCTCGCCTTCCGCTGCCTCGAAGGATACCTTCTCGAACAGGGGCTTCCCGTTCCATTCTTTACGTACATCCGTTGCTCTAATTATCATCATGAACTCATCATCTCCCGTTGCCTGCTGTTCCAGGCATACTAAAAACCGCAGCGGATCACCGCTGCGGCCGGGATAAAGCGTATGCGCCGAAGACAAGCCGGCCGAAACGAAGGGCATCCTTCCGGGGCGGCAGGGCCGCTTACCGGAATACCCCGGCCGCAAAAGGCGGCAACGGGGAGATTCCTCTCGTTGCAGGTACAGCTTCCCGAAGACATACGTATCCCTGACCGCCGCCCTGCTGGGCGTACTCGGACCTTGGCGCCCACGGCGCCGGTCTGATTCCATTCGGTGGGAACACGCATTAGTTCTTCATGTCTTCGGTAAGTCCTCCGGATTGTCCGTAATTTAAAGCGTTATCCCGATTATACAGGCAGAAGCTGGAGATTGGCAAGGCATCATCTTCCGGAACGGTCCCTTAATCGACTGCGCTATTCCTTCGCCGGACCGACGAGCGGAGGCAGCGTCTTCAGATACCCCGCCTCCTTCAGCCGGTTCTGTACGATCCGGTCCATGCGTTCGGTCACGTAGACGCCCGGATGCATCGCCGGCTTGACCCGCAGCCAGTAGAGCAGCCGGATGCCGCTCCCGTCCTTAAGAGTCAGCTCCATTCCGACCGAATCGGCAAGCCGGGCCTTGCGCAGCTGATCCGGTCGGTAAGAGAGACTCAAGAAATCCGCCAGGAATTCTTCCTGCTCCTGCGCTGTGAGCTTCACGGCTCCGTCCTTCAGCGTCACAGCCTGCACGCGGCCTTCGATATCCATCAATTCGCCCACCGTCTCCGCCTTGGGGTTGAGGGAAGCTTCATACACCCGCAGTCCCTGCGGGGTCTTGGCGAGAATGCGGAAGGAGGAGGCGTAGCCCTGGTGTTCATAAAGCTCCGTTCCTTCTTCCAGATAAGACGCATTGCCGTCCACCGATTCATAATCGGAGCAGGCCTGCCCCGACAGCCGGTAATTGACGCTTCCCAGCCGTTCGCCGGGCAGGATGCCGGTTCCCCGATTCGCATCCTCGGTATACGAGTAGAACACCCCGTTCAACCGCACGAAATCCACATACTCGACTTCGGCATCCGGACAGCCCTGCACCGCCCTGGCGATCGTGCTTGCCGGACCGGAAGAACCCGAGCAGGCGGACAGCAGCGCCAGCACGGCCAGCATCAGCACCGGCAACAGGAGGGCCCCAAGACGCTTCGGTCCCTGCCTCCTGCCTCCGCATTCTTTCTTCATAGCTTCAGCACCGCCGTCTTGCTGGCCGAATTCCAGGCAGCGTCTCCGCCGAGCAGCGCCGGAAGAGCCGCCAGCGGCACCATCAGGACGCCGTCTTCATAGAACGAAGAAGCCGGCAGCCCGTAGTTCCGGCCATCTGCCGCGACCGTGCTTCCCAGCGGCAGATGCGCAGCCGTCCGTCCGCCCCGGGTGACGGTCAGCGCTCCGCTGTCTTTGCGGCCGATTACCGCGCCGGCCGCTTCAGCCGTTTCCCGAAGCGGCACGAACACGCGCCCGCCGGCAATCACGAACGGACGGTCCGCCCCGATCCGGCTTGCGCCGATCTGGAAGCTGCCGGCCACGGATTGCCGGTCCAGCTTGTATCCGGCCTTGACGGCCAGCGCCTTCATGGATTGCTCCGACGAGACAATGACGACCCGGGTTCCCTTCGCAATCTTCGGGTACAGCCAGCGGATATCGTCGTTGTGCATCCGGATGCAGCCCGCGCTGACATGCTTGCCGATGGACGACTCATTATTGTTGCCGTGGATGGCATAGGTGGTTCCGTAGGTATCGTTCACCTGAAGGCCAAGCCAGCGGTCTCCGAGCGGATTCTTCGGGTCGCCGCCTGCGATATGATCCTTATAATAAGGCCGGTTCTTGATTTTGCTGACGATCGGGAAGCTGCCCTCCGGCGTCAGCGCCTTTGTTCTTCCCGTCGCCACCGGGAAGGTTCGGATTTCCTCCCCGCCGCTGAACCAGGCGAGCCGGTTGGTCGTTTTGTTCACAATAATCAGATCCCGGGACGATCCGGCAGCCGAAGCGGCGGAAGCCTGCGGCCATTCTGCCTGCCCGAACAGACCCGCCAGCACCAGCAGCGCCAGCGCCAGCCGGCCGGCGATCCCCCGCAGGCTGAGGCCGGACGCTCCGCAACTCCGGTTCCTGCCGGCTCTTTTTCCGGACCGGTTCTCCGGCAGTCTCGTTTCCGTTGCTTGTTGGTTCAACTCTTGACGCCTCCTTCGCTTCTTGCCATGCATTTCCTCTCTTATCCAAACGCGGAAGATGGAGGATAGTTGCAGGAGAGAGCTTGGCCTGCGGCAAATTTTTTGAGCGGAAGAAGATTGGTCGGGCCAGAGACCTCCGTTCCGCAGCGCAGAAGAGGAGTCCGGGAACACGGTCTCGAATAAGGCATCGGAAGGCAGAATGAACAGGTTCAACATCCGCGAAGGGGGACCCTTATGATTAAAGGATTATACGAAGCCCATTTACCCGTCCAACATCTGGACGTGTCCGTCGCCTTCTATTCCGGCTTGGGTCTGAAGCTGGCCTGGCGCGACGAGGACACGGCCTTCTTCTGGATCGAAGAAGGCAAGAGCTGGCTGGGCTTGTGGCAGGGAGAAGCGCCTCTCACGCCTTATCATCCTTCGCTGCGCCATGTGGCCTTCAGGGTCACGTATGCGGATTTGAAGAAGGCGCTCGGCTGGCTGGCGTCCATTGGAGCAGAAGCGGTTCCGTTGGGTCGAAGAACGTCTGTTCAGCCCTTTATTCGTCCGAATCAGGGCAACGCCTCGGTCTATTTCGACGACCCGGACGGCAACAGTCTGGAACTCATGTGTGCGGTGGATGTGCCGGATGAGCTGAAGAAGATTACGGAGAAGCTGTCTTTCGGAGAATGGGAGAGCCTGTTGAAGAAGCGCCGCCTTACAGAGACGGAAGCCGGGCAGGAGACGGATTTCATTGCACAGGAAGAGCATCTGAGCGAAGAACGGCGACGCCAGCTGGCCCGGCTGCTGGTCGAAGTGGTGGCAGACGGCGCTTCCGTCGGATTTCTGCCTCCGCTCGTCGAAGCAGAGGCAGATGCCTATTGGCAGAATGTGCCTGCGGCGAATGTGCGGCTCTGGACAGCCTGTCTGGACGGGGAGATTGTCGGCTCCGTCCAGCTTCACCTGGCGGAGAAGGCGAACGGCCTGCACCGCGCGGAGATCGCCAAGCTGATGGTGCATCCGGGGGCGCGCCGCCGGGGGCTGGCGCGGAAGCTGATGGAGACGGCCGAGAACGCCGCCCGGGCCGAAGGGCGCTCCCTTCTCGTGCTGGATACGCGGGAAGGCGACCCCTCCAACCGGTTATACCGTTCCCTCGGTTATGAGGAAGCCGGAAGAATTCCGGATTATGCCCGGTCGGAAGACGGACGCCTGGACGCAACTGTGCTGTATTTCAAGCGGCTGTGAATTCTTTAATTTTGAAGTGTGCGGCTGAAATGTGCTACAATCGGAAGCATCTATTCAACCGCAATTCCCAATCGCAACTCTAATTCAGGAAGGTGATTGTATGGCACTTACCCAGCTTCATTCCCAGTCCGATCTGCAGCAATTCGTCGCCCAGCCGGGCAAGAAACTGTTGTTCAAGCACAGCACGACCTGCCCGATCAGCGCCAAGGCGCACCAGGAATTCACCGCTTACCTGGAGAATCATGATACGCCAGCGGCGATTGTCCACGTTATCGAGGACCGCCCGCTCTCCAACGCCATTGCCGAAGAATTCGGCATCAAGCATGAATCTCCGCAGATCTTCCTTCTGGAAGACGGCGAAGTGCGCTGGAATACCTCGCATTGGAAAATCACCCGCGATTCCATTCAGGAAGCGGTTCAGGCATGAGCGCGTCCGTCATTGTCTACTCGACGGAAGGATGCAGCGACTGCGCCAAAGTGAAGCGCATGCTGGACAGCGAGGGCGTGTCCTATGAAGTGCGGGACATCCTCGCCGATGAGGCATATCAGCGCGAGGTGGAGAGCCTCGGCTTCATGGGCATTCCGGTTACGGCAGCCGGCGGCAAGGCCGTCAAGGGCTTCCAGCCGGAAGCGATCAAGAACCTGATCGCCAGTCTGTAGACGGTCCGGCTTCTCTCGGCGAAGCACCGGAAGGTTCCGGCTTTGCCGCTTATTATCAATCCTCCCCTGCCCTGCGCGGGCTGCATTCGCGTCCTTTCGAATGCAGCCTCGCCGGTCAGGGGATTTTTCATTTCGCGGCGCTCCTGTGCCTCCCAATTCGCCCGCTGGCAATTCCGGATTCTCGTAAGCATAGAATGTACAGCTTGCGACAAAGAAGGAGGGCGATGATCATCACCAGTCCGATTATCAACTTTGCTCACCGGGGAGCGTCCCGCGAATGTCCCGAGAACACGATGGCGGCCTTTCGCCGCGCCGTGGAGCTTGGAGCTACCGGTATCGAGACGGATGTGCAGATGACCCGGGACGGACGGCTTGTCCTGATTCATGACGAGAGGCTGGAGCGGACAACTAACGGCAAGGGCTGGGTCAAGGATCAGACCTGGGAGGAGCTGGCTGGGCTTGACGCAGGCAGCTGGTTCAAGGGCGGCGCTTATGCCGGGGAACGCATCCCTCTGCTGGAAGATCTGCTGGAGCTTGCGCTCGGCAGCCGGCTTGTTCTGAACATTGAGCTGAAGAACGGCCGCTGCTTCTATCCGGGAATGGAGCAGAAGGTCATTGCCGCCGTCCGCGCCTGCGGCCTCGGCAGCTGGACCGTGATTTCCAGCTTCAATCACTACTCGCTTGCGCTGTGCCGGACCCTGGCGCCGGAGATCGGCACCGGCATTCTCTACTCGGAAGGCCTGTACCGGCCCTGGGCTTATGCGGCTTCGCTCGGCGCCGGCGCCCTGCATGCCGAGTACCGCACGGCTCTGCCCGAACTTGTCCGGGAAGCCGCCGCATGCGGAGTCGTCTTCCATCCGTGGACGGTGAACGAACCGGCCGAAATGTCGGCGCTCATCGAATCCGGCGTAGCCGGCATTATCACGGATGAGCCGGGCATGTTAAGCGCTCTCTTGGAGCGCCGCCTGAACCCCCCTCCTCCCTGAATCGGCTGCCGGAGCCGCTGCGGCGGAATGATCGCGCGGATTTCCGCTTGTTACGTCTCCAGCCAGAATAAGGCAAGATGCTCCGGGCATACTACTTCATCATGACCGACCTAGTCCGAAGGAGAGGTTATACGATGAAGCTGAAGCTCCCGTTCCGGGATTCCTTCCGGATACCGGACCCTGACCCTGTTGAAACCTCTGTTCCCGCTCCCCGGCCGCTGTCCGAATCGCTGGAGGACAATCTCCGGGAGCTGTCCAGCCGCATCGGAGGAAGCGACGATGTTGTGATCCGGCGGCTGGCCTACGGAGGTTCAGCGGCTTATAAGATGGCCGTTGTCTACATTGACGGGCTGATTGATTCCGAGACGCTCAACCAAGCCTTACTGAAGACGCTGATGAACAATGACACGCTGAAGAGCGGCAGCGTCCAGGGGCGCGAAGCGTACCAGTTCATTAAGGATGCGGAGCTGCCGGTCGGCAGCGTCGCCGAATGCCTGACGATGGAGACGGCGATGGCGAATCTGTTCGAAGGACATACGCTGATCTGGCTGGATGGCTCCAGCGCCGCACTGTCGGCGGATACCTCCGGTTGGGAGAAGCGCGCCATCAACGAGCCTACCTCCCAGGGCGTCATCCGGGGACCCAAGGAAGGCTTCACCGAGAACCTTCGCACCGGGACTTCCATGATTCGAAGAAGGCTGAAGAGTCCGGATCTCCGGATCGAGCAGTACAAGATCGGACAGCGTTCCTCCACGTCGCTGGCCCTGATCTATATGGACGGTCTGGCGAGCGAAGAGGTGGTGACCGAGGTCCGCCGGCGGCTGAACCGTATTCAGACCGACGCCATTCTGGAGAGCAATTATATTGAGGAACTGATCCAGGACGGGGGACTCACCCCTTTTCCGACCATCCAGAATACCGAACGTCCCGATGCGGTGGCCGGCGGACTTCTGGAAGGACAGGTTGCCATTCTGATCGACGGAACCCCGTTCGCTCTCCTGGCGCCGTCCACATTCTTCAGCTTCTTCCAGTCCAGCGAAGACTTCTATCAGCGCTACGACATCGCCTCCTTCCTGCGGCTGATCCGGTTCACGGCCTTCTTCGTCTCGATGATGCTGCCTGCCATGTATATCGCAGTGACCACCTTCCATCAGGAAATGCTGCCAACCACGCTGCTGATCAGCTTGGCCGCCCAGCGCGAAGGGGTCCCCTTCCCGGCCCTTGTGGAAGCGTTGATGATGGAGCTGACCTTCGACGTGCTGCGCGAGGCCGGAATCCGGATGCCCCGGGCCATCGGCCCGGCGATCTCTATCGTCGGCGCGCTCGTTCTGGGACAGGCTGCTGTGCAGGCCGGTCTGGTCTCGGCGGCGATGGTTATCGTGGTCTCGTTCACCGCCATCTCGAACTTCGTCATTCCGTCGCTGGCAATTGCGAACTCGATCCGGCTCATCCGCTTCCTCATGATGCTGATTGCGGGCACGCTGGGCCTGTTCGGCATCATGTCCTTCCTGATGGCGCTTCTTATCCATATGGCCAGTCTGCGCTCTTTCGGCGTTCCTTACCTGTCGCCGCTCGCACCGATGAAGCTGCGCTATCTCAAGGATATTCTGATTCGGGTTCCGCTCTGGAATATGACGATGCGGCCATCGACCAGCACGGGTAAGGAGACGCGGAGACAAGCGCCCGGCCAGAAACCGGAGACGCGGAGCAGCGCTCCCGGCTCCAAGGAAGGAGGGAACGAATGAACAGCAAGATCGGCTCTGCCCAGGCCTCCATGCTCCTCTTCAACGCCGTAGCGCCCACCGCCCTGATCGTGCTGCCGCTCATCATCGGCACGTATGCGGAGCAGGATGCGCCCTTGGTCGTTCTGATCTCTCTGGCCCTTGGCCTCGGCGTGGCCGGCATCGTCGCGGCCCTGATCCGCACCACGAACGGGATGCCTCTGCTTGACTGGGTCCGCAAGCTCGGTTCTCCCGCGCTTGCCTTCCTGCTCGGGCTGATGCTGCTCCAGTATTATCTGGACGCCACGGCGACAATCCTCCGGGAATACATCAATTTCCTGAAAGACAACGTCCTTCAGAATACGCCGGCTTCCATCCTGCTGGTCGTCATTCTCGGAGCGGCGCTTTATATAACAGGCCGGGGAATTGAATCCGTCGCCCGGGTGAATTCCATCGTGGTTCTTCTGCTGATGTTGTTCCTGCCGGTCTTTCTGGCCGGAGTAATCCCGCTGTCCGATTCTCACAACCTGCTGCCGTTCTTCGATCATTCCGCCGCAGCGCTGACGAAGGCTTCGCTGATGCCTGTAGGGTGGATGTCCGAAATCGCCGTTCTGCTGCTTCTGGCCCCTTACTTGAAGACGCCTCAGCGGGCATGGCGAATCGGCATGCTGGGCTTGCTGTATATTGCGGGTCTCCTGATGCTTGCAATCTTCAGCTCCGTTGCCGTCTTCGGTCCGTATTTTGTCAAAATGTCCGCTTACCCCGGCTTTGCCGTCATCAGCGTCATCCACTTGGGCCGTTTCATCGAACAGCTTGATATCTTGTTTATCTCCTACTGGATCTTGATGATCTACATCAAGCTGGCTCTGTTCCTGTTCGCCTGCCAGGAATGTCTGAAGCAGACCTTCCGCCTTAAGGAACGGGAGCCCTATCACTGGGCAATCGCGCTGATTGTCGGCCTGGAATGCACGTACACTTGGCAGAATCCGTCCAGGCTGAGCGAATACAACACCTACGGCCGGTTTCCGGTCTTCTATCTGATCAACATTCTGCTTCCGGCCTTCCTGCTGCTCTACGGACGAATCCGCGGCGGCCGGACGGCTCCCGCAAAGGAGGAGAAGTAATGCGAAGCACAGACCGAACCGGAACCGAAGCTGGCGGCAGAGAACCAAGCGCGGTTCTGCGGGCCGGCGTCCGCCTGGGACTCGCTCTCCTGCTTCTGACGCCGCTTGGCGGCTGCTGGGACGACCGGGAATTGAGCGAGCTCGGCATTGCCTCGGGGTCGGCCTACGACTGGGAGAACAATCAATTTGTAGGCACCTATCAGATCATCAACCCTTCATCGGGAGCCAGCGGTACGGGGGGCAGCGGCGCGGGAAGCAGCAGCTCTCCGCCGTTCGTCACCTTCCGGGTCAGCGGGCCCACGATTATGGAAGCGATGGAGAAGACCAATCTGACCAGTACCCGCCAATTGTTCCTGAGCCATTCCAGAGTGGTTATCCTCAGCAACAAGCTCGCGCAGGAGAAAGGCATCGCCCAGCTTGTCGATCTCTTTCTCCGCAAGCCGGATGCGCGGGAGACGGTTTATGTGTTCATTACGGACGGCGAGGCCGGCCGCATTCTCGATCAGCTCATGCAGCTAAGCAAGAATCAGGGGGCCGGCATCCAGCTCATGATCGAGCAGGAGAGCAAGCTGGCTTCCTATTATCCCGGCATCCGAATGTTCGAGCTGGCGATGGCTCTCTTCTCCGACTCCAACTGCGCGGCCGTTCCCGAAATTCTGCTGAGCGGCGGCAAGAAAATGGACAAGACGGATGAAGTCAGCCAGACGGATCTGCCCTCCCGGCTTACTTTCGGCAGACTTGCCATCCTGAAGAAAGACCGGTTCATCGGCTGGCTGTCACAGCCGGAGGCGCTGGGGCTGTCCTTCCTGCGTAACCGCGTTCAAATGACCAATATCTCCTTCCCCTCTCTGCCAGATCTGCCGAACGACGACTCGTCCTTCTCGATCCAGCACAGCACGACGACCGTCCATCCCGTCTGGGATAAGGATCATTACGTAATGAATGTCTCCATCAAGGCCGGCGGCTACCTGTCGGAAATCGGCAGCGATGTGAATCTCGGCAAAGAGCGCTCCATCGCCCGGATGGAACAGGCCATTGAAGCCAACGTGCTGAAAATTGTTCAGCGCTCCTGGCGAAGCGTACATCGCATGAATGCCGATGTGACGGAATTCGCCACTCTGATTCACCGGGAGGACCCCCGCCGCTGGAAACAGATCAAGGCTGAAGGGCGATGGGAAGACGTCTTTCGGGATATTGAGCTGCGTCTGAAGGTCACCATGAAGATCGAACGGATCGGCCTGAGCAACAAGTCGTTCAAAGCCGTCGAAAATCAGGACTGAGAGGTACGCCATGACCATTGCACTTCTAATTCTGGGGTACCTGGCCCTTCTGGCTGGAGGCAGCCGCAGAATCAGGGGAAGCGGCTCGGGCTTGCGCCGGCTGCTGTATGCCGGACTGCTCGGCTGGAGCCTCTACCTTGCGGTATCCGCCAAGCTCGGGTGGCCCCGAATGAGCTTGTCGTCCCTGTACCTGATCGGCTTTGAGCCTGTGGGTCATGCTCTATTTCAATGGCTGGGAGGAGAATCCTAAATGACCAGCTCCAGCAACCGCCTCTCTCCGCTGCAGATTGGCTTCATGGTCGTGCTGTTCGAGGTCGGCAGCACCCCGATGTTCCTTCTGGGCGGCAAGGCCCGGCAGGATGCCTGGCTTGCCCTCCTGATCGGCTCCGCCGCCGGCTTCCTTCTGCTGCTGGCCCTGCTTGCCCTTCAGCGTCTGTATCCCGGCCGGCATCTGATGCAGATGCTGGAGAGCGGATTCGGCCGGATTGCCGGCCGGATTGCCGGATTTGTCTACTGCTTCTATTTTGCCTACGAAGCCATGCGCAACGTCCGCGACCTTGGAGAACTGACGAAACTGACGCTGCTGCCCAACAGCCCGATGGCAATCACCATGTTCCTCTTTGTCTTGACGGCAGCCTATGCGATTGCCAAAGGGACGGAGATTGTCTTCCGTCTTCCCGAGCTGCTGCTTCCGCTGGTGATCATCTCCTATGCCCTGCTGATTCTCCTGCTGGTCGCCACCCGGTGTACAGATTTTGCGCGGCTTGCTCCCGTGTTGGAGAACGGGCTTAAGCCGGTTCTCCAAGCCGCTCTGCCGGACACGATCTCTTTTCCGTTCGGTCAGATGCTCGTCTTCCTGATGCTCTGGCATCTTCGCGGCAAGCCGGGCTCATCCGCCCCGGAGACGATCACCGGCTATATCGCCGTCAGTCTCTTCCTTGTCTTCATGAACGCCCTCAACCTGGCCGTACTCGGTCCGGCTCTTGCAACCAGCAGAGAGCTGCCGTTCCTGAACTCGGTCCGGACGCTGACCGCGCTCGGGTTCATCGAACGGCTGGACATTATGGTGACCTTTCTCATCTTCATCGGCATTACAATGAAGATGATGCTGTTCTACCTCTGCGCCGTGCGCGGATTGGCCTACTTGAGCGGAATAAGAAGCTCTGCTTGGATCTTCTTCTTCGGCTTCCTGATCTACGCAAGCTCCTTCATCGAGCGGAACTACACGCAGCATATCGCGATCGGACTCGGCCCCAGCCTGAAGATCGACATGCTGTTCCAGCTTGCGATTCCCCTGCTGCTCCTGTTCATCTCCCTCATTCGCCGCAGCGCCAAGAAGAAGAAGAAGAAGAACGGCCCGCAGCGCAAAAAGGCCCCAAGCACCGCCTGAGCGGGCTTGAGGCCTTATTCGTATCCGGCGATTGGCGGAGCCGTATCAGCCGGAGGCAGCGCCGTTCAGCAACGGCGGCGCAGTCTTACCGATTGCGGCGAAGCGGATCAGTATCGGCCGCACGGTCGGTTAATCTCGCGTCCCCTGTCCGGTCGATTCTCGCTTCTTCCCGGCGAACCGTATCCTGCACCTGCTCGGTCTCCTGAACCTCGCGCTTGTGCACATCGACTTCGCCGGTAACTACCGTATTCTTGTTGACTTCGACGCGCTCCTCGCTCACCGGAATGCGGATCGTCTCATCCTGGCCGATCGGACCCGCGCCGGTCTCGTCGGTTACCGCGCGGCGCTCGATTACTACCTCTTCATGCGTAACCGGCACGTGGATCGTCTTCTGCTCTTCAATGACTTCCTTATGGATCGACACTTCGCCGGTCTGGACCTTGTTCTTGGACACATCAAGCTGCTCTTCGCGCAGCCGGAGCTTGCGGGCGCTGTCCGCATCCGCCTCGGACGTTACACCAAGATCCGTACGGGCATGATCCGGCACAGCCGTTCCGGTTGCTGACGTACTCAGATGGGAAGCCGCTCCAACTGCTCCCGAATTTACCGTATCCAGTCCGGGATTGCTGCGGTTATCCAGCGAGGAGCCGTTGAATACGGCATCGACCGAATCTCTCACCGAATGGTCGGCTTCCGTCCCCTTTACCTCGTCTTCATAATAGCTGCTGTTCAGCGAACCATGGCTGCGGAAGACACTGTAAATCTCGCTCTCCTTCGCCGTATCGGCATCAACCATAACCAGGATGCGGCCTTCATCGACATAGCGGTCATAGGCTTCAGCCTCTTCTTCCGGAATGCCGAGTCCGATCAGACCGCCGACAAGGCCGCCCGTTCCGGCACCTACAGCAGCGCCTGCCAGCGTCGCTGCGATAGGACCTGCCGCCAGAATCGGCCCGATTCCCGGAATCGCCAAGGCTCCCAGCCCCGCCAGCAGTCCGGTAAGGCCGCCGAGAATGCCGCCTGTTGCTGCGCCGGAAGCAACGCCTTCCGGCGCCATAGTTCCGGTATGTTCGCTGATGTTCTCCATATCATCCTTATTCCGGGCTATAACCGAAATATCCTCAGTCCGGAATCCCTGTTTCTTCAGTTGCTCAATGGCCGAAGAAGCCTCATGCTCCGATGTAAATACGCCTACGATACGTTTGTTCATTTCAATTACCTCCTTCAGATTTTTGTAAAGTTGCAAATTCGAACTTGATGCACGGTTGTGAACTTGGTGCACGTGATCGGCTACATTGCCTAATTAACCACAGGATTCCGATCGAAACCATCTGCCCGGATTTCTGCGGCAAGAACCCAAACGATCCATTTTGAAACAGGAAAAGATAGAGAGCGCCTTAAGAGATTTCCAGAAATCCGCCTCTAAATCAGGCATTCCGGCCGCGGGAAGGATGCTTTATACTGAAGGTATCTCATCTCTCGAATCTGTAACACGGCTTGATATGGAGGTTCTTGGCATGGCTATCTTTCATTACAACCCCGATCCGCCTTCCCGCTCCGAGCCCGAGCTCCATCTCCTCTTCTGGGGCCGGGAACAATGTTCTCCCGGACACGCTTTCGGACCGGGCGTCCGCGACTACTACAAAATCCACTTCATCCACGGAGGAAGGGGCGTTCTGCAGGCCGCCGGCCAGACCCGCAGGCTGGAAGCAGGCCAAGCCTTTCTCACGTATCCGCACCAGAAGGTCTATTACGAGGCGGACCGGGGGCAGCCCTGGCTGTATTCCTGGATCGCCTTTACCGGATCAAGGGCGGAGGAATTGCTGGCCCGCACCTCGCTTACGCCGGCCGAACCCGTCTTTCCGGCGGACGGCGAGCCGATGGAGGAGCTGTACGAGCGGCTGAACGAAGATGCGCGGGCCGGAGAAGCCGCCGATCTGCTGCTGATGGGCCGGCTCTACGAGTTCCTGGCCGCCCTGGTGCGAACGATGCCCGCCCGAGAGACCGGCCTTAGCGGCTCCCGCCGGACCAATGCACATGTTGCCGACTCGCTGCGCTATCTGCATGCCCATTATTGCGAGGATATTTCGGTCGAGCAGATGGCCGAGCAGCTTCAGCTGGACCGCAAGTACTTGTCGGCGCTGTTCAAGCGCGAGACCGGGGTTCCGCCCCGTCAGTATCTGCTGGACTACCGGATGGCGAAGGCGGCCGATCTGCTGATCCGTACCGACTGCACCGTCGGGGAGATCGCCCGCTCGGTCGGCTACCGCGATTCTCTGTTGTTCTCCCGCATGTTCAAGCGGGTAAGAGGTCTCTCGCCCCGGGCTTACCGGGAGCGTAACCGGTGACGGGCACCACGTCCCGCCTTCTCTCCATTCGCAGCCGATGCCGTTGATGACGGCCGGCTTTTTTTGCGTTCATCCAGATAAATAAGGACAGGTCTTGTCCTTCTTCGCTTGCCCAATTTTGTTTTTATATAACATTATTGGGCTATGTCATTCGAACAATTGACCGGTGCAACAATCTGCAAATATGATCGATTTATTGGAGACAAATGGATAATTCAAGCCTGCTCCATGGCCCCCTCTCTCTTGTTCCATGCACAATAGAGAGCGCTTTCACTATAATGCCCGAAGGGAGGAACCGTCCGCGCAGACGAAGGCGAAGAAGATCTGCTGCATGGAATCTCATAACCTTAGGAGGTTGGAATTTTGAAGAAGGCATTATCCCTGCTCTTGTGTATATGCTTGTTGGTCGCGTTCTTCCCGCAGAACCATGTAAGCGCTGCAACCGATGCCGCCCTGGGCCGAACGGCTGCGGCAAGCTCGACAGAAGACTCCTCCAAGACTCCTGCTATGGCTGTTGACGGCAATTCCTCCACCCGCTGGTCTTCCAGTTATTCCGATCCGCAGTGGATCAGCGTCGATCTGGGAAGTGCGACTCCGGTGGAAGGCGTGAAGCTGAACTGGGAGGTCGCCTACGCCAAGGCTTATCAGATTCAGCTCTCCACCGACAATCAGAAATGGACCACCGTCTACTCCACGACATCCGGGGACGGTGGCATTGACAATATCTCCTTTGCCTCCCAGAGTGCCCGGTATGTCAGAATGTACGGCACGCAGCGCGCAACGTCTTACGGCTATTCCTTATGGGATTTTGAAGTCTATTCCAGCGGGGGCGCTCCCGTCGGCAGCGGGATAACTTCCGGCGCCGTCTATAAGCTGACCGCTCAGCACAGCGGCAAGAATCTGGATGTGCAGGGCGGCTCCTCCGCTGACGGCGCCAACGTCCAGCAGTGGTCGGACAACGGAAACGCCCAGCAGAAGTGGAGAGTTACGGATGTCGGCGGCGGGTACTACAAGCTCATTGCCCAATCCAGCGGCAAGGCGCTGGACGTTGCCGATTCCTCCACCGCGGACGGAGCCAACGTGCGGCAATGGACCGATAACGGAAGCGCTGCGCAAAAGTGGAAGATTGCCGATGTCGGCGGCGGCTACTACAAGTTAATCTCGCAGGTCAGCGGCAAGGCGCTGGATGTCGCCGGCGGCTCCACCTCGGACGGAGCCAATGTCCAGCAGTGGACCGATAACGGAAACCCGCAGCAGAAGTGGAAATTCACCCTGATTACGGCCTCTTCGGCGGATACGACTGCGCCGACGGCGCCGACGAACCTGACCAGCCCGTCCAAAACCGCGACCAGCGCAAGCCTAGCTTGGACGGCCTCTACCGACAATGTCGGCGTTACCGGCTATGACATCTACAACGGGTCGGCGCTGGCCGGAACCAGCGCATCGCCCGGCTTTACCGTTACCGGCTTGAAGGCCGGCACGGCCTACACCTTCACGGTCAAAGCGCGGGACGCGGCAGGCAATGTGTCCGCGGCCAGCTCCGCGCTTCAGGTGACGACCGCCTCCGATAATTCCGCCGCTTCAGGCTTCTATATCCAGGGGACGACGCTGTACGACGCCAACGGCAAGCCGTTCGTGATGCGCGGAATTAACCACGCTTATACTTGGTACAAAGGCCAGGAAGCTACAGCTATTCCGGCCATCGCCAAGACGGGCGCCAACACCGTCCGGCTGGTTCTCTCCGACGGGCAGCAGTGGACCAAGGACTCCTTGTCCACGTTGCAGAGCCTGATTACCTTGTGCGAACAGAATAAGCTGGTTGTCATCGTTGAAGTTCATGACGGAACCGGCTCCGACAACGAAACGGTTCTCAACAATATCGCGAATTACTGGATCGAGATGAAGAGCGCGCTCATCGGCAAGGAGAAGACCGTTATCCTGAACATCGCCAATGAATGGTACGGCACATGGAACGGCGCCGGCTGGGCGAACGGGTATACCTCGGTCATTCCCAAGCTCAGAAGCGCGGGAATCAAGAATACGATTATGGTCGACGGCGCAGGCTGGGGACAGTACCCGCAGTCCATCGTCGATTACGGCACGCAAGTCTTGAACTCCGACCCGCTGAAGAATACCATGTTCTCCATCCACATGTATGAATATGCAGGCAAAGATGCGGCAACCGTCAAGAGCAATATGGATAGCGTCCTGAACAAAAATCTGGCTCTGGTCATCGGCGAATTCGGCATCCGCCACACCAACGGAGACGTGGACGAAGCCACCATCATGAGCTATGCGCAGGAGAAGGGCGTCGGTTATCTCGGATGGTCGTGGAAGGGCAACGGTTCCGGTCTGGAATATCTGGATATGTCCGCCGACTGGGCGGGAACCAGCTATACGGAGCAGGGCAATGCCATTATCAATGGCCCTTACGGCATTAAGAACACCTCCAAGCCAAGCAGCGTGTTCGATCAGCCGACCGATACGCAGCCTCCGACCGCTCCGGCGAACCTGGCCGGAACGGCCGCTTCATTCTCCAGTGTCACGCTGAGCTGGGCCGCCTCAACGGACAATACGGGGGTGTCCGGCTACAATGTCTACCAGGACGGGACACTGGTTCAGATCAGCCCGACAACCGGCGCTTCGGTAAGCGGACTCAAGGCCAACACGGAATACACTTTTACTGTAAAAGCGGTCGATGCCGCCGGCAATCTGTCTTCCGCCAGCAATGCGGTGAAAGTCAAAACGCCGGACAGCAACGACAAAACCGCTCCTTCGGCTCCAACCGCCCTCACCGTTATCCCGTCCATCACGACCGCCGCTCTGAGCTGGTCGGCTTCGACGGACAATGTGGGCGTCGCCGGATACCGGATCTACGTGGACGGCATACTCAAAGCCACCAGTGCCGCAACGAGCTATACCTTATCCGGTCTCACGGGCAAGACCGCCTATACGTTCACGGTTAAAGCTATAGACGATGCCGGGAACGAATCGGCCGCCAGCAATGCCGTTAAGGTCACGACCGGCGACCCGAGCAATGCAGGGACCATTGATCCGGGGCTCATCGCCCGCTACTCAACCTGGTACGTCGGTATCAACGGAGCCGACAAGCCGGCAGCTCCAACGGTTGCCGCCCTGTCGCCGCTGGGGAATGGCGGCCTCAATATGACTTTTAATTTGCAGACCGAGAACTATCCCGCCTTCCAGCTCGATCCGGTTCCGGGCGAAGACTGGAGCGGCTACAAGACTATGAACCTGGTGCTGACCAACCCTAACGCCGCCGAAATTCAGGTGCAGCCGATTGTTAAAGACGGGGACTGGAAATGGGTAGAGCTGGGCAATTACATCAAAATTCCGGCAAAAAGCACGATTCTGGCTACCGTCCCGCTGACCGGCCTGACCAACAAAAAGGTGAACCGGATCATTATCCGGGTCCAGAGCGGCAGCGGAGGACTGGCGGGCAGCATCCAGCTGCACACCATACGCTTTGATCTGCCCGCCGACGCCTACGCCTCGACCATTGCCGAGATGAACCGGCCCAAGACGGCAAGCTTCTACCCGTGGAATCTGGCTGAAAGCTCTTTTACCGGGAACGTGTCCGCCGGTCTGACCGGGGAGTCGCTCTATGTCAATTATTCGAACGTGCTCAGCGATACGGTAGCGGCCGGTATCTCCACCGAAACGAAGCCCGGACTGGGCGTTGGGGATGACTGGTCCAAGTACGGCAGCCTCTCCGCCACGCTGACCAATACCGGAACGAGCGCCATCCATGTATCGCTTGTCCTGCGCACCGGAGGCGGCTGGGTCTGGCAGGAGACCGGCGGCCAGGTTAAGGGCGATACGGCAATCGAGCGAATTATCGCTCCGGGCCGATCCGTCGACGTCGTCTATGATTTCAATGCTCCGATCTGGAAATCCGCCAAGACCGGCTGGGTCAATCAGGCGGTTCTGGACAGCGCAACCGATGTCAGAGGCATTCAATTCAAGGTCTATGCCGGAACGGGCGAAACCGTAAAGGCCGGTACACTTACCCTTACGAATTTCCAGGTGAACTTCTGACAGGTTAAGACGTTAGTCCATGTTTTCCTTCCATGCTGATATACCGCTAGGCCGTCGGCTTCAGCTACAATGAAGAGGCTTACACGACAGCGGACAAGCCTCCGGCGGTTCCGCAATCCACCTGGAAGGATGATTGCAGATGTATTCAGCATCGGATACCCGATATGACAAAATGACCTATAACCGCAGCGGGCGCAGCGGGCTGCGCCTGCCGGCCGTCTCGCTCGGCCTGTGGCATAACTTCGGCGGCATCGACACGTCCGAGAACGGACGGGCGATGATTCGCCGCGCCTTTGATCTGGGCATTACCCATTTCGACCTGGCCAACAACTACGGCCCGCCCCCCGGTTCGGCGGAGGAAGCCTTCGGCTCCATGCTCCGGAAGGACCTGCTTCCGTACCGCGACGAGCTGATTATCTCGACCAAAGCCGGGTATTTCATGTGGCCCGGCCCTTACGGCGAATGGGGCTCCCGCAAATATCTCGTATCCAGCCTCGATCAGAGCCTGAAGCGGATGGGGCTGGATTACGTCGATATTTTCTACCATCACCGCCCCGATCCGAACACGCCGCTGGAAGAAACGATGGGCGCACTCGACGCTGTTGTCCGCCAAGGCAAAGCGCTGTATGTCGGGCTCTCGAACTACAGCCCGGAAGAGACGCGGGAAGCTTCCCGCATTCTGCGCGGCCTCGGCACGCCTTGTCTGATTCATCAGCCCAGCTACTCCATGCTCAACCGCTGGATCGAAGACGGGCTCCAGGATGTGCTGGACGAAGAAGGCATCGGCTCCATCGCCTTCTCGCCGCTGCATAAAGGCATTCTGACCGACCGCTACCTGAACGGCATCGCCCCGGATTCCCGGGCCGCCGGCCCCAGCGTCTTCCTGTCCGAGAACGAGATTACGGAAGAAGTGCTCGGCAAGGTCCGCAAGCTGAGCGAGCTTGCCGCCGAACGCGGCCAGAAGATGTCCCAGCTTGCTCTTGCCTGGGTGCTGCGCGGCGGACGGGTCACCTCCGCCCTGATCGGCGCCAGCAAGGTAAGCCAGATTGAAGACGCCGCCGCCGCTCTGGATGCGCCGGAGCTGTCCGCCGCCGAACTGGAGCGGATTGAAGAAATTCTGCGCGGCTAGACCAAGCGCCGCTGCCAGCCAATGCAGGCACTGTCGCCAGATGCAGGCACTGCCGCCAGATGCAGGTACTGCCGCCAGGTGCAGGCACTGCCGCCAGGTGCAAGAGCAAGGCCCCCGTTCCGATGGACCGGGGGCCTGCTTCGTTTTACGGAGAGCCATAGATAGGAGATCGGGTCAGCGGCGGCGAACATGGATAGTGAACCCTTATTGCCGCGCACGCTTAACAAGGAGGACTCATGATTCCATCGCTCTATCATTATTATGAAGCCTCCCTCGGCCCCTTCCGCAACTTGTCCGACCTGGAGCCGGAAGAAGCGGAAGCCGTGCTGGAGGAACTTCGGCTTCGCGGAACCAGCTTTGCCGGACAGCGGACGCCCGATTATTTGGCGGTTCGCCGCAGCCTGGAGACGGCTGCCCGGGAGCAGTTCATCCGCAAGGGCGGACGGCCGCTTCGCTCCCGCCCCCATTACATGACACTGGGAGAATGCCCGTGGCTGCTGGACTGGTACGAGGACGGAAGGCAGCTTGACCTGTCCGTCGGGGATTTTGAGGAAGACCGGATCAGCTTCACCTACGGCGACCTGTTCCCGACCATGCGGTACCGGGACGGAAAGCCTTACCGGGGACAAATCTACACCCTGAAGGAAATAACCGGCCTGATGGATGTGTACGGGCTTCCGCAGGTCTGGAACCCGCACGGAGCGGGCGGCCCCGAGCGCTATATCGAAGTCCAGATCTGGGACGACCGGCCGCTGGCGAATCGGCTGAAGACGCTTTAGCCGCAGGATGCTCCGGGCCGGAATGAACCTACAGCGGCCGGAAGTGGCCGGAGAGGGAGATCTCCCTGCATAAAGCCGGCGTACTGGGCACCCTGTCCCTTCACTCCATGCACTCACCTATAAGGACGCGGCCCTCCCCTGTCCGGCTGCAATCCCCGAACAAAAGGCAAGCCGGCCAGCCCGGCGGACCCGCCCACCGGACCACAGAGTCCTTATTAACGCTGAAACCGGCGTTTTGCTGCTGGGATCGGACCCAGATGACCTTATATGAAGAATTATGCCCGATGTTTAACGCTATTATCGGCCAATAAGGTCTCTGGAGTCCGGTAATCCGGCATAGGAAGCCTGTACGCAAAAATAAGGTCTCTCGGGTCCGCTAAGGGAAGCCAGCTGTGCACTACTGCCGCTGATCCAAGGCGTGAGCCAGAGACACCGGCGGGCGGTTCAGGCATTCTCGCAGCCCCGGCGCGACGGCGGACCATGTCCACCGTTCCTACTCTGTTCCGTCCGTTCCTCCCAGCTTCCGGTATTCCCGCGGCGTCAGGCCCGTCGCCTTCTTGAAGACGCGGCTGAAATATTTCTCGTCCTCGTAGCCGACTCTCTCGGCCACTTGGGACAGGCGGATGTCCGTATGCCGGATCAGGCTCTTGGCCTTGTCGATCCGCAGCCGGGTCAGATAGTCGGACAGATTCTCGCCCGTCACCTGCTTGAACTTGCGCGAGACATTCTCCCGGCTTAGGTAGAACCGCTCGGCGATATGCTGGAGCGTCAGCTCGCGCTCGAAGTTCCGGTCCAGGTAATCGCGGATCTCCAGCACAATCCGGCTGTCCGAGGTCCGGGACAGCCGGAATTCGGCGCACAGCTCCGTTAACAGCTCCATCAGCCGGCGCTGCCAGAGAACCAGCGAGAAGTTGCCCGCCTCGTCGGAGTATCCCGGCAGCTTCAATTCGCGGGCATCGCCGTCCCCCGCCCATTCCCGGAGCCAGCGCCGGATCTCGTCCATAATCTTCTCCTGCCAGCGGGAGAAGACGCTGCCGGTCAAGAGCGGCAGACCCGTAAGCCGCTCGCAGAATTCAGCCAGCGCGCGGCCGACCCGTTCGGGGTCGCCGGTCAGAAGCGCCAGGCCGAAACGCTCCGCAAGCGGCTGAAGCGCTTCGGTCTCCGCTGCGTTCTCCGTAGGCAGCGCCGCCTCGCGGAATTCCTGAACCCCGGCCGGCGCTCCCAGCAGATTGCGTTCATCCAGCGCCAGTCCGGCCTGGTGGAACGCCAGGCGGATGCCGTCCGGGAACGGCTGCTCCGCGCTCAGGCCGATCTCCAGCCCCATCCGGTAAGCCGCCTCCATCGAGCGGTTGATCTCTTCCAGCAGCCCGAGTGCCGGTTCCCGGCTCCAGAGCAGCAGCGCCACATCGGCGCCGTCATGCCAGTAGCGGAAGGCGAAGCCCGAACGGTCCCGGGAGAGAATTTCATTGCAGATGTTCGCCACGGCAAAAGCGGTCAACTGCACATCGTCGTGCAGCTTCCGCAGCAGTCGGCCTCCGGCGGATTGCAGCGAGACGATCGCCATCCGGCACACCGCCGTTCCGGAGGGCAGTCCCAGCTCCTCTTCCATCGCCGAGGCCAGCTCGGCGTATGCCTTCCGGCCGGTCACGAGGTCGGACAGCGCCTTGTCCCAGTAGAGCGGGCGCAGCACGTTGAGCTGAATTTTTTGGCGGAAGGCCTGTTCCCGTTCGTTCTTCTCCTTGTTCCACAGCTCGAACGCCCGCTCCGCGGCTTCGGCTACCTGCTTGCCGCTCACCGGCTTGAGCAGGTAATCCGTTCCGCCGTACACGATGGCCGGCTTGACGTAGTCAAAATCCTGGTACCCGCTGACGACAACCGTCTTGGTGTAGGGCGCATGGCTGTGCAGCCACTCCAGGAGCGACGCGCCGTCGACCAGCGGCATCCGCATATCGGTGAAGACGACGGCCGGCCGGTGCTGCTGAACCAGTTCCATCGCTTCCCGTCCGTTGCTTGCTTCATAAATGCCGGTTACCCCGTACTGATCCCACGGCACAAAATATCGGATGGCCTCACGGACATGCTTCTCGTCGTCCACGATCAATACGTTCGTCATTGTTCTTCCTCCTTGGGTTCTTCTAAGCTGCGCGGAATCACCAGCGTCACCCGCGTGCCCGCCCCGCTGCTCTCCAGCAGCAGGCCGCAGCCTGCCCCGAGCTGCAGCCGCAGCCGGGCCAGAACGTTCCGCAGACCGATTCCTTCCTCATCCGACCCGTCCAGCGCCTCCTCGTCCAGACACTGTCTGAGTTCCTCCAGGCGCTCCGCAGGCATGCCCCGGCCGTTGTCCTGAAGCGTAATCAGCAGCCGGCGTTCTTCGTCTAGCCTTCCCCGGATTTCAATGCGGACATCCTGTACCCCGTCCGGAAAAGCATGCTTGAACATATTCTCGACAATCGGCTGAAGAATCATCTTCGGTACGATCATGCTCCGAATCCGTTCCTCCAGGTCAAGCGTCAGCGACAGATTCTCCGCCCCGAAGCGTTCCTGCTGCAGAATCAGGTAGTTCTCCACGTGCTCCGCTTCCTGCGCCAGCGTAACCAGCGGATTGTTCGTCGTCATCGAATAGCGCATCATGCTGCCGAGCGAATAGATCAGGTCGTAGATCTTCGGCGCGCCGAGACGAAGCGACAAGCTGGCGATCGACTGAAGCGCGTTGTACAGAAAATGCGGATTGACCTGCGCCTGGAGCGCCTTCAGCTCATTCGTTTTGTTGGCGATTTCCAGCCGGTATTCGTTCAGAATCAGATCGTTGATGGTGCGCGTCATATCCGTGATCTTGCGGGTCAGAAGACCGAATTCATCCTCGCTGACCGGCTCGATGTGGGCGCCGAGCTGCCCGATCTGCACCCGCTGCGTATAGGCGATCAGCTTCTTGATCGGACGGGTGAACGAGATCGAGATCAGCACCCCTGCGATGCCCGCAACGGCTACCAGCAGCACGCCGATGCCGGTATTGATGCCGGTAATCGTCCGCGCGTCCGTGTACAGCTCGTCATAGGACACCAGCTTCACGATGTAGCCCTGAAAGAGCCGGGTATCCACATGCTGATAGAGCACGATGCCCTGGAAGTTCCCGTCTCTCCACGAAAAATGCCCGCTCTCCTTGTCCTCCGGAAGTCCGCTCCAGCCTTCCGAGAGCGGCTGTCCGACCCAGCCGTCCCCCTGCGCGTACAGCAGTTGTCCGCGCTCGTCCGCAATATAGAGACGCTCCGTTCCCGCATTGTACATCGCGGCCGAAATATTCTCCAGCTCGCTCAGCTTGAAGTCGATCGAGAGGTCGGCCAGAATCTCGTCGCTGGGTGTCTTGTATACGGGATAATGAAGCGTGAACACCGGCGTAATGCCCGGCCGGTAGTTCGAGAAGCCGGACTTCACGCCGTACTGGTGATCCGGATGGGCCGGCTCCACGAAGGGCCGGTTCGTGCCGTCCGGGTTGTCCTGGGGCCGGTAGGTCAGATTCGTCTCCTGCCGGAACTGGCCGGCCAGCAGCGTATTGGACTGCCGGATGCTCCGAATGAAGAGGTGGATCTGAAAGATGCTGCGGTCCGCCGTATACAGATTGTAGAGCTGGCTGGACATGATATGCCGGTTGTCCGGCAGGGCCGTATCCGAGACGGGCACACCGCTCGCATTCTTCGCCGTCAGGATGGCCGTGTAGAAAGATCCCGCCACGTTGATGCCGCTGTACACGCTTGAGGCCCGCTGGTCGATGCCCTCAAAATAATTGCCAAGATCGGCCGCGCCGAGCGAGAGAAGCTTGCCGTTCTGGGCGATGGACTGGCGCGTTACCGATTCCCGGGTGAAGTAGTACGAGAAGATGACTGACACGCTGGCGGGAATAACCGCGGCCAGAAGCACCAGCGCAATCAGCCGGCTGCGGATACTGTGTTTGAACAATGAGGCTCCTCCTGATCCTCCCGGCGATGGGGCCGAGCAATATAATCCACTTTTCTTATCATCATATTGAGTGTTGGAAGCGGATAGCGCTTTCTATAATTAAACCATGTACCACGACACAAGCCAATCTGTCAAAAGGAGAACCGCTATGAGAAAAGCGCTAGGTTTACGCAAAGGCTGGAGCCAGCAAATCGTGTTCCTCTGGCCCGCCCTGATTTTCTTCCTCACGATCGTCGTGACACCGTTTATTCTGGGGTTCTATTATTCTTCGACCGACTGGAACGGTCTGGATCTCAACAAGGCCACCTGGACAGGCTCGGACAACTGGGTCCGGATCTGGCATGACGAGAAGTTCTGGGATTCGCTCCTGTTCACGCTGCGGTTCACCGTGGTGTCGGTTATCATCGCCAACGTGCTGGCCCTGGGGCTGGCCATGATGCTGACCGCCGCCCTGAAGACGAAGAAGCTGCTGCGCACCGTCTTCTTCATGCCGAACGTCATCGGCGGCATTCTGCTCGGTTATATCTGGCAGTTCATTTTCACCAAGGGCTTCCTGACCATCGGAGAAAAAACCGGCCTTTCCTTCTTCGAGCTTCCGTGGCTCGGGACGGCCAACACCGGCTTCTGGGGACTGGTCATCGTCTTTGTCTGGCAGACCGCCGGCTATATGATGATTATCTACATCGCCTCGCTGGCCGGAATTCCGAAGGACCTGATCGAAGCGGCCAAAATTGACGGCGCCCGTCCGCACCAGCTGTTCAAAAGCGTCTATGTGCCGCTCATCATGCCGGCCATTACAATCTGCCTGTTCCTGACGATCTCGAACGCCTTCAAGATGTTCGACCTTAACCTGTCCCTGACCAAGGGCGGTCCCGGAACCTCGACGCAGTCGCTGGCGTACAACATTTACTCTGAAGCGCTGATCAACAACCGGTACGGCCTCGGCACCGCCAAGGCGCTGCTGTTCTTCGTCGCCGTCTCGCTGATTACCGTTACCCAAGTTGTTCTCACCAAGCGCAAGGAGGTATCCGCCTGATGAACGCCAGCCGTTATAATACCCGAACCCTCCTGCTGGAAGTCATCGCCATCCTGCTGGCCCTCGTGTTCCTGGCGCCGTTCTATCTGGTGCTGAGCAACTCGGTGAAGACACTGAAGGAAATTTTGCTGGATGCGGCTTCCTTCCCGTCGCTCTTTCACTGGAGCAACTATTCCGATGTATGGAGCATGATCGACTTCCCGAAGGCCTTCCTGAACTCGCTCCAGATTACCGGGTTCAGCGTCGTGCTGATCGTCATCTTGAGCTCCATGGCGGCTTATCAGATCGTCCGCCGGCCGACCAAGTTCAACAATTTTGTGTTCCTGCTGCTTGTGGCGGCGATGATTATCCCGTTTCAGTCGCTGATGCTTCAGCTCGTGCGGGTGACCAGCCTGCTTGAACTGCGCGGCCACCTGTACGGCATTATCGCCTGCTATCTCGGCTTCGGCATGCCGCTGTCGGTCTTCCTGTTCCACGGTTTCATCAAGACGGTGCCGGTTGAACTGGAGGAAGCGGCGCGTGTGGACGGGTCCAACCCGTACGGCGTCTTTTTCCGAATCGTGTTCCCGCTGCTCATGCCGATTATCGTCACGGTCATCATTCTGAACACCCTCTGGATCTGGAATGACTATCTGATGCCGGTGCTTGTCATCGGGGGCAACAAAGATTTGACAACGCTGCCGCTTGCCGTCACCAAGTTTTTTGGGCAATATACGAAGAAGTGGGATCTCGCGCTGGCCGGTCTGGTCATGGCGGTCGTACCGATCCTGATCTTCTTCCTGAGTCTGCAGAAGTATATTGTCGAAGGCGTTACCGCCGGTTCCGTCAAAGGTTAAGAAGATCCGCCGCCGGTCTCCCGCAACAATATCCACTTTTTCAGACAAGATATTAAGTGTTGGAGATGCGGCGGTTCGATTACGATCATGATGTAAACACTTACAAACAGAAAACAGGGAGGCATTTATCAATGAACAAAAAACGACTCGCGCTTGTTGCGCCAATCGTTTGCGCACTGGCTGTAGCCGGCTGCGGCAACGGCAACAACAATAACAACGCTGCCAAGGCAACCAACAGCGGCACCGCAGAGACCGCAGCCCCGGCCGCCACGAAAGCGCCTAAGAAGGATGTCACCATCAAGGTTTTCCAATTCAAGGTTGAAATCGCCGAGCAGCTCAACGCGCTGGCCAAAGAATACGAGAAAGAAACCGGCGTGAAGGTTGAAGTGGAAACCCACGGCGGCGGCGAAGACTACGGCGCGCTGCTGAAAGCCGAGCTCGCCTCCGGTTCCGAGCCGGAAATCTTCAACAACGGCGGATTCACCGCACTTCAGCCTTACATGGACCGCGCCACTGACCTGTCCGACCAGCCTTGGGTAAGCAATGTGCTCGATTCCGCGAAGATCCCGACCACCGTTGACGGCAAGCTGTACGGCATGCCGATGAACGTGGAAGGCTACGGCATCATCTACAACAAGGACCTGTTCCAGAAGGCCGGCATTACCAATGAGCCGAAGACGCTGTCCGAGCTGAAGGATGCGGTAGAGAAACTGAAAGCCGCCAAGATCACTCCGTTTGAAACAACGAACGAATGGTGGTCCCTTGGCATTCACCTGGTGAACGTAGGCATGGCCAGCCAGCCTGACCCGGCTGCCTTCATCGAGGATCTGAAATCCGGCAAGCAGACGATCAAGGACAACGCCATCTTCAAGCAGTGGCTGGATCTGGTTGACGTCATCTTCAACAACGCCCAGAAGAACAAGATGACGACCGACTATGCAACTCAAGTCGCCGACTTCGCTTCAGGCAAGGCCGCTATGATGCAGCAGGGCAACTGGACCCAGGGCGACATCGACAAAATCGATCCGAATCTGAACCTCGGCGTGCTTCCGCTGCCGATCAGCGATGAACCGGGCCATGTCTTCGTCGGCGTACCGAACAACTGGATCGTCAACAGCAAGTCCGCGCATCCGGAAGAAGCCAAGGCGTTCCTGAACTGGCTCGTCAGCTCCGAGACCGGCAAGAAATATCTGACCAAAGAATTCAAGTTCCTCCCGGCATTCAACGGCGTTCCGGCTGAAGCAGCCGACATCGGCCAGGTTGGCGTAGCTGTGCAGGAGAAATCCGCAGATGCTCTGAGCTGGACATGGGACCGCTTCCCGGATGGCGTAACACAGGGCTTCGGCGCTGCTATGCAGGAATACATGGGCGGCACGATCGACCGCGACCAGCTGCTGGCGAAGCTGGACAAAGCCATCCAGGATATTGTGAAGCAGTAAGAACGGCAATGCCGCTTCTGAAGCGCCTGCCGGAGCAGAGGACCCCCTCCTGCCTGCTCCGGCAGGTTATATAGCAGACCGCAGACCCGCAGCCGTTCAACGGCGGCGGGTCTGTCTTTTTATCCGAACCAATACGTGATATACACCAGCGCCAGCAGGCCGGCAATGAAGGAATACGTGGAAGGCCGCTCATAGCCATGGCCGTGGCTCTCGGGAATCAACTCCTTGTAGACGATGAACAGCATGGCTCCCGCTGCGAACGCCAAGCCGTAGCCAACGACATTCCGAATCGAATTCGCCAAGAAATAGCCGACAGCTGCCGACACCATCTCCATCAGCCCCGTCACCGTAACGAACTTCAGCGTCCTGCGCCTGGACACCTTGGAATTTATGAGGAAGACCGCCAGAATAAGCCCCTCGGGCATATTCTGGGCGCCGATCGCAATCGCCACCATCGGACCCAGTGACGCCTGCTCGCTCGCGTAGCTGAAGCCGGTGCTGAGGCCCTCGGGAATGTTGTGAATGAACAGCGCGATCAGCACCAGAAGCGCCTTGGCGTCCACGCCCGCCGACCCCGGCTTATTCTCAACATCCATATGCGGAACCGTCCGCTCAATGACATCCAGCAGCAGCACGCCGGTGACCAGGCCGAGCGTCAGCGCAATCGCTCCCGATTCCTTCAGCGCCTGGGGCATCAGCCCGAACGTCGAAGCGGACACCATAATTCCTGCGGTAAAAGCGACCAGAATATCCTTCCACTTCTCGGACAGCGTCCGGACCAGCAGAATCGGCGCCGCGCCGAGCACCGTGGCCATCGCCGACAGAAAGCTGCCGAGCATTGCCGTCTCCACTCCCCATCTCCTCCTTGAACCAAGCATGCTTCACCCTATGCCTTAAGCAAGCCCTCTATGCTCCTCAACGGCTATTCTCTATATAAAAGAATAAATATATATTGTAATTCGATAAATATATGTTAAGTTATAATAAAAAACAGTGAGGTGTTTTGTCGTGAAACGGGAGACTCTGATATTGAGGCTGGCGATTTGGGGCATCGGAATTCCGGTTCTTCTTCTGTGCGTCTGGGTCTTGCCCCGGGTGCTGGGGCATCCGGCCAATCCCGAGTATGCGCGCTGGCTGTATCCGGTCATTGCGGGGATGTACGCTTCGGCGGTACCTTTCTTCATTGCGCTCTATCAGGCCATGAGCCTGCTGCGCTTTATCGACCGGAACGAGGCTTTCTCGGAATTGTCCGTCAGCGCCCTGAAGACAATCAAGCGCTGCGCAGGCGTCATCGCTCTGCTGTACGCCGCTGTGCTTCCTTTCCTGTATTTGATCGCGGAGAAGGATGACGCTCCCGGGCTTATTCTGCTCGGATTGGTCGTTGTATTTGCAGCCTTGGTCATCGGCGTATTCGCCGCCGTTCTGCAGCAGCTGCTGAACAAGGCCATCGAAATCCAGTCCGAGAACGAATTGACGGTCTAGAGGTGAATGCTATGGCGATTATTATTCATATTGATGTGATGCTGGCGAAGCGGAAGATGAGCGTCACCGAACTGTCCGAGCGTGTCGGCATCACGATGGCGAATCTGTCGATCCTCAAGAACGGCAAGGCCAAGGCCGTCCGCTTGTCCACGCTCGATGCCATTTGCCGGGCGCTGGACTGCCAGCCGGGCGATCTTCTGGAGTACCGGGATGACGAAGAGGACGAAGATGCCGATTCTCCCGAAGCTTGAATTCGCTCCGGCGCTGCCCGCCCGCTTCAAGTTCTTCTCCGTTCAGCTCCTGTGGTTCGGTTATCACCAGGCGATGAGCTGTCTGTTCCCGCTCGCCATCTTCGGAACGCTCGCCTTGTCTCAGGCCATTTCATGGCCCGGTTATCTTCACCGCTACGATGCCATTCTGCTCCTTCTTCTGGGCGTACAGCTCCTGATGTACCTGAGCGGGCTGGAGACGCCGGATGAAATCAAGGTCATCTGCGTCTTCCATCTGATCGGACTTGCGCTGGAGCTGTACAAGGTTCATATGGGCTCTTGGTCGTACCCCGAGCCGGGCTGCACTAAGCTGCTGGGCGTGCCCTTGTACAGCGGCTTCATGTATGCCAGCGTCGCGAGCTACATGTGCCAGGTCTGGCGGCGGCTGCGGATGGATATGACCGGATGGCCGGGCCTTCCCGCCGCCGGCCTGCTCGGCGGGGCGATTTACTTGAACTTTTTTACCCACCACTTCCTGCCCGATGTCCGCTGGTGGCTGACGGCGCTGGTGCTCCTCGTATTCCGCAGAACCCGGATTCTCTACCGGGTCAGAGAGAAGGTGTACCGGATGCCGCTCACCGTTGCCTTCTGCCTTGTCGGCTTCTTCATCTGGCTGGCCGAGAATATTGCGACCTTCCTGGGAGCCTGGACGTATCCCGACCAGCGGGAGAGCTGGCACCTCGTCGGCTTCGGCAAGATCAGCTCCTGGTTCCTGCTGGTCATCATCAGCGTCATTATCGTCGCCCAGCTGAAGCACGTCAAAGGCCGCAGAATGTCATGAGAGTCCTTCTTCAGCGGCCGGTGCGGCACATACTTTCTACATATTTTCCTCCTATACTGAACGTAAAGTTCTTCATTACAATCTTTGGGGGAAATGAATGTATGACGATGACGCATTACATGTCGCTGCTGTCGGATAACCAGCCCTGGAATCTGATTCTGTTCATGGCGATTCCGGTCATTCTGGCCGAGACGATTACGGTCACCGAGTTCTTTATCCTGTTCACCCGCAATCTGCACGGACGGCTGCGCGCCTTCAACCGGATCTGCAGCATCATCGCCGGCCTGTACTTTACCGGGGTCTTCCTGTATCTCTTCCCGGGCACCTTCATTCCGTTGACGGCGGACGGAGAATGGCATACCTGGGTGGACGTCGTAGCGGTCAGCTTCTACCTGGCCGGAGTGCTGTTCCTGCTGCCGCTGGCCCTGCTGGACCTCGGCGTGATCGGGCGCAAGCGCACGGAGGAGGAACGGCTGAAGCTTCACTTCCTGCTCGTCAGCGGCTTCCTCGTTGTCGCCCACGTCGCCATGATCTTCGGTATGGTGAATCCCGAGATTGTCAGCGGCATGCCGGGCATGCATCACTGAACCCGGATGCGATTCATTTCAAAAAAGGACGTTGAAGCGATGGCTTCAACGTCCTTTTGGCATATCCGCTTCCCGGCCCTCCGGCGGGCCGTCCTCTTCCCGTCTTCCCGGGTCCAGCCGGATCTCGAAGCGGCTGCCGCGCCCGGGACGGCTCTCCACCCCAAGCTCTCCGCCCTGGAGCTCCACCAGCTTCCGGGCAATGGCCAGACCCAGGCCGCTCCCGCCGTAGCGGCGCGATCTCGACTTCTCGACCCGGTAGAACCGGTCGAAGATATAAGGCGCTTCTTCCTCCGGAATGCCGATTCCGGTATCCTCCACGGCCAGGAAGACCCGGCCGCTTCGCTGCCCGAGCTCGACGGCGATGCCGCCCTTCTCGGTGTACCGCACGGCGTTCTCCAGCAGATTGAGCACGATCTGCTCCAGCCGCAGACCGTCGCCGTAGACGAGCGGCGTTCCGGGGGCCAGATCCGTCCGAAGCGACAACTGCTTGGCGTCCGCTTTGAGCCGGATTTTGCGGACCGCGTTGTCGGCGATTTCCGCCAGGTCGATCCACTCCAGCGACAGGGAAATCACGCCTTCCTCCATCTTCGCCAGATCGAACAGGTCATCGACCAGACGCTCCACGCGCTTCGCTTCTTCATGAATAATGTCCAGATACTTGTCCTTCTCTTCCTCGGTGTCGTAGAGGCGCTGGCGGAGGACCCGGGCATAGCCCTCCAGATAGGTGATCGGCGTGCGCAGCTCATGCGAGATATTGGCCAGGAACTCCTGGCGCGTATCGCGGTACCGCTGCAGTTCCACCGCCAGATGGTTGATGGAGTCCGACAATACGCCGATCTCGTCATTGCGCCGGATCGCCAGGCGCGTCTCCAGCTCCCCGGCGGCAATCCGGCGGGTCGCCGCCTGCATTTGCAGCAGCGGGCGGGTCAGGAGACGGGCAATAATCCAGGCGAAGCCCAGCGCGAGTACAAAAGCGCCCGCCCCGGCCAGCCACAGCACATGGCGGACCGATGAAATCGACTCCTCCATCTGCCGGGTCGAGGACAGGACATAGACGGCGGCGGTGACGCCGTCTCCTGCGCTGTCACCGCCGGCGATGGGCCTTGCCGCGATGAAGTACCGTTCCCCCCGGTCATTCCGGTGTTCCAGCTCCACCGCTTCTCCGGCGAACAGACGCTTCAGATCGCCCGGATGAATATAGCTCCGGTCGGACGCGTCATGGTCGCCCGAACGTTCCAGCACCTCGCCCGATTCCGAGACAACGACGAAGCTCACGTTCGAGAAGTCGGCGAACTGGAGCAGCGCTTCGTCGGCTCCCTCCCCCGGCGTGTGCGATTCGCTCATGGAAGCGAAGTGATTCGTCAATTCATCGACTTCCGTTCTCATCTCGGCATTGTAGAAATTGGTGAACACACGGTTGACCGTCAGTCCCAGCGTCAGCAGAACGGCCGCAAAGGCGCCCAGCAGCATCAGGCCCAGCTTGAAGCCGATCTTATTCCGGCTCATCGGCTTGGCCCGCCCCGCTAAATTTGTACCCGACTCCCCAGACCGTCTGAACCGGATTGTAGCCGAGGCCCGCTCTCCGGACCTTCTCCCGGATGTTCTTGATATGCGTATCGACCGCCCGGGTCTCCCCTTCGTAGTCGCCTCCCCAGACCAGACTGACCAGCTCCTCCCGGCTGAAGGCGCGCTTCTCGTTCTTCGCCAGCGTCAGCAGCAGATCGAATTCCTTCGGAGTGAACTCGACCGGAAGGCCGGACACCCGAACTTCCCGGCCTTCGGGCAGAATCGCCAACCGTCCGTATTCCAGCCGCGGCACAGCCGCTCCCGCCGCCGGATGAAGGGCCGTCCGGCGGATCAGGGAATGAATCCGGGCCAGCAGTTCCTCCGGCTCGAACGGTTTCGTTAAATAATCGTCCGCGCCTAGTCCAAGCCCGTGTACTTTATCCTTCGTCTCCGAACGTGCCGTGAGCATCAGGACCGGCGTCTGCGCATGCTGCCGGATTCGGCGGCAGACTTCCCAGCCATCCATGTCCGGGAGCATAACATCGAGCAGGATCACGTGGAACGCCTGCCTCCCCATCAGCTCCAGCGCCTCGCTGCCGCTTGCCGCTTCGGCTACGCCGAACCCTTCCCGCGTCAGATAGATGCGCAGCAGATTGCGCATGTTCCATTCATCGTCAATGACCAGAATCTGAAGCTGTGACATCGTTCATCCCTCCTTCCCGCCGGAGATAGACACTCCGCTCCGCGAAGCCGAGCGACTTCCAGAAAGCCTGTCCCCGCTTGTTCCAGGAGAGCACCTCGACATCCAGCGCCCCGGTATCCAGGATCTCCAGCAGTCTGCCGAAGGCCACCCGGCCGCGCACCTCTTCGCCTTGCATGAACAAATAAGCCCGGTAGCCGCCGCGAAGCAGCGCCTCCATCCGAATCTTCAGCTTCGGGATTTCCAGGGGATGGTCATGTCCCTCGTCTTCAATCAGTTGGCGGTTCATATCAGCCAGCAGCTCCACATCCTGATGTCCCGCCTCTTCGACGCGCAGTTCCATTCAATTCCGCTCCTCTTCGTGCAGCTCGTCCTCCGCCGGGATAAAACGCAGCGCCGCCGAGTTCACCCGGTAGTGCAGCCCGTCCGGCGCGGGACCGTCATACAGCAGGTGGCCGAGCCAGGCGCCGCTTAACCGGCTGCGCAGCCCTGTGCGCGGCATCCCCGGCCGAAGGTCCGCTTCCCGGCGGATTCGGCCTTCGGCCAGCGGACGCCGGAAGGCCGGCCATCCGTCACCCGCCTCGTATTGATCCGCAGACGCGAACAGCGGGTCGCCGGTGATAAGGTCAACGTAAACGCCCGGCCGCCGGTTGTTCCAATAGGCATTGTCAAAAGGCGGCTCCATCCCCCGGTTCCGGGTCACCTCATATTCCAGCGGAGCAAGCGTCCGCCGCAGACGCTCGCGGTCCTCCGGCCGGTTCCACCGGGCCTCCAAGTAATCCGCCCGCCCCGATCCCTTCAGATAGAGCTTATAATCGAACGGCCGGTGCTTGTAGTAATGCTGGTGCTCCGGCTCCGCCGGATAGAACGGACCCGCCGGAAGAATCTCCGTTACAATGCGGCCGCTGAACCGGCCGCTGGCCGCAATCTCCCGCTTCGATTTCTCCGCCAGTTCCCGCTGGCGATCGCCATGGACGAAGATCGCCGTCCGGTACGAGCTTCCCCGGTCCAGGAACTGCCCGCCCGCATCTGTCGGATCAATCTGCTGCCAATACAGCCCAAGCAGCCGTTCATAGGGAAACCGCTCCGGGTCGAACACGATCCGGACGGCCTCGTAATGACCCGTAGTCTCCGTTCCGACCTCTTCATAGGTCGGATTCGCCGTCCGGCCGCCCGTGTAGCCGGATACGACCGAGACGATGCCCGGCAGCTCGTCGAACGGCTTCACCATGCACCAGAAGCAGCCCCCGGCGAAAGTCGCAAGCTCGGTACGGCTGTTCGCGGCAGCCGCTGTATCCGCTGTATCCGGTGTATCCGCTATGGCCGCCATGTCCGCTTCCCCGCAACCTGCGGGGCCCGGCGGAAGGGGCGGATTCATCTCTTGTCCGGTCATCCCGTTCTCCTCCATTCCGACGTTTGGTCTCATTTAATCGCATGCGGCGGCAAATGGCAAGCTGTTTCGGACGGGATGCCCGGCCTTGTTTTACAGCCCGGGACCGGCTTATACTAAGTAACGGTTCATCCCAAGAGCATATCCCACGTCAAGACCTGATGGAGGAATACACGAGTGGCTAGAAATGCCGAGAAAGACCAAGCGCTGCGCGAGAAGCGGCTCAACCACCTGCTGGACTGCGCGCTTGAAGTCATCGCCGTCAAGGGAATCGGGGCAGTCAGCATCAGCGATATTGCGGCCGCGGCCAAGATCAGCGTCGGCAACGTCTATCATTATTTCAAATCCAAGGACGAGATTTTTGACGAGATTCTGAAGCGGGGACAGACAGCCTACGGCGAATTTGTGACCCATACCGCCTCGCTCGATCTGCCGGCCCTGGAGAAGCTGCATCTGATCTGTTCCAGCTGGCTGTCCGTCCGCAACCACTGGGCGCATACCATCCTGATTCACAGCGCCCGCCTGGCGGAGACTTCCCTGCCGGGAACGCGCAGTCAGGTAACAGAGCGGTTCACCCGGAACCTGCTGCCCGTCTCCGCCATTATCGAGCAGGGACAGCGGGAGGGCGCAGTGATCGACGGCGATCCGCTGGAGCTGGCGTTCTATCTGGTCAGCCTGATCCAGGGCCTGACCCTGCAGCGCGTTCCGGGCGCAGAGGTGCAGGCGCCGATTCGGGTAGACGGCGTGCTGAAGCTGCTGGACAAGAGAAACCGAATTTAACGCCCTCCAAGGGGATGTCAGTGATAAAAATCATCTTGACATCCCCTTACTCGTCAGAACATAATACGAATATGACAAACCGATTAATTATTCGGTTTGTACCTCAACCTATTTCGACCAGACACACTGGAGAGAATGGTTTTTTTATTCCCTATAAAACCAAGTATTTTTATCTGATTAATTAATAAAACAAGGAGGCGGTTTCGTGCTAGCCATTCACCAGCTTCACCGCACTTTTGACACGCCGGCCGGGCCGGTTACGGCGCTTCATGATATCCGGCTGCAGATTCAGGAAGGCCAGCTGGTGACCTTCATCGGTCCGAGCGGCTGCGGCAAGAGCACGCTGCTCAAGATTGTAGCCGGGCTCGACACCGGCTACACCGGCCAGGTCGAGTTGAACGGCAAGGCCATTTCGGGCCCCGGCATCGACAAAGGCGTTATTTTTCAGGAACCGCGCCTCTTTCCCTGGCTGACCGTAGAGAAGAACATTGCCGCCAACCTGTCGCTGCGCAGCCCCGAGGTCCGCAAGCGGGTCGCCGAGCTGATTGAACTCGTCCGGCTTCAAGGCTTTGAACGGGCGTACCCCCGGGAGCTGTCCGGCGGCATGGCCCAACGGGTCGCCATCGCCCGCGCCCTGCTGCGCAGGCCGGAGGTGCTGCTTCTCGATGAGCCGTTCGGCGCGCTGGACGCTTTTACCAGATCGCATATGCAGGAAGTGCTGCTCGACATCTGGGAACGCAACCGCACAACCATGCTGTTTGTCACGCACGATCTCGACGAAGCGGTCTTCCTCGGGGAACGCGTCGTGATTATGAACCCCCGGCCCGGGCATATCCGCAGCGTCATCGACATCGACCTTCCCTATCCCCGCAGACGCAGCAGCACCTCCTTCCAGGAATACCGCACCCTTGTCCTCCGTGAATTCGAGAAAGTGGAAGGCCCGGCCATCGACCGGGGAGCCGGCATCTAAATTTATCTGACTATAAGGAGCTGTCTTTCTATGAAAAATAAAACGTTCGCCCTGCTCGCCCTCTTCGTCCTGCTGCTGGCCGTGGCCGGCTGCGGCAGCGGCAGCAACGACTCGAGCGTCAACGCCGCTGCCTCCTCCGCAGGACCCGACGGGAAATCCGGCGCGCTGAACCTGGCTGCCTCCCCCTCCTACGAAGGCGTGACGGTTCGCATCGGTTATCAGGGCAAGGGCGGTCTGTTCGGTAAAATCCGGGAAGAGAAATGGTTCGAGGAAGCCTTCGCCCCCTTCGGCGCCAAGGTCGAATTCTCCGAGTTCCAGAGCGGTCCGCCGATGGTAGAGGCGATGGCCTCCAACCACCTCGATTTTGCCGGCATGGGCAATCTGCCCCCGATTGCGGCACAGGCCGCAGGCATTGATTTCAAAATCGTGTCCCAGACGCTCAGCGGCAAGAACAACGTCGCTCTGATCGTGCCTAAGGACAGCGCCATACAATCCGCCGCCGACTTGAAAGGCAAGAAGGTTGCCGTCACCAAAGGAAGCAATGCCTTCAACTTCCTGTATCAGCTTTTGGAGAAAGCGGGCTTGAAGGAATCCGATCTTCAGGTCATCCAGCTTCAGCCGGATGAGACGCAGGCCGCCTTCGATGCCGGCAAGGTGGATGCCTGGTCCGTCTGGGATCCGAGCATTACGCTGAACACGGCCACCGGCAAAGCGCGGATTGTCGCCGACGGAGAAAGCGCGGGCGTGCTGTCCCCCTCCTTCCAGCTTGTGCGGACCAAGTTCGCCGATCAATCCCCGGAGCTGGTCGTGGCTTATCTGAAAGTGATCGAGAAGGCGCTCCGCTGGCAGGAAGCGCACAACGATGAAGCGATGCAGCGTTATGCGGACGAGAACCAGATTCCCGTGGACCTGATGAGGGGCTTCCAGGAGCGTTCCGCCTATATCAATACGCCGGTGAGCCCGGAGACAATCGCCCAGCAGCAGGCCACCGCAGATTTCCAATACAAGCTCGGCACCATCAAAAAGCAGGTCAATGTCTCGGAGGTATTCGACAATCGCTATATCGAAGAGGCGCTCACCGAGTATGCTGCCGAGAACAGCAAGCCCTGATTCCATCCCCGAAGGAGCGTGACGTCCGTGTCCGTTAGAACAAGCAAGTTCGCTATCCGCTCGGCCAACGCCCTTATCGGTCTGCTGCTGCCCCTTGCTCTGCTCGCCGTATGGCAGTATGCGACGTCGCGGGGCCTCGTCAACGCCGTCCTCATTCCTCCGCCCCGCGCGATCTGGGAGGCGCTGACGGACATGGCCCGCTCCGGCGAATTAGGGAGCAATCTCTGGATCTCCGCGAAGCGCGCAACGCTCGGCTTTCTGCTCGGCGGCGGTCTGGGACTGGCCGCCGGGCTGTGGGTCGGGTTCTCGCTGAAGGCCGAGCGGCTGCTCGATCCTTCCATCCAGCTGCTCCGCACACTGCCCCATCTGGCTGTTGCGCCGCTGTTCATTCTGTGGTTCGGCTTTGACGAGACCTCAAAAGTTCTGCTGATCGCCAAGGCGGCCTTCTTTCCGCTCTACGTCAATACGTTCCTGGGCGTCCGCTCGGTGAACAACGAGCTGTTCGACGTTGCCCGCGTGCTGGAATTCACCCGGGCCCAGACCATCGCAAGGCTTGTGCTTCCGGCTTCGCTGCCCTCCGTCTTCCTCGGCATGCGGCTGTCCATCGGCGTCAGCTGGCTGGCGCTCGTGGTCGCGGAACTGATGGGGTCGAGCTCGGGCATCGGCTATATTATCAATGACGCCCGGTCGTTCTCGCTTACCGCCGTCATCTTCGTAGGGATTCTGGTCTTTGCGGCCGTCGGCAAGCTGACCGACTCGATAGTCCGGCTGGCGGAATCCCGCCTGCTGCGGTGGCAGGACAACCGGCAGGGAGGAGGAGCTTAAATGAACGAACTGATCGATCATCCGGCGCCGGCCTCCGTGCATGCCGCCGCTTCCGGGGCTGCGGCTCCATCGGCCGCTTCCCGGGGTCCGCTGCCCCGGGCCCGTCCGGCCGTCCGGCGGCGCATTCGTCCCGCCGGCTGGCAGGGCTGGATCGTCCCGGCAGCCGTCCTGCTTCTCTGGCAGACCGTATCCATGCTCGGATGGGTCTCTGGAACGCTGCTGCCCGCTCCCTCGCGCATCGTCCAATCGCTGGTTCGGCTCTCTCTCTCGGGCGAACTGTTCCGGCATCTCGGCGCAAGCGCCTTTCGCGCCGCGTCCGGTTGTCTGCTCGGAGGCGCGACGGGCCTGCTCCTGGGGTTGTTCACCGGGCTCGGTAAATGGGCCGAGCGGACGCTGGACCCCTCTATGCAGATGCTCAGAACCGTGCCGCTGATGACTTTGATTCCGTTGTTCATTCTGTGGTTCGGCGTCGGGGAATTCTCCAAAATTCTGCTGATCGCGCTCGGTTCTTTCTTCCCGGTCTACTTCCATACCTTCCTCGGCGTGCGGGCGGCCGACCGGAAGCTGCACGAAGTCACGCTGGTCCTTCAGTATTCGCCCTGGCACAAGCTGACGGCGCTGGTGCTTCCCGCCGCGCTCCCCAACCTTCTGCTCGGCGTCAGGCTGGCCGTCAGCGCCTCCTGGCTCATCCTCGCCATCGCGGAGATGATGGGAGCAAGCTCGGGAATCGGCTACATGATCCAGGATGCCCGCGTGTTCAGCAATACGGACATCGTCTTTGTCGGCCTGATCGTCTTCATGGCCGCAGGCAAGCTGTCCGATGTCGGCGTCCGGGCGCTGGAGCGGCGCTGGCTGAAGTGGAGCACCGCATACAAAGGCTGAGGACGGATCCCTACTACTATTCAACGGAGGCGACTACTTATGACCCGTACCCGTGACGGACAGCTTCATCTCGGAGCATTCCTGTATTTCAGCGGACATCATCACGCCGGCTGGCGGCATCCCGCTTCGGGCGTGGAGCAGATGTTCGACATCAAGCTGTACGAACAGCTGGCGAAGACGGCCGAACGCGGCAAGTTCGACATGATCTTCTTCGCCGACCTGCTGCATCTCATCTACCCCGGCCGGGCGGCGGCCGGCATGCTGGACCCCGTGTCGCTGCTCTCTGCACTCTCCATGGTCACCTCGCACATCGGTCTGACGGCAACGGTCTCCACTACCTACAACGAGCCTTTTCACGTCGCGCGCCGGATGGCAACGCTGGATCTTATCAGCGGCGGCCGGGCGGGCTGGAATATCGTCACCTCGCAGGTTGACGCCGAAGCGCATAACTTCGGCCGGGAGAAGCACCCCGAGCACAGCCTCCGCTACGAGATGGCGGCGGAGTTCGTAGAGGTCGTCACCCGGCTGTGGGACAGCTGGGAGGACGACGCGCTGGTGCTGGACCGGAAGGAAGGCGTCTTCGCCGATGTCTCCAAGCTTCATCCGGTCGACTACCAAGGCGAGTGGTACAATTCCAGGGGACCGCTTATCACCCCCCGGCCGCCGCAGGGCTATCCGGTGCTGATCCAGGCGGGGTCTTCCGAACCGGGCCAGGCATTCGCCGCCCGGATCGGCGAGGTGATCTTCACCGCCCAGCAATCGCTGCCGGCCGCGCAGGCCTTCTACAGCAGGCTGAAAGCCAAGGTGGCCGCGTCCGGACGGGAGCCGGACAGTCTGCTCATCATGCCGGGCCTCTCTCCGATTCTGGGCTCGACCGAAGAAGAAGCGAAGCGCCGCGAACGCGAGCTGCTTGACCTGATCGACCCGGAGGAGGCGGTCATGATGGTGTCCGGCATTCTTCAGGTTGATCTCGGCGGGTACCCGGCCGACGGTCCGCTGCCGGACATCCCCGATCCCGTCGAATCGAGCAACGGAATGAAGAGCCGGGTTCAGCTCATTATGGATCTGGCCCGCAAGGACAATCTGTCCATCCTGGAGCTCGGCCGGAGGCTGCTCGGCGCAAGAGGCCATATGCAATTCGTAGGCACCCCCGGGCAGCTCGCGGATCTGATGGAGGAATGGTTCGAGCAGCGCGGCTGCGACGGCTTCAACATCATGCCGCCGGTGCTGCCGGGCGACCTGGACATCTTCGTCGATCAGGTGGTGCCTGTCCTTCAGAAGAGGGGCCTGTTCCGCACCGAGTACGAAGGCTCCACACTTCGGGATCATCTGGGCCTGGCCCGGCCGCAGATTGGACATTTTCGGCAGCCCAACGGCACTTTTGCCGTATAACCTCCTGAAACGCCTCAAGCTCTCCGGGAATTTCTCCCGGAGAGCTTTGGCATGCCCTGACCCATCCCTATCCGGCATGAGAGGGGCTTGGATGCTGCACATCATGATGTAATTTATATACAGGGCGTTATTGCCATAATATACTGATGGGAGCAAAAGGAGGAATTTAATTGTGAACCACAAGAGTTATTCCCGTCTGATTCTTCAATGCATCACCGGCCTGCTGGCCATCGTTCTCTTCGGTCTGTTCGTGTGTCCGGGCCTGTACCGCTACGATGAGCTTGAACAGAAGTATCCCGTCCGAATCAACCGCATTACCGGCACCACCCATGTTCTTGTCCAGGGCCAATGGATCAAATCCGAAGCCAAGAATGCCGCCTACTTCACGGGGCTGCAGCAGAACAGCAATGAGACGGACTATACCATTACGCAGATGTCCTCCATGCTGCAGCAGCAGCTTGACCTTTTTCGCCAGCAGCTGGAGCAGGACCTTCGGAACGTCTACCCTACCCCCTCGCCATCCTTTTATTCCACCGAGTATCCGCCGCTGAACGGCAAGACCGGGAACTGAGTTCATTCACGCCGTGAACCCCGAACCCCATCGAAAGAGGCCTCTCCGAAGTTCACTGAACTTCGGAGAGGCCTCTGCTTTCGTGCGATTTATTGATTTATTGAAACCTTACATCATGCCGCCCATACCGCCCATGTCAGGAGCCATTGGCTTCTCTGGAGCCGGCTTGTCGGCGATCACAGCTTCGGTCGTCAGGAACAGACCTGCTACGGAAGCGGCATGCTGCAGTGCGGAACGGGTAACCTTGGCCGGATCGACGATACCGGCTTCGATCATGTTCACCCACTCGTCGGTAGCGGCGTTGTAGCCGATGCCGACTTCTTCCTTCTTCAGACGGTCCACGATAACGGAACCTTCCTGGCCGGCATTCGCGGCGATGGTGCGGATCGGCTCTTCCAGAGCGCGCAGCACGATGTTCACGCCGGTCTTCTCGTCGCCGGTTACATCGACAGCGGCAACGGCTTTGTAGACATTGACCAGAGCGGTACCGCCGCCGGATACGATGCCTTCTTCAACCGCAGCGCGGGTTGCGTTCAGGGCGTCTTCGATGCGAAGCTTGCGTTCTTTCAGCTCGGTCTCGGTAGCGGCGCCGACTTTCACAACGGCTACGCCGCCGGCCAGCTTGGCCAGACGTTCCTGCAGCTTCTCCTTGTCGAACTCGGAAGTCGTTTCTTCGAGCTGGGAGCGGATCTGGCTGACACGGGCCTGGATGTCTTCCTTGGCGCCTGCGCCGTCCACGATCGTGGTGTTCTCTTTGGTTACGCGCACTTGACGGGCATTGCCGAGCTGGTCGACCGTTGTGCTCTTCAGATCCAGACCGAGCTTCTCGGTAATTACCTGGCCGCCGGTCAGAGCGGCGATATCCTGCAGCATGGCTTCGCGGCGGTCGCCAAAGCCAGGAGCCTTGACAGCCACAGCGTTAAATGTGCCGCGCAGCTTGTTGACGATCAGCATGGCCTGAGCTTCGCCTTCGATATCTTCGGCGATAATCACCAGCGGACGGGACTGCTGAACGATCTTCTCAAGCAGCGGCAGAATCTCTTGCGTGCTGCTGATCTTCTTGTCGGTGATGAGGATGTAAGGATTGTCCAGAACCGCTTCCATCTTGTCCGTGTCGGTAATCATGTACGGGGAGATGTAGCCGCGGTCGAACTGCATGCCTTCCACCACTTCCAGCTCGGTCGCGAAGCCGCGGGATTCTTCGACGGTGATAACGCCGTCCTTGCCCACCTTCTCCATCGCTTCGGCGATCAGCTGGCCCACTTCCTCGTCGGCTGCGGAAATCGCGGCAACCTGGGCGATGGACTGCTTGCCTTCGATCGGCTTGGCGATCTTCTGCAGTTCTTCAACAGCGGCGCGAACGGCCTTGTCGATGCCTTTGCGCAGTCCGATCGGGCTGGCGCCTGCCGTTACGTTCTTCAGGCCTTCGCGAATCAGCGCTTGCGCCAGAACCGTTGCCGTTGTCGTACCGTCGCCGGCGACGTCGTTCGTCTTGGTCGCTACTTCCTTCACGAGCTGGGCGCCCATGTTCTCAAAAGCGTCTTCCAGTTCGATCTCCTTGGCGATCGTTACGCCGTCGTTCGTGATCAGCGGGCTGCCGAATTTCTTCTCCAGCACAACGTTGCGGCCTTTCGGTCCGAGCGTTACCTTAACAGCGTTAGCCAGGGCGTCTACCCCGCGGAGCATTGCGTGACGCGCTTCTTCACTGAACTTAATATCTTTAGCCATGATTCAAATTACCTCCCTGTTAAATTGTAAGTATTTGAATGTCGTTCTTATGCAAATCGTCTTAGCCGAGAATGGCGTGAATGTCGCTTTCTTTCATAATCAAATACTCTTTGCCTTCGTACTTGATTTCAGTTCCGGCATATTTGGAGAAGAGCACACGGTCGCCTTCCTTGACTTCCAGCGGCACGCGCACGCCGTCTTTCAGCGCACCGGCGCCAACGGCTACGATTTTGCCTTCCTGCGGCTTCTCCTTGGCGGAGTCGGGCAGTACGATACCGAACGAAGTCGTCTGCTCCTGCTCGATCGGTTCCACCAATACGCGTTCACCTAAAGGTTTGATCATGAAAAACAGCCTCCTTTAATTATGTGGTTGGTCAAGCGGCTGCGGCAACGCCATGCGGGCAAGAAGCGCAGAGCCGCGTTGCGGGTATCCGCCTTTATTAGCACTCGACATCGCGTAGTGCTAACAACAATTTTTATATTACTCAACTTGCGGGCGGATTTCAAGTCCCTGCACACTCTTTTTCCCACAAATTCAGGAAAAAGCGCTCCGGGGGGCTGTCCCCCCCGAAACCTCTCTTCCATTCTATCCACGGCTGGGAGAATTATGCCTCCCGAATATAGCGCGCCTCCCGCGCCGCGTCGGCCGCCAGCTGCTTGCGGTAGACCAGCGCCGACAGCAGAACGCTGAATTCATAGAGCGCAAGCAGCGGAATCGTCACCAGAATATCGGAGATGAAGTCGGGCGGCGTAATGACGACCGCGATGAAGACGAGTGCGAAATAGGCGTACCGGCGAAGCTTCCTAAGCCGCATCGGGTTCAAGAGCCGGATGCGGGTCAGGAACAGCACGGCCAGCGGCAGCTCGAACAGCAGCGCCAGCGGCAGCACCAGATTGAACATGAAATCGAAATACTGCGTAATCCCATAGGTCTCGGCCAGCCCCAAGTTCCGGTTCACCGAAGCGGTAAAGGCCAGCGCCATCGGGAAAACGATATAATAACCGAAGGCAAGGCCCGCCACGAACAGCAGAAAGACATAAGGGACATACCGCAGCGCCGCGCTCCGCTCTTCGGGGTGAAGCGCCGGACGGACGAATGCCCAGATCTGATAAACGATGAACGGCAGGCCGACCGCCAGCGCAACGGCCATGGCAATCTTCATATAGATGCCGATTCCGTCCCAGGATGCGAAGGCATGCAGCTGATACCCCTGGGCGCTCTCAGCGCGAATCAGATAGCGATAGACCGGCTGCGCGCAGTACAGCCCGCCGATCAGTCCGATGAAGAGAACGGCCAGCACGCCGATCAGCCTGCGCCGCAGCTCGGTCAAATGCTCGACGAGCGACATTTCTTCCTGTTGTTGCGATCCCGCCACGTTCGTCACTCCCCCCGCGCGCAATCTGTGAAAGGCGGTTCTTTCTACAAAAAAAGGGCCGCCGGCCGGCAGCTCGGCGGTCATCCCTCTTGTTCTGTCTAAAATCCGGCCAGAAGCCGTTCGGGCCAGCGGTCTTCTCTAAGGCAACCGCTTGTCCGGTTCAGCCTGCGCCGTCTGCTGCGGACCGGAAGCCGCACGCGCCGAATCCTCGGCCAGCACCTCGCGTGTGCCGTCCTTGAATTCACGGAAGGTTCTTCCCACCGCGCGCCCCAGCTCAGGCAGCTTGTTCGGACCGAAGAGAAGCAGGGCAAGAATGGCGAGCAGTATAAATCCCGGTGTTCCGATGGAGTTGAACATTCGGATTCCTCCCGTTCCAGATTAACGTAGCCTAACTTCCTTATCATACCATAACTTATATCACATGCGAACCGCAGCCGCCGGCTACTGCCTGAACTGCCCGGTCACCATGAGCAAGGCTTCCGGGAGCTGATCCATAATCGCCGCCAGATGCTCATGTACGCCCTTCGGGTTGCCCGGAAGGTTGACGATCAGGGTTCTGCCGCGAATTCCGGCAATGCCGCGGAACAGCATGGCCGTCCGGTTCTTCGGCAGCACGGCCGCGCGCATTGCTTCCGGCATTCCCGGAACCTCGCGTTCAATGACCCGGCGGGTCGCTTCCGGGGTGACGTCCCGGATCGCCAGATCCGTTCCGCCCGTCGTCAGCACCAGATCGGCCTGAAAGTAATCGGTCAGCTCGATCAGAGCAGCGATGATCTCATCCTCTTCGTCCGGAACAATCCGGTATTCCACAATTTCACCGCCAAGTTCTTCTTCCACCAGCTCGCGGATGACCTGGGCGCTCGTATCTTCCCGCTCCCCCCGGGCTCCCTTGTCGCTGGCCGTCAGAATGGCCGTCTTCCATGCCATGGGTTCTCCCCCCCCTTCTTATGTACTTTGCCGTGTGCTTGGCCGCCCTTGCGCGGCTTGGCCGGGCAGCGTTACCGCCGGTAATCGCCGCTTGCGCCGCCGCTCTTGGACAGCAGCAGCGTCGGCCCGATCGTCATGTCTCTCTGAAGCGCCTTGCACATATCGTACACGGTCAGCGCGGCGGCCGATACGGCCGTCAGCGCCTCCATCTCGACGCCGGTCCGGCCGGTCGTCCGCACGGTCGCTTCTATATATAGTTCATCTGCGTTGTTGTCGTCAAAAGACAGCTCCACTCCGGTCAGCGGCAGCGGATGGCACATCGGAATGAGATCCGATGTCTTCTTCGCCGCCATGATGCCGGCGACCTGCGCCACACTCCGCACATCGCCCTTGCCGACCGTCCCGGATTTAATGGCTTCCAGCACCTGCGGCGCCATCGTCACGGTGCTGCGCGCGGTCGCGCTGCGCTGCGTGACCTCCTTGCCTCCGACATCGACCATCCGGGCGCGGCCCTGATGGTCAAAATGCGTCCATTCCAAATTCAAGCCCTCCCCTTGCAGATCGTGATGCCCTTCTCTGTAATCAGCATATCCATGAACCTGTCCTTCCCGTCGACCGGAACCTCCGGCACCACCTGAGCCGAGAAGCAAAGGCCCGCCCGGACCGGACGCTGCCTTCCGCTTCCGGCAGCTTCTTCTTCCAGACGGGTCAGCAGACGGTCGTAGTAGCCGCGGCCGTATCCCAGCCGGCCGCCGCTCTCGTCGAAGGCGAGGCCCGGAACCAGAACAAGTTCCGGCAGAGCCCCGCCGGAGGCCCGGCAGGCCGCAGGGGCGGGCTCGGGGATTCCGAAGACCCCCGGCACCAGCTCGCTGCGGGATTGGACCCGTCCGGTCTCCAGCAGTCCTCCCGCCGCGACACGCGGCAGGAAGACTTCCATGGAAGCGGACCAGGCCTGATCCAGCAGGGAACCGGCATCGAGTTCGGAGCGGATGGCGGCATAAGCCATCAGAGAGGCATATCCCGCCTCGGTCATCCAGGCCCAAGCCAGGCCGCAGGCTTCCCGGGACCAGCGTTCCCGCAGAGGTCCCTCCAGCGCATCCCGCCGGCTTGCCGCCAAGCGGCGCAGCGCAGCTTTTGCCTCCGTCGTTTCTCCCGTTCTGTTCCATTCTCCGCCCGGCATATCCATCCCTCTTCCGCTCCGCCGCTGATGTTCCCATTTAACTATCAGTGTACCACTGTTCCCCCCCGGAAGCCAATGAAGGGAAGCTCTGGCGGTGGCCGTGCTTTTTCATGTACACTGAAAGACAGAAGAACGTTTTGATAATCACAGGTAAGGGCGGAGGTTACACTTACTATGCTGCTTCAAGCAACAGGCATTACGAAATTATATGGCATTCAGCCCGTACTGGAAGGCATCAGCCTTCAGGTCAACGAGAAGGAGCGGGTCGGGCTGGTCGGCGTCAACGGCGCGGGCAAATCGACCTTCCTGCAGATTCTGGCCGGAGAGCTCAGCTACGACAGCGGGCAAATCTATAAAGCGAAAGAAACAACGATCGGCTATCTTGCCCAGAACAGCGGCCTGCAATCGGACCGGACGATCGGGGAGGAGATGCTCGCCGTGTTCGAGCCGCTGCTGGCGGCCGAAGAAGAGCTGCGCCGGCTGGAAGAGCAGATCGCCGATCCGGATGCCGCCGGGGACGAGAAGCGCTACAACGAACTTCTGGAGCGCTATTCCACACTGTCCGACTGGTTCAGGGACAACGGCGGCTACGAGATGAACACGCGCATCCGCAGCGTGCTGCACGGCATGGGCTTCGGCGAATTCCCGGCCGAGACGAAGATCAATACTTTGAGCGGCGGCCAGAAGACGCGGCTCGCGCTTGCCCGCATTTTGCTTCAGGCGCCTGACCTTCTGATGCTGGACGAACCGACCAACCATCTCGACATCGAGACGCTGACCTGGCTGGAGGATTATCTGCGCAGCTACCCCGGCGGCATCCTCGTCGTCTCCCATGACCGCTATTTTCTCGACCGGCTGGTAACCGGCATCGTTGAAATCGAGCGGCACCAGTCCAGACGCTATACCGGCAACTATACGCGTTACGTGGAACTGAAAGAGGCCGAGTACGAGAGCCGGCTGAAGCAGTATGAGAAGCAGCAGGACGAGATTGCCCGCATGGAGGAGTTCATCCAGCGCAATATCGTCCGCGCTTCCACGACGAAGCGGGCCCAGAGCCGCCGGAAGGCGCTGGACAAGATGGACCGGATCGACCGCCCGCTCGGCGATCTCAAGAAGGCCAGCTTCTCTTTTGAGCCCGATTTCCAGTCCGGCCGCGAGGTGCTCCAGGTTCGCGGCGTCTCCATCTCCTTCGAGCCCGGCAAGACGCTGTTCCGGGACGCCTCGTTCGAGCTTCGCCGGGGCGACACCGCTGCCCTGATCGGCCCGAACGGCATCGGCAAGTCCACGCTGCTGCAGTGTCTGATCGGGTCCCGGGAGCCGTCCGGCGGCACCGTGAACTGGGGAGCGAAGGTCAAGATCGGCTACTACGATCAGGAGCAGACCCGGCTGAATCCGAACAATACGGTGCTGGAAGAACTGTGGAGCGAGTATCCGATGCTGGAGGAGGCCCGCATCCGGACCATTCTCGGCAATTTCCTGTTCAGCGGCGAGGACGTCCAGAAGAAGGTGGCCGCTTTGAGCGGCGGCGAGAAGGCGCGGGTTGCCCTCTCCAAGCTGATGCTGCGCGGCGCCAATATGCTCATTCTCGACGAGCCTACCAACCATCTCGATCTTGTCAGCCGGGAGGTGCTGGAGTCGGCGCTCATCGACTTTGAAGGCACGCTGCTGTTCATCTCCCATGACCGTTATTTCCTCAACAAGATGGCGGAGCGGGTGCTGGAGCTGTCGCCGGACGGAATTGATCCGTATCTGGGCAATTACGACGACTACATCGCCAAGAAGCAGGAGCTGGCCGAACTGGCGGCCAGCGAAGCGCCTGCACCGGCCACTTCCGCTCCGGGTGCGGCTCCCCAGGAGGCGGCGGACAAGTCTCCGGCCTCCTCCTACGAGGCCGACAAGCAGGCCAAGCGCGAAGAGCGCAGCCGCCAGCGCCGGCTGGCCGAGCTGGAGGACCTGATCGGAGAGCTGGAGTCGGAGATTGCCGGGATCGAGCAGAGCATGGCGAATCCCGAGGTTTTTCAGGATTATATGGCGCTGCAGAGCCATGAACAGCAGCTTACCGCGCGCAAAGAGCGGCTGGCGGAGGTTTTTGACGAGTGGGAGCGGCTGGCCGAGAATTAGGAAATCGCTGGCTTCAACAAAAATTCATGATTTTCCCGATTTCGTCCTTCTCCGGTTGTCCACAGCCTTATCCCCAGAAGTCGTGTATAAGTTTTCTCCAAAAAAGGCCCGGAGGGCCTTTTTTTCTGCGTCAAATTTGGAAATGTGGAGTCCACCCTTTTTTATCCACGATTCTATCCACATTATCCACATTTTCCACAGTTCATCTATGAAAAAACACCCCTCATTTTCAGGGTTTAACAAAGAGGCTTCCCTGCTGCATTTCCGCAGATTTTGCACAGATCGGGCAGAATATGTGGATAACGTTGTCCACATCTTGACAAAATGCTCGCACCCCCTGCACCTCTTGTCATCGGTTCGATTCGGCAGCCGGGACGGAGACTTCCGCCAGCATCCGGTTGACGGCGCTCAGCAGCGCCTTCACCGAGGACTGCCCAATATGCGTATCCATGCCAGCTCCCCAGAAGCCGCAGCCGGAAGCGTCCACGATTCGGATGTAGGAGACGGCTTTGGCATCCGAACCGACTCGCGTTGCATTCTGGCTGTAGGTTGCGATATCGAAGACAAGCGGCGATGCGCCTGGCTCCTCCCCGCCCGGACTTCCGTTGTTCAACAGTCCTGCAAGCGCGCCGCGAAGCGCATCGAGCGGTCCGTTCCCCCGTCCTTCCACCAGGCTGCGGACGCCGCCGTATTCGATTTCCGCCTCAACCCGGACCCCGTCCTCTTCGCGCGATTCCGTATAGCACGCCAGCCGGAGCCGGTCGCCCCGGTTCACGTATTCCTGCTCGAACAGGCTGTACAGCTCAGCCGGGGCCAACTCCTTGCTCCCCCGGTCCGAGACCCGGGTGCACCGGTCGCCGAACTCTTGCTGCAGCGCTCTAGGCGGCTCGATGCCGTAGTGCGTATTCAGCAGGTAGAAGACTCCGCCCTTGCCTGACTGCGAGTTGACCCGAATGATCGCTTCATAGCTCCGGCCGATGTCCTTGGGATCGATAATCAGGTAAGGCATCCGCCAGCGTTCATACGGCTGCTCCAGCCGGTCCATCCCCTTCTTGATCGCATCCTGATGCGATCCCGAGAAGGCCGTGAACACGAGTTCGCCCGAATACGGGTATCGGGGCGGAACGCCCATGCCCGTCAGCCGCTCGCAGGCTTCGGCGATCTCGTCCAGGCGGGAGAAGTCCAGTCCGGGATCGATGCCCTTCGTGTACAGATTCAGCGCCAGCGTCACCAGATCCACGTTGCCCGTCCGCTCGCCGTTGCCGAAGAGCGTTCCCTCGACCCGCTGGGCCCCGGCCATGAGCGCAAGCTCCGTAGCGGCCACGCCCGTGCCGCGGTCATTGTGGACATGGACGCTGACGATAACCGAATCCCGGTAGTTCAGCCGCTCCGATACATACTGGATCTGGTCGGCATAGACATTCGGCGTTGCCAGCTGCACCGTCTCGGGGAGATTGATGATCGCCTTATGCTCCGGAGTCGGCTGCCAGACGTCCAGCACCACATTGCAGAGCTCAATGACATAATCCATCTCGGTGGCGTTGAAGGTCTCGGGGGAGTATTCAAAAAAATACTTCTCGGGTCCATACCGCTCCGCCAGCTCCTTGAACCGCCGGGCGCCCTTGACGGCGATCGCCTTGATCTCCTCCCGGTCCATCCCGAACACGACTTCCCGGTGCAGCGGGCAGGTCGAATTGTACAGATGGACGATGGCCCGCCGCGCATCTTTCACCGACTCGAAGGTGCGGTCGATCAGGTGGTCGCGGGCCTGGGTGAAGACCTCAATCGTCACATCCTCCGGAATCCGGTCCTCTTCAATCAGCCGGCGGACCAGCTCATATTCGGTCTCCGAGGCGGATGGGAACGCCACCTCAATCTCCTTGAACCCGATGCCCGTCAGCAGCTCGAAGAAGGCCAGCTTCTGTTCCGTGTTCATCGGTACCTGAAGCGCCTGGTTGCCGTCGCGCAGATCGGTGCTGCACCAGATCGGAGCCTCCGTAATGACGTTGTCCGGCCAGGTGCGGCCGGCATAGCGGAAATCGGGTTCTCCTGCGTACTTGCGGGGGGACATGGACATGGTTGTTACCTCCTCTAAGGGGTGGGATGATCCAACAAAAAAACCGCATCTCTTGATTATCAAGAGACGCGGTTATTCACCTCGCGCGGTACCACTCTAATTCGCCTGATTCAGGCGCACTCATCGGATGCTGACACATCCTATCCCTGTAACGGGGGCACCCGGCATAGCCTACTGAATCTTCGGTATGCAGCTCCGAGGGGAGTTCCGAATTCCTGGCTGCGGCCTTCCACCTTCCGGCCGCTCTCTGGAAGCTCAGGGGAGAAACGTACTAATTCCTCATCCACGCTTGGATATAAAGTTGCTGCTGAAGTTAAATGATGAAGTTAAGTTGCTATAGAGATTAACACAGCTTCACGCCGCAATCAAGTCGAAGTTTCCGGTCAATGCCTTCCGGCCGACCATTCCTCCAGCGAGAGTCCGGCGTCGGCCACCATATCCAGCGCCGTCCCGCCGTCCCGCCGCCACTTGACATAGGCGGCCGCGCCGATCATGGCGGCGTTGTCGGTGCAGTACACCGGCGGCGGGACGATCAGTTCGATGCCCTCGGCGCTGCACCGCTCCGCAAGCGCCGACCGCAGGCCGCGGTTGGCTGCGACACCGCCGCAGAGCAGAAGCTGCTGCGCTCCGGTCTCCCGGACGGCCCGGATCGCCTTGCCGACCAGCACCTCCACCACCGATTCCTGGAAGCCGCGCGCGATGGCGCCCGCATCCGGCTCCAGGCCCTTCATCCGGCTCTGATTGACCAGATTCAGGACCGCCGACTTCAGTCCGCTGAAGCTGAAGTCATACGACTCCGGCTCCAGCCACACGCGCGGCAGCGGAGCGGCCTCCGCCGATTCCCGCGCCAGCTTGTCCACATGGGGACCGCCCGGATACGGGAATCCGAGCGCCCGGGCCACCTTGTCGTAAGCTTCCCCGACAGCGTCGTCCCGCGTCCGGCCGATGATCCGGAACTCTCCTTCCGCTTCCAGACTGACCAGCTCCGTGTGTCCGCCCGAGACCACAAGCGACAGGCAGGGATACTTCAGCTCTGCCACAAGCCGGTTGGCGTAGATATGGCCGGCGATATGATGCGTGCCGATCAGCGGCTTGTTCCATGCCAGAGCCAGGCTCTTGGCGGCCACGACGCCGACAAGCAGGGCGCCGACCAGCCCCGGTCCCTGGGTGACGGCGACCGCGTCCAGCTGCTCCGGCTTAAGCCCGGCCTGCCGAAGCGCTTCCTCCACGATGACCGTAATCACTTCGACGTGCTTGCGCGAAGCGACCTCCGGCACGACCCCGCCAAAGGCTTTGTGCGTCTCGATCTGGCTGGAGATAACGCTCGCCAGCACCTCGCTGCCATTCTCCACGATGGCGGCCGAAGTCTCGTCGCAGCTGGTCTCGATCGCCAGAATATAGAAAGGCGCCTCTGCGCCTGTATGCTCGCTCATTCCTGTTCCACGCTTCCTTCCATGACGCCAAAATCCCGGTAAGCCGGCAGATCCGCCCACATAATCAGCGCATCTTCCCGGTTATCGGAATAGTAGCCCTTCCGTACCCCTGCGGGGCGGAAGCCTTTTTTGCGGTAGAGATTCTGGGCGACCTCATTCGAGACCCGCACCTCCAGAGTGATGGACTTCATCCCCAGGTAGGCGGCCGTCTTCATGAGCTCGTCCAGCAGCCGCTCTCCCCACTTGCGTCCGCGGTAAGCCTCCAGCACCGCGATGTTCGTCACATGGGCTTCGTCGACGATGGCCCACATTCCCGCATAGCCGATGATGTCGCCCTGCCATTCCATGACCATATATTTGGCAAAATGATTATGAGTCAGCTCGTTGCGGAATGCTTCTTCCGTCCAAGGCATCGTAAAGGCTTCCCGCTCGATGACCAGGATTCTCGGAATATCCTGCAGCGTCATCAGGCGGAAGACCAGCTCTTCGTCGCTCACGTATTCCCGGCCTCCTTGGCCGCCGCCCGGCGGAGATTGGCCTCCGCCTCCGACAGCTGCGTATAGTTCGGAATCAGGCTGTGAACGTCTTCGCCCTCCGGCTGCTCCAGAAGCCGGAGTTCTCCGAGCAGGCCGACCCAGCGGCCTTCCAGCTCGCAGGGAACCGCCTGCGCCTGCGCCAGCCCTTCGAGCGGGGCGAGCTGTTCCGCCGAGGTATGCTTTTGCGGCTCGCCGACGAACCAGACGGCCCCGGGCGCGGTGCCGGAAGCCTCCGCGTCCCGCAGCATCCCGGCGAGCTCCGGCAGCCAGTCCGCCGTCAGCCGGATGGCGTCCGGTGCCAGCCGCTGTGGCGGCGCTCCTGCCGGCCGGTCTCCGCCGGCTGCGAACAGCGCCGTGTAGGTCTGCCCCCGGCGCGCCTCCAGCATCGGCACGATCCAGTACGCGGCGGCCGCATTCGCGGGTTCCGCCAGCGCTTCAGGCCGCGGTTCGGCGGAATACCGGCGTCCGCCGTCCAGGCCGGCCGCCCGGCTCCAGCCGCACCAGGCCAGGGCGTGCAGCGTCGATACGCCGCAGACGGGCACCTTCCAGGCCCAGGCCAGCGACTTGGCCGCCGTAACCGCGATCCGGGTTCCGGTGTAGGAGCCCGGGCCGATGCCGACGGCAATCCCGGCCAGCTTCGGGCCGGACGTGCGGCTCGCGGACAGCGCCTCTCCGATCAGCGGCAGCAGGTGCACCGAATGGTTCCGCTCGCCGGCCGCGTTGATCTCATGCAGCGTCCGCCCGTTCTCCGTCACGGATACGCCGAGCACGGCCGTGGCCGTATCCAGCGCCAAAAGCCGCTTGCGCGGCTCGCTTTTATCATGATTCATGATTGCTTGCTCCATTCTCTGTCAGACTGCGGCAAATCTCCGCATGGGCTTCTCCGTATCCGGTCAGCGTAATGCTGCGCTCCTGCGGTCCCGTCGTCTCGATGGCGATCCGCAGACACTCGGCGGGCATCAGATCCCTTATCAGGGTACTCCACTCCACCAGGCACACGCCTTCCCCGTAAAAGTATTCCTCCAGTCCCAGCTCGTCCGCCTCTTCCGGCGACAGCCGGTACACATCCATATGATACAGCGGAAGCCGTCCCGCGTATTCTTTAATAATGGTGAAGGTCGGACTGCTGACGACGCCGCGCACGCCGAGACGGCGGGCGAAGCTCTGCGAGAACGCGGTCTTGCCTGCGCCCAGATCGCCGTCGAGGCCGATGATACAGCCCGGGAACGCCAGATCGGCCACCGCCGCAGCCAGCCGCTCCGTATCCTCCGGACCGCCGGAAGCCGCCGTATAGCTGCTCTTCTCCATGGCGATTTCCCACCCCTGCCTGTAAAATAACTGCTTCTTCCTCTATACGGAACATTCATCTTATTATATCGGGATGCCCTCTAAGCCGCAAGGAAACCGCGTTAAGACAGCCTTGTCCTGCTCTGCGAGCTTGCGGCGCACCAAAAAGGCCCTGTGTCCGGACAGAGCCTCTCTTGTCTCTTGGGGCCAAGCTTCTCCCAAGGCATCTCAATTCATTCTTCGTTTCAGCCTTTCTCTTCCTCCAGCCGGTCTACGCCGACCGTATGCGTATTGGTCGGCCGGGAGCCGACCTGCACCGTCGCCATGCCGTTCGCCGCATCCACCTGCTCGATCCAGACGGGCTCGCCGTCCAGCTTCACCGCGATGTTATCCCGCGAATTCAGAATATCCTGGGCACGCTGCACATCCATTGTTGACCCCTCCTTATTTATGGATAAAAATCATCATCGTCCTCCGGTTCGCCGATCGTATCCTCCGCGTCCAGCCGCATCGCTTCCGGTTCATCGGCTTCGTCTTCCGGCGCCGTCAGCGCCTCCCAGTCGACCAGACCTGCCGGAATGCCCGGCATCAGCTCTTCCTCCCGGCTCATACGCCTTCCTCTCCCGGCCGCCCGGCCGTCGATCGCCTCCTGCCTGCGCAAGAAGCGGGATGCCTTCTAGTCTTTCCCCGCCCCGGCTCGGGTATTCGCAGGATTAACGGCCCCCCGGGTCCGGATATACTAAGCCGAAGCGCACGGCACGTGCCCGTACCATCAACAGCAGAGGAGGTTGTACGTCATGCATACCGTCTGGAAAGGGGCGATCAGCTTCGGTCTGGTCCATGTCCCGGTCAAAATGTTCTCGGCCACCGAAGATAAGGATATTTCGCTGCGCTATATCCATAAGGAATGCGGCAGTCCGCTCTCTTATGTGCGCAAATGCCCGGTGTGCGACAAGGAGGTCGGCTGGGAAGAGATTGGCAAGGGCTATGAGTACGAGAAGGGCAAATTCGTCCTGTTCGACAAGGAAGAACTGGAGCAGCTGACCGAGGAGAGCAGCAAGAACATTGCCATTCTGGATTTTGTCGATTTGAAGGAGATTGATCCGATTTATTTTCAGAAGACCTACTACCTGTCTCCCGACCAGGCCGGTTCGGGCGCTTATTTGCTGCTGATGGAGGCGATGCGGCAGACCGGCAAGATCGGAATCGCCAAGATTTCCATCCGTTCCAAAAGCAGTCTCGCCGCGATCCGCGTGCTGGACGAGTGCCTCGCGATCGAGACGATCTTCTACCCCGACGAGGTCCGTCCGGTCTCGCAGGTTCCCGGTCTGCCGGAGGCCCGGGCGGTTAACGACAAGGAACTCGATATGGCCAAAATGCTGATTGACCAGCTCTCCACCCCGTTCGAGCCCGGCAAGTATACCGACGATTACCGTCAGCGGATGCTGGACCTCATCTCTGCGAAGGTCGCTGGCGAGGAATTCCATGTCGCGCCAGCCCGCCAGGAGAGCAACGTCATCGACCTGATGGCCGCCCTTCAGGCCAGCATCGAAGCGGCCCAGGCCCCGGCCATTCCGACCGATCCGGGACGGGCGGCCGGCGCGGGAAGCGGCGCAGCAGGAGCCGCCGGACCCAAGCGCCGGAGCGCCGGCAAACGGACGGCGGCCGGCGCAGCGGCAGGTGCGGCAACAGGCGCAGCAGCAGGTGCGGCGGGATTGGCTGCCGGGGCGGATGCCGGGGCGGGAGCCGCGCAGCCGGGGGCCGCTGACGCTGCGCAGGCTGCCCCGGGCGCGAGTACGGGCGCCAGTGTGCCGGTAATCGCGCCCAAGACGCCGAAGCGCCGGAGCAGCAAAGCGAAGAAGACCATTTCATAAGGGCGCCCGGAACCCGGGATCGTCCGAATCGGAGAGGAGGAGAATGGCTATGCCCAAGACGCCGATTGCGGAAGCGGGTGTCTTGTCTTTTCCAGCCGTCAAGCCGTTCGAGCCCGTTCTGGCAGAAGTTCCTCCCCAGGGCCCCGAGTGGATCGCCCAGATTAAATGGGACGGCGTCCGCATGCTGGCCTGCCGGGACGGAAACGGCGCGGAACTGGTCAACCGCCGGGGCAACCGGCGAACGGCGCAGTATCCGGAGCTGGCCGACATTGCCGCCTACTGCCGGGCGGACTCGGTTATTCTGGACGGCGAGATTATCGCGATGAGCGGAGGCAAGCCTTCTTTTCATGAAGTGATGCGGCGGGACGGGGCGCGGACGGAGGCTTCTATCCGCTCCGCTTCCCGCCAGGTGCAGGTCATCTACATGGTGTTCGATATTCTGTACCGCGGCGGCGTCTGGCTGACCGACCGGCCGCTCGCGGAGCGCCAGAAGATTCTGCAGGAGACGCTTCGTCCTCACCCGCATGTGCAGGCCGTCCCGAGCTACCCGGACGGGGCCGGTCTGCTCGAAGCTGCGCGAAGCCAGTCGCTGGAGGGCATCGTCTGCAAAGACCTCGGCAGCCGCTATGCGCCGGGCGGTAAGGATGCCCGCTGGCGCAAGATCAAGCTGCTCTCCGACGTTACAGCGGTCGCCGGGGGCGTTACCTTCCGCGACGGAATCGTCAACGCTCTGCTGCTGGGCCTGTACGACGAAGCCGGCCGGCTGCATTACATCGGCGACGCCGGATCCGGGCGTCTGACCGCAGCCGATTGGCGCGAATTGACCGCGCTTGCCCATTCCATGGCCGCCGACCGTATGCCGTTCGCCTCCCCGCCCGCCCGCGCCAAAGGGAAAGCGATGTGGGTCCGGCCCGAGCTGGTATTCAAGCTTCACTTCCTGGAATGGAATGCTTCCGGAACCATGCGCCAGCCGGTCATCCAGTGCCGGATGGAGCTGCCGCCTTCCGCCTGTACGCTGGACCAACGGCCAGGTCCGGCGGGGCCGCTGGTTTAGGAACCTATAGCCCCCTGGTTCTTCCACCCGCGGCTCTCCGGCGGCGTGCTGCCCGGTTCTTCACCCACGACGTCTCCGGCGCTGCTGCTCGGTTCTTCCACCCGCGGCGTCTCCGGCGCTGCTGCTGCCCGGTTCTTCTTGCCCGCGGCAGTGAACGGCGGTGCTCCGCGTTTATCGCATCCTTGTCTGTAAGGAGGAATCACTCATGCCGACCGGAGTAAAAGGCTCGATCGAGATCAACGGACACACCGTTGACATTACTAACCCAGACAAGCCTCTCTGGCCCGAGATGGGTATCACTAAAGCCATGTATTTGCAAAAACTGGCCGCGCTCGCGCCTTACCTGCTTCGCTACTGCGAAGGCAGGCTCCTGACGGTGATCCGCTACCCGCATGGGGAGGGCGGCATGTCCTTTTACCAGAAGAACGCCCCCGAGCCTAGGCCGGATTATATCTCCACCTATCTGCATGAGGGTATCCGTTATATGATTCTGGACAGTCTGCCCTCCCTACTCTGGCTCGGCAATCAGGCCGCGTTGGAGTTCCATCCCTCCCTGCATCGGGCGGGGAGCCCGCTCCCCTGCGAGTGGATGATTGATCTCGATCCGTCCCGCGATGTCGAGCCCCGGATTATGGAAGCCGCGGCCATCGTTGGGGAGGCGCTGCACTCGCTCGGCCTGGCCTCCGTCCCCAAAACCTCCGGAGCCACCGGCGTCCAGATTATCGTGCCGATCTCTCCGGGCATCACCTTTGACGAGCTGCGGGAGATCGGGCACTTTCTCGGCCGGTTCGTTACCGAGAAGCATCCGCATTTGTTCACGCTGGAACGGCTCAAGAAGCATCGCGGCGACAACATCTACTTCGACTATCTCCAGCATTACGGAGGCAAAACGCTCGCTGCGCCCTACACTCCCCGCGCCCGCCCCCGGGCGACCGTCTCCACCCCGCTGACCTGGGAGGAGGTCCGCCGCAACGTCTCCCCGCTCGACTACCATCTGCTCAATATCGAAGCCCGGCTCGCCTCCGTCGGCGATCTTCTGGCGACTCTTCCGCCGCAGCCGGTCGAGCTGGTGATCCGGGCGTTGAAGGGACGGCGGTAGGGTTAGGGTTAGGGTTAGGGTTAGGGAGAGAACGGGAAATTTCCGGAAGCTGCAAGAAGGCTAAAGAGCACGGAAACGTACTGTCAAGGTACAGAACTTACGAGGCTTGCTCCATGAGGGCATAGCAGGCAAGTACAGGAATTCCGCGATGCACCGCTGCATTAAGAGCCAAAATAGCCAAAATACGCTTCGTGAACGGCGACGTTTATATACGAGAATGCTCCGGAAGGACAGCGCACCATCTGGGCATAAGCATGCCTTTATGCAGGCACGGAGCGGTTGCACCGGGACCCAGGATTTGTGCCGGGGCTTTCCGGCAGGTATAATCGGTAGGAGACAGACGTGAAGCACACGCCGCTTTGAGCGACCCCACCCGGTATTCATAGGCCGGGGGGCGGAAGCCGGAGCGGCTTTTTTGCGGACAATTTGAACGGCTGGGATCGGTTGAAACGGAGAGGAGCAGAGGGAATGCCGAAGTTCGAGACGGAGTATGAGTTATGGCTGGAACGGCAGTTGGACGCCGAGAACAATCTGCGGCGCAGGGAACTTCTTGAGCGGGGGCTGGGTCACGGAACCGTGGAATTTTTGCGGCGCGTATGGTTTCCGGCGGTCGGGAATTTGGAGCATCTGCATGCGGAATGGGAGGTGCGTGATTTTCAGGGAGGATACCGCTATGTAGACCTTGCGTACATGCCCCACGGCTGCAAGGGCGGCATTGAAATTCAAGGCTATGGATCGCATGCGCGCGATCTGGATGTCCGCCGGTTCAAGGATCTGTGCCGCAGGCACTGCCTGCTTGCGCTGGACGGTTGGACCTTTCTGCCGATTGCCTATCCTTCCATCGTCGATGAACCCAAGCTGTGCCAGCAGCTAATCCTCGCTTTTATCGGCCGATTCGTGGCTTCAGGCCCCGGGTTCTCTCTGTCCTGTCTGGAAGCCGAGACGCTGCGGTACGCCCGAAGAGTGCTGCGGCCCTTTGCGCCGGGCGAGCTTGCGCTGCATCTGAACGTAACGAACCGGCATGCGCGGCGTATCCTCCAGCGCCTGAGAGAGCGCCAGCTCGTAGAAGCGGCTGCCGGCAGCGAGCGCATTCGCACCTATCGGCTGACCGAGTAGTGCCGGGTGGGCTAAGTAGCGCAGCCTAGTGCCCATGATGTAGGGCAGCTTAGTGATACCAGTAGTGGCCAGTAATGCTGAGTAATTCGGAGTAGTGCCGAGTAATGCCCAAGTTCGGAGTAGTGCGGAGTAGGCTGAGAAGTTCGGAGTAGTGCCGAGTAGTGCCGAGTAGTGTGGATTAGCGCGGAGTAGTGCCGAGTAGTGCGGAGTAGTGCCCAGTGGTGCGGAGTAGCGCGGAGTAGTGCGGAGTAGTGCGGAGTAGTTCGGAGTAGTTCCGAGTAGTGGTGACGAGTGCTCTGTTAATGGAGGTAGCACCTAGTCGTATGAAGTAATGTGAGTTGCTTAGAATTGGAGGTTAGTCGCATTCTTGACGAGAGTCTACTGATCATCCGGACACTAGAGACCTTATTTTGCTCTAAAATGCCGAATTATACGGGTATGCGGACACAGGAGACCTTATTCCTCTACTCATGGCCCGGTTTCAGGACGTAGTACCGGAATAAGGTTTCTCATGTCCGCTGACTCACATTTTATGGCGTTTTTGGGCTAAATAGCGTCTCCTGTGTCCGCAGTGTACAGGGATCGCAGGATAAGGGACAAGCAATGCGCCTTTGTAAGGAGAATAAGTCGACGAAATTCTTGGTACTGGGCGCTGCTGCACAATAGGCTTACTGAACAGCAGCGGTCCAGCAGCAAGACAGGTGTGCGGGCAGCGAGACAGGCGGCACTGGCAGCAGATCGTGATGCGGCGAGGGTCCGCACCATTCGAGACGCCCGTGCCTTGAGGCGTTGCCGGCGGGCCTATGTGATGCATCCGCATACTGGAGGTGCGCGTTCTACCGGGCGCTCCAGGCGGATTTTGCCGGCCCACCCACGGAGAACGACCAAGCCCGCGGGCTGCGAGACCGCGGGCTTGGTCGTTCTATTGAGCCGCCCGCTTCCACCGCTCTTGGCTTGCGCGCCTCTTAGCTTGCTCGCCTCTCGGCCTGCTCATCTCTCGAGCCGCCCGCTTCCGGCTTGCGTGCCTCTTAGCTTGCTCGCCTCTCGGCCTACTCATCTCTCGAGCCGCCCGCTCCCGGCTTGCGTGCCTCTCGGCCTGCTCGCCTCTCGAGCCGTTCGCTTTCGGCTTGCTCGCCTCTCCGCCTGCTCGTCTCTCGATCCGTTCGCTCTCGGCTTGCTCGCCTCTCGGCCTGCGCGCTTCTCGATCCGCTCGCTTTTGGCCCATTCACCTCACGGCTTGTGCGCCTGCCGGGCCGCGTCACCTCTCGGCTTGCACGCCTCTCAAGCCTCCGCGCCTGCCAGGCCACCGCGCCTCTCAGGCCGCGGCACCGCCCAGCCTCCAAACCTTTCGACCCGCTCATTCATCAGGCTGCCCGCAGCGCTAATGAATCGCCTTCTTCTTGAACCGCCCGCCCTTGACGTCGTGGATATTGCCGACCGCCACAAAGGCGTCGGAATCCCAGTCCTCCACAATGGCCTTCATCTTGGCTTCTTCCAGGCGGGTGATGACAACGAAAATCACCTTCTTGTTCTCGCCCGAGAAGCCGCCCTCGCCTTCGAGGTAGGTGACGCCGCGGCCCAGCCGCTCCGTCAGCGCCTCGCCGATATCGCGGTACTTGTCGCTGATAATCCAGACCGATTTGGACTGGTCGAGGCCTTCGAGCGTAACATCGATCATTTTGAATGCAATGTAGTAAGCGATAAGAGAGAACATGGCGTTATTCCAGCCGAATACGAACCCGGCTCCGCTGAGAATAAAAAAGTTGAAGAACATAACGACTTCGCCGACCGAGAACGGCAGACGCTTGGATATGAGAATCGCGACGATTTCCGTACCATCCAGAGACCCGCCGTAACGGACCACAAGTCCGACGCCGACGCCCAGAATCACTCCGCCGAAGACGGCGGCCAGCAGCGGCTCTACGGTAATAGGTTTCACAGGATGCAGCAGCTGAGTGCCGATGGACATGACCACGACAGCGTACAGCGTGGACAGCGCGAAGGTTTTGCCGATTTGTTTATAGCCGATAACAAGAAAGGGTAAATTTAAGAGGGTCAGCAGAAGACCCAAAGGGATATCGAAAATATGCGACAGGATAATGGAGATGCCTGTAATCCCGCCGTCGATCAATGAATTGGGTACGAGGAAAATTTCAAGAGCAACGGCCATCATAGCCGCCCCGATGGTCATCATTACGATCCGCTGCGCGAAAAGGGCCTTTTTGACGGCTCCTGATTTCTGCGGCCTTACGCGGTTGCCTTCTGTAAATGTGTGTGGATTCATAGCCATAGAACTCCCCCTATATCACCAGATTAATTGTGTACACAACTAATTATATCACACTTCCCCCCGTAAATTCGAATTAAAGGCTAAATAAGCTTGAAAAAGCTCGTTTTCAGCATAATTGTTGAAGTTTCCCATCTTTCTCTACAGCAGCGGGGCTAAGAGTCCGCAAATCTCTTCTTTAAGCCGATCCTTGAACGGCCGCTGCCGGAACCGCTCCGGCTCTATCGGCTCGCTGTCCTCCAGATCCTGCCGGAACGCTTCGGCCAATTCTCCGATTCGTTCGGGACTGAACAGCAGCGCAATCAGCTCGAAATTCGTATACAGGCTTCGCATATCCAGATTGGCGCTGCCCACTGAAGCCGCCGTCTCATCGATGATCCATACTTTGGCATGCAGAAAACCCTTGCGGTACCGGTAGAAACGGACCCCCGCATCCAGAAGTTCTTCCACCTTCGATAAGGTTGCGTACTTGACCAGCTTGCCGTCGGCAACGCCCGGCAGAAGAATTCGGACGTCCACCCCTTTCAGCACAGCCGTCTTGATCTGAAGCGCCAGCGCCTGATCGGGTACAAAATAAGGCGTCGCGATCCACAGCCGCGACTTCGCCACAGAGAAGGCCGCCGATAACAGAGCCGGCAGCGCCTGCAAATCCTGATCGGGTCCGCTCGCAACAATCTGGACCGCTTCTCCGCCCTTCAGCCCGTGCGGCGGGAACAGACGGGGATGAAGAAGCTGCTCGCCGGCGGCGATCCTCCAGTCCCGAAGAAAGACGCGCTGGGAAGCATAGACTGCATCTCCGGTCATCTCCAGAAATGTATCGCGCCAGCAGCCCAGCTTCGGATCTCCCCCGAGATATTCATCGCCAATATTCAGTCCGCCGGTAAAAGCAATGCTCCCGTCTACCACCAGAATTTTGCGGTGATTGCGGTAATTGACCGCCCCTGCCGGAAGAGCCAGCGCGACCGGCAGGAAGAGATGAACCTTGACCCCTGCTGCCCGAAGCCCGTCCAGAAAGGATCGGCCCAGCTTCCGGGACCCGGTGCCATCCAGCAGCAGCCTTACCTTGACGCCCTGCCGCGCCTTGCGGATCAGCGCGGACCGGAACTGCTTCCCCGACCCGTCATCCCGGATAATGTACATCTCCAGATGAATATGCTCCTGTGCGCTCTCTATCGCCTCCAGCATCCGGTCATATGCCGTCTCCGCCGACGGCAGCACGCGGCTGGCGCTGCCCCTGGTGACCGGGTTGCCGCAGAGCCGCAGCAGCGGGCCAAGCAGTTCCGGGCAGCCATCCAGGCCCGGATTTCCCGTTCCCCCGGACGCCGGAGCCGTGAGCATCCGCAGCGGAAGCGTTTCGCTCCCGGCTGCTCGCTTCCGCTCTTCCCGGGCCCGGCGCAGTCTGTGTCCCCGCCGCCGGTAGGGCCATTCCAGCGCCGCATAGAGGAACAAGCCGAACAGCGGGAAGATCAGGATCAGGAAGATCCAAGATATTGCCCGCTCCGGCCGCCGGTATTCCACCAGAAACACGACTGCAAGCTGAATCCATAGCCATATGAGAAGAAGTGCAAGAATTGTCATGTCCCATGCCTCCCGTGTCTCGGTGCCTCCGTCCGGTATATACAGGTGTTGCCGAATCCGCTCTCCTTTATTCAGCCGGGGGGTGGCATGAGCGGAAGCGGAACGGAATACATAACTAATACAAGCCGCATACGCCAGAAAGGAGCCGCCATGAAGTCTGTTCCTTCTTCGCCCATAACGCTACTCATTCTGGGGGACGCCGATCGTCCGCTCAGGCAGTTCCGCATCAGCCGCTCGCTGGCGGTCATCCTCCCGGCCGCCGCTGTGCTGTCGATATCCAGCCTCGTTACCTCTATGCATTACCATGCCGAAGCCGCCATGCACCGTCTGGAGTCTCAGGCCGCCTCTCTGGAGCTGGAGAACCGGCTGCTCACTGCCCAATCGGCCGGCAAGGATCAGAGACTCGCTGCCCTGCGCGCAGAGGTAAGCGATCTGTCGCAGGAATGCTCCCGGCTTCGCGCCGGCCTGGAACGCATGGACGGGCTGGGAGAACGGCTGGGAAAGATCACGGGCGCCGAAGAATCGCCCGGGGATACCCGTCCGGCGGATTTCCCTGCCACCCATGAAGCTCCGGAAGGGATGGCGGGGCAGACCCCGGATACCGCCCGGCAGGTAATCGTCCGCATCGGCTCGTTCAGCGCCCGGTTGCCGGCGGTCTCTGCCGGCTTCGCAGCAGAGACCGGAAGCTATACAGCCGCCTACGAGACGGAAGAGAGCCGGAAGCTTGGCGAAGTCCGCGACGATCTGGAGGAATTGCGCCTCCTTCTGGACGAGGTGGCCAACCGCATGGCTGCCGCCGTGGCCGCCGGAGAATCCGCTCTGGAACAGAAGAACCGGACCGCTTCTGCGGTCTGGCCGACGCCGTCCCGGATCATTTCTTCCAGCTTCGGTACCCGTACCGACCCGTTCAACGGCACCTCCGCCTTTCACTCCGGCCTGGACATAGCCGGGAATGCGGGCGATCCCGTCTTCGCCGCACTGGACGGCACAGTGCTTCAGGCGGAAGAGAATCCATCTCGTGGCCGGTATCTTGTACTGGACCACGGCAACGGGCTGCATACCTGGTATATGCATCTGAGCCGTGTGGAGGTCAAGGCCGGAGCCGCAGTCCACCGGGGAGAGGTGATCGGACGGCTCGGAAGCACTGGAAGGAGCACAGGGCCGCATCTGCATTTTCAGGTCGAGAAGAAGAATACGCCCGTGAATCCGCTCGCCTATCTGGACGCCGCCGGACCATGAGCGTATCGAAACGGCGGACAGCACCAAAACACCCGTTCCAAGACCGGCAGTCGGTCTGGAGCGGGTGTAAAGGACGGAACCGGATGGGGCCGCTGTTTAGGCCGCCACGTCTCTTTTGGAGAAGACCAGCCAGGAGATCAGCATGAAGACCAGGTAGTAGACCGCCAGAACCGCGGCCGAGAAGCCGATTGTTACGCCTCCGGGGCCTGTACTCGAGTTCATGTACATTTGCAGATCCAAGTGGTTGAACAGCAGGTATTTGGCCCAGCTGTAATGGTCCGGGTTAAAGATTGCAATAATGATTCCATTCGCGAAGATCAGGAACAGGGACAGGCCAATCGACAGCCCGCTGGCCCGGAACACGCTGGACACCATAAAGGCAAGCGCCGCCGTGATGAACAACTGCACATAGGAGCAGGCTATGCTCGTCAGCATGTAGGTTGCCGGAGTCCAGTCGCCCTTCGTGTATCTGGTAATATCTCCGGTCTTGAACAGCAGAAACGAGGTTCCTAGGGCGAATACCGCCAGCAGCACCGTCGTCAGCAGACTGAACAGCACGACTGACAAATATTTGGACAGCAGGATTTTGGAACGGCTCCAGGGACGGATCAGCAGCAGCTTGATCGTTCCCCAAGAGAATTCCCCTGCGACCATATCCGAAGCGATAATGACCGTAAAGATGGAGTTCAGGAAGAACAGGACGCTCATCGTCATCTCGAAGCTCTCCCAGCGGCCCGGCCGGTTCCCGACGTCGCTCGCTGTATAGAACAGAACCGGAAGCGCAATGCCCAGCAGTACAAGCAGCGCCAGCATCACCCAAGTCCGGATACGGCTGTAGACTTTGATATTCTCGTTATGTAGCAGCGATGCAAAATTACCCAATGCCCTCACCTCCGGTCATTTGCAAAAATTGATCTTCCAGCGACACGGTCAACTCGCGGATTGCATACACCCGGAAGCCGGCATGGACCAGCCTTGCGTTCAGTTCCGGGATATCGGCTCTTGCAGCGGACAAGGTAACGCCTTCCGCTCCGGCTGTACCGCCGATCAGCGCTGCGGCTTCTTCGGGACGGTCCACTTCGAACCGGATATTGCGGGCCGCTTCAGCTGCGCCTTCCTCTTCCTTCAGCGACCGGACATCGACCAGATGACCGTTCTGAATAATCGCGACCGTATCGCACATCAGCTCCATCTCCGACAGCAGATGGCTGGATACGAAGACTGTCGTCCCTTCCTCCCGGCACAATCGGCGCAGATAATCGCGCAGCTCGCGGATGCCCTGCGGATCGAGGCCATTCGTCGGCTCGTCCAGAATCAGCAGCTTCGGCCGGTGCAGAAGCGCCTGGGCGACGCCCAGCCGCTGGCGCATGCCGAGCGAGTAGGTCTTGACTTTGTCATGGATTCGGCTCCCGAGTCCGACCAGCGCCACCACTTCGTCTACCCGCTTCTTGTCGACCCCTTTGACCATGCGGGCGTATTGAAGCAGATTCTGGTAGCCGGTCAGAAACTTGTACATCTCCGGGTTCTCGACAATAGCTCCGATCCGGGTGATCGCCTGCTCGAAGTTCCGGCGGATGCTCTGCCCGTCGATCAGAATGTCTCCCTCGGTAATCGAGATCAGTCCAACCATCATGCGGATCGTCGTCGTTTTGCCGGCGCCGTTGGGACCCAGAAATCCGAACACCTGTCCTTTCGGGATATCCAGGGTAAGACCATTGACCAGCGTCTTCGAGCCGATCTTCTTGGTCACGCCCTTCAGTTGGGCTACGAACTGCCTGTTCTCTTCTGCGTGCTGCATGTCTCCGCTCACTCCCCTCTCTGTGTGTCTTATTCTTCTTCCTCTCCTTAGACGGCCAAGCAGAGCCTCAACCCTGCATCGCCACTCTTGTTACGAGGAATTCCGCCATGAGGTTCCAGAAAAAAGAAAAAAACCGCAGCAATCCTTACGGAATTGCTGCGATTCTCCTGTCTCGGCTTTAAGGCCCTCTCTCCTCGGATCAGCCGCCGACGCGGGCCAGCTCTCTCATGTTCGCTTCAAAAGCGGCCATCAGCGCGGCTTCGCCGGTAAGGCCGGTCTCCTGAACCTTGCGAATCTGGCTCAACATCCGCTTGTAGTCCTTCGGAATGACACGGACGAAGCTTGGCAGGTTCTCCTGCCAGTTCGCCAGCACACGGCTTCCCAGGGCGCTGCCGGTCAGCTCGGCGTGACGGGCAATCATGTCCTGCAGCTCCTGCGCCTCTTCTTCATCCTCGACACGTTCCAGAAGGACCATCTCCAGGTTGCAGCGGCCGACAAAGCTGTTGTCCGGATCGTAGACGTAGGCAATGCCGCCCGACATTCCCGCCGCGAAGTTGCGGCCGGTTCCGCCCAGGACGACTACGCGTCCGCCGGTCATGTATTCGCAGCCGTGGTCGCCCACGCCTTCGACAACGACCTTCGCGCCGGAGTTGCGGACTGCGAAGCGTTCGCCGGCAATTCCGCTGATGTAGGCTTCTCCGCCGGTTGCCCCGTAGAACGCCGTGTTGCCGATAATAATATTCTCTTCTGCGGCAAAAGTAGCCTGCGGCGAAGGCTTCACGATCAGCTTGCCGCCGGACAATCCCTTGCCGACATAGTCGTTGGAGTCGCCTTCAACCGTAATCGTAATTCCCTTCGGCACAAAGGCTCCCAGACTCTGCCCGGCCGAACCGCTGAAGTTCAGGCGGATCGTATCTTCAGGCAGACCGGCCGCTCCGTATTTGCGCGTCACTTCGCTGCCCAGAATCGTTCCGACGGCGCGGTTGACGTTCGTGATCGGCAGCGACGCTTCGACAGCCGTGCCGTTCTCGATGGCCGGAGCCGCGATGGCGAGCAGTTGAGACATATCGAGCGTCTCTTCCAGGCCGTGGTTCTGGGTCTTGGTGCGGTGACGGGTGCTGCCTTCCGGCAGCTCCGGCGTGTGCAGCAGTCCCGATAGATCCACACCCTTCTTCTTCCAGTGGTAGGAAGCCTGAACCGCATCGAGGCAGTCCGTCCGCCCTACCATCTCCTCGATTGTGCGGAAGCCGAGGCTGGCCATGATCTCGCGGAGATCCTGGGCCACGAAGGTCATGAAGTTGACCACATGCTGCGGATCGCCGGTGAAGTTGCGGCGAAGCTCCGGATTCTGCGTGGCTACGCCCACCGGACAAGTATCCATCTGGCAGACCCGCATCATGATGCAGCCGACCGCCACGAGCGGAGCCGTCGAGAAGCCGTACTCCTCGGCCCCCAGCAGGGCTGCAACCGCCAGGTCGCGGCCGCTCAGCATCTTGCCGTCCGTCTCCAGAACCACACGGTCGCGCAGGTTGTTCAGCATCAGGGTCTGATGCGTCTCGGCAAGCCCCAGCTCCCAGGGCAGACCGGCATGGCGGATCGAGTTCATCGGCGATGCGCCGGTACCGCCGTCATAGCCGCTGATCAGGATGATGTCGGCACGGCCCTTGGCAACGCCTGCGGCGATCGTGCCTACGCCGACTTCGGATACGAGCTTGACGTTGATATTGGCACGGGGATTGGCATTCTTCAGATCATAGATCAGCTCCGCCAGATCCTCGATGGAATAGATGTCATGATGCGGCGGAGGCGAAATCAGACCTACGCCGGCTGTCGAGCCGCGGACCTCGGCGACCCAAGGATACACCTTGCGGCCCGGAAGCTGTCCGCCTTCGCCCGGCTTGGCGCCCTGCGCCATCTTGATCTGAATCTCGTCGGCGTTCACCAGATAGTTCGACGTGACGCCGAAGCGGCCCGACGCGACCTGCTTGATCGCACTGCGGCGGGAGTCGCCGTTGGCATCGGGAATGAAGCGCGCCGGGTCCTCGCCGCCTTCGCCGGTGTTGCTCTTGCCGCCGATGCGGTTCATGGCAATCGCCAGCGTTTCATGCGCTTCCTTGCTGATGGAGCCGAACGACATGGCTCCCGTCTTGAAGCGTCTCATGATCGCTTCCACCGGCTCGACTTCTTCCAGCGGAACCGGCTCGCCCGCCGGCTTAAGCTGCAGCAGCGACCGCAGGGTCATATGCTTCTGGCTCTCGCCTTGGACAAGCGCCGCGTATTTCTTGTACAGCCCGTAATCTCCGCTCCGTACGGATTGCTGCAGCAGATGAATCGTCTGCGGGTTGAACAGATGTTCTTCCCCGTCGCTGCGCCACTGGTACTCACCGCCCGAATCGAGCACCTTGTCGGTGCCGTCCTTCTCGGAGAAGGCGCGTCTGTGATGAGACAGCGCTTCGGCAGCCACTTCTTCGAGGCCGATGCCTCCAATTCGGGACGGCGTCCAGGTGAAGTAACGGTCTACGAATTCCGCCTTAAGTCCGACCGCTTCAAAGATCTGGGCGCCGCGGTACGACTGGATCGTCGAAATGCCCATTTTGGACAGAATCTTGACGACGCTCTTCGTCGCCGCCTTGATATAGTTCTTGACCGCCTTCTCATGCGAGATGCCGCGCAGGAGTCCCTGGCTGATCATGTCATCCAGGCTCTCAAAGGCCAGGTACGGATTCACGGCGCTGACGCCGTAGCCAAGCAGCAGCGCGTAGTGGTGCACTTCACGCGGCTCTCCGGATTCCAGCAGGATCGTTACCCGGGTACGCGTACCCTGACGGATCAGATGGTGGTGCAGGCTGGAGACAGCCAGCAGCGCCGGTACAGCCGCATTGTCCTTGTCTACGCCGCGGTCGGACAGAATCAGAATGTTATGGCCCTTCTCAATTACGCGGTCCGCCGCTTCGTTCAGACGATCCAGCGCGAGGCGCATGCCTTCTGCGCCCAGCTCGGCCGGGAACAGAATCGGGATGGTCATCGACTTGAAGCCGGCACGGCGAACATGGCGGATCTTGGCGAAATCCTCATTTGAGAGAATCGGCGTATCCAGCGCAATCTGGCGGCAGCTCTCCGGCTCCGGCTTCAGCAGGTTGCGTTCCGGGCCGATTGTTGTCGTCGTCGAGGTGACCAGTTCTTCGCGGATCGCGTCGATCGGCGGATTGGTTACCTGGGCGAACATTTGTTTAAAATAGTTGTATAAACGCTGCGGACGGTCGGACAGCACCGCAAGCGGCGCATCATAGCCCATCGAACCCACCGCTTCGGCGCCCGTGGAGGCCATCGGCTCCAGCACCTTGCGCAGATCTTCGAACGTATAGCCGAAGGACTGCTGCAGCTGCTGGACGTTGTCATGCTTCGGATTCGGCAGTTCCGGCGCGTCCGGAAGCTCATCCAGACTGATGAGATGCTCGTCGAGCCAATCCCGGTACGGATGCTCGGACGCAATCTTGGCCTTCACTTCCTCATCGGAAATGATACGGCCTTCCTTCGTGTCGACCAGCAGCATGCGGCCCGGTCTCAGGCGGTCCTTGTAGAGCACGTTCTCCGGCGGAATATCCAGGACGCCCGCTTCGGAGGACAGCACGATCAGGTCATCCTTCGTTACATAATAGCGCGACGGGCGCAGCCCGTTGCGGTCAAGAATTGCGCCGATCTGGATGCCGTCCGTGAAGCCCATGGCGGCGGGGCCGTCCCACGGCTCCATCAGCGTGCTGTGATACTCATAGAATGCCTTCTTCTTCTCGTCCATGGTCTCATGGTTGCTCCAGGGCTCCGGCACCATCATCATGGCGACATGCGGAAGCGAACGCCCGCTGAGATACAGGAATTCAAACGTATTGTCGAACATCCCTGTGTCAGAACCGTCCGGATTGATGACAGGCTTGATCTTCTCCAGGTCCTGGCCGAACACTTCGCTCTTGAAGAGCGACTGCCGGGCATGCATCCAGTTCACATTGCCGCGCAGCGTATTGATCTCGCCGTTATGGATCATGAACCGGTACGGATGGGCACGCTCCCAGCTCGGGAACGTATTCGTGCTGAAGCGGGAGTGGACAAGCGCAATGGCCGATTCAAAAGCTTCGTTCTGAAGATCGAGATAGAACTGGCCGACCTGCTCGGTGGTCAGCATGCCCTTGTAGACGATCTTGCGGCAGGACAGGCTGGGCAGATAGAAAGACTCGCCCTCTTCCACCTCGGCTTTGTAGCGGATGGCAAGCTCGGCCCGCTTGCGGATTACATAGAGCTTGCGTTCAAAGGCAAGTTCGTCCCGAAGATCTTCGGACCGGCCGATGAACACTTGGCGTACATAAGGCTTGGCCGCCTTGGCGGTCTTGCCCAGCATCTCATCGAAGGTAGGCACATCGCGGAAGCCGAGCAGCGTCTGGCCTTCCTCGGCGACAATGTTCGCCAGAATGGCTTCGTGCGCGGCACGGACGGTTTCGTTGTGAGACAGGAAGATCATGCCGACGCCGTAATGGCCCGGTTCCGGCAGTTCAAACCCGAGCGCCGCCGCCTCTGCCGAGAAGAAGCGGTGCGGAATCTGAATCATGATGCCGGCGCCGTCGCCGGAGTTCGGCTCGCTTCCCTGCCCGCCGCGATGCTCCATATTGATCAGCATCGTCAGGGCGTTCTGGACGATATCGTGCGAGGGCTTCCCTTTAATATGGGCCACAAAGCCCATTCCGCAAGCATCTTTCTCAAACTGGGGATCATAAAGGCCTTGTTTGGGCGGCAATTCGGTATGTCTCATCGTACGCAACCTTTCTATAATAAAGTGGGGCATTATTAATAATTATTCAGTTGAAGATTGGTTATATCATTTTATCATCGACCTAACATGAGCGCAATTTAAAGTTTTTTATGAGTTTGATTAACAACCGTTTTTGCGACACAGCTTTAATGGGCAAAAGCTTAAAAAATCTATACAATGAATATTTATGCATTACTTGCGAATAAGGACTTATGCAATGTAAGCGTTTAAAACCAACTTCGGGCAGAATCTCACATGTCTAAAACGCTTTCATTATAAATGCAAATCAAAAAGCGCCCCCGAAGGGACGCTTTTATCTTGTCGAATCTTGTTCAATTATACATTCATAACTTGTTCACTTTTCACACCGGCCTGCGTATCGCGGTTGCGGGTGAGGAAGTAGATGAGTGTAAGCGCCAGGAAGCCGACGGCGAAGATCGCCAGAATGCCGAGGTCGCTCCACATCGCGCTGTAGTCGCCGGTGGAAATAACCGACTTGAAGCCGCGAACGCTGTAAGTCATCGGCAGCAGCGGGTTCAGGCCCTTCATCCAGTTCGGAATCAGCTCCAGCGGGAAGGTGCCGGCGCTGGTCGTCAGCTGGAAGATCAGGAGGACGATGGCTACGAAGCGGCCAGGCTGATCCAGCCAGGTCACGAGCGCCTGAATGATCCACATGAAGGTCAGGCCCGTTACGAAGGTGAAGAGGAAGAACAGCGGCTTGCTGTGGACCTCCAGCTTCAGGCCGTAGAGAACGATAAGGGCGGCCAGCAGGGATTGAATCAGACTCATGCCTGTGAAGGTCAGCGTCCGGCTCATGAACCGGTTGAACCGGGTTGCGCCTTCGGCTTCGCTCTCGCGCATCGGCACCACAATCGTGCAGATCAGCGCGCCAACGAACAGACCGAGCGACAGGAAGTACGGAGTGAAGCCTGTTCCGTAATTCGGCACTGCATTAAGCGTCTTGGTCTCGACTTGAACCGGCTCGGCGAACATGCTGACCATCTCGTCGGTCTTCTTGACGTTCGCCGTCTGTGTAGCGGCGTCGCCAAGCTTCGTCGCCAGCTCCTTGGAGCCGTCCTTCAGCTGGTCGGCGCCGGTCTTCAGTTCCCCGGCTCCATCGGCCAGCTTCTGCGAACCGTCTGCAAGGGAGCTGATTCCGCCGCTGAGCTGGCCTGCGCCGCTCAGCAGCTTGGAGGTTCCGGCTTCAAGCGCTGCGCCCCCCTGGGCCAGCTTGGAGCCGCCTGCCGCCGCTTCGCCCAGCTTCGTTCCGAACTGGGTCATGCCGGCATTCAGCTTCGTGAAGCCTGCCGTCAGCTCGGACGCGCCGGCAGAGAGCTGCTTCTGGCCCTGCGCGAGCTGTCCCGCGCCGGTGTTGAGCTGCACGGCGCCGCTGTGCAGGCTGTCAATGCCCGCTGCCAGCTGCTTCGAGCCGGCGTTCAGGCTCTTCGCGCCTTCGGCCAGCTGCTGCGAGCCGGAGTGAAGCGCCGCTGCGCCTGCGGAGAGCTGCTGCTGGCTCTGGGAGACTTGTGCGCTGCCCTGAGCCACTGCCGCCGCGCCGGCGACCAGCTTCTGTACGTTCGGATCGGCCGCGAGCTGCGGATTGGACTGCGCCAGAGCCTGAAGGCCCTGGGAGAGGCTCTTCGCGGCATCGGCCACTTTGGCGCTGCCATCGGAAGAAGCCTTAAGCCCCGTTGCGAGCTGCCCGCTGCCTTCCACGGCCGAGTTCAGGCCGGTCGCCAGCTTGTCGGCGCCTGCGGCTACCGACTGGGCGCCGGTCTGCAGCTTCGCCGAGCCTTCTACGGCGGATTGCGTTCCGGCTTGAAGCTTCTGGGCGCCGGTCAGCGACTGCTGAAGGCCGGCGTTCAGTTTCTTGCTGCCTGCCGAAGCGCTGTTGACGCCGGCGGCCAGCTGCTTATGCGCAGCCGAGAGCTGCTGCAGACCCGAGGCCAGCGTGCCGCTTCCGGTCTTAAGCTGGGCGGCGCCGTTGTTCAGGTCGCTGACGCCCTTGGTGAGCGGCTGGACCCCGTCCAGCAGTTTGCCCGCTCCGTCCGTCAGCACCAGCAGATTGTCGTGCAGCTTGGCTGCGCCCTCGTCCAGCTTGCCGGCTCCGTCGGCAAGCTTGGAGGCGCCGCTTCCGGCTTCTCCCAAGCCGCCGGAAATTTCGGAGATTTTGTCGAGGACCGATTCGGTGTAGGCCTCGGTCACTTTTTCCGATACTTTCGTGCGGATATCCTTCACTGCCGTCGTTCCGATCTGAGCCGACAGGAAGTTGTAGCCCGCATTCGGTTCAAATACGATCTGTGCAGGCGTCGGATGCTCATCCAGCAGCGTGGTCGCCTTGGACGAGAAATCCTCCGGCACAATGATTGCCATGTAGTACTTGTTGTCGTCCAGGCCCGCTTCGGCCTCTTCGCGGCTGACAAAGTTCCATTGGAACCCGTCGGTCTTCTTCAGCTCTTCTACCAGATCCTTGCCGGCGTCCAGCTGCTTGCCTTCATACTGGGCTCCCTTGTCCTGGTTGACGACGGCGACGGGAAGCTCGTTCATCTTGCCGTACGGGTCCCAGAAGGCCTTCAAGAACAGACCGCTGTAGAGTACCGGAATGAACAGGACCACCAGCATCGGGATGAACAATTTCGGATTCCGAAACGCCGCCCTCATATCCTTGGCAAAAACGGATAATGATTTCATTCTGGTCTTCTCTCCTTATCTTATATGAAGCTTTTCTATTAGGGAAAAATTGTTATTCAGCAACACCAACTGACCGTTTTCCCCATTCAGTCAGTCAAAGCGACAAAAAAAGCGCCGTAACGGCTCTCCTCAGCCGGGGGCGGCTGCGCTTATGGCTTACCGCTGCTGCGTCACCCCGGTTCTCTGCGCTTCCAGCCCCTCAGCCAGAAACAAGTGAAAATACGTCTTGATCTGCTCCTTGTCCAGCGGCGCATTCAGCTTGTTGAGCTCTGCCGTCAGCACCACATAGAGCCGGAACATGACCAGTGAGACCACTTTGGGGTCGCACGGCTTGATCTCTCCCTGCCGAATGGCGTGCTCCACCTCCCGCTCGATGTAGCCCAGCACCAATTTCTCGATCTTGTCGAGTCCTTCCTGGGCTTGCGGCGTTCCCACCTCCCGGTTCTCCTGCGACAGCTTGATGAACAGCTCATGCTCGTCCCGGAATTCCAGGAGAGCGTCCAGGACACGGTGCAGGTTGTCGAAGAACGGCTTGTCGCGCTGAATTTCGCGCTCCGCGATCCCCTTCATCTCTGCCAGGACCGTATGAAGGATCTCATCGAACAACTGATCCTTGTTCGCAAAGAACGTGTAGATCGTTCCTTTGCCGACGTTGGCGATCCGGGCGATCTGATCCATGGTGGTTGCCTTGTACCCGAACAGCGAGAACGACTTGGCCGCCGCCTGAAGCACCTGTTTCCTTCGGTCTACCACTGCCATTAACCGCGCACGTCCTTTCTTCGCTCCTCAAGCCCGACGGGCCGCAGGAGCCGGGATTAAAAACTGACCAATTTACGCTTTTGGTCATTTGGTCATTCATTACTTTACCACCCTTATCTGCACTTTGCAAGATGCCTGTTGCAGAATTATTTTAATTTTTTGCAGTGTTTGGTCTTTCTATTTCCGTCTTATTTGTATAATGTGAGAAGTGCACAGAATTTTTGGACAAGAATAGCGTATAGTGGTTATTGAACGGTTCGTGCAATTCTATTGAAATGGAAAGCAGCGGGTGAGATTATGCGCAAGAAACGAGTGCTACTGTTTTCAGAGGGCTTCGGCACCGGCCATACGGCGGCGTCTCGTGCTCTGGCCGAAGGAATTCGCCGGCTGAACCCCGAGGTTCAGTGCCGTGTCTTCGAGCTGGGCAAATTTCTGAATCCGACGGTAGCCCCGTGGGTATTGTCGACTTATCGGGCAACTGTAAGCACTCAGCCTAAGCTGGTGGGACTTCTCTACAAATCCCAATATCATAATCCCTTGAGCCGCCTGACCCGGATGGCTCTGCACCGGGTCTTCTATTCGCGTGCCCGCCGGGTAATCGAACGGCTGAAGCCCGACCTCATCATATGCTCTCATCCCCTGCCGGCTGCAGTGGTCTCGCGTCTGAAGTCGCAAGGGCTGAATGTGCCCCTGTTCACGCTGATTACCGACTATGATGCCCACGCAAGCTGGATCAATCCGGAGACGGACCGTTATCTGGTCTCGACCTCCCGGGTCAAATCCATTCTGACCGGCCGGGGCATCTCCTCCGACGTTGTCGGCGTGACGGGCCTTCCGGTTCATCCGAAGTTCTGGACGTCCCCGATTAAGAAGGAGAGCCGCCGGGAACTCGGTCTGGCGGACATGCCGACCGTTCTGGTCATGGGCGGCGGCTGGGGCCTGATGTTCGGCAAGGAAATCATGGACGCTCTTACGTCCCGGATGGATCAGATTCAGTTGATCTTCTGCATGGGAAGCAACGACCGCATGGTCCGCCGGCTCAGCAGCGATCCCCGGCTGAACCATCCGAATGTGAAGATTCTCGGCTACAGCAGTGAAATTCACAAGCTGATGGACGCCGCCGACCTCCTGATTACGAAGCCGGGCGGCATGACCTGCACGGAAGGAATGGCGAAAGGCATTCCGATGCTCTTCTACAAAGCGATTCCCGGCCAGGAAGAGAAGAATTGCCAGTATTTCGTCAGCATCGGCCTCGGCGAGGTGCTGGATTCCGAAGCGGTGATCGACAAATGGTTCCGCCTGCTTCGCACGGACTACGCCGCCATGGAGGAACAGCGGCGCCGCAGGCTCGCCGCGCAGCGTCAGCAGTCCCCCTCCTGTGCGCTGTCCGTCCTGGAGCTGCTTGGATCGCCGCCCCGGCCGGCCGAGCAGCCGGCGCGGACTCCCCGGCCGCAGACTCAGCCACAGGCCAGGAGCGAAGAGCCGGCCTACGTGACTCCGTAGCCGGACCGGCCGCTCCGGCCATTCTCAACAGCCCCGTCGCCAATTCGGCGACGGGGCTGTTCGTTTTGGCGTAAATTCCCGAGCTACAGTTCCAGGCTCTCTCCCGGCAGCAGCGGGCACCCCTCGATGCCCTCCGATTTCAGGCGTCTGCTGAATTCGCCGGCGTCCTGGGCGATGGCCGGGAAGGTATTGTAATGTACCGGCAGAACCTTGTCGGCCCGCAGCCACTTGGCCGCAAGCAGCGCGTCGTCGGGGCCCATCGTCAGCATATCACCGATCGGCAGCGCCGCGAGATCAATGTTGTGGCGTTCGCCGATCAGCCGCATATCGCTGAACAGCGACGTATCCCCTGCATGATAGAATGTCCGTCCCCCCATATCCAGCACAATTCCCGCCGGTTCCCCCGCATAGATCCAGCTGTCCCCTTCCGTTATGGACGAAGAGTGCAGCGCCTGCGTGTACTTCAGGGTGAAATCGCGGTAAGTGCAGCCTCCCCCGATGTTCATCGGCATGACTTCAGCCCCCTTCTTCCGGCAGTACTGCGCCAGCTCGAAGGGCGCGAAGATCGGGCATTCGTTGGCAAGAGCGATTTCCACCGCATCTCCCAGATGATCGGAATGGCCATGCGTCAGCAGAACCGCGTTCACCTTGACGGCATCCGGAGAGATGCCCGACTTGGGATTACCCGAGAGAAACGGATCGATAATCACGGCGCTCTCGCCGCTCTCCGCCAGCACAGCCGAATGGCCGTAATACGTCACTTTCAACATTTTAAGAATCCTCCTCCGAAGGGCGCAGGATAGTTACTCTAATCCATTAACCGTTTTGGCAGGCTCTCTTATCTGTAAAAAGAATGATTGCCGATGGTCACGGCAAACTTGCGCGTGTGGTGAACCGTCAGATCCTGGGCCAGCCGAAGCGACAGAAAATAATAGGTGTCGTCGGTAACCGCCTTGACGCCGCTGAGCGCTTCATTCACGGCGCGGATGCTGTCGGCGTTGGGCTTGACACGCTGAAGACGCCCGTTCTGCACCGGGCTGAATTGGCTCTTCTGATAGATCACATCTCTAATGGTATCGGGAAAATTGGCTGACCGCAGCCGGTTTAGGACAACATTGGCGACTGCCACTTTGCCTATGTACGGTTCGCCCTCTGCTTCCGCCATCACAATTCGCTGAAGGAGAAGCAGATCCTCGCGAGAAACGCTGTAGCTCTCGGTTGCCCGGTCCTTCTGATCCGGGGTCAGCAGCTCGGTTCTCGTGAAGTATAAGATAGTGGGGGTATTGGCCTGGACGGCCGTCTTGGACTTCTGCGCGGCTTGTCTGGCGGCTGCCTGTGCCTTAACCTTGGCCTGCCGCTGCGCCTGCGCGATTGCGGCCTGGGCCGCCTGTTCCTTCTTGTCCCGGTCACTCTTCCACTGGTCCAGCACCTCTGCCGCCGGGCGGGTCTCCCATATTCGGGTTCCCGAGGTCTGAGCGGGCAGCAGCGACAATTCGCTTAGCTGCCGGTCCCGTCCCGGCTGACTGGCTCGGATGCCGCCCGGCGATTCCTTCATGGCCGCAGGCGCCGCGGATACCGGCTTCGCCTCCGCCCGGCCCCCCTGAAGCCGGTTCATCGTGACGCGGTCCCCGTATTCCCCGCCTCTTACGCGCGGCTGAAACAGAATTATGGAAGAAAAACACACCAGAATAACGCCGACAAGCAGCGCTACCCAGCGGTTTTGTCTAAATATAAGCATGATATTCCTCCCCGATTTTCGACACATTCCTATTCTATGTAACCGAAAAGGGGAGGTTTGAAAACTTCAACCGTTTATTTGGAAGTATTTAATGAAAATTCAGCAATCGTTTCATACATCGGAACAGCCCCCATCCGCGTAGCCAGCAGCACCATCCGGTCCGCCTCCCACAAGCCGCCCTCTTCGTCCAGGACGCGCTCGACCGCTGTGCGAAGCTGTTCCAAAGCCTGTCTGTTCTCCGGGCCTCCGCGAAATTTCCGCGCCAGGGTGACATGCGGACTGTACGCCCGCTCCTCTGCGCGGAACCCGAGCGGTCCGGTGGCGGCGGTAACCGCCCGCTGAAGCCCGGCCAGGCGGTCCTGTTCCCCCTCGACGCCGGCCCAGAGCACCCGGGGCGCCTCCGGCCTTCCGAAAGAGCCGGTCCCGGCCAGCCGCAGCCGGAACGGAGACGACTGAAGGGCGGCCCGCTCCAAGGCGCGGGTAAGCCCCGGCACGGCAGCGGTCTCGGTGTCTCCCAGGAACTGGAGCGTAATATGATAATCCTCCGGGTAAGGCCAGCTTGCGAACAACGAACGGGCCGGACCGAAGCGGCAGACCGCGCCCAGCGGCTCCAAAAGCCGCTCCGGCAGACGGATGGCAGTGAACAATCGCATTTTCTCCATCACATTTCACCTTTCTTTCGCAATTTGCTATCCTAGGATGGATAGAGAAGCACCCGGAGAGGAGAATCCCCATGTCCAGATTGATCGTAAGCCTACACGCCCTCAACGAGAAGCAAAAATCCCTAATCCTCGAGGCTGCGCCCGGTTACCGGCTCGAAGAGACCCGCGCCGATTCGCCCGACCCTGCGCTTCTGGCGCAAGCGGAGATTCTGATCGGCTGGGGCAAAGGCATTGCCGGCCATGTGCTCGCGGAAGGAACGCCCCTCCGCTGGGTGCAGTCCTGGTCGGCAGGCATCGACCGGATGCCGCTGGATCGCCTGCGGGAACGGGGCGTCTTCCTGACCAATGCCAGCGGCGTGCATGCCGAGCCGATCGCCTCGGTGATTATCGGCTTTATGCTGCTCTTTGTCCGCGATTTCCATACGGCGGTCCGCAATCAGGAACGCCGGCTGTGGCAATCGTCCGGCGCCGAGAGCGAGTTGACGGGCAAGACGGCCGTCATTGCCGGAACCGGCCGCATCGGGGCCGAGACCGCGCGGCTCGCCAAGGCGTTCCGCATGAAGACCGTCGGCGTCCGCAGCAAGGCCGAGCCGGTTCCCGGATTCGACGAGATCCGGACCACCGGACAGCTGCGCGAAGCGGCCGCGGAGGCCGACTTTGTGATCAATACCCTCCCGCTCACCGACCGTACCCGCAGTCTGTTCGACGCTTCCGTCTTCTCCGCCTTCAAGCCGGGCGCTTACTATATCAGCATCGGCCGCGGCGGCACCACGGTAACGGACGATCTGATCGCGGCTCTTCACAGCGGACGGCTCGCCGGAGCCGGACTGGACGTGTTCGAGCAGGAGCCGCTGCCGGCGGACCATCCGCTCTGGGCCATGGAGCAGGTAGTCATAACCCCGCACAGCGCAGGCAATACGGACCGGTATGCCGACCGGCTGGCCGATATTTTTGCCGGGAATTTAAAAGCTTATGCCGCCACAGGAACGCCGGACCTCAATCTCGTCGATTACGAACGCCAATATTAAGCCGGCGGCTGAAGCACGTTCCCGTCCCGGCTCCCGGCCGCCGCTTAGCGGCAGATCCAGATGAACCGGGTCAGGCTGCTCTTGGATACGGCGCAGCTCTCTTCTACTCGGAAGCCCGCCTGTCCGATCTCCCGCTCAAGCGGCTGTGTGGAGACGATTACCGCCCGGCCGGTCAGCCGGCGCAGCGCCCGCAGCATCTCCAGCGCTTCCTCCGGCGGCAGCACGGAGCACAGATTATAGGGCATGTCCAGAACGGCCGCATCGTACGTCCCCTCCAGACTGCGCATATCCGCCAGCCGGACGGCATCTTCGGGGTAGCCGAAGTGCCGGAGGTTGCCGCGGGCTCCGCGGACAGCCAGCGGGTTCAGATCGCAGCCCGACATCCGGACGCCCATGCTAAAGCCTTCAATCAGCACGTTGCCCATTCCGCAGCAGGGGTCGATGACCCTCTTCTGCTCCGGATCGGGGACGGCCAGATTGACCAGCGAGCGGGACAGCCCGACTCCAAGACCGGTGGAGTACGGATGCGGCTTGATGCGCCGCGCCTGCCAGCTCCGGTCGGCTTCCCGGTACGGGCCGAAGGCATAGACCCCGCCGCGCCGCACGATGCCGTAGACCTGCCCGGGCGAGCGCAGATCGGCTCGGCCCCGGATACAGCGGCCTACCCGGCGCTCCAGTTCCAGCCGTTCCTCGTAGCTGCCTTCGCTTTCTCTGGGGCAGCTTACCCGGAACGATGTTTCGCCCGGCGGAAGCTCGGCCGCGAAGCGGCAGATGTCCTCGACCGAGCCGGAGGCCGACCACACTTCCATGACGCCGGACAGATACGGGCTTCGGCCGGGGTTCACCGCGGCTGCGGAGGACCGGATGCCCGCCGAACTGCGGTCCGCATTTCCCCCGCTGCCTTCTTCCCCTTCCTCTCCAAGCAGAACCTTCAGCTCCAGCCGGCAGAGTTCGCTCTCGGTCTCATGGCTGCGGTAGAAATAATAATAAATCGGTTCCAATGGGTTCATCGCGTTGCAAGTTCCTCTCCTCCGCCGTGAATGCTAATCGAGATCGTAGATCGAGCCGACCTTCAGGCCGAACAGCTCGTTGTAGATTTTCTCGGCGAACGCGTCGGTCATTCCGGCAATATAATCAATCACCATATGCTCCCAGGTCCAGATCGGCCGCGCCTGCTTCTGGTCCTTCTCGAACCGCTGCAGCCAGTCGGTCGGGATGATCGCCTTGGAGGCGACCGGGTCCAGGAATGCGCTCCACAGTCGCCGGATAATCCATTCGCTGCGCTTCTGCAGCCGCTGAACCCGCAGATCGCGGATCATGGTGACCCAGGCAAAGCTCTTCAGCACGCTTACCGTGCGAAGCAGATCCTCATCCTCGGCCCCGTCCTTGACAAAAGTAACCTTCTTCCAATCCCCGTCGGAGATTACGCCGAGACTGGCCACGAAGGTGCTGACCCAATATCCTTTGACTTCGCGCCGGGTGCGCGAATAGTCGTTCTCGCAGACCGGCATCTTCTCCTTCCAGACGCGGAGGAACTCGGTCAGCACCGCTTCCGCCTTGCGCCGGATCTGTTCGTCGCTCCACCCTTCCCAGAAGAAATCCTCCAGCGTCAGCACCTTCTCGACAATCAGGCGCAGCGTGTAGGGGTCCTGAAGAAAATACTCATGGACCTCAATCTTCCCGGCCTTAATGCCGTCTTCGAGATCATGGGCGGAATAGGCGATATCGTCGCACAGGTCCATCAATTGGGCCTCCAGCGTTTTTTTGCCGTCCGGAATTCCCCAAGCTCCCCGAATCTGCGAGATGTACTCCCACTCGTGCAGGTACATGCCTTTCTTCAGCACCGTTCCGGGGAACGGGTATTTGTTGATCCCCAGCAGAACGGCATCGGACAGATTGAGTCCGTCGAAATTCTCCCGTTTCTCCAGGAACATAATCAGCCGGAAGTTATGGGCATTGCCCTCAAAATGCTCGTATTTGGTCTTCATGCGCGCGCGGATCGCTTCCAGCCGTACCGGGTCCGCCCCCGTCTGCGCCGCTTCCTGCAGCGTCTTCTCCTCAATCAGCTTCTCCAGAATGCTGTCCAGCACCTCTTCGCCCTTGTGGCCGAACGGCGGATGGCCGAAATCATGGGCGATGGCCGCGCATTCCACAACCTCGGGGTCGATCACAAGTCCGGGATTGTCGGCTTGTCCGGTCTCGACCTCCGGGTAAGCGCGCAGCAGGCTCTTCGCCGCTTCCCGCGCAATCTGGGCCACCTCCAGCGAATGGGTCAGCCGGGTGCGGTAATAATCGCCGGTGCCCGCGCCGAACACCTGGGACTTGCCCTGAAGACGGCGGAAGGTCGGCGAGTGAATCAGCCGGGAATAGTCCCGCTCATAGACGGCACGCGAAGTTTCCAGCCGGGCAGCTTCCGGGTATTGCCGGTGCTCCCGCTCCTGAAATCTGGTCATTTGAAGCCACCCCCTGATCGGTCTGTTCGTTATAGTAATTCATTATAAGGGATTTTCGGTCAAAGTTTCATCCTCTATACAGGTGGAGGTTCCTCAATTGCAGCCCCCGGTTAAATCGGGTAGTCTTAGAAGAGGATGCACTGCCGCCAAGGAGGCTGATGAACCGTGCCCGAAGAGGTTTCCTATACAACCGAAGAGGTCGCCAAGCTGCTGAAGATCTCCAAGCTGAAGGTATATGATCTGATCAAAAAGGGCGAGCTTCCCTCGTACCGGGTCGGCAAGCAAATGCGCGTGGACGCTTCGGATCTCGAGCTGTACAAACGCCGCTCCCGGGAAGGCGGCGCTCCGCCGCTGCTTCCGCTCCCGCAGGCGCCTTCCGCCGGGCAGGGCCTGCCGCCCTGGCAGCAGGCTCCGGGAACGAACCGCGCCGGCCTGCGCGATATCGTCATCACCGGCCAGGATATGAGCCTCGACATTCTGGCCCAGCATCTCGAACGGTCCTCGCCCTCGATGCGTCCGCTGCGCTCCTACGCAGGCAGTCTCGACAGCCTGATCTCGATGTACCGGGGAGAGTCCGACATTGTCAGCACCCATCTGCTGGACGGAGATACGGGGGCCTACAACCTGCCTTATGTACGCCGGCTGCTCGTAGGTCTTCCCTTCCTGATAGTCCGGCTGCTGACCCGGAGCGCGGGCCTGTACGTCGCCAAGGGCAATCCGAAGGGAATAACCGGGTGGGAGGATCTTGCCCGGAGCGGATATGTGCTCGTCAACCGCGAGCGCGGCTCCGGCGCCCGCGTTCTGCTGGACGAGCAGCTCCGGCTGCTCGGCCTCTCCTCCCGCGGAATCGAAGGCTACCGCACCGAAGAGACGAGCCATCTGGCAGTCGCAGCCAAGGTGGCGCGCGGAGAGGCGGATATCGGCGTCGGCACCCTGAAGGCCGCGAAGATCGTCGAAGGCGTCAATTTCATTCCGCTCATTGAAGAAGAGGTGGATCTGGTGATGATCAGGAGCGAGGAGAACGAAGGCTGGATTCAATCGGTGCTCGGCATCCTTCGGTCTCCCGCCTTCCGGCAGGAGCTGAGCGCTATCCACGGCTGCGATACCGGGAAGGCCGGCACCATCCTCTATGAAGCGGAATACCGGCAGGACCGGAGCGCAAGCGCCGAATGATCCGTCTCGCCGTCCACAGCAAAGGCCGCCCCTGCCGGGACGGCCTTTCTGCATAGCGGTCAACCGCCGCAGCCCTCGGATGGCCCGCCGGGCCTACCGGGTCCGGTTCGCCGCCAGCAGCATGAGAAAGGAGAGCAGCAGAGCCGCCCCCACCCAGAGCCAGGCCATGGCCATGCTGCCTCCGTCCACGGCGGTATAGATCGCGGCGGGAAGCGTCTGCGTCCGGTGCGGAATATTGCCGGCTATCATAATGGTCGCCCCGAACTCGCCCAGTCCCCGGGCAAACCCCAGCATATAGCCGGTTGAGAGCGACCGGCTCGCCAGCGGCAGCGTGACATAGCGCAGCACCTGCCACTCCCCGGCTCCCTGGGCCCGGGCGGCGTCTTCCAGATCACGGTCCACTTCCTCGAACCCCGCCTTCACCGTCCGGTACGCCAGCGGAAAAGCGACCACGACCGCTGCGATCACCGCCGCGCCCCAGGTGAACAGAATCGGCTGGCCCGTCCACTGCTCGTAGAGACGCCCGAACCGGCTCTGCCGGCCAAGTGCCACCAGGAGAATGAACCCGACTACTGTAGGCGGCAGGACCAGAGGCAGCAGCAGCAGCGTCTCGATCACGGTTCTTCCCGGGAACCTGCGGTGCGCCATTACCCTGGCCGCCGCGGCGGCCAGCACAAAGACAATCACCGAAGCGGGGATGGCTACCTTGACGGATATCCAGACAGGCGCCAGAAATTCGCTCCAGTCGATATTCATCGCTCCCCCTGGCACCGTCAAGGCAGCTGAAACCCGAAGGAGACGAACACATCCCGGGCAGGCTTGGATTGCAGATAGGCGTAGAATGCCTTCGCCTCTTCCGCATGCCGGGTTCCCTTGACGATTCCGAGCGGATAACGAATGGATTGCCGGTCCGGAAGACTAACGGCAAGCGCAATTTTCACTTTGGAAGAGCCTGCCGCATCGGTCTTGTAGACAAAGCCGGCATCCACGCTGCCCGTCTCTACATAAGAGAGCACCTGACGGACATCCTTGGCGAAGATCAGCTTGTTCTGAATCGGCTTCCAGATTCCCTTCGATTCCAAAGACTGTCTGGCGTACTGCCCGGCCGGAACCGATTCAGGCTGCCCGATGGCAATCCGCTTGAAGCCTTCTTCTTCCAGCTGCCGGATCGTGTTCAGGCTTCCCGTTCCCGAATGGGCCGGGACAACGACGACAAGCTGATTCTTCAGCACATCCGTCCGGGTCTCCACCAGGCCGCCCTTCACCAGCGCTTCCATCTGCTTGTCGCCGGCCGAGAAGAAGAGATCGGCCGGCGCGCCCTGCTCGATCTGCTTCTGCAGCGTTCCGGAAGCGCCATAATTGAATACCAGATCGATGTCCGGATGAAGCTTCTCGTACCGGCTCTCGATCTTCTCCAGGCTGCCTTGCAGACTCGCTGCGGCGGATACAAGCAGCTCCGTCTTTCGGGCCGCCTCCGCCTCGCCGCCGGACGTCAGCATCCGTACCGCCGCTGTCAGCAGCAGGGCTGCCGCGAGCGCCGCGCCAGTCAGCTTCATGCTCTTTCCCATTTCCCATCCCCTCCGGACTCTATTTATGGTTTGGTATGATTTAGAAGCCATTCTATCACGCATAAATCCGATTTTTCTATAGATATCATTATATTTGCATCTATTTCATGATATTTGGTTCGCTGCCCAATTACGCTGGATGCAGGCACAAAAAAAGGCTGCGCTTTATTTATAAAGCGACAGCCATACCTCCAGTTGGTGCTTCATTAATTCCCGGTAATAATAGGGTTCCATAATTTCGGCTTCCTCTTTGAACTGGCTAATCCAGTTGAAGAAAGCATTCGACCGCTCCGGCTCGACTTCAAAATGAATCATTCGGGATTCATTGTCGCTTCGCACCGGACGGAACGGTTCCGCATCGGCCTCGAGCCGCTTCCATAATCCCGGCGTTGCCCTGATTCGGAAGGCGAGACGCAGGCTGTCAGGCTCCAGCGACCATTTCTCCCGGATAAATGCATCCAGATTGAAAGGCTCGGGCGTGAATTCCCGGCTCAGAATACGGACCTGGGACAGCTGCTGAATCGGGTAACTGCCCACGCTCCCTTCCGGGCGCGCGCGGCCGACCAGATGAAACTGCCCTTCCAGGTACACAACGAAGTACGGCTCCAGTTCGAAGAAGGCTTCTTCGGCGGCCGCCTCGGAATATTCCGCCCGGATGCTTCTCCGCTTCAAGGCAGCCGTAAGCACAGCCATCAGGGCGGGCGGAAGAACTTCCTGGACCGAAAGGCCCCGTTCTCCCGAGAGCGGCGGCCCCCCCTCCTTGCGGTTCTCCGTCCGCTCTTCCCGGTCTGCGCGATACTTGTAGCCCGCGGCCAGCACCTTCTCGTAGGCGCTCTCAAAACTGTCCGGGATATACGGCTTGATGGCATCCAGATTCTCGCTGAACTGCGAGAACGCAGCGGCTTCTTCCACCGACCAGTCCAGCGGGTACAGAGCAAAGTTGCCGATAAAGGTGTATCCTTTCCCATGCCCCAAATGGGTGATCGGAATATGCATGGCGCTCAGGGCGTCCATATCCCGATAAATCGTTCTTTCGCTGGTGCCGCACCGCTCGGCAAGTTCCCGCGCCAGGATGCCAGGCTTCGCCTGAACGAGTGTAATGATGCGCATCAGACGAATCAGTCTGTCCGTCATTCTCAATCTCCTTGCATCTAGTAAAATAGACTTATAATCCTGTTGTAAATGAACAGAGAATACGAAACCATCTGGTGAAGGCAGAAGATCAACTAGATCTATTGTACTATTTTACCATAAGAAAAGCGTGTCTTTTTACCCCTCTTATTAATAACTTGTGAATATAGTCCTATTCGCGAACATTTTGTTCTCTTCAGACGCATTCCAGCCTCCGTTCCCATGCCGCCCCTTCGTGTTCCGGCTGCGGCAGCATGGCCCGCGTCTGGCCCTGCCGGTACAGCCACTCCGCTTCCTGGAGCAGCGTCTTGTCTCCGGAACGAACCGCCATAAGCAGCAGCCGGTCTCCCTGCCTGCGGATTTGCTCGATCCTCTTGTCATAGGGCAGCAGACAGTCCGGAGACAGAAATTCTTCCAGCAGCCGCCGGACCCGGAGAAGTTCGGTCTGCTTCTCTACATAGAAAGACCCCGGCTCCGATAGAACGCCGGTATGGACGCTGTGCTGAACCTTCAACCGGTGCACGGGCAGCTCCCGCATTCGGCTTCCGGCCGGGTGCCGGTACCGCCACTGAAGCCAGACGGCTTCGCGGTCGCCGGCCGGCATCCCCTCCAGTTCAAGCTCCACGGCCAGTTGTTTCTGCTTGCCCGCTTGCAGCGAACCGAACTCGTAGCGGAGCAAGGGAGCGTTTTCATCTGTCTCACAGCGTCCGCCTATGCTGTCGATCAGACGCACATGCGGCTCCAGCCAGACATCCAGTTCAATTCCTTTCGCCGCAGTACGGTGCTTCTCTTCCGCGTTCGGTGCCGGGTGCGTGCTGTTAATCTCTATCAGAAGCGTAAGCCGGCCGGCTCTTCCCGAGAACAGCGCATCGTGGCTCCAGGTATAGACCGGTTGAATGCTGGCCTGCATACGTCCACCTCTTTCTTGGTAAGGGACACGGGTTCGGGAAAAGTTATTCCGCAACTTCCTGTCTCTTCTATTAATATACCAATATTGGCGGACAACTCCTTGTCACGGAATGTATGTTCTCCTGTGAATATCGACATAAATCTGCAAATTCTTCTGTCGTGTCACATCCTGTATTATTCGGAGTGCACAGGTGTGGTAAATTATATAGGAGGAACTTAATGAATCAGAAGGACGGTGATTGGCATGAAGCCCAGAATCCGGGCAGCCTGTCAGGGTTTATCCACCGCATTGATCCTGGCGGCGGTTCTTGTCTCGGCGCCGTCTGCCGCCAGCGCCAATTATTTTAACGACATTTATAAAGGGCTGGAGAAATTCTCCGAGCTTCCAAGCGATGTGAGCGAGCTTCAAGAGAGCTATAAGGAGACGATGAATGAACTGGGCGAGACGAAAGAAAGCCTGGATCAGACACGGTCCGAACTGAATGAAGCCCGGACGGAAATGGAAACCTACCGGAACCAGAACGCAGAGCTCCAGGAGCAGAACCGCCAGCTGACGGCCATGATCGGCGAACTTCGCGATGACCGGGCAGCGCGCGAGAACTATATTCACCGGCTCAAGGTAACGGTCTTTACGGGACTTGGACTGATTGCCGGCTATTTCATTCTGATCCGGCTTGTGCGCTTCGGCATGCGGGGCCGCTCCCGCCGGGGAGACCGCATCCGCTGATCTGCGGCGGGGCCAGAACAGGAACGGAGGCGCTCATGAGAGTTGAGATACAAGCCGAAAGCGCGGACGCCAGCGGACAGGCCCTGGCATTCACGCTGGAAGAGCAAGAGGAAATTCATGTGCTTCATCCCCAGCAGATTATTGCTTATCAGGGACCGTCGTCCGGGCGTTCGGACCGGTTCATGGATGTCAAAGGGATGTACCGGAAGCGCAAGCTGATCCGTGCGGACATGTCCGGACCCTGCCGGTTCACGGCAGCGCTCCCTCCCGGCTACCGGGTGAAGACCATCGAGCTTACAGGGGAAGAGGATCTGCTCTATGACTTCCGGCATCTCTTCTACTACAGCCGGGGAATTGAGATGCAGACCCGGGTGCTCAGCATGAAGAACATGCTCGTGACCCGGGATGTGGTCAAGGTCAAGTTCTCGGGCCGGGGCAGCATCGGCCTGCTGACGGAAGGAACGGTCTGCGAGGCGGTTCTTGATCCCGACGAGCCGCTCTATGTCGATGCCGGGAGTGTCATTGCCTATCCGGAGAACGCCAGGCTGGAGCTGACGGTATACGGCAACCATCTGGCGAGCCAGCACATGAGCTACCATTGGAAAATGACCGGCCGCGGCTCCGTGCTCTTTCAGGCCGGACGCCAGAGCCGGAGGTTCGAGCGGGACAACGACGACGACGGCATTATCCGGCGTTTCCTGAGGGAAGCTCTTCCCTTCGGGGGAGTCTTCATTAAATAGCGGCTGGCTTCCTTGCTGCGGCAAGTCAAAAGAGGCTGTCCCAAAAGTAGATATTTCTAAGCTGAGAGGGACCA
>NZ_VYKK01000011.1 GCF_008710135.1 Paenibacillus spiritus | reverse complement strand
TAACCAGGGGGGTTTTCCAATGTCTATTCTAAGGGGTGCACTTCAGATTTTATCGGAATAACCAGGGGGGTTTTCCAATGTCTATTCTAAGGGGTGCACTTCAGCACCCGAGCGGTTCTGTCTCTTCTCCTTGATGAATTCCGTCTGCTACGAGCAGCGGAACCCGCTAACTCTCATAGCGCCCTTCAGCACCAGACAGACATCCTGGCGGCCGGCTGCTCCGCTGAGCGCACAGGTATAATCGCGCCACTCCTGCGCGCCTGTTCCGCTCAGCCGTATTTCTCCGGCCAACCGTCCGTCCGGGCCGCCGAGCCGGACCTCAAGCGACGCCTCTCTGTCTGCCGCCGCCCGGAAGGCCAGCGCCGCTGCGCCCTCGCCGAGATCGGCGTCCCGGTAGACGGCCCAGCCGGAACCGCTGCGCACTTCAAGCGCGCTTCCGCCTTCCGTACATTCCCCGAGCTGCAGGCCTTCATAATCGTCATAGTTGACGGCACGGGTCGCCTCGTTCAGATTACGCGGCGGGATCGCTTCAGCGTCAAGCTTCAGCACAGCAGAGAGCGGCAGGCTGGCCGAAGAAGAACCGGCCAGGAATGTATAGTTGCCGGCCTCCACCCAGTAACGGTCGCGGGTTACATCCCACATCGCCAGCTCTGCCAGCGGCAGTGTGAACGTCACCTCGGCCGTCTCGCCCGGCTGAAGGAGCATGCGCCGGAATGCCAGGAGCTGCTTCAGCGGCCGCTTCACCCGGGACTGCTCCGCCCGGCCGTAGAGCTGAACCACTTCTTCACCGGCGCGCCCGCCGGTATTTGTAACCCGGACGGTCACTGCGATCTCCCGGTCTCTCTCCGCATCCGCCTCCGTCTTGTCCAGACGGATTTCCTCATAGCGGAAGCTGGAATACGACAGGCCGTGGCCGAACGGATAGAGCACGTCGCCTTCAAAATACTGATAGGTCCGTCCGTGCTTAATAATATCGTAGTCCATGAACTCGGGAAGCTGATCCACAGACCGGTACCAGGTCATATTGAGCCGGCCGGCCGGGTTGTACGCCCCGAACAGCACGTCGGCGAGCGCATGGCCGAGCTCCTGTCCGGCGTGGGTGCTGTACAGAATGGCCGGCACATGGGCATCGGTCCAATTCAGCGCGAACGGATAGCTGCCGATGACCACGACCACCGTGTTGGGATTGGCCGCGTATACTTCCTGAATCAGCTTTTCCTGCGAAGCCGGAAGCGTAATGTCGGGACGGTCCATCGTTTCTTTGCCGTTGATCAGCGGATGATTGCCGACAAAGACGACCGCCAGGTCCGCCTCGCTCGCCGCTCTTCTCGCCTCTTTCAGCTTGTCGGTCAGCACTTCCACTTCGAATTCGTCGGCGGCAACGGCTACCGCTCTCTCGCCCGAGACTTCCGCTGCGCCGGCTACGTTGATTTCATTCGCCATTTCAGCGGCGCTGCCGTCGCCGACCAGCAGAGCGCCCGAATCGCCGCTTACCGTTACAGGCGTACCGTTCCAGGTAGAGAAGGTTACAGTCTGCGGCTGACCGTCTACGGCGGAGATCAGGAAGACCTCCTTCGTGAACCATTCCCAGATTCGGTCGGCCGCTGCCTTCACGATCCGGTCGTCCGTCGTCAGATACTTGCCGTTCTTCTCGGCAATCAGCGTATGGCTGTCCCAGCCCCAGTCCGTCACTTCAAAAATATCGGCGTCCTCGGCCTTCTCCGCCGTCGCCGCCAGCGCAGCCTCTTCGCCTTCACCGAGCGTCACATACCGGCCCGTCTTCTTCGATTTCAGCCGGATGCGATCCGTTCCGCCTGCGAACAGCGTCTTCCGCTCCGCACGGTTGCCGGCTTCGGCCAGCTTCGCTTCGATTCCTTCCAGCGGCGTTACCGCATAGGGCAGCGAGCCGCTGTACCAATCCCGGTAGACCGTGCCGCTGAGCGGGCCGATCACGGCCACCTGGCCCAGCTGATCCGCCTGCAGCGGCAGCAGGCCGCCTTCATTCTTCAGCAGAACGGCCGCTTTGCACGCGGCTTCCCGGGAGAGCTCGGCATGTTCGGGACGCAGGATGGCCGATTCATCAATGGCCGCGTACGGGTTGCCCTCTTCGGAGTCGAATTCTCCGAGCCGGAAGCGGACCCGGAAGGTGTTGCGGAGAGCGATGTCCAGATCGCTCTCCGTAAGCAGACCCTCGGCCAGCGCTTCGCGCAGCGCCGCCTTGATGGCCTCTCCGTCGTCCGTAATGCTGTCGATGCCGCCCTCTTTGACCGAACGGGCGACGGCTTCTTTATAGGTCTCCAGATAGCCGTGATCGCGGACGGTTCCCGTTACGTCAAAAGCGTCGCTGACGACGAAGCCGTCCATGCCCCACTCTTCCTTCACCACCGCTTGTACATCCGGGTTCAGGTTGGCCGGCACGCCGTTGATGGCATTGTAGGCCGTCATCATCGACTGGGCGCCGCCTTCCTTGAACGGGATTTCGAAAGCCTTGAGGTAGTATTCGCGCATATTGCGCGGATCAATGCTGACCGAAGCGTCGCCCCGGCCGACTTCATTATTGTTGGCAATAAAGTGCTTCAGTGTGGCAACCGCTTTCAAATATCGGGGGTGGTCGCCCTGAATGCCCTGCACGAGCGCAGACGCCAGCTTCCCGGTCAGTACCGGATCTTCGCCGTAAGCCTCTTCCGTCCGTCCCCAGCGCGGGTCGCGTTCCATATCGACTGTAGGCGCCCACAGGGTCAGCCCGTTGATTTCGGGATTGCGTTTATAAAAGCCGCGCGCTTCATCGCCGATCGCGCTTCCGATGCGCTGCATCAGCCCGGTGTCCCAGGTGCATCCGAGGCCGATCGGCTGCGGGTAGCCGGTGGCCTCCCCGAGCCAGGCCATGCCATGCGCCGCTTCCGTTCCGTGCTTATACGCTTTCACGCCCAGCCGTTCAACGGCGGCCTGGTATTGGATCATGAGATCTACCTTTTCTTCCAGCGTGAACCGGGAGACCAGGTCATTTACCCGTTCTTCCAGAGGCAAGTCAGGATTCTGAAAAGGAAAATAGGTTGGTGCGGACATTGTCATCATCTCCTCGAGCGTATTGTAAGCGAGAACCGCAGTGAGGAGCTACCCGTATAATTAGAGGCAATATCATAGAGAATTAGAGGCGCTTTCACAGAACGGCTAAGGGCGGACGGCTAAGGGCAGAGAAAGCGGCTCGGGGTGCTGTTTCCAGCCCCCCGAGCCGCTTCGTCGTTCCTTCCCTAAGTTAACGGCCTGAACCGCTTCCCCCGCCTGCCCGCGGCAAGATCCCTCTCAGGTAGCCGGCCAGCTCCCGCGCCGCTCTCTCATGGGCGAGCCGCCCCGGATGCACTCTGGACCCCACCGTCTCCTCCGTCATATTCGGAAGCTGGAAGACGGATACGTTCCGGTCGCCGGTCCGCTTGCCGTAAGCATCGACCGCGCGGTAAATGGCAGGCATGAGTCCAAGCCCCAGCATGCCGTAGACCCAGACGATCCGGGCGCGGGGATTGCGTGAGCGAATCAGTTCAAGGAACCGTTCAATGGCCTGTTCCACGGTTCCCAGATCTTCTTCGTTATAGCTTCCATCCTCGTTCAGCCGCTTCTTGCGGCGCTCGCCGGTCGCCGGGTCCTGCCACCCGGCGTTATGAAAGGCGCCTTCGTCATTCGTTCCGAGGTTGACGATAACGGCGTCGGGCTGCCAGGAGCGGAAATCATTCGGCTCCAGCGCCCCGAGTTCCTCGTTCCTCCGGCCCGAGAGCAGCCCGCAGACCTGGTCATAGATGCGCGGCATGCGGTTGCGGGGATTATTGTCCCAGCTTGTCAGAACGCCCCAGCCGCTCTGGGACAGCACGCGGTAATCGGCGTTCAGCGCTTCCGCCGTCAGGGCGGTGTAGTTGTGCACGGCGCTGAACCAGACCGGAATCCAGTCCATCTCTTCTCTCGCGCCGATGGCGCCCTCGCCGGAGGTGATGCTGTCTCCGACAAACTCAATCTTCAGCGGCTTGTCCGCCACCGGCAGCAGGTCTCCGTCGAAGCGGAGGGCATGAATTTGAAGCAGGGCATCCGGATCTTCGCTCATCGCCTGTATGTCTTTCAAAAGGCGCACATGCTTGACGGAGCCGGCGCTCATTCCGCGGAACAGACAGATCCAGTAGCGACCGGCCGTCAGCATCTGTCGGCTGATTGGCGCACCGTTCAGCAGGACGCTGATCCAGGGTTCATAGGTCTCATAGTCGGCTTCCACTTCGATCCACAGTTCGGTTCCCGTTAAATTCACTTCTATACCGCTGCCCGTCCAGAACAGGGTCAGGGGAGACCGCGAGCCGTTCGTGCGGCCATGGACCCGGACGGCTTCGGCCAGCGTCATTTCCTTCAGCTTCGGATTGTTCTTCATTCCTCGATTCCTCACTCATCCCAGATATAAGTCATGCGGCCATTTCCGCCGACTTCAATCCTTATGGTACTCTCCCGGCGCCATCGCTTCAATGGACGCTCTTATGCTCTTCGCAGCGGGCCGTGTTCAGGAAGAGGCCGCCGTCTTGTCCCGTCCGGTCCGCATGCTCAGCGACAGAACGCAGCAGCCCAGAAGAACCAGACCCGACAATACATACGGCAGGTTCAGGTTAAAATCGAACAGGTACCCGGCCACAATCGGTCCGGCAATGTTGCCCAGACTGGTGAACGCCGAGTTCAGACCCGCCACATAGCCCTGCTGATCCCGCGCCAGCCTCGACATTTGAGTTCCGACCGCCGGCCGCATAATGTCGATAGCCAGGAAAACAATGAAAGTAACGGCAAAGATCATCCAGAAGGCGCTCACGAGAAGCGTCAGCAGAATAAAAATTCCCGCGAACAGCAGGCAGACCGTAATTACCTGCTTCTCGCCGAACCGGTTCAGAATCCAGCTGAACGCCGTCATCTGGACGACAGCCCCCGCAATGGAGCCAAAGGTAATGATGAAGGCGATATCCTGCGGATCGAAGCCGAATTTATGATCTACGAACAGGCCGAACACCGTCTCGAAATTGGCCAAGCCGAAGGACATGACGAATACAACAATCAGACTGATAAAATAAGGCTCGCGCACAGATTGCCGCAGCTGGCTCAGCAGGCCGCCCGTCTCCTGCGGTCCCGGTTCCCCGGAAGCGGCAGCCGTGCTTGCCGCAGCCGGGGCCCGGCGCGATTCGCGGAGTATCAGCAGGGTAATGAGCGCGGCCGCAAGGCCTGCAACGCCCGCCGCATAGAAGGGCACCCGGATGCCGAAATCGGCAATATATCCGCCGATCCCCGGCCCGATAATGAAGCCGGTCGTAATGCTGGCGTTAATATAGCCCATCCCTGCGGCCCGCTCTTCATCGGTCGTAATATCGGCGGCATAGGCCATTACCGCCGGCATAATCATCGCCGCGCTGACGCCGCCCAGCATCCGGGCGACGAACAGCAGGAGCGGAGAGGACGCCAGTCCGAACAGACCCTCGGAGAGAGCGAAGAGCACCATCCCGGAGACGATCATTCTTTTGCGTCCCAAGGAATCCGACAGCCTTCCGGCCAGCGGCGAGAAAATAAACTGGGTGAGCGAGAAGGTCGCAACCAGCAGCCCGATCAGGCCGCCGGTTATGCCCAGATCGTTCATGAACTTCGGCATGATCGGAATAATAAGACCGATGCCGGTGAACACCAGGAACAGATTTAACATCAGAATCGGCAGAGCGCCGCGGTTCTTCAAAAAAATAGACATAAAGCCTCCATCGTATTTAGAATACTGAATGATCGTTCTAGATCCATACAGACCCATCCTAGTCCCCGGCTACACCGCTTAAAAAGACGTCGATGGCCAGCCGGTAGGCGGCCAGTGCTTCTTCCTGCCCCATTTCCCGGGTATGAAGACTGAGCCCGTACAGCAGACTGTCGAGGATCACGGCCAGCCGCGCGGCATCGCGGGGGGCGAATTCACCGCTGTCCATCCCCTGCTGCAGCAGGTTCCGGTTAAAGGTCAGGTAGCCGTTGACCATCTCCCGGATTCGCTCCTCGGCGTGCGAGTCCTTGACGGTGTTGTTATAGAATTCATCGACCGCCTTCGTGAGCGGATGATTCATCTGCTGCATCGCCATATGCTCCGCCAGCCCGTACAGCTTCCCGGCAACGGTGGGGTAATCGGCCTCCTTGCTTCGCCAGACTTCTTCCCATTCCGTATCCCATTCTTCAATCAGATACAGGAAGAGCCCCTCCTTGCTCTTGAAATGGTAATAGATATTCCCCGCGCTGCATCCCGTCGCCTTGACAATGTCGTCAATCGCGGTCGCATTGTAGCCTTTCTGGATGAACAGCGGGCGCGCAGCTGCGGCAATCCTCCGGCGGGTCTCCTCGGTCTGCTGCTGTTTCTTGTTCAAGCGTTCTTCCCCCTCGAATACTGAACGAATATTCAGTATTGTAGCCGATCTGCACCTGTCTGTGCAACCCGCCCTTTCCCGGCAGCAAAAAAAGACGGAGAGTCCTGCCTCTCCGTCTTCCTGTTCCGTTGCCCTGCGGGAGCCGGATCCCGGCTCTCCGCCCGCTTTTCGCCCGCTCTCCGGCTGCCCGCCGTCAGCCTTTGCTACACGTATTTGCCGTGATCCGGCACCGCCGTCTGATCAAACGTGCGCGTAAGCCGCTCCAGCCCTTCCGCCAGCTCTTCGCCGGCCATCGGCCGGCCGTGCCCCGTGATGGCCATCGCTGGCCGCAGCGCCGCCAGCCGCAGCACCGATTCACGGGCTGCCTTCCAGTCGGCCGTAAAATACCGCGGCGGACCGCACACCTCGGTCTTCTGGACCAGCACCTTGTACAGTGAATCCTGCCTTACGGTAATAAAAGCGTCGCCGGCGATCAGCGCCCGGTCAGCTTCCCGGAACAGCGCGACCTGCCCCGGCGCATGGCCGGGGGTATGAATCCAGCGAAAGCCCGGAAGATGGGGCACTATCCCGTCTTCCGGAAGCGCCTGGATCCGGCTGCCCAGTTGAATCGGTTCGTTGGGGAAGACCGAGGAGATTTTGGCCAGAATCCCGCCCTCAACGCTCGGGTCCGGTTCGGGATAGCTCTCTTCGCCCGTTAAGAAAGGCAGCTCCAGCGGGTGCGCGTACACCGGCACATCCCAGCGCTCCAGCAGTTCCACAATCGCGCCTACATGGTCAAAATGTCCGTGCGTCAGCACGATCGCATCCGGGCGGCTGCCCTTGCCGAACCGCTCTTCCGCCGCTTCCACAATGGAATCCACCGAACCCGGCATGCCCGCGTCCACCAGCACATAGCCGGGGCCGCCGGGACGGCCGACCAGCGCAATATTAACAATCCCAACGGTATAGCCGTACAGATCCTCCGCAACCTCCACCCCGGTACCGCTGGTGATCGAGGTCGCGGGAATCCGGTGATAATCGCTTCCGTAGCTCGGTTCTCTCGGTTCTTCCTTCATGGGAATTCCTCCTTGGCCTTCCGGGCTGACTTGCGCTTAGTGTAGCCTTAGACGAGCCGGCCTATCCGGCAGGATATCCGCTCTTAGCCCATTAATAAACACATCGGGCGGTCTTGCACCAGCTTCCCCCTGCCTCAACTCCCATAACCCGGGAGACCTTGCGGTACGTCCGCTCCTCCGGCTTACCGCCAGCCCGGTATCCGGCGAATATCTCCGTCCCAGATCTGATAAGCGCTCGTTACCTCCATCCCCCGGGGAGAGCTCTCGGTATGAAGGTAACAACCGTCGATGCCGGCTCTTCGCGCCCCCTCCAGATCGGTGCGCGGGTCGTTGCCGACCATCAGCGCGGAGGTAAGATCCGCTCCGTATGTACGCTGCAAATAGCGGTAGAACAGCGGATCGGGCTTGCTCAGCCCCGCTTCCGACGAAATCGCAATGCCGTCGAACCGGTCGAGAATGCCCAGCGCGCCCAGCTCCGCTTCAATGAACGTCTTCTGCCCGTTCGACAGCAGGTAGATCTTCTTCCCTTGGCTGCGCAGAGCGGTCAGCACCTCCTCTACGCCGTCGTACAGGGCCAGATGACGCATCGAGAGCGTACGGAACCACCGCACCGTCTCGTTCAGCCAGCCTGCGCTGACTTTGACGCCAAGCCCGTCAGCAACCGCTTCCAAAACTTTCTCCAGCACAAAGTCGGGATATTCGCAGCCTGACCGCAGAGCCTCCAGCTGCCGTTCCGTCTCCTCGGCTGCCCGCTTCTGCAGCGCGGGACCGGTAATCTCCATCCCCTTGTACCGGAAATGGACACTCAGCGTCTCCCACAGCCTCGGGTCGTCCTCATCGGTCCGAATGTCAATCAACGTGCCATACAGGTCAAAAATATACGTGTTGTACAAGTTCTCTCTCCTCTCCCTTGCCGTTCACTACGGGCTCTTTCTCTACTTTCGGTTCCGTTTTGTATATTGGGTATACATGAACAGCGCAGACAAAATCGCCGCAACCATGCCAAGCCCGGCCGCCGCTTCCGCGCCCATGCCGAATGCTGTGCCGATACCGGTTACCAGTTTCCGCATCAGCAGCGCCACAATAATGACCATCAGCGGCCGCCAGATATTATAGCCTCTCATTTGTTGGTCTTCACTCCCGGTTGTTGGTATCTTGCTTCGCCCGTCCATTATAGCATAGGGAGCGGGCAGGCCGCCTTCGGTCCTGTGCGGAAGGGCCGCTGCCCTATGCGGATTTAAGGTGCATGCAAAAAGCCCGGCCGCCAAGGCCGGGGAATCTTTTGCCGGATGCTGATCGCGCAGAGAGCTCTGCCGCCGCCGGCCTGCGGGCTTAACGAATTGCCTGCCGCCGCTACAGCCGGGCTTCATTCGCTCCTGGCCACCCGCAGTCCCTGGTCCGGTCCCAGACCGCTCGCTTCGAATTTGCCCCGGTAGGCAATCTCGCTGCTCACCACGTCGCCGATCCAGCCGCCGCCCTTGACGATCTTCAGGCTGCCGGTATCGCCTTCCGGGTTCTCATACCAGTTCCAGCACCATTCTCTTACGTTGCCGGACATGTCGTAGAGACCGAGTCCATTCGGCTTCTTGCTGCCGACCGGATGGGTCCGGTTATGATTGCTCTCGATCAATGGCCAGTTCCAGTCTCCCGTCAGCGGCTTGTCTCCGGCGTTCCTCCAGTACCAGGCGACGTCTTCGGCATTGCCGCTTCCGCTGTAGAGATCATCCCGGCTCTGCTGTCCGCCCCCGGCGGCATATTCCCACTCCGCCTCGGTCGGCAGCCGGTAGCCGTTGGCGCCTTCCTTGATCGTAACTTTCCATTTCACGGGATCATGATCGTTCTTGTTGCCGGGATCGGGCTTCGATTTGTCGATCCTGTATACCGGTGTATAGCCTTCCTTCAGGCTTCGCTTGTTGCAGTATTCAACCGCATCATACCAGCTGATTCCTTCGACCGGCAGCCGGTCTCCCCGGAACTGGGAGGGGTTGTTTCCCATTACTTCTGTCCACTCTTGTTGGGTAACCTCGTACTTCCCGATATAGAAGCTTGCGACTTCCTTCCGCGTGCCGGCTTCAGCGGTGCGGGTGCTGCGCACGGCTCCTCCCTGGATGAACACCAGGCCGGAGGCCTTATCGGCGCGGGCCGAACTCTCCGTTGAATCCGGATGGTCCGGAACGGCCGAATGGCCGGGCACCTCTGAACTGCCCGGTTCCGCCGAATGATTGGAGGCGTCCGAACCGTTCGCAGGCCGGGCGCTGTTCTCCGGCCGGGCGGACTGCCCAGGCGGCGAAGATGACGCCGCATTCCCGTCCGAACAGGCGGAGATGACCATCGACAGTCCGATCAGCAGGACTAGCAGCCTTGTTCTCATACCGTCTCTCCTTCTGAGTCTATCTCTCCGCCACTCCCGGGAACAGATAAGGCCGACGGCAGTGGACCCGTTCAGCCTTATCCGCTTCATGGAGAGCGGTACTTGCCGCTCCCTCATGGCCAGCTCCAAGCGGTCAGCCGCTCTGCGCCGGCGGGAGGGCTATTTTACCACACCGTAACGTTCGAGCTGCCGCTGCTCTGGTAGCCTTCAGTCGCTACAATCTGGTAGACCCAGCTGCTGCCCGGATACATGCCCACGTTCTTCCAGGCATTTACATGATTGCCGAACGTAATGGTATTGTTCGTTCCGATCGAGCGCTTGGACTGCCGCACGCTCCAGAACTGGGTGAACGTGGCCGTTCCGTCAATGGACGGAGCATTGTAACGCGTTGCGGTGTAGATGTCATAGGTGCCGCCGTCGCTTGTCACACTGCCTTTGTAGGTTCCGGTCGGCCGGTAGGTTCCCCAGTTATCCACCACGTAATATTCGATCAGCGAGTTGCGGGTCCATCCGTATAAAGTCAGATAAGCATTGCCCGACGGAGCAAAAACACCGGCGTTGTAATTGACCACCCGGGTCGGCGAGCCGGCGTTCCAGCCCTTGCCGACGACGAAGTTGCCGGTGTCCTTCCAGTTCACGCTGTAATTGCCGCCGGAGCCGTTCGTTGCATTGACCGTTCCGCCGCCGTCCGTCCAGTTCTGCCAATAGTCCGTCGCAGCGTAAGCGCTTGCAGCAAACAGGCTTGTACAACTTACCGTTACCGCCATAAGCAATGCCGAGATTTTCTTTGTGATCTTCAACCGAATTCGCCTCCTGATTTTTTAGGATGATGCATTCACCATCCGTGGAATAAGTTCTGTACGCGCCGATCCTTGCAGGCCTGCCTTCCGTCTCTTTAAAAGAAACGGTATGTTCGCCCCTCGCCTCCTTTCAGGAAAATTATAGAAGGTAACCGCTTTCAAAACACTTAACAAATTAAAGGTGAATCCCCTGCATTTTTTACTTATCGTGGTAATTTTGCGCACTTTGTTGCACAGGTGGATTCTATTTTTGGGCGTGATACCTCTGAGCGATTCTTAGGCACACTTCGGCTCGGAGGATATCCCTTTTGGCAAATAAAAAAAATTAATCTATTAAGCATTCTGTATTTCTCCTATTCTTAGTATCGTGATCCTAAGACCCCGGTCTTTGTTCCTCCACAAAAAAACGAGGAACCCATTGGGTTCCCCGATCCCTTTCTACAACGTCTCCGTATTCAGCGTGAACCCTTCAATGACGGCGTCCTCGTCAATCTCGATCAGGATGCATCGCTTTCCTTGGTAATTGACCTGCTTCACATATTTCAGATCCTGCGGGCTGACCGAGATGGTCGCTACTTTGGTGTTGATCTTGATCGACTTTGAAGTGAACTTCGGCAGCACGCTGTTGGCTTTGATCTCGTAGTTCCGGTCATCCACAACCGTTCGGAAAGCCTGCTCCACCTTCTCCTCGGTTACATTCTCCACTCCGCTGACACTCAGCACCCGCTCGACCTCTTTAAAATCCAGCGTCGGCGGCTCTTCCTCATTCTCGTGAGATTCGATAACCTGGTGGATTTCCTCATATACCTGGGCAATCGTGGCCGCATCGAGCTGGTCCCCGGCCACTTCCTTCACAATCTCCTCAAAGATCGTCCGTTCCTCCTGGGCCGTCACCGTCTTCTCCGCATTCAGAATCTGATCGATAAAATGCGGGTTCGGCTCATTGGCTCGGCCCGAGCAGTACAGCACCCGATTCACATCCGAATAGCCGTCCGTTACGCTGGGATAAAAAAATCCTTGCTCCGGCGCGCTCAGCTTGATGATCGGGTCCACGATGACATTGTACTTGAACTCGCGCTCCACATAGTCGAACATCAGCGACTTCCGCTGCTCCTCGGTCGAATTCACGCTGCAGAGAATGAAGGGATTGGCGAACACCTCGTCCTTGCCGCTCTCCTCCGACTCCTCGCTGCGCTTCTTGGTTGGCCGGAAATACTGTCCCCGTACAAAGGTCACCACCATGTCTTTGGCATACCGGGTGTCTGCCAGCATTTTGTCGACAAGCAGCATCATCAGATCATGCCATTCATCCGGGTCCCCGGTAACAAGCCCTTGATGAAGCAGTACCCGGCTCGGGTCCTTGACGTCTTCCTCCGCCTCCTGGAACTTCAGCTCGAAGAGCTTCTGGTCCAGCTCGCCGGTCAGCAGCTTCTTGAAGTTCCCCATATAGAGCTCCTGCTTCTCCCGGTCCAGCATCGCGAACGGCTGCCGCTCGAAATGGTAGATTTCGCTGCTGTCCTTCATGATATACACGTTCAGAATGTCATACAGCTTCAGCATCTCGTGGTCCAGCTTGAACTGCTTGCGAATATGGGCAATTTCTTTTTTAATCATCGTCCGTTCCTACACTCCCAATGAATCGAATTATGCTCCCTTCTATCATAACAAAAAAAGCCGCAGGCTTGCCTGATCGGCTGATTAAAAAAGGGAATTGCCTTTGACGGCAATCCCCGTTCTTTTATTCCTTGACGGCGACGGCCATAATCTCGATCTCATCCAGACCGATGCTCCGCCGCTTGCTCCATTCGCCCAGAGCGCCGCCCCAAATATTCTCCACTTTCAACCCTGCTTCGGCGAACATCGCCTTCAGTTCAAAAGGGAAATATCGGCGTTCCTTCACTTCGACCCGCTTCTTTCCCTCCGGCAGCTCCCATTCGTCCTCGTAGTGCTCCACCAACGTCACCGGATCGAACCGGCCGGAAGCGACATCCTCCTGGGTCAGACTCCGGATTCTGGCGTAGGCATTCAGCGTCGTCAGGATCATCCGTCCTCCGGGCTTCAGCCCTTCGGAAATGTGGGCCAGAATGGCCGCGTCGTGGGCAATGGGCTCCTCTTCTCTGCCGACCAGCCCAAAGGCCCCTTCGCAGAGACAGATGACCGCATCGAAGGTTCGGGCAGGAACATAGGCTGCCGCATCCGCCTGAACCCACTCCACCTCCACCCCCTCTTCCGCCGCTCTCCTGCGGGCTTCCGCCAGCATGCCCGACGAAATATCCACACCGGTAACCCGGTACCCCCGTCCGGCCAGCTCGACCGCATGTCTTCCTGTACCGCAGCCGATATCAAGCACCCGACTCCCCGGCGCAAGCTGCAGCTCTTCGACGACAAAGTCCACTTCCGAAACAGTGTTCTTCGTAAAGCCGTTATTCATATAGTGAGGGGCATGTGCATCAAAGAAAGCTTCCCAATTGTTTTTGCTCAATTCTCTAACCTCCATGTATGGAAACCACAGAAGCGCCTCATATGTATCCATACAGCTTCCGCAGCTTAGCTATTTCGATTCCCTGCTTGAGTGTGTTCCTTCCGACTTATCATCCTGCATCGCTCCCTTTGATTCAGATAAACCGAGTATAGCAAGCGGCCGAAGGCCCTGCCATGGAAAGAATGATTATAGTTATCTTACCAATAGAGGTTGTCAGCCAACATTACAAGCCGAACAAGCGGAACTAGAGTTCAATCTCTTAAAAGAACGGAGATTTCCTTTGCCCAGTCAATTCTGTTCACCATAACAGCATCAACATCCAATTCCATGGCCAGCTTGAGATCATCTTCATGCGTGACCGTCCACGGACGGAGCAGTACGCCCCGCCGGCGACAGTCTTCCGCTAGCAACGGATGGCGCAGCATGGCTACATAGGGATGGAGCGCTTCCGCTCCGACCTTCTCGCACTGCTCCGCAGTAACCAGTATTTCTCCGCCGCAGAGCAGCGCCGTCCTGGAGGAAGGATTAAGCCGCTTCACTTGCTGTATAGAGTAATGGTTGAATGACGACCATACGATCCGTTCTGCCATTCCCTGCTTCTGCACTTGCTTCAGCGCCAATTCTTCAATTCCTTCATAATAAATCAGACCTGTCTTCAGCTCAATATTGAGGGTCAGCCCTGTTGGCTCCAGCAGTTCCAGCACTTCCGATAGCGTAGGCACTTCCATAAACAACGGCTTGGACCGCCCGCTCTTATTGAAGTTGAGCTTCTTGATCTCGGCGAGTGTCATATCCTTCACCCATCCGTGCCCATTGCTCGTTCGATCAACCGTTTCGTCGTGAATGACGACGATTTCCTTATCCTTGGTAAGCTGTATATCCAGCTCTACTCCGTCCGCCCCCATTTCAACAGCCCGTTGAAATCCTTCCAGTGTATTCTCCGGGGCAGAGGAGTAGGCTCCGCGATGACCCCATATCTTCATAGCATCCATTTCTCCTTTCTTCGTCGTTGCTGCCTGCTTACCAACAAGGAGAGATTCAAGCTCCGTCCAACTCTCTTCTCGCCAGATCGAGCGCATTGCGGACAATCTGCCACATATCATAATATTTATACTCGGCCAGTCTTCCGCCAAAGATAACGTTCTCTTCCCGCTCGGCAAGCGCCTTATAATTCTGATAACGGTCATTGTTGCTTGAATCGTTAACCGGATAGTAAGGCTCATCCCCCGGTTCATACTCCTTGGAGTATTCACGGGTAACCACCGTTTTGGGCTGGGTGCCGAATTCAAAATGTTTATGTTCGATGATGCGGGTAAAAGGCGTCTCTTCGTCGGTATAATTCACGACCGCGTTGCCCTGAAAGTTCGACTTATCCAGAATCTCCGTATCGAATCGCAGCGTGCGGTACTCCAGTGGTCCGAATTGAAAGCCGTAGAACTCATCCAGCATTCCCGTGTAGACCGTCTTCTCGGCCAGGCCGTCGAAGTACTTTCTCTCGGCAAAATAGTCCGTATTCAGCCTGACTTCGCTTCCTTCAAGCAGCTTCTCGATCATCGGCGTATAGCCGCCGACCGGAATCCCCTGATACTGGTCATTAAAATAATTGTTGTCCCATGTGAAGCGAACCGGAAGCCGCTTGATAATAAAGGCCGGCAGGTCCTTGCAGGCGCGGCCCCATTGCTTCTCGGTATAGCCTTTGATCAGCTTCTCGTAGATATCGCGTCCCACAAGAGAAATCGCCTGTTCCTCCAGATTCTGCGGCTCCTCGCCTTTCAGTCGCTGCGACTCGATGATTGCTTCGGCTTCGGACGGATCGGACACGCCCCATAACCGATAGAACGTATTCATATTGAACGGCAGGTTATACATTTCACCCTTGTAATTCGCGATAGGCGAGTTCGTATACCGGTTAAACGCAGCGAGCTGATTCACATAGTCCCACACTTCTTTATCATTGGTATGAAAAATATGCGCTCCATATTTGTGAACCTGAATCCCTTCCGTCTGTTCCGTATAAATGTTGCCTCCGATATGAGGACGCTTATCAATCACCAGACAGGTACGGCCGCGCTTCGTCGCTTCGTGCGCGAACACCGCGCCGAAAGGTCCTGCACCGACGATTAAGTAATCATACTTCATAGCATTCCTACCGCCTTCTTGGATTGTTCAAGCCACAGCCTGCCTTTTCGGAGACTGATCATGGTTCTTCCAAAATGCACAGCTCAGTCAATCTGGCGCAGACCACTCTGCTAGAGACTTTCCCGGTTCAATTCATCCGCTTATATCGTCGCACGCCGCAGCTCATAGAAATACCGGACGCTCGGATGCTTCAGCTTCATCGGTTCCGACAGATTCATCAGCCGCTTCTTCCCTACTCTTCGATCCAGGAGCGCCAGAATATTCGACAGAATCTCCGTGCTCTCCAGACTCTCCTCGATCGAAGTCGTCAGGAACTTATGGGCTTCCTTAATAAAATCGGATTTGCTGAGCGCAACCTGCGCGGACCAAATGGCTTTGGCCTGTTCCGAACTCTTTCGGCCTCGGGCCATGATCACCAGCCGATCCTCCGGGATCGTTCCCTGGCTGCTCTGACGGACCGCCTCCACCTCCTCTGCGCGAACAGGCATGATGGCGGAGAGGTCATTCTTGATCTCCAGTTCGGAATCATACCACCGGATTCCGCTGTTCCTGTCATTCATCAGGAGGATGTTCTTCTTATCGACGGAGAGATAACAAATCCCCGATTTATCGGGCAAATAGCGGTAGCCCGGTGCGCGGTACTCCACCCTGCCGCTTAGTGCGGGCGCGAGAAAGCTCTCCAACTGCTGCTTCAGCTTGCTCCAGGACATGTCAGCCTCCTTCGGTGTTTCTGCGGAAGAACGGGCGTTTAATCCCCGATTTCTTCCGACTCCTCCTGCGCCATATTCTCAAATTCTTGGACCAGGGCGCGCACTTCACTTGTCGATTTGGTGTTCATCATATTGTTTCTAAGCTCGCTTGCCCCCCGGAACCCGCGGACATAGATTTTGAAGAACCGCTGAAGCGGCCGGAACGGACGCTGCGCCGACTCCGAATACTGATCGTGCAGATCCAGGTGCAGCCGAAGCAGATCGAGCAGTTCTTCGCTGCTGTGATCCCTCGGCTCCTTCTCGAAGGCAAACGGGTTCTGAAAAATGCCGCGCCCGATCATAATGCCGTCCACTCCGTACTGCTCGGCGAGCCGCAGACCCGTCTCCCGGTCCGGGATATCCCCGTTAATCGTCAGAAGCGTATCCGGCGCTACCTCATCCCGAAGCTTCTTGATCTCGGGAATCAGCTCCCAGTGGGCTGCTACCTTGCTCATTTCCTCTCTCGTCCGCAGATGAACGGACAGGTTCACAATATCCTGCTTCAAAATATGGGTCAGCCAGCCGCGCCATTCGTCCACGCTGCTGAACCCGAGCCGGGTCTTCACGCTGACCGGCAGACCTCCGGCTTTGGCAGCCTGAATGATATCGGCGGCCGTGTCCGGCCGGCAGATCAGCCCGCTTCCTTTTCCATTCTCGGCAACATTGGCTACCGGACATCCCATATTCAAATCTATGCCTCGGAAGCCTTCCTTCGCCATCCCGATGCTCATCTGACGGAAGTACTCCGGCTTGTCTCCCCAGATATGAGCCACCATCGGCTGTTCATCCTCTGTAAAAGTCAGACGCCCGCGCACCGCATGGTTGCCCTCCGGGTGACAGTAGCTCTCCGTATTCGCGAACTCCGTAAAGAACACATCCGGTCTGCCCGCTGCGCTTACCACGTGGCGAAACACCACATCCGTTACATCTTCCATGGGCGCCAAAATGAAAAAAGGCCGCGGCAGTTCACGCCAAAAATTCGTTGTCATATCCCTGTACCTTTCTGTAGATGGTCAATCAAAGTATAGCATACCCCGGCGCCCATCACGCCAAAAAAAGAGGCGGTCCTCCCGTCATCAGCATGACGTTCGGACCGCCCCTTGCTCCTTCATCCGCGCTTCTTAGATCAAGCCCGATTGGACCAGCAGCTTGCGAATAATCGCTGCGGCTTCGGCGCGCGTCATCGCGGCTTGCGGAGCGAGCTTCGATGCGCTCCGGCCGCTAATCACGCCGGCGCCGATATTCTTCGCAGCCGCTTCCTTCGCCCAGGCGGAGACCGATGAAGCGTCGGTGTATGCCTGCAAGCCGGCAACTGCATGCGAATCCGCCGACAAGCCGGTCAGATCCATTGCCTGAGCAAGGATAACCATGGCCTGTTCCCGGGTGATTTTGTCGTTCGGGTGGAACTTCCCGTCCTCCATCCCGTGGATCAGACCGGCCCGCGAAGCCGATACGACCGTTTCATAGTACCAATGATTCGGGGTCACATCCGGGTACGCGGGGCTGCCGGAGATGTCTTCCGGCTTGATTCCCAGTCCGCGCACTACCATCGCGGCGAACTCTGCCCGGGTCACTTCACGGTTCGGTCTGAAAGAACCGTCCCCTTCTCCGCCCACAACCAATCTGGAAGCCATATCGATTACGGCTGTTTTTGCCCAGTGCCCTTCCATGTCCGTAAAGGCCGCCTTGTTCTCAATCAATGCATACAAGCTGTTGGTTCTGCTCTGGATGACGGCCTGGTACTTTCCGCCGATTTCAACGAGTTTGGTCGGCACCTGACGCACCGAGCCGTCCGGCTCGACAACGACCGCTGTTGCAATCCGGCTCGGATGAATACCGTTCGGAATCTCCAGGGTCCGCTCCAGATAAGCATTGAACGAAGCAACGGTCGCCGATTGTCCGCCGGACGTGCCCCGTACCGTGAATTCAACCGGGGAACCGACCAGCGAGAAGCCGTAGCGGGCAGCAGCCTTGTCGGCAAGGCTTAAGCCCTCGGAAGCCGGAGAAGCAACCTCGATCTCCAGCGTCAGTTCTTCGACGCTCGCTGCTCCAAGCTTCTTCAATAGAGAAGCCAGGTCCAGCTTTTGCGCCGGGAGCGAGAAGGAGGCTTCTGGTGTCTGGAGCTTAAGCGTGAGCTTCTTCTCAGCCAGACCTTTAAGGAATGATCCGCTCAACTGCTGGATTACCGCATCGGCTCCGCCTGCAACCGGGATTGTAATCACGTCGCCCGTTTCTGCCGCAGCCAAAAGCGACTGGGCTCCGGCCGTGCTGATGGCCACCTTCATCGTCTTCCGTCCGCCGGCCTCTGTGCCGGAGACCGTCACACCCTGAACGGTCTTCCCGTTCACCTGCAGCTCGATAGCCGCCGTGCTCGGCGCTGCTGTCACCGGAGCCGCTGTCGGCGTACCGGCAGATGGAGCTGGCGTACTGACGCTTGGACTGCCCGCTTCGTTTCCGCCCGGATTGCCGGTGTTGCCACCAGGATTGCCGGTGTTGCCACCAGGATTGCCGGTATTATTGCCAGGGTTCGCGGGTTCGCCGCCCGGATTGCCCGGGTGCTCACTCTTGACCGGCGTGGCGCTCTTCTCGTTCGAGATCTCGCTGTCCCCGCCGGGGCTTATCGCCTTAACTACATAATAATAGGTCGTACCGTTCGTTAGGCCGGTATCCGTCCAGCGGTCAACCGTGGCATCCGCTGTGTGGACCGGAAGCTCATAATGGCCCGATTCCGTGCTGCGGTACACTTCATAGTCGGTTGCATAGGGAACCTTCGACCATTCCAGCGCCACGCTCGACTCTCCCGCCGTCGCAGTCACCAGCTCCGGCGTCCCCTCAAGAACCCATTCCGCGTACAAGACCAGACCGGAGACTCCCACTTTCACTTCCGCTCCGGGTGCAAGATGCATGCCATTTCCGCCCTCACCCGTATTCCAGCCGTTGAAACGGTAACCTTCCTTCGTCAGATTGCCTGTATTATCGGCAACTTCTGCATTGCTTCCGGATGTGTAGTCATTCGAGTCGGTCGGAACCGCCCCGCTGTCTGCGCCGCCGGCCTTGTAGAGGACATGCGATACAGCCGGCCGCAGCGCCGGGTAGCCTTCATTGACTGCGGAGTCCATCGTCCAGACCTCGGCCAGATCCCAGCCGGCTTCCGTGTACAGAGCCGCCGACTTCATCTCTTCGGTCGTCCGCCCGTACGAAGAAGCCAATGCGTTAACGGCAACCTCGGCGTCATAAAAGCTGCTCTCCACGGTGTCGTTGCCGTACCCGGACGATACGGCAATCCCCGCAGCACGGCTCCCTGTCCCGGAGGCCGTCACCGTGCCGCCGGCATAGCTCGTCTTAATGGCGCCATTGTTGTACCCGGCGATGCTGCCGACATCTATACCCATCACATCGGTAAATGTATAGCTGTTCATAATTGCACCAGTATTCTCACCAACCAGGCCGCCCGCTGCATTATTGCTTTTTACCTTTCCAGTAGACCAGCTTTGTTCAATACGACCATTATTGTCAGCGACCAGGCCGCCCGCACCGTCATTGCCCCAAATGTCTATACTTGAAGAGCTGCGCTGGATAACCGCCTCCGCGCTGTTATATCCGACCAGACCGCCGGCGCGAGTGTTGCTGGTTACACTGCCGTCTGCCATGCTGTCCGTGATCGTGCCTGCATTAACTCCGGCCAGTGCACCGCCGAGACCATTGATAGAATTGACCTGAACTCCTGTCAGCTTGACATCCCGGATCTCTGCATGTTCTCCCAGATAGCCGAACAGACCGGTGACTTCGTAAGGTGCAACGGTAAGATTCGATATCGTGAACCCACCGCCGTCCAGATGGCCCTGGAACGGCGCCTCCCCCGTACCAATCGGCTTCCAGAAGGATTGACCGTTATACCCCTCCAGATCAATGTCGGCCGCCAGCCTGAAATACACGTCTGGCTGGTTCAGATAGCGGTTCATCCGGCTCAATTGTTCGGCATCCGTAATTAAATACGGTTGCTGCTCGGTTCCGAGCCCTTTCATGAGACTCTGGCGATGGACGTTAACGGTGTAGTTCTTTGTGGTTCCGTCCGGCAGCGCAACCGCTACCGGAATTAGATTCTCGCCGACCTTCAGGGGAATCTCGCCACTCGGAGCACCGGACGCTGCGGCAGCCTCCCCGATCGTCAACGAAGCGTCCGGGCTGTAGACCGCTGCCGTGACGGATACACGCGTCGTGGAGTAAGGCACTTCGGCCGTGTACTCGGTGACATCCGGCTGGAAAGCCTCCTCCAGGCTGCCCGTGGACAGTTCTAGACCCATCAAATCCGCGGCATCGTCGGTATACAGCAGCTTCGGCCCCGACCAGACCCGCAGCTTCAGATCCTTTATGGACGTCTCTACAGGCGGCCGGATTACAAAGGTAACCTGTCCGTTCGTCGTATAGGAGGACATTCCACCATCGGCGGTATCTTTTTCTCCATTGCCGGACTTCGGATCCATATCCAGGAACACGGCGCCTTCCGCTTCCACGAACACCTCCGTTCTGCCGGTAACCGGCAGCATTTTTCCTTCCTGTTCACCGTACACGGTAAACGTTACGGAGTAGCCGTTGAAGGAAGAAGCGTCCGAATAAGGGACCGCAGCGTCTTGCTGAACATAGCTGGCTGCAAAATCAGGTTTCCCCTCGGAAATCGAAGAAACATTGGCGGAATTGTTGGAATATCCATAGGAATAATTCCCAACCCAGCTCATGGTCCCGTCTGTAATAAAGCCGCCGACAATCTGTTTCCTCTCGGGGTTGGATATCACAATCTCGTCCTGATCCGCCTGGCCGGCGGATGTTGCCGTCGTCCCGTCCGCGAACCGGATGTATAGTTGTTCTCCATCCTGCAGCTGGGCCTCCATATTGAACTGGACCGCCCTGGTTGTTGACACGCATCCGCTCAGGAGCGCGCCGATTAACAGGATGCTAAGGAACATCCCGAATTTTTTCCTGTTGCCTCTCATGCTTCCACCTCGTCTAGTTAGTGATATTGTCGAATATACTCGTAAAATGTAAAAATAAAAATCCCCCGAAAGGGGGGGACCCCTCGGGGGAGAATCAGTTCAGCCAGCCATTATCCTTGGCGTGCCGCAGCAGCAGGACCCGGTTGCCGATGCCCAGCTTGCGGTACGCGTTCTTGATATGCCATTTGACGGTCTCCGGCGCGATATGCAGCCGGCCGGCGATCTCTTTGTTGGACAAGCCGTCGGCAATCAGCCGGACGACGCGCAGCTCCTGCTCCGTCAAAGGTCCGTTCCCGGACATTTCCGCCGCCAGGCGGCTGCCGGAGTCCGTTGCGGCTTGCACGGGCGCTGTACCGTGCTTCCGTTTGATTTTGGCCAGCGTCTTGGATAATCGCTGCTCTGTCACCGGCTTCATCAGATAGTCCAACGCGTTCAACTCAAAAGCTTCTACCGCGTACTCGTCGTAACCGGTAATAAAGACGATGTCGAGCGACGGCCGGATCGCGTGTAGCCGTGCCGACAGACTCATCCCGCTCTCTGCCGGCATCGCGATATCCAGAAACGCAATCTCCACCGGATGCTCACGCACATAATCGCATACGTCCTTCGGCCCGAGGAAGGTCTCGCTTACTCCCACGGTCCCTTCCTCCTCCAGAAGCCGCTTCAGCCGTCTGATCGACAGGGCCTCGTCATCAACAATAATAGCTTGCGGCATCTCTCCCTCTCCCTTCACCTACGATTCCGCCGGAATATCGAACGACACGGTCGTTCCCGCTCCCGCTTGGCTCTCAATCCGCAGCTGGCGACCGTACAGCAGCTCCAGCCGCCGGTTAATATTGCGCAGACCGACGCCCTCGCTGTCCTGCCTTTCCGTTCCCCTGGCCAGTACCTCCTCTAAGCGTTCCTCCGACATGCCGATGCCGTTATCTGCTACACGGAAACGAATGACTCCATCCTTCCCCTCGCAAATGCTTACCCGGACCCTGCCGACCGGCAGGTCCGAACTTCGGATGCCGTGAATGACGGCATTCTCTACAATCGGCTGGAGCATAAGCACCGGAATCAGGCTCCTCCGGTTCGCCCGGATGTCGTATTCTACATGCAGCTTGTCCCCGAATCTCGCCTGCTCGATGTTCAGATAGGCTTCAACCAGCTCCAGCTCATGCCGGATCGTGGTTCTCCTGTCCTGCGGCGAGAAATCGAAGCTCCTGCGCAAATACTGCGAAAGATCCAGAGTCAGCGCCTCTGCCTTGCGCGGCTCGTCCACGCACAGCTCGGCAATGGAATTCAGGGCGTTATACAGAAAATGAGGGCGGATCTGCGACCGGAGAAACGCAATCTCCGCCTCCTTGACCTGGGTCTGAAGCTGCCGGTTCCTCTCGACGATCCCGCGAATGGCTTCGCGAAAGACTACAGAGAACAGGACACTGACAACAATAGTCGGGAGATATACCAGATGCAGACGCACCATCTCGGCCGAGGTGCCCTTCAGAGCGAACGTGGAGCCGCTGCCCATCAGACCGTACAGCAGCGACAGCAGAACCGCGATCCGAATCTTCCGTCCCTTCGGTGCCGCAATGAACGGTCGCTGGAAATACAGCACCGCCGGCATGCTGACCGCAAGCGCGAACGTTGTAGTGTAGAACCCAGGGCCGAAGCCGAGCAGCAGCCTGCACATTATAATGATCCCCGCCAGTGCCACTCCGGTCCTTCTTCCGCCGTACAACGTACCCAGCAGCAACGGCACTACGCGGAGATCCACATGAATATCGCCGGTAAGTTGAATGGGAAAAATCATCGTCAGGATGATGGTCGTACCAAAAAGAGCGGACAGCACCAGCTTGTCCCGCCGCCCTGCCGTTAACCGCTCCGCGAAGAATAACTCGTAGGTGAAGATAAGAACCACAATCAGCGATACTTGCAGCAGAAAATTCTGTATAGTTCCTAGCATCTGCAAATTTCCATCAGAGCTCTTCATCCAATCTAAAAAACTCGGACAGTTTCTCTAGGGTAAATTTGTTTCTTAGCTTGCAAGCTGAATTTTGGTTAGCGAACATCCCTTTTTCCCACAAAGCTTGTTCCCGAGGGACGGTTTTTTCCCATTTTACTCTAACCACATACTCACAAAGATCGGGGTTGTTCAAATTCTCCCCCATACTCCTTGCTTTTAGCGGAACCTCCAAAATCGGTCTTTCTTCCCCGGAGCTTAACCTCACCTTGAATTCCCGAACAGGAACAACAGGTTCCTCCACTATTCCTACGCCGACATATCCCACCTTTGGAATACATGCAAATATTCTGGACCCTGTCTTCAAAAGCTGAAGAGTATTGCTGTACCACCTGCCTTGACCAGCAGATACAAAGCCGTATTGGATGCAATCTTCCCAGTTTCTATATTCACCTTCTCCCAGACTCACATAAAAATCATGGCCATTCCATGGTTGATTGCCTGGCTTTGGTTTTTGCATATTACTTGCATTTGCTTCAACCTGGTAAGGATCGATTAACCAAGTACGTGCCAGATATTCATGCTCGTTTTGCTTGAAATATTTAAAAAAGACTGCATTTATAGGCACACCATACGAGGAGGAAAGATATTGAATAATACGTTCGGTTGCAAAGTCAATTTCCGACGACACAATGATCATCGTATGGTTTTCATTAATCCGCTCAGGTGGGGGAGCCTGAAATTTATCATAAAAGGCCTGCTCAAATGGACAGACCGGGTTATATGTAGAGTAAATTGAGGCAATTTGATCATAGTCTAACGTTTGAACCCATGAGGCATAATCAATAATTTGTGCAACGACATCGCGCGGAGTCCTATCTTTCTTTAACTCGATGATAGTCAAATCGCCAACCGAATTGATTGCCAGCATATCTATTATTTTTCCATAGGCCGTATAAACTTGCCGGCCAATCAAAAGCAGACCGGGATCAATAATCCCTATATCCCGATTAATAACCTCTTCTAATTTATTTTCCGTTTCCATTTTTGAGAATAAGAGACGCTCCACACCTCCCGAAATCTTCCAAATCCCAACTTCAAGCGACATTCTGTCACATCCTTTAAAAGTTTAGTTTTGATGAGACAAAAAAAGCAATGGATCATCCCCATTGCCTTTGGTTGTGTTCCTGGTTCCTTCACTTTAATTATAAAGTTTTTTCCAATGAATTTGTAGACTGCTCTTTTGGAGATTTCTCGCTTATACTGGTGGATACAAATCCAGAACAGAAAGGGTGGACCGCGTATGACTCATCCGACCGAGGTCTTGGACCGGGGGCCTTTTTTTCATGGGACAAAAGCAGAACTGAAGATCGGCGATTGCTTGGAGCCGCTGCACCTATCCAATTATCAGAACAAGATATCCAATCATATCTATTTCACTGCAACCCTCGAGGCGGCGAAATGGGGGGCAGAATTAGCCGCCGCCTCCTCCACCGCCTCCAAAGAACGAATCTATATCGTCGAGCCTTTAGGCGAATTCGAGAACGATCCCAATGTCACCGACAAGAAGTTCCCCGGCAACCCGACACGATCCTACCGGTCGAAGTCTCCCTTGAAAGTTGTAGCGGAGCTGGGCTCCTGGGACAGACATTCCGATGAACAGATCAATCAAATGCTGGCTTCCCTTCAAAAGCTGCGGGAGCAGGGCAAGGCTGTTATTTATGATTAACTGATTAAGGAGGGTTCCGATGAGTCCGGAAGAGATCCGACGAATCATTGAGAAGTACGTGAAGGCCTACAATTCTTTCGATGTCGAAGGGATGATTCAGCTGTTGCACAAGGATATCGTGTTCCGCAATTTCTCCAATGGCGAACTTCAGACCGTCACCAGAGGAACAGAAGCGTTCAGAGAATTGGCAGAACAGTCCTCCCAAATGTTCTCCAGCCGTCGTCAGACCCTTACAGCTTACAGGGCTTCCGGCGACCAGGCTGAAGTGCAAATTGATTATGAAGGAAGACTGGCCATCGATTTGCCCAACGGATTAAAAGCTGGAGATACCCTGCAGCTAAAAGGAAAGTCCGTATTTGAAATTAAAGAAGGCAGGATAGCATTGATTCAGGACTACAGCTAATTATTGGATCGAGTTCATCAGTTCGTAGAAGAATTCAGGTTTATGAATTTTATTGAGACTATACCAAGCATCTAAGGTTTTTGGAGAGAATACATCCAGCTCTTTTAGAACATGAACAGAAAACTCCAACGGAGCCACTCCGGCTGCGGTAATCAATTTCCCGTCGGTGACAGCAGCTTCCGCTTTGTAATACTCTTGGCCCGAGTAAGAAGGGCAGATCATTTTAAGATAGGATAGATCATTGCTTGTGTGCCACCGTGAATTCAACATTCCGGCTTGAGCAAGTCCTAGGGTAGCACCGCAAATTGCTCCCACTGCTCCCCCTTCCTTTAAACATCTCTCGGCAATTTGCAGTATAGGTGCGTGAACAGCCTCTAACCATGTATTTCCGCCCGGTAAAATCAGTGCCCCTATGCCTTTAATGGCGCACTCATCCACATTAATATCAGGCACTATTTTCAAGCCGCCCATTGTAGTGATTGGCGTTCGATCTACTCCAACGGTGACGATTTTTACTGGAGCCAGTCCCGGCCTGAAATATCTTCCAGAGTTCAGTTCAGCGGTTAAATAACCGACTTCCCAATCGGACATGTTATCCAACACATAAAGATAAACCGTACGATTCATGTTCAGGTCCCCTTCTAAAGTTCGTTTGGTTACAGCAGCCTTGCATCGGCAAGGAGCGGTATCCTCATCATAAAACAACTTCACTGACACCTGCCGTCAGTGAAGTTGTTAACCTTTGTAATATTCCATTAACTCTGAAGCAATCTCTACCAGTCTACTCTTTAGATTTTGCGGCTCTATAACTTGAACCGATTTCCCATAACGAAGAACGATATACGGAATATGTGTATACAGGGATTCTTGCTCAACTAGAAAAGTGGCTTGCGTGAGTGTCCGTTCCTGTAAATAATGCTCCATAAACCAATGAATGCATAAGTCATCCAAGGCTTCTGACCTGCCCTCAATAATCAAAGGGGTGAATCGGGAGGAATCCGCAGGTTCTGGGAACAGACTGTTCATCAGAAAAGCACGCGCCGAAAAGTCACCGGGACGCCTAAATGATAATGACGTGCGCGTAATGTTCAAAATTCGTTCTACCCGGAAGCAGCGGATTTCATTCCGCAGGTGACAAAATGCCTATGAGAGCTTTGATATTCCCAAGATCGTTTATGATAGTTTTGAACTCGGCGATGCTCCATTTGCCCAATGGTTGGAAAAGAGTAAATTACATGAAGTATTAAACTATATCAGAAGCCTTGCACCTATTAATAAGACTTTAGGCAGATGTGACTTGAAGGAGGACTGTATGAACTATATATGGTTTAGTTACGAAAAGCCAATCTTAGATCAACTACCTCACCCGTTTACAGAAGCGGCAATATTACTCAACCCTTTTATCCAAATGCCTGTAGGTTGGACTGACTCAAAAGCTAGAAGTGAATATGATCATGTATATCCTGATTTAGAAGAGTCCATTCAACTTGGTAGGCCTAAACCTTGGAAAGAAGTCATGCAAGATACTGGAATACAATCTTATGAAGAACTCGTTATGGCGTTGAAGACATCTATCTCAGCATTAAAGAAGGAGTTTTCTCGCCCAGATTTAGCTGCCTTATTAAATAACAATCTACATAAAGACCTTTATTATCCTCGAGAAGACAAAATATCCGAATTTTTGATTTCGGACATTCTTGATGTATTTAGTTCTTCGGGGGCTGATACAATAATATATTCTGACCCGATTTTAGATCAGGATGGTACGCTGCTCATTAATAATGTCACAGCTAAAGAGATATGTGAATTAGCACCAACTGAGATAATACTAACAGATGAAGGAATGCAATTTGCATTCTTAAGTGTTTATGACTCATTCATAACGGTGCTTCTCTCTAAAGAGAAAAAACTAAAAGAAGTTATCGATAAAAAGAAATGGGAAGCAGTGATTTGTAAACCAAAAACATATTAGTTGGTATTTTTGAAAATTTGTTTAGGTGGAATTGGCCCCTCTCCTGCAGAAACCATTCTATCTCCCGCAGGCCGTTATCATAGATACGAAAGAAGTAAGCCCACATGTTGCTGGCTCCGTCTCTGTAATGACTTAAAGATGAATCGAAGATTTTTTTATTTTGACTGTCGAAGGTTCACGTTCCGCCTTGCTTTTGCGCCAAAAAGAGATATAAATCATGTATCAATTTTTCTTTCCGATCAAAAAATGCCTGCCCTTTGCCTGCATCGTCTGATCTTCCGCCTGCTTGCGCAAACAGCACTGCTTATACTTTTTCCCGCTTTCGCAAGGATATGGGTCATTTCTTCCTGTCATGTTATCGCTCTCTTTCATCAACTGCGATATAGCAAAGGTTCCTGTTTGTTCGCTTTACAAATCGAGTCTACGTGCAGCTGATTTTGTAGAACTTCTCGAAGACGCAGCCGTAACTAAAGGTCGTTTAGCAAAAAATATTCCGGCTTCAAATCAGTTTTTATTTTTGTAAACATTGATTAAAGACTTGTTGGAGATCTAAACCTAATTCTTCAAATTGAGATTCTAAAGTGAGCAGATCAAGATACGCATTTTTGTTATAATAATACATTTTAATGTTCTCTTTTTTAGCACCTTTATAATGCACTTCCCTCTCTTTTAACTCTAACAAATCTTTAGATGGATCCATTAAGAGCGGTACTCTTGTTTGAGCATTAATATAAAGACTGACAACATGATTGGCAACATTACTATCCAATCGGCCAATTCTTTTAATTTTGAATTTAACCCCTTTGTCGTTTTTGTCCATTTCATACAAAGCACCATTATTATAAGAGACATAATTTGTTCCATTATTCAACTTAGCAAATTGATCATTCTTATTTTTGACTGACTCAGACATATATGTATGTGTGGTAATGATTACTCCATGAAAACTTTCTTTCTAATGAAAGTCCAAAATCAAGAGTAATGCTCCCATGCTCATTTGTTGTACAGAAATCAAGTAATTCAGTAGGGGAAATCATTTTTCTCCTAACGTCCCAGTAAATATCATCATTTCCTATACTTCATCTATACATATTATTTCCATTTCCAATTATATCAGATTGCAAAATAAGTGTTCCTAATGATTCATTTCGATTAGGCGCCGTGTCACCCTTTTTTAATATTCTTATAACTAGATCACAAACTTGAGATATTAATATTGCCTTCGTGCCCCCTTTGAAGGTTCAATCTCAAAGACGTCACCAAACATAATAGGTTCAAACCTTTTGTTTATGCTCTCATCTAATAGTTGAATTTTACGTAGATCCCTCACATGTTGCTCTGTTTCATAATCCCATATCTTATAAGGCAATCTTTGAATTCTACCTAAGTTATTATGTATATCCTCCATTTGATTAATATTCTCATTCAAAGATTTGTCGAACCTACGCAGATTTTCTTATTTGTTGACGTCAACTGCCCGATACTTCAATGGAACAGGGAGCAGCGCCGCGACGACCTGCTCCCTGTTCTGGTTGAACTATAGTTTCCTGATAGTTTAGATAAAAACCGAATCTATCCAATGTCGGTAGCCCGGTATTGTTATATTATTTATTTACATTAACTTAATCTTATGGATTATTACCTGCTGCTACCACAACCGAGAAAACACCACTATCATCGTGTTTCAAGATAACAATGAAGGTACCAGGCTTTAATTCGGAATCAAGAATTCCAGCGAAATCATAAAATCCTTTTAACCGATCTGAAAGGATTTTACTCTCATACTGAATGACATCACGGCCCTCGTCAGCTTTATATTCTTTGACCTTGACAGCGTCACTTGGAATGACTGAGGAATACTCATTTAATGCTTCCTCTGCAGTGCGATGTTTCGAATCCGTAGCTTCAAACGACAAGGTTACATTGTTCGCTGTATTTTTCTTCGTCACATCATCTTCTGAATACATTACGAGAACAGTATTGTTCTGATAAGAGCTGATTCCTGCTTCACTGTCGTTCTCATCGGCTCCCCGAACTTGCTCGATAACCTCCTTGGTATCCCCAAGACCTCCTGCTTTGGTAATCAAAGGAGCTATAGAAGGGGCTTGTTCTTGGGCCGGATCTGGTGTGTTTACAGTTTCTGCATCTGTATTAGCTGTTTCAGTTGCAGCAATCACATTCTTTGCGATCTCATCAGTTTTTCCAGTCCCTATACTCTCGTTGGCTGATCCACCGCAGCCAGCTACAGCAACTGATAAAGTAATAAGTCCAACTAAAAAAAACATTTTCTTTTTAAAACTCATAATCCAACCCCCAGCTTTATTTATACAACTCTACGATTGTAACATAATTATGGTTACTTTTCCCTGTTTTTGATAGAATAGGATTGTTAACAGAATACCATGCGGTTTTTCTAATTTCATACCTTTAGACTCCAAAAATAAGTTTTAAACTGACCTAGAAATTGAAACAGCGACAGAAAAGGACGAGAAAATAAAGTCTCCTAGACTGTCGCTGTCTCTTTAAACTAACGTTCTCCGTTAGCGCAATGAGGGACAATTCCTATCTGATACTTGTCTTCGTAAATTAGTATACCAGGAAAGACCTTTAGAAATGGCTTTATTTATCTCGGATGTTATATTTTTTCCGGAAATATTTGAGAGGCTCGGCGCGCATCGCCAGGTTCCACCATTTGGCTTCTGCTGGCGTTTGATCAGCCCTGCCCGCTCCAGTACCTTAATAAGCCCCAATCGACGCAACCAACTACGTATCGAAGATAATTTTAAAGAGGCTGTCCCAAAAGTAGATATTTCTAAGCTGAGAGGGACCA
>NZ_VYKK01000010.1 GCF_008710135.1 Paenibacillus spiritus | reverse complement strand
TCAGCCGCTCCCGCAACATGCTCCCGTAATCCGTACTTCAGCCGCTTCCGCAACATGCTCCCGTAACCCGTACTTCAGCCGCTCCCGCAGCATGCTTCCGCAACCCGTTCCTTCGCCGCTTCCGCAATATGCTTACGCAGCTGCGCCTCTGCCCGGCTCTTTAGCAGGAGCAGCCTTCCTTCTCGTCGCCGCCGAAATCGACCTGAGTCGGGTAATCGTTGTCGAAGCAGGACAGGCACAGGCCGCCTTTGTAATCGTCCTTGTTCAGTCCGCCGATCGACTGGATCAGCCCTTCCGGGGTGAGGAAGGCAAGCGAGTCCGCGTTGATCTCCCGCCGCATCTCGTCGATCGTCTTGTAAGAGGCGATCAGCTCGCGCCGGTCCGGCGTGTCGATGCCGTAGAAGCACGGGTTCTTGAAGGGCGGCGACGTAATCCGCACATGCACCTCGGTCGCGCCCGCTTCGCGCAGGAGATTGACGATCCGGCGGGAAGTGGTTCCGCGGACGATAGAGTCGTCGATCATGACGACCCGCTGTCCCTCCACGACCCGGCGCACGGCGCTGAGCTTCATCTTTACGCCCTGCTCGCGCAGCTCCTGGCTCGGCTGGATAAAGGTACGGCCGGTGTACTTGTTCTTGATCAGGCCCAGCTCATAGGGAATTCCCGTCTGCTCGGCATAGCCGATGGCGGCGGAGATGCTGGAATCCGGCACCCCGGTAACAATGTCCGCATCGACGAACGACTCGATAGCCATCCTTCCCCCCATCCGCTTGCGGGCGGCGTGCAGGTTGGACCCGTTCAGATCGCTGTCCGGCCGGGCAAAATAAATGTACTCCATCGCACACAGCGCTTTGCGCTTCGGCTCGGCGAACCGGTCTTCCGTCAGGCCGCGCTCGTCCAGGACGAGCAGCTCGCCCGGCTCGATGTCGCGGACAATCTCCGCGCCGATCGTCTCCAGCGCGCAGGATTCCGAAGCGAAGACATACGCTTCGCCGACCCGGCCCATCACAAGCGGCCGAAGGCCGTTCGGGTCGGAGGCGACCAGCAGCTTGTCCTTCATCAGCAGCAGGAAGGCGAAGCCGCCGACAAGCTGGCTCAGCGCGTCCCTGGCCGCTTCGACGAATCCCTTCGGCGACCGGGCGATCAGATGCGCCAGCACCTCGGTATCGCTTGTCGTCTGAAAGATCGAGCCGCTGGCCTCCAGCTGTCTTCGAATCAGCGGCTCGTTGACGATATTGCCGTTCGTGGCAATCGCCAGGTCCCCGTCGCGGTACTTGAATACGAGCGGCTGGGCATTGGTCAGCCGGCTGTCGCCGCTGGTCGAATAGCGGACATGGCCAATCGACCGGTCCCCGACCAGAGACTGGATGCGGTCCTTGTCGAACACTTCCTTGACCAGACCCATTCCCCGGTGGTAATTGAAATTCTCGCCGTCCGTAACGCAGATGCCGGCGCTCTCTTCGCCCCGGTGCTGCAGGGCATGCAGTCCGTAATAAGACATCGAGGAGGCTTCGGGATGTCCGAAGACCCCGAAGACCCCGCATTCCTCTTTCAGCGTATCAAAAATATCTCCGGAAACCGTTCCCTGGTTATAATAATCGCCGGTCCACAGCGCAGATGTCTTGTCTTGGTTAGCGTTCCCGGTCTTTATCTCATCAGACATGGAATCGCATCCTCCCACACCGATTTCAGTTCCGCTACCTGCTCCTCCAGCACCAATTCACCATCCATCCAGATCCGCAGCGGCCCTTCGCCGTTGACGGTTCCGATCACTTCCACCGGCACACCCGCGGCGGCCAGTTCCGACCGCAGCTCTTCCGCGCGGTCCGTGTCCGCGGTCAGCAGCAGCCGCGATTGACTCTCGCTGAACAGCGCCACGTCGCGGCGCAGCCCGCCGGATTTCATCACGACAGCCGCCCCGATGCCCCCGCTGATGCAGCATTCCGCCAGCGCCGCCGCAAGACCGCCCTCGGACAGGTCATGGGCCGATTTCACCAGCCCGGCCCGAATGGCCGCGAGCACCGCATCCAGCGTCAGGCGCTCCTTCTCCAGGTCGATCACCGGCGGACGGCCTTCCGTTACCCCGTGCACCGCATACTGGAATTCGCTGCCGCCCAGTTCGGCACGCGTTTCGCCGACCAGCAGAATGACATCGCCCTCCTGCTTGAAGCCCTGAGTGGTAATGTGGTCGACATCCTCCACCAGTCCGACCATGCCGACGACCGGCGTCGGATAGATCGCCCCGGAGGCATTCTCATTGTACAGACTGACATTGCCGCCGATCACCGGCGTATCCAGCGTCCGGCAGGCCTCCGCCATGCCGTCCACCGCCCGTTCCATCTGCCAGAAGATGTCCGGCTTCTCGGGACTTCCGAAATTCAGATTGTCGGTGATGGCCAGCGGCTGCGCGCCGGAGCAGACGATGTTGCGCGCCGCTTCCGCGACCGCGATCCGGCCGCCAATCTCGGGATCGAGGTAGACGTAGCGGCCGTTGCAGTCGGTCGTCATCGCGAGTCCCTTGCGCGTTCCCGGCACGGTGACGACGGCGGCGTCGGAACCGGGACGCACCGCCGTGCTGGTACGAACCATATAGTCGTACTGGTCATAGACCCAGGATTTGCTGGCGACGGTCGGAGAAGCCAGCACTTTTTTCAGCGCGCCGCCGAGGTCTGTCACTTCTTCGTAGCGCAGCGTATCGACCTCCGCATTCGCTTCGTAATAGGCCGGAACGGCCGAAGGCTTCTCGTACACCGGGCATTCATCCACCAGCGCCGTCACCGGCATATCGCCCACGACCTCGCCGTGATGGAACAGCTTCAGCCGGCCGTCGTCCGTTACCTTGCCGACCTTGCGGCAGATGACGCCCCAGCGGTCGAAGATCTCCTGCGCCTGCTGCTCATCCTTCGGCTCCACGACGAACAGCATCCGCTCCTGGGATTCCGACAGCATCATCTCGTATGGCGTCATGCCTTCTTCGCGCTGGGGCACCTGATCCAGATACAGCTCCAGACCGTTGCCGGCCTTGCTCGCCATCTCGGCGCTGGAGCAGGTCAGCCCCGCCGCGCCCATGTCCTGAATGCCCAGCACGATTCCCGTATCAATCAGCTCCAGACAAGCTTCCATGACCAGCTTCTCCATGAACGGATCGCCGACCTGCACCGCCGTCCGCTTCGCTTCCGACTCCTCGCTCAGCTCCACCGAGGCAAAGGTTGCGCCGTGAATGCCGTCGCGGCCCGTCGGCGGGCCGACGTAGAAGACCGGGTTGCCGACGCCCTTGGCGACGCCGCGCTGGATTTTGTCGTGGTCGATCAGGCCGACGCACATCGCGTTGACCAGCGGGTTGCCGTCATAGCTGTCGTCGAACATAATCTCCCCGCCGACCGTCGGAATGCCGATGCAGTTGCCGTACCCGGCGATGCCGGAGACGACATGCTCGAACAGATACTTCACCCGGTCGCTCTCAAGACGGCCGAATCGCAGCGAGTTCAGAATCGCAACCGGCCGCGCGCCCATGGAGAAGATGTCACGGATAATCCCGCCGACGCCGGTCGCCGCGCCCTGATACGGCTCCACCGCCGAAGGGTGGTTATGGCTCTCGATCTTGAAGACGACCGCCTGGTTGTCGCCGATATCGACGATGCCCGCGCCCTCGCCCGGTCCCATCAGGACCCGGGGGCCGCTGACCGGGAAGCGCCGCAGCAGCGGCTTCGAGTTCTTGTACGCGCAGTGTTCGGACCACATGACGCTGAATACGCCAATCTCGGTATAGTTCGGAAGCCGTCCCATGAACGAGACGATCTGCTCGTATTCGCTGTCCGACACGCCGAACTGCCGGTAGATCCACTGGTCGCGGATCTGCTCCGCGGTCGGTTCCTTAACGGACACTTGCTGTGCCATGCGTATCCCTCCATGTCTTCAGAATCGAGGTGAACATCCGCTTGCCGTCCTCGGACCCCAGCAGCCGGCTGACCGCCCGCTCCGGATGGGGCATCATGCCGAGCACATTCCCGCGCTCGTTGCAAATCCCGGCGATGTCGGCTACGGAACCGTTCGGATTGTCGCTGTAGGTGAATACGATCTGGCCTCCGGCCTTCAGCCGGGAGAGAGTTTCTTCATCGCAATAGTAGTTGCCCTCGCCGTGGGCGATCGGAATGACGATCTCTTCCCCTTGGGCGTAATCGCCGGTGAACGGCGTCCGGTTGTTCCTTACCGTCAGCACCGCATCATGGCAGCGGAACTTCATCGACATGTTGCGGCGCAGCGCGCCGGGCAGAAGGCCCGCCTCCGTCAGAATCTGGAACCCGTTGCAGATGCCGAGTACGTATTTGCCTTCTTCGGCCGCTTTCGCCACTTCGTTCATAACCGGCGCGAAGCGGGAGATGGCGCCGCAGCGCAGATAATCGCCGTAGGAGAAGCCGCCCGGCACGATAATGCAGTCGTAAGGGGACAGGTCGGTCGCCGTATGCCAGACGTAATCGACCGGCTCGCCGACCGTTTCTTCCACCGCTTTGTAGCAGTCCAGATCACAGTTGGAACCGGGAAAGACAAGTACCGCAAATTTCATGACGCTTCACGCCTCCAATTCGTAGCGGTAATCCTCGATCACCGTATTGGCCAGCAGCTTCTCGCACATGGCCCGCAGACGCGCTTCGGCCTCGCTGCGGTTGTCCGTATCCAGCGTCAGCTCCATATACTTGCCGATGCGGAGCGATTCAACCTCCTGGAAGCCGACGGAATGCAGCGCCCCCTGCACAGCTACACCCTGGGGATCGAGCACGCTCTTTTTGATGGTGACATAAACGGTCGCTTTTAACATCCTTGTCTTCCTCCTAAGTTCAATGCCGTTAAGCATTCAGATAATGAACGATTCAGTGCGTGACGGACAATCTTCGGCAAAAGGCGCGGGGGTGCCCCGGGTTTTACCCCTTCAGCGCATGGCCTGTGAGCCGCTGATAAATCTCCAGATAGCGCCGCGTTGTCTCGGCGACCACTTCTTCCGGCAGCGGGTCCGGCGTGCTGTTCTTGTCCCAGTCGGAGGCGGCCAGATAGGTCCGTACCGGCTCCTTGTCCATGCTGTCGATCTCGATGTCCAGGGCGTAGTTCTCCTTGGCCCAGAAGCGGGAGGCGTCGGGCGTGAAGATTTCGTCGATCAGAATCACCCGGCCGTCCAGCAGACCGAATTCAAACTTGCAATCGGCCAAAATAATGCCGCGCTCCGCGCAGTAATCGCGGGCATAGGCATAGAGTTCCAGACTCTTCGCCTTCAGTTCCTCGGCCAGTTCCTTCCCGATCAGCTCCTGCATCCGCCCGAACGGGATGTCTTCGTCGTGGCCGACATCGTTCTTGGCCGCGGGCGTGAAGAGCGGCTCGGGGAGCCTAGCGTTCTTTCGCAGTCCCGGAGGGAGCGCGATGCCGTTGACGGCTCCGCTCTCCTGGTACTGCCTCCAGCCGCCGCCGGTAATATAGCCGCGCACCACGCATTCGATGTCGATCCGCTGCGCCTTGCGGACGACCATAATCCGGTTGCGCAGCAGCTCCGGCTGCTTCGCGGCCGGGCCGAGCCGGTCCACGTCGATATGAACAACGTGATTGTCCATCAGCTTCGCCGTCTGGCCGAACCAGAAGGCGCTGAGCCGGTTCAGGACATTGCCTTTGTCCGGCACAGCCGGCTCCAGCACATAGTCGAACGCCGAGATGCGGTCGGTGACGACGACCAGCATCTCCTTCTCGCCCAGATCGTACAGCTCGCGCACCTTGCCTTTGTAGAGCAGCGGCGCGTCGATCAGGTCGACGGCTGTAGATACCGTCATGGAAATACCTCCCTAAAATCCCATTATTTTAGATAAGCTCCAGCCGCCGGAAGATCGTATCGACATGCTTGAGATGCCAGGACGGATTGAAAGCGTCGGCGATTTCTTCGGGACTGAGCACCGCCGTAATTTCCGGCGTGTTCTCGACGATCTCGCGGAACTGCGTCTGCGTCTCCCAGGCCTGCATGGCCCGCGGCTGCACCGTGTCGTACGCCTGCTCGCGGCTGAAGCCCTTGTCGATCAGCTTCGTCAGGATGCGGCCCGAGAACGGCACGCCGTACGTAGCGCCCATATTGCGTTTCATGTTCTCCGGGAACACGGTCAGGTTCTTCACGATATTGCCGAAGCGGTTCAGCATGTAGTTGAGCAGCATCGTCGCATCCGGGAGAATGATCCGCTCTACGGAGGAATGCGAAATATCGCGCTCATGCCACAGCGTCACATCCTCGTAGGCCGACAGCATATGGCCCCGGATCACGCGGGCCAGACCGGAAATGTTCTCGCAGCCGATCGGATTGCGCTTGTGCGGCATCGCGGAAGAACCTTTCTGTCCTTTGGCAAAAGCCTCTTCGACCTCCCGCACTTCGCTCTTCTGCAGCGCCCGGATTTCGGTCGCGAATTTGTCGAGGGAGGTGGCGATCAGCGCCAGCGTCGCCATATACTCCGCATGGCGGTCCCGCTGAAGCGTCTGCGTCGAGATCGGCGCCGCCGTCGTGCCGAGCTTCCGGCACACGAACTCCTCGACGAACGGGTCGATATTGGCGTAGGTGCCGACGGCGCCCGAGATTTTGCCGAACTGAACGCCGCTTGCGGCATGCCGGAACCGCTCCAGATTGCGCTTCATCTCTTCGTGCCAGAGCGCCATCTTGAGGCCGAACGTCGTCGGCTCCGCGTGGACGCCGTGCGTGCGGCCCATCATCGGCGTGTCCTTGTAGGCCACCGCCTTGTCTTTCAGAATCGCAATGAAATTCAGCAGGTCCTTCTCCAGAATGTCGTTCGCCTGCTTCAGCAGATAGCCGAGCGCCGTATCCACGACATCCGTCGAGGTCAGGCCGTAATGCACCCATTTGCGTTCCGCGCCCAGGCTCTCGGAGACCGCCCGGGTGAAGGCGATCACGTCATGGCGCGTCTCCTGCTCAATCTCGTAGATCCGGTCAATGTCGAACTTCGCATTCTCCCGCAGCAGCGCCGTATCTTCCTTCGGGATTACCCCAAGCTCGGCCCAGGCTTCGCAGGCGCACAGCTCCACCTCCAGCCAGGCTTTGAATTTGTTCTCTTCGGTCCAGATGGCCCGCATTTCCGGTCTGCTGTATCGTTCAATCATGATTGTTCGTTCCTCCACAAGTTGGTTTGCTCCACCCAGGCCAGCGCATCGGCTGTATCCTTGCAGAGCAGGTTGATGTGACCCATTTTGCGCCCGGTCTTGGCGTCCGTCTTGCCGTACAGGTGCAGCTTCGGGATCACCCCGAGCTCGGCGGCCGCCTCGTCCCTGCCGCAGAAGCGGGCGACGGCCCCCTCCAGATGCTGGCCGAGCACGTTCACCATCACCACCGGCGTCAGCAGGTCGGTCTCGCCGAGCGGCAGATCGCACACGGCCCGGACATGCTGCTCGAACTGCGAGGTCGCGCAGGCGTCCATCGTATAGTGGCCGGAGTTGTGCGGCCGGGGAGCCAGCTCGTTGACATACAGCTCTCCGTCTTCCGTAACGAACATCTCCACGGCCAGCAGTCCGACGGCGTCCAGGCCGGCGATCAGCTGCTCGGCCAGCCGCCGCGCCCGGAGCTGCACACTCTGCGGCACCCGGGCCGGCACAATGGACAGATGCAGAATATTGTTCACATGAATATTCTCGGAGACCGGGAAGCTCGTCACCTCACCGCCCGGGCTGCGCGCCGCCACCACCGAAATCTCGCACCGGAACGGCACGAATTTCTCCAGCACGAGCGGGGCCTGAAGAGCTGCCGCTGCTGCGGCTTGCCCGTTCTCCGCGCCACCGGCCTGTCCAGCTTCCGCGCCCGCTCCGGCCGCCTTCGCCGCTCCATCCGGCATCAGCCGCCGGAACGCCTCCTCCAGCTCGCGCTCTTCGCGCAGCACCGCCTGACCTTTGCCGTCATAGCCTCCGGTGACGGTCTTCAGGACTGCGGGCAGCCCGAGCTCGGCGGCGGCTACCCGCAGCCCGTCCAGGCTCGACACCGGACGGTACGGCGCCACCGGCACGCCCGCCGCCTCGATGGCCGCCTTCTCGCGGAGCCGGTGCTGCGTCGTATACAGCAGCCGGCTGCCCTGGGGCACGTGCGACTCCTCCGCCAGCAGCGCGGCCACGCCCGCATCGACATTCTCGAATTCGTACGTGACCAGATCGCAGCGGCGCGCCAGCTCGCGCGCCGCTTCCCGGTCGTCGTAGGCCGCTGCGATGGCCGGCGACACCTGACTGCATGGCGAGTCTGCCGCCGGATCAAGCGAGACGAACCGGTAGCCCATCGCGCTGCCGGCCAGCGCCAGCATCCGGCCCAGCTGGCCGCCGCCCAGCACGCCGATCGTCGCTCCCGGCTTCAGCGGACGGCCCTGCCGCTTCTCCTGTCCGCTCATAGCTCGTCGCTCCCCTTCAGCACCTCGGCCGCAATCTGTTCCCGGCGCGCCTGCACCCGCCCGGCAACCTCCGGCTCGAACGCGCCGATGATCTGGGCTGCAAGCAGGCCGGCGTTCACGGCGCCGGCCTTGCCGATCGCCACCGTGGCAACCGGAATGCCGCCCGGCATCTGTACAATCGACAGCAGTGAGTCCAGGCCGTTCAGCGCCCTCGACTGCACGGGAACCCCGATGACCGGCAGCGTCGTCTTCGCCGCGACCATGCCCGGCAAATGCGCGGCCCCGCCCGCTCCGGCAATGATGACGCGAAGGCCGCGTTCCGCGGCCTCCTCCGCATAGCGGAACATGAGATCCGGCGTGCGGTGCGCGGAGACGACCTTTTTCTCATATCCGATTCCGAGTTCGTCCAATACGGCGCACGCCTGCTCCATCGTCTCCCAATCCGACTTGCTTCCCATAATGACTCCGACCTGTAACGGCATCCTTGTACCTGCCTTCCGTTATCATATTTCGATCCGGCTGTCCCTGGCCGGCGGCCCACAAAAAAAGTCCGGACCTCTCGCTGCCACGCGGGAACCCGGACTATCAGGGAAGAGAGAAGCCATTGTCCGCACGCAGAGCGGGCGTTAAGCAGAACAGCACGCGGCTGGCGGCTGTCCCTGTCCATTCGGGAGACCCGAACGGCTTCTGTCTTCCTCGTAGTCCGGAAATTTACGGTTCCCGGGTAGAAACTTCCGGGCCCTATCCCCGGTTTTATACGAGCGGTTATGAGTCCAGTTTAACAACCCCCTACATCCGGTGTCAACTTAAAGCCGAACATTGGCAAATAGATAGTCAGCAACGTTCGCTTTTTGGACAACGAGAGGGCGCTGCAAGGGTCATTGGGCCCACTCCGGCCTGCATTTGCTTGCCGCTCCTTGAGATGCAACCTCGCCGAGAAGGAATGCCCCGATCCAAAAAAAGAGAAAACGCCGCAGCGTTCTCTCTTCTCTAAGGTGAAAGGCTATTCTTATTTAACGACCAGCACAGGGATACGGGCGTTCTGCACCACATTGTGGCTGACGCTTCCGAGCACAAATTCCCGGATTCCGCCGAGCCCGCGGCTGCCGATTACGATGACATCCACCTCGTTCTCCTTGGCGTATTTCAGAATGAGTTCGGCCGGCGGACCCTGCAGCAGCTCGACCTTGGCGGTCAGGCCCGCTTCGGCAATCCGGGTCTTGGCTTCGTCCGTCGTCTGTACGGCCAGGTCGTAATAATCCTTGTTGAGCGAGGCCGGCAGAGGGGCAAGCGCTTCTCCGATGAAGAATCTTGGGAAGTCAAAGGCATGGATGACATGCAGCGTGGAATCCGGCGTTACCTTGGCCAGCTCGATTGCGCGCAGAAGCGCTTGCTTCGAAGCTTTGGAACCGTCATAGGCAAGCAGAATGTTGGAGAATAACATGTGCGACACCTCTCTTGTTATTGGATGAGAAGATAACCGTAGAATAGAACGTTCACCAGCAGCAGCAGCGGGATACCCAGGATGAAGGACCAATGCCTCGTCTTGTGGCGTCTGCGGTACATGGCGATCAGAACACCGGCTGCCCCTCCGATCAGCGCCAGGAGAAACAGCGTCTTCTCGGGCGTCCGTTGCCTTCTCGCCATAGCCTTGTCCTTGTCTTCCGACATCACGACATAGCCGATGATATTGATCAGCGCCAACCAGATGGCAATTCCCTTCTCCATGCTCGTACCGGCTCCTCTACTGGGCGTCCTCTGCTTCTATTATATTCCTACCGGAATCAAAAAACCAATGAGACGCCCCTACCCGGGCGTCCCGCCTTCTATTCCCCGCGTTCCATGCGGTGCTCCCGAAGCCAGACCCGCGTCAGCCCGGCGGCGGCGGCCGCCACCGCTGCTCCAAGCCAGAAGCCGCCGCGGAGGCCCCAGAGGCTGCTGATCCAGCCTGCCACGAACGGGCCGCCGGACATGCCAAGCGCATAGACCGCCTGATAGAAGCCCATCGCCGTCGCCCGTTTGGCCGGATGGATGCCTTCCACCGATTTGCCGAGCAGCAGCGGAAAAATCAATCCCTGCATCAGCCCGTTCCCGATCTGCGTGGCGCAGAGCGCCCCGAAGGACGGCAGGAACGGAATCAGCAGCGTGAAGGCCGCCGTTCCGGCGAAGCCGAGCGTCAGCACGCCGCGGTCCCCCATCCGACCGACCAGCAGCCGGCGTCCATACAGCGTCGCTATCGCATGGGGCAGCATGAACGACAGCGTCAGCCAGCCGAGGTCTCCCTTGCTGGCCCCCAGGTTCAGCGCCTGACTCGGCGTATAGCCGAACATCGTAATGAACAGAACGCAGTGGGCCATAACGGAGAGCAGCGATACCCGGACCAGCTGCGGTTCCCGCATGACCGGTACCAGTTCATTCAGCCGGATGCCCGGCCCATCGCTGCTGCGGCGCTGCTCCGGCAGCCGAAGCGCGAGCAGCAGCGCGCCGGCCGCTACAAGAGCTCCGAGGATAAAGGGCGTGTTCCAGCCCCAGCGATCCACCAGATAACCGCTCAGGAGCATGCTGGTAAGCTGGGCGGCTACCGTAGTGAACTGGAGCATCCCCATCGCTCTCCCGGACTCTTCCTTCGGCCAGTAATCCGCGAACATAATGCTGTATACCACCCAGGCGCTTGCCGCGACGCCGGAGACCGCCCGGCCGGCGAGCGCCCATCCGGGCTGGTCCCCGCCGAGGAAGAGCAGGCAGCCCACGCCGCTTGCGGCCAGGCCCAGCCAGATGTACGAACGCCGCCGCCCGGTAACGTCCGAGCCGATGCCGATCGGCATCCGCAGGAGAATCTGCATCAGGCCGTACACGCCGATGACCATGCCCACCATCAGGTAGGAGGCCCCGAGATGCTCCACATACGGAGACAGGACCGGGACATAGATGTAAGAGGAGAACCAGAACAGAAATACGAGAAGCAGAAAGAAACGCCGGTTCTTGCGGTTGTTCTGCGTGCCGGCGGTTCCTGCCGTTGTCCGGTCTGCGGCTTGCGGGGCCGAACCGTCCTGCGGCGTTTGATTCCATGGCTTGAGGGTCATCGTTGTCCTCCTGACTGACGCCGGGAATTCCCCCGGCTTATGAATGCGCACTCTTCCTTTATACTGCATGTTCCCTGAAAGCAAAAGCCCCCGATTCCGGTTCGGATTACCGAATCCCGGAATCGGGGGCTTCTGAAAGGGCCGGCGTCTGTTCTCAGTGTCCCGAAGCCGCATCCACATGGCTCAGGAAGCGGCGTCCCAGCAGCACAGTCAGCACCGCAACGACGACAAAGGCCGCGCCCACATAGAAAGGCATGTGCGGGTTGTACCACTCGGCCAGCTTGCCGGCCAGCCAGGGCGCCAGCGCCCCTCCGATGAACCGGACAAAGCTGTAGGCCGCCGATGCGGTCGAGCGCTCCACCGGAGCAGCCTCCATCACCGCTGTCGTAATCAGCGTATTGTTCGTGCCGAGGAAGGCGCCGGCCACGATAACCGACACAATGACGGTCGTCTGCGACGACGTCCAGATGCCCATCACCAGCAACGCCAGGGCGAACAGCAGCAGGGCCACCGACATGGACCGGATGGAGCCGAAGCGCTTTTGCAGCCGGGGAGCGACGAATACGGAAGTAACGGCCAGCAGAATGCCCCAACCGAAGAAGACATACCCGAGGCCATGCTCATCCAGGTCCATGACGAACGGCGTATAGGCCATGAGGGTGAAGAAGCCGAAATTGTACAGAAAAGCGGTAACGGCCAGCACGAGCAGACCCGGATGGCGCAGCGCCTTGAACGGATCGGCAAGCGAGGTACGGTTGGCCTGTCTCGGCACCTTCGGCATCAGGACACCGATCGAGATGAACGCAATCAGCATCAGCGCGCCGACTCCGATGAACGGGCCGCGCCACGAGATCGAACCGAGTTCCCCGCCGAGCAGCGGGCCGACCGAGATGCCAAGGCCCAGGGCCGCCTCATACATGATGACCGCCTTCGCCGACCCTCTCGTCGACAGCCCGACGATGGCGGACAGTGCGGTAGCAATGAACAGCGCGTTGCCGAGGCCCCATCCGGCCCGGTAGCCCACCAGTTCCCCGATGCTTCCCGACATCCCCCCGAGGAGAGCAAAAGCTATAATCAGCAGGGTCCCCGTCATCATCGTCCACTTCACGCCCATGCGCGAAGAGATGAAGCCGGTTGCCAGCATGGCGATGCCCGTAACCAGATTATAGCTGGAGAACAGCAGCGAAGTCTGGCTCGGCGTCGCGTTCAGCTGATGGCTGATCGCCGGCAGAATCGGGTCTACCAGCCCGAGTCCCATAAAAGAAATCACGCACGCAAACGCAACGGCCCAGACGGCCCGCGGCTGCTTGGCGGACGCAAGATCGGCCGGTTCAATGCGATTCGGCGTTTTTACAGTCGTTGTATTCATCTTCATTCCTCACCTGTCCTAACTCTTTCGTAGATTCCAATTCATCGAGCACTTCGGTTGCCCGTACCCGTATCCCGTGCAGCTCGTCACGGAAGGCGGTCATCTTCTCCAGCTTGCGGTCCAGCAGCTCCAGCTGTTCATCGAGCAGTTCCCGCAGCTCCGACAGCTTCTCCGTCCGCTCCTTCCGGACCTCGGGAGCCTCCCGGCCTTTGTAATCCCGGCGGTAGGCTTCCAGCGAGTGGCGGAAGGAGACGAAGCGCTGAAGATCCTGAAGCGAGATTCCCAGCACTTCCTTGGCATCGACCACCCGGCGCAGATTCTCGATATCCTCGGGCGTGTAGAGCCGTGTTCCCTTCTCGCTCCGGTGCGGCGAGTCAAGCAGCCCGATCTCCTCGTAATAGCGGATCGTCCGCTTCGTCAGCCCCGTCTCCTGAGCGACCTGTTCAATTTTGAGCCAGTCCATGTCTGCTCCTCCTCATGCGCTTTCTGACAGACTTTCATTTCCATTGTCTTATTATATGTATTGTTAACGTTAACGTCAACTTTAAATTTAAAATAAAGACCCGGTTTCATGGTCCGGGCCTTCAGTAGAAGCCGCTGCCGGCTTCGTTATTCACCTTCCTGCTGCTTCTCCAGAGCGGCTTTCAGCAGATCGCCGAGACTGGTCCCCAGACTCTCCGGCTTGCTGTACTGCTGGACCAGCTTCTGCTGCTCTCGCTTGTTCACCCGCCCGTTGTCCTTGTCGACCGTCTCGGTGATGCCGCAGGGAAGACACTGCACATACCTACCCGCCTTGCCTTCCTTCAGCTCCATCTTCTTGTGGCACTGCGGACAGCGGCGTCCGGAGAGACGTTTCTCACCGGACCGCGTGTATCCGCAGCTCTCCGAAGGACAGACCAGCAGCTTGCCCCGTTTCGTCTTCTTCTCCAGCAGCCTTGCGCCGCAGTCCGGACAGTGGCTGTTCGAGACATTATGGGGCTTGTATTCCGCCTGGCTGTTCTTAACCTCTCCGACCAGTTCCCGCGCCATCTCCCGAATTCCCCGGATAAAAGGCTCCGGCTTGCCCAGACCGCGCGCAATCCGCTCCAGTTCGCTCTCCCAGCGCGCCGTCAGCTCCGGTGTCCGCAGCCGCGGCGAGACCAGCCCGATCAGCTGTTTGCCCTTGCTCGTCGGGTGGAGCAGATTGCCCTGGCGCTCAATCGTATCCGAGCTTACCAGCTTCTCAATGAGGTCGGCCCGCGTAGCCGGCGTCCCAAGCCCATGCTTCTCCATCTGGGTCAGCAGGCTGGCTTCGGTATAGCGCTTCGGCGGCTGGGTCCGTCCGGGCCGCAGCACGCAGCGGCGCACCGTTACCCCCTCCCCTTCCCGGATTTCGGGCAGGCGGATATTTCGGGAAGCCGTGTTCTCTTCTTCCTCGGACTCTCCTTCTTCCGTATCGGACAGGTCGCCGCCATACACTTCGCGCCAGCCCAGCTCCTTAACGGTCGTTCCTCTTGCGGTGAAGGTCTCCCCGTTGACCTCCGCCGTCACCGATACCGCGTCATAGCGGGCAGGGGGATAGAACAGACTGATGAACCGCCGGACTATGAGATCGTAGAGCTTGCGCTCCTCGGCCGAGAGCTCATTCAGCAGCACCGTCTGCTCCGTCGGGATGATCGCATGATGATCGCTGACCTTGCTGTCGTCCACAATCCGCTTCGTTATGTTCAGACTGCGCCGCAGCAAGGGGCGCGCCAAAGACGCATAGGGACCGATTCCGATACTGTCCAGCCGCTCTTTCAGCGTATCCGTCATATCCGCCGTCAAATACCGGCTGTCCGTCCGCGGATAGGTGACGAGCTTGTGCTGCTCGTACAATCGCTGCAGCAGACCCGACGTCTGCTTCGCCGAGAATCCGAACCGCCGGTTCGCATCCCGCTGCAGTTCCGTCAGGTCATACGCGAGCGGATGCGGCTCGGTCTTCTCGCTCCGCACCACACCCGTGACCGTCCCGCTCCGGCCTTCCAGCGCCTTCGCCAGCTCCGCGCTCCGCGCCTTGTCCCAGAGCCTCGCATCCTGGTTCGCACCGCGCCACTCGGCCTGCCAGCTTCCGAAGTCCGCCGTCAGGCGCTCGTACTCCCGGGACCGGAAGCCGTCAATTTCGGCTTCCCGGTCCATAATCATGCCGAGCGTGGGCGTCTGCACCCGCCCGGCCGAGAGCGGGGCGCCGAACTTCGTAGTCAGCGCCCGGGTAACATTGAGGCCGATCATCCAATCGGCCTCCGCGCGGCAGCGAGCCGACTCGTACAGTCGGTCGAACTCGCTGCCCGGCTTCAGAGCCGCGAAGCCCTCGCGGATCGCCTTGTCGGTCTGGGACGAAATCCACAGCCGCCGAAAGGGCTTGTTCCACCCCGCCATCGCCATAATCCAGCGCGCCAGCAGCTCGCCTTCCCGGGCAGCATCCGTAGCCACGATCAGCTCGTCCACATCGGCCCGTTTCATCAAATGCTGTACGGCCTTGAACTGTCCGCCCGTCTCCTTCAGCACCTTCAGCCTGCTCTTCTCCGGCAGAATTGGCAGGTCTTCCAGCGCCCAGACGGCGTATTTCTTATCATAATCTTCGGGTTCGGCGAGACCCACCAGATGTCCAAGCGCCCAGGTCACGATGTACCGCGGGCCTTCCATGAAGCTCTTCTGTTTCTCCCGGCAGTCCAGCACCCGGGCAATCTCCCGGGCTACCGACGGCTTCTCCGCTAACACCAATGTCTTCAACTTAAAGGGTCTCCTTTCTGGCGCCTTCGTGTTGGCCCTCCGATTCTTCCGCTTCCCATTCCAGTTCCGCTTCAAAACAGACGGCTTCGCCGTTCCATCCGCGAACCGCAAGGCATCCTTCCTTCAGCTTCGCGCGCTGGAGGCCAATCTCGGCTCCCACTGTCGCTTCCTGCACATACGTAATCCGGAAATGCTTCAGATCGATGCCGCGCCACTCCTCCAGCTCCAGCACATCGCAGCAAAGATCGCCGTACCGGGCATTATTCAAATGACCGTACTGATCCAGTCCGCTGTACCGTACGATGTAGGGATAGACCTCCTGCCATTCCGTTCCTTCCGGGGCCTTGACTTGGGCCGGAAATGCTCCGACCGAGTCTTCCGTGTAATGTTCAACCGGTACCGGAAAAGCGGACGGACGCAGCATTTTGCGCTTCCCGGTATCCACAAGCGCCCAGATGGTGCGGGCTACCGCGATTTCCTCTGCCTTCCCGGCCTCGGTCCCTTCCTCGGCGCCTGCCTTCGTCGCCAGGATGCGGAAGTCCCGCTGCCACAGCGCTCCCTTCGTTCCCTTGCTCCAGGTCCGCACGACCAGCTCGTCCTCCACAGTCGGCATCCGCCGGATCTCCAGATCCAGCGTCATGAGCATCCAACCCATATTCAGCTTCAGCATCTCCGCCAGACTGACCTGATAATCCTGCACAGCCGAATCTGCGGCCCGCTGCATGATATCCAGCAGAAACGACAATTTCCCCTTAGAACGAAAATCCGTATCGCTGGAGTGAACCGTATATTTCCCTTCGTAGATCTTACCCGATTGACTCACTGGCCTACGCCCCTTTCAGGATGAACAAAAAACCACCGCCGAAAGATCGGCAGTGGTTATCTGTGCTTGGCGGCGTCCTACTCTCCCA
>NZ_VYKK01000001.1 GCF_008710135.1 Paenibacillus spiritus | reverse complement strand
CATAACCCGAAGGCCGCAGGTTCAAATCCTGCCCCCGCAATTGATTCACCTTAGCCTCTTGGAACCGTGGTGTAGAGGCCTAACATGCCTGCCTGTCACGCAGGAGATCGCGGGTTCGAATCCCGTCGGTTCCGCCATTTAAGTTTTGTAAGGCTCGGTAGCTCAGTCGGTAGAGCAGAGGACTGAAAATCCTCGTGTCGGCGGTTCGATTCCGTCCCGAGCCACCATCGTCTTAGCTGACAATCAAATAAGCCGGTGTAGCTCAACTGGTAGAGCAACTGACTTGTAATCAGTAGGTTGGGGGTTCAAGTCCTCTCGCCGGCACCATGTAATCCTGGAGGATTAGCGAAGTGGCCAAACGCAGCAGACTGTAAATCTGTTCTCGTCCGAGTTCGGTGGTTCGAATCCATCATCCTCCACCAGTTATAGGGGCATAGTTTAAAGGTAGAACAGCGGTCTCCAAAACCGTTAGTGTGGGTTCAATTCCTGCTGCCCCTGCCATTTACTTAACTTTTAATTGTCGTTCATATGGCGGTCGTGGCGAAGGGGTTAACGCACCGGATTGTGGCTCCGGCACTCGTGGGTTCAAGTCCCATCGATCGCCCCATCTATTCATTTAATGGGGATTAGCCAAGCGGTAAGGCAACGGACTTTGACTCCGTCATTGCATAGGTTCGAATCCTATATCCCCAGCCATTTTATGCGGACGTGGCTCAGCGGTAGAGCATCGCCTTGCCAAGGCGAGGGTCGCGGGTTCGATTCCCGTCGTCCGCTCCATTCATATTCATATGGCGCCATAGCCAAGTGGTAAGGCACAGCTCTGCAAAAGCTCTATCCCCAGTTCGAATCTGGGTGGCGCCTCCAACTTTATTGGAAATGATCCCATTTCTTTTTTCTTTATGTGCCGGTGTGGCGGAATGGCAGACGCGCGCGACTCAAAATCGTGAGGGAAACCGTGGAGGTTCGAGTCCTCTCACCGGCATTACAATTCCGTTGATTGAACGGTGAAAAGAACGTTGATTTATCGCTGACTATAGCGATGAATCAGCGTTTTTTATGTTCTAATCTTGGCCGGAGATTCTACAGCAGAAGAAGAAGATGAGAATCGATCAATATTAGCTTACTTTAGGTCATGGACTTTCAGTTCGCCGGTTATCTATAATCGAATTGTTTCCGCATATCTGTAAGCGCTTTATTGATGCTGCAAATCTAAATTTATTATAAGGAGGAGCACTGTGACAAACCGCCAAGGGGTTAATCCCTATCTTCCTTCCTGGGAGTATGTTCCGGACGCTGAGCCATATGTGTTTGATGGACGGGTTTATATTTATGGATCGCATGACCGTTTTAACGGCCATGCCTTCTGTCTGAATGATTATGTCTGCTGGTCTGCTCCTGTGGAGAGTCTTGCCGATTGGAGATACGAAGGGGTTATCTACCGTGCTGCAGATGATCCGTTAAATCCTGAAGGGAGCATGTGCTTGTATGCGCCGGATTTAACGGTAGGCCCTGACGGGAGGTACTATCTCTACTACGTGCTTGACAAGCTCCCCATTGTTTCGGTGGCAGTAAGCGCTACTCCGGCCGGTCCATATCAATTCTACGGGAATGTCAAATATGCCGATGGTACGCTCCTTGGAGAACGGGAAGGTGACGAGCCTCAATTTGATCCAGGGGTACTTACGGAAGGAGAGTGGACCTATCTCTATACTGGCTTTTGCTCACCGGAGGATTCCTCCCGAAGCGGAGCCATGGCCACAGTGTTAGGTCCGGACATGCTAACGGTGCAAGAAGAGCCTGTGTTTGTTGTACCAAGCAAGCAGAGAAGTATAGGGAGCGGCTTTGAAGAACATGCCTTCTTTGAAGCGCCTTCCATCCGGAAGCGGGGCGATACTTATTATTTGATCTATTCTTCAACGGCTATGCACGAACTGTGTTATGCGACGAGCCATCATCCAACTAAGGGATTTCAGTATCGTGGCGTAATCGTAAGCAATTGCGATCTTCATATCGATACGTATAAGCCGGCGAACAAGCCGATGTATTACGGCGGGAACAACCATGGCAGTATCGTTGAAATTCAGGGGAAATGGTACATTTTTTATCATCGTCATACCAATGGTACGGCTTTCTCTCGCCAAGGCTGTCTCGAACCGATTGAGTTCCTGGAGGATGGGACGATTCCCCAAGTGGAAATGACCTCCTGTGGCCCTAACGGTGGGCCGCTTGAAGGGCGCGGAGAATTTCCGGCCTACTTGGCCTGCCATTTATTTTGCAAGGATGAGGAAATGTATACCGGTGGTTTTGGCCGCATGGGAGCATGGATGGACAGCCGTTTTCCCAAAATCACGCAGGACGGAAGAGACGGCGACCCGGAAATCGGCTATATCGCCAATCTGACGGACTCCGCAACTGCTGGCTATAAGTATCTGTATTGTGAAGGCATCTGGAAAGTTCGGATTCAAGTGCGCGGTTACTGCCACGGATATTTTGAAGTGCGAACGGCTTGGGACGGACTAGCGCTGGGCCGTATTCCGGTGGATTCCACGAATGTCTGGCAGGAGTATGCTGCGGATATCCGAATTCCGGACGGGAAACAGGCTTTATATTTGACGTATATCGGCAATGGATGTGCCAGCCTCGCCTCCTTCACACTGGAGTGATGGCGGCTTAGGAATCCGTAAGCAGAGGGGGAGCAAAGAGATGTTGAGAGCAGTACGCGTGGAGAATGGCATGATTGAGGGACTGCCCGCGGCGGACCCCCGCATTAAACAGAGTTGAATTTGTGGAGAAGCTGCCGGGTAAGTTGATGCAGGTTATAGTGGAGCACTCTTACAACCTGGACCAGATACAGGAAGGGAAGAAGTAATCATGGACGATGCCAAGCTGATCCCTATGCGGACGGCTCCTTTAGGATTCGACAAGGAGAGAGAAGGAATCACCCGGGGAGTGATTCAGAGGATAGAATACCCCTCTTCTACAGTAGGCGGGGTCCGGAAGACTACGGTATATACGCCTCCCGGTTATTCCGATCATTCTGCTTGCAGCGTTCTGTACTTGCTGCACGGAATTGGAGGAGATGAAGAGGAATGGAGCACCTTCGGCAGTCTCCGGGTAATTCTCGATAATTTGTATGCGGACCAAACGATCCACCCGATGATTGTGGTATGCCCCAATTGCCGAGCCATGCCGGATGACCGGGCGCAGGGAGATCTTTTTGAAGCGGATAAGCTGGAGGCGTTTGAGCGGTTTGAATATGATCTGCTTCAGGATTTGATTCCTTATATCGAAGAGAACTTTACGGTACTGTCGGACCGGCGGCACCGCGCTATAGCGGGGTTATCGATGGGAGGGGGGCAGGCTTTGAATATTGGGCTGAGTCATCTGGACCGGTTCGCCTGGGTAGGAGCCTTCTCGCCTGCGCCCAATGCCAGACTGCCCGAAATGCTGGTGCCCGACCCCCAGAAGGCCGCCGAGGAGCTTGACCTGCTGTGGATTTCATGCGGAAACCAGGATAAGCTGAAGGGGGTCAGCGACCGAATGCATGCCTACCTCTCACAGCATAAAGTGCCCCATATCTGGCTGGAAGAAGAGGGCGACCATGATTGGCCGGTATGGAAGAACGGATTATATCAGCTGGCGAAGCGTATCTTCTAAAAGATTCTTTGAGGAGAAGAACAGGATGAACCAGATTCACTATGTCGAAACGAATGCAACTCATGAGAGTGATTTTGTGTTCGATATTCCCCAGGGCCATCAGTGTTGGCTGTTGGTTATAACCAAAACTCCCGCTCTATTCCGGGTGAATGGAGAACTGAAGGAATACCCGGCTCATCATGTCATCCTGTATGAGGCGAGGCAGCCCATTTACTATAGAGCCTGCGGCAACGTATATATCAATGACTGGCTGCGTTTTTCATCCGACGAGATTTACATATCCAGGACTTCGCTTCCCTACGGTATTCCCTTTGCCCTGGATGATCCGGATTATTGCAGCAAGTTGTTTGAACTGCTGGTCGTCGAGCACAACTTTAACCGGAACTGCCAGGAATCGTCCATTGATTCTCTGCTGCGCATTCTCTTCAATAAACTGCAGGAATCGTATTGGCAGGGAGACTTACGGCCTCAATATTACAATCTCCAAAGGCTACGAACCGCCATACAGACAAACCCCGGCGATCCATGGACGGTCTCAAGGATGGCACAATCGCTGCAGCTTAGTCCCGGCTACCTGCAGAGCATTTACAAAAAAACATTTGGCATTTCCTGTATGGAGGATGTGATTAACAGCAGAATCCGCCTGGCCAAAGAATATCTCTATCAGAATACACTTAGTGTTGCAGAAGTGGCTTTTCGCTGCGGCTATCGTAATATTGAGCATTTCTGCCGACAGTTCAAGAGAGTTACCGGATATTCACCAGGCAGATACCAACTCTATAAAAATGATTCTGGAGTCCTGCTGCCTAACACTCGGCTTGACCGGCCGGGACGATGAACAATAAAGCCTGGAACTGCTGCGTCTGCAGCGGTCCAGGCTTTTGGTGTTCATGCATTCGTCCGATTTAACTTTCCCGCATCCAGACCAGCATTTCCTGTCCGGGCGTACGGTTGCCCCAGAGGGTGTAAGGGACCGCGGTGAGGGTGACAGGGCGCTTCACCGGTTGCCTGGAGCTGTACAGTTCATTTCCGGGGGGAGATTCCAGGCGGAAGCCCTCCGTCTCCAGAAAGACAACTTCATCTCTCCAGCGGCCCGTAATTTCGCTGATTGGAGCCTCGGGAGACAGACTGAGCGCGGCCAGCGGCGCGCCGTTGTCCTCTTCCTCGAAGCAGTAGACCAGCGGTCCGCGCTGCAGGGCGACCCGGCCGGCATTGGCCCGGGCGAGCGGGTTAGCGTAGAGCCGCTGAGGCTTCATGCCGAACTCGGCGGTTAGCCGGTCGCCCTGGGCCCAGCTGCGCTGCACATAGGCATAGCCGTCGCAAATTACGGGAGTTACCGCTTCGCCGTTCACGGCTAAGCGGCAGTCCGATGCCCAGCCGGGCACGCGAATGGACAGGGTGAAGGCTGCCGGGCCTTCAAGCGCTCTGACAGTAAGGGAAACGGAGCCTTTCCAGGGGAGCGAGCTGTCCATTTTCAGCTTCAGACGGGTATCGCCCAGTTCGGCTTGAATGTCGCTGCCAATGAATAAGTGGGTGTAGAGGGTATTGGAGCTGGCCGTATAGATATACTGGCTGAGCGAAGTCAGCAGGCGCGCCACATTGGGCGGGCAGCAGGCGCAGCCGTACCACTTCTGGCGAACCGCTTTGACATGGTGTTTGCCGGGATTCTTGGCGCTTGCCTCAGGCCATACTTCCATCGGATTGACATAGAAGTAATGCTTGCCGTCGCCGGCGATGCCGGCTGTTACAGTATTGTACAAGGCCCGCTCCATGACGTCGCCGTACTCGCCCTTAACCTCCGCCTGAAGCATGCGCCGGGCGAAGAAGATCAAGCCGATGGAGGCGCAGGTCTCCGAATAATTCGTGTCATTGGGCAGATCGTAATCAAAAGTGAAGGCTTCGCCAAGATGAGTGGAACCAATGCTGCCGTTAATATACATTTGCCGGTGCACCATGTTGTTCCACAAGCGCCGGCAGGCCTGAAGCAGCGATTCGTCTCCCCGGTGAAGAGCCAGGTCGGCCATGGCGGTATACATATAGACGGCCCGGACCGCATGGCCGGACGCGGCCTCCTGCTCCCGTACCGGCTTGTGCGCCTGGAGATACTCAAGAGCCGGAGGAGTCTCTTGGACAACGCCGGGCGACCAGTGGGAGATTTGGCCCCGTGCCTTCCATTCCTGGTGGAAAAAGCTTGGATCTTGTCCCCGCTCGTCGATGAAGAAGGAAGCCAGCTTCAAGTAACGCTCCTCTCCGGTCGCTTCATAGAGTTTAACCAGAGCCAGCTCGATCTCCTGGTGGCCGTCGTAACCGCGAATCTGGCCGGGCTCCGGCCCGAACCTGCGGTCGATATGATCGGCGAGCCGGCGGGCGACGCCGAGCAGAACCGTTTTGCCGGTCCCCTGCCAGTAGGCGACGGCTGCTTCGATCAGATGGCCGGCACAGTACATTTCGTGGCAATCGGTGAGGTTGGTCCAGCGCTTGCCCGGCTCGGCCAGGGTGAAATACGTATTGAGATAACCGTCTTCCTGCTGGGCGGCGGCAATCAGCTCGATCGCCTCGTCGGCCAGACGCTCCAGATCGGGGTCGGGAGAAGCCGAAAGTGTGTATCCGACGGCCTCCAGCCATTTATAAAGATCGGTATCCTGAAAGACCATACCGCCGAAACCGCCCGGCTCCAGGCAGGCAGCCCGGCGGAAGTTGGAAATAGCGTGGCTTGGTTCGGCATCCGGAATCCGGTCATTGAGAGCCTCCCACTGATAAGGAATAACTGTCTGGCGCACCAATTGCACATAAGGAGTCCAGTATGGATCATGGATAGAAACGCTGTTCAGATTCAAGGGCCGGGAGGGTACAGCATGCTGCAAAGGGTTCATCATATTCACGCTCCGCTCTACAAGGTGGGCTTTCGACTATTATGATAAGGGATATGAGGTGAAATGTCGGTGGGCTGTCCGTCAGAATCGGTGGCAAAAAGGCGGAAGCTCCGGGATTTACTTTTGATGATGAACTCTTTAATCTGGTAGAGACGGACGAGAGCCGCACATTGAAGCAGGAGGACGATTCCGTGACAAAACTGTTAATCAAAGGGATGGATATTTCGTTCTGGGATGAGATCGTAACGGAAGGAGGGGCGTTCTACGAGAACGGGAACGAGAAGGATTTGCTTCAGATTCTGAAGGACAGCGGAGTGAATTCGATCCGGCTTCGGCTCTGGAACGACCCGGAGGCCGGATATGTGAATCTCGAGCGGACGCTGATGACGGCCGCCAAAATCAAGGCTGCCGGCCTGCACTTTCTGCTGGATTTCCATTACTCCGATTATTGGGCCGATCCCCAGAAGCAGACGAAGCCGAAAGCCTGGGAAAGGCTCAGTTTCCCGGAACTGGCCGAGGCGGTGGGAGTATTCACAGAGCAGGCGTTGACCGCGCTGAAAGAGCAGGGGACGCTGCCGGACATGGTTCAGATCGGCAACGAGATTACGCCGGGAATGCTGTGGGAAGAAGGCAAAGTCGGCGTTCCCGCCGATGTCGGAACTACCCGGGAACGATGGATCGGCGACGAGGCCTGCGACAACGACCGCCAGTGGACGCAGCTCGCCAAGCTGATTCAGGCCGGGGTAGAGGCGGTACGCCGGGTAGAGGATGAAGATCATAAACTGGAAGTGATGATTCATCTCGACCGGGGCGGCGACAACGGCGCCAGCCGTTATGTGCTGGATCGTCTGCTGGAACGCGGCGTTAGGTTCGATGTCATCGGGCAATCGTTCTATCCGTGGTGGCATGGCACGTTGGAGGATCTGGAAGCCAATCTGAAAGATCTGGCGGTCCGTTACGGCAAGGATCTGGTCGTTGTTGAAACCGCTTACCCCTGGACCTTAACGCCCGAAGACGGACTGGAGTTCATTGTGAACGCGGAGGACCAGCTTCTTGCCGGATGTCCGGCGACGGTAGAAGGACAAACCCGTTATTTGAGCGAGCTGATGGCGGTGATTCGCCGCACCCCGGATGGGCGGGGACGGGGCTTCCATTACTGGGAGCCGGCATGGATTCCCTCCAAATCCGAGTGGTCAGTCGGACATGCCAACAACTGGTCCAATCTGACGCTGTTTGATTTCAAGGGCAACCGCCTGGATTCGCTGGATGTTCTTCGCCCTTAGTCATTCTACCTTTCTATACTTTCCATAGTGGAAAAATTACACAGGCCAACTTATGCAGAGAAGTGCATAGTTGGCCTTTTTGTGATTAAAAATCACGATTGACATATTCAGGAACAGTTATTATCATTGTTATTAACTAATGGCAATAAAATACTAATAAAATATAACGAATAACAATCCGCTAATAAAAGGAGAGTTGGTGGTAAATGCAAGGCACAGAAGGAAGCCCGGAAGTGGACAGCAGTCCGTCTCTTTATACGCTTCGCTCGTTTATCAAAGATTACCGCTGGCATATTTTTATTTGTCTGTTATCTTCCATCATCAATGTTGGGATCGACATTTCATTGGCCGTCTTGGTTCAGCAGGGGATTAACCAGGCAATTTCCGGCGATCATTTTGACACTTGGAAGATCGGATTCATCGCTCTGATGATTGTGGTCGGCTTTATCGTTAAATATTTAGTTAAAGCGTTTACTGTAAGCGTTAGCACTCGAATAACCCGCCATATTCAGACTCATATTTTTGACCATCTCGGAAATGTTAAAATCTCCTTTTTTGCCCAGCATTCTACCGGTGACACCGTGTCACGGTTAACCTCCAACATATCTTCGATTCAAAACTTTCTCCAGAATGACCTTTACAATTTGCTGTATTTGCCGCTGCTTTGTGTTGCCGCAACGATATATATGCTCTCGATCAATTGGCTGCTGTTTGTCAGCTGTATAGCAATCATTCTGGTATCCGTGCTGCTTATCGGTATCATCAGCAGGCCTGTCTCCAAGTACGCCAGTGAGCTGCAGGCTCATATCGGCCGTTCCAATTCGATTTCCCAGGATGCCTACATGGGCCTTCATGTCATTAAGGCTTTCGGTCTGAAGCCTGTATTCTCCGGCAAATACAGATCTGCGATGGAGGATGCCCTGTCCTCTTCCATTGCTCTGGAGAAACGAAAGACCTGGATGAATCCTTTTATCGTGCTTCTGAAGCTGGGACCTTTCATCGTCTGTATATTGCTGGGCGGATATATGGTGATCCATGAAACCATCGACCTGGGCAGATTGACTGCTTTTTTGCAGCTTCTCAATTACTTAGTCAATCCGGCGAGCGTGCTTCCTATGGTTATTACGAACTTAAGACATGTTATAGGGGTTTCCAAGCACCTGTTCGAGCTTTTAAGGCAGCCGACTGAACGCGCGGACGGCAATGCCTTTGGTAAGGGGAGCGATCATCTGATTGAGTTCCAACAGGTTTCTTTTACATATGACGGCAGCAAGCAGGCCGTTGACAACCTCTCCTTCAAGGTGCGGGAGAATACGACAACCGCGTTGGTCGGAGCGAGCGGAAGCGGCAAATCAACGCTGTTTCAGCTGATATGCGGGTTCTATGAACCGGACCAGGGCTGCTGCAAATTCTACGGAAGGGATATACGGGAATGGAACTTAAAGGCTCTGCGCGAGCAGATTGCGATTGTATCCCAGGATATCTTTCTGTTCCCTGTGACGATTGCAGAAAATTTATGTTACGGCCGAAGCTCGGCTACCTCCGAAGAGATGATTGAAGCGGCGAAGGCGGCAAATGCTCATGAATTCATCATGCGGCTTCCCGAAGGCTACGACACCGTCGTTGGCGAGAGAGGGGCTTCGTTGTCCGGAGGGCAAAGACAGCGTCTCGCCATAGCAAGGGCGATTCTCAAGGACGCTCCGGTGCTGCTGCTGGATGAGGCCACCGCCGCTCTGGATATGGAGTCGGAAGCATTGGTGCAGGAAGCTCTTAAGGAGCTCATGAAGGATAAAACGGTATTGATTATTGCTCACCGGTTGTCCACGGTGAGGGATGCCGATCAGATTCTCGTTCTAGACCAGGGAACTCTGCTGGAGTCGGGAACTTATGAGGAATTGTTGAAGCGGGAGGGACCCTTTACCCATCTGTTCCATGCACAATACTCGGCATAGGCCGCCCCTCTGGCTAGAAAAGGAGCCGAAAGATGAATGACAGCAGTCTGAGTTCAAGAAAAGAATGGTTGAGAGTGCTTGCGTATATGAAGCCGAGAATAGGCATCTATACGGCGGGCGTCCTGGGGAATTCGTTGACAGAGGCCGGGATTTTTGCGGTCATGGCATTTGTGTTCAGGGACATGATCAATGCGGGCATCGAGATGAATAAATCGCTGTTGTACCGTGCGGTATGGACGATTGGAATTACAGCCGTATCGGCAAGTATTCTCCTGATCGGATTCAGCTATCTATACAACTGGTGTGTAAGGAAGACAATGGCTGAAATACGCGCAAATACGTTTGATGAGATGACGCGTCTGAAGATGGAGACGGTCGAGCGTATGCACAGCGGCAATTTTATTTCTGTTATGACCCATGATATCCAGACCATCGAGCAGGTATTCGCTATTCAGATCCCCAGTATGGTTTATGCGGTGATCTACGGTTCCAGTTCGGTAATTCTTCTCCTGATGCTGGATTGGCGGATCGGCTCCATTCTTCTGTCGATAGGCTTGCTGTTTGTCTGGTTCAACAGGCTGTTCGTTCAGTCTTTCCGTAAGCTGGGAGACAGAATCCAGGAGAGCCAAGGCAGAATGAATGAATACTTGACTGATTTCCTGGGAGGATTCAGCGCCGTCAAGATGTTTCATCTGGAGCGGAAAATGAGCGGCCATTACAAAGACGCCATCGAGGAAGTGACTAAGCTGTCTATAGCGAGAGCCCGGAAACAGGGGTTGATTGACGGGATCAACTTCACATTAAGCTCGCTGAATTATGCCGGTGTCCTGATCGTATGCGCTTATATGGTATCGAGAAACTGGATTGGAGCAGGCGACATTGGTGCGATTGTTCAATTTGCCATCGGGATTGCTTTTATGTTCCAGCAAATTGGCGGTTTAATGACTCAGCTTCAAGGTTCGCTGGCCGGAGCATCCCGTGTATTTGCTCTCGTGGACGGAGACAAGGAGAAGGACTTGCCGGAAATACGGAATACACCGATGACGGATAAGAGATTCATGATTGAAATGAAGCATGCAAGCTTTGCCTATGAAACCGGCAGAACCGTTATAAATGAGGTCTCGCTTACGGCACTTCAGGGGGAACGGATTGCTCTGGTCGGCCCCAGCGGGGGAGGCAAGAGCACTCTTATGAAGCTGCTAATGGGCTTCTATTCTTTAGACAAAGGGGAAATCCGGATTGACGGCGTTCAGGCGGAATCGGTAGATCAGATCAGCGATAAGTATGCCTATGTTCCCCAGGATGCTTATTTGTTTCAAGGTACGATTGCCGAGAATATTCGCTTTGGAAGAATGGATGCCACGGATAAGGAGATTATGGAAGCTGCCCGTCAAGCTTACGCCCATGATTTTATAATGGGATTTCCGGAGGGATATGACACGGTCATTGGTGAACGGGGCGCCTTGCTGTCAGGCGGGCAGAAGCAACGAATCGCCATCGCCAGGGCCATGGTGAAGAACGCTCCCATTCTGTTTCTCGATGAGGCTACTTCAGCGCTGGATTCCGATTCCGAGAATTGGATTCAACTCTCGCTGGAGAAGCTCATGGAGGATAAAACGACGGTCTCGATCGCTCACCGATTATCTACGATTCGGGGCTCGGATCGGATTTATGTCATTGATCAAGGGAGGGTGGTTGAGGAGGGCAGGCATGAGCAATTGCTTCAATCGGAGGGACTCTATTCAATGTTGAATCAGAAACAGAGCTCAAGCCGAAATTCTTGTGCAAAGGAGGAATCTGCTTGACGTCCGGAGTTGCAGGCAAACAAATGTACTCGCTTTCGCATTCTCAGAAGAGGTTTTGGTACACAGATAAAATTTACCCGGGAACAGGTGTCGGAAACGTCATATTGGAGAGCCACTTGAAAGAAAGAGTGGATTTGCATCAGTTTGAGCAGGCTCTGAATCAAACGGTTATGCAAAACGATGCGCTTCGGCTAAAAGTCGAAGAAAGAGATGGCACATTGGTGCAGTATGTCTCAGACTTTGAGCCGGTAAAGCTTGAGGTGCTCCATTTCTCCGGCAAAAAAGAACTCCGGGAATGGATCCGGCATGAAGCGGGCAAGCCTCTGCCGCTCGAACGCTCCATACTGCATTCGTTCACAATGGCGGTTGTGAATGAATCCCATATTTTTGTACCCAAGATCCACCACTCTATATGTGATGGATGGGGATTGAGTCTGCTTTTGAACCAGACTTACGAACATTATAGCCGGTTACGGAAGGGACAAAGCCTGTCCGATACCCCCAAGCCTTCCTATACCGATTTTATCCGCTCGGAGGAGAAATATAAGGATTCGGCAAGGTTCAGGAAGAACCGGGACTTTTGGCGGGAGAAATTTGCAACTCTTCCGGAACCGTTGGAATTATCGCCTAAGCGTCCAGCGTTAAGCGATATCAGCTCGGAAGTCGGCCGGCATTATTTGAATGAAGAAGTGTACAAAAGGCTGCTTGATTTTTGCGCCGAGCATCACTTTTCTCCGTTCCGGGTTCTTTTATCCGTCTGGTTTATTTATTTTTACCGGACTACCGGTAAGGAGGATATCGTTCTCGGCGTTCTGTTCCATAATCGGTCCTCGGCTGCCGAGAAGCAGACCATTGGCACCTATCTCAGCACCACTCCTCTTCGGTTACAGGTGGAAGGCTCGTTCAGCCTGGTTGATCTGATTCAAAGCGTCGAAGAAGAGCAGAATCAAATTATCCGGAACCAGAAATACCCTCTGGATCTCCTGATGGAGGATATCAGAGAAACGCATCCTACCGTTCAAATGTCGGATCTTTTCCGGGTGCTGATCTCCTATCAGAGCTTTGAGTTCTCCACTCAGTATGTCGATCAGTACGAGATGAGCTTTACGGGAAGTGAGCTGGATGACTTGTCCATTCACTTTAGCGATCGCGAACATAGCGGACAGCTTAAGGTAGATATCAACTATCGAACGAACCTCTTTACGGAGAATGAAATCCGGAGAATGTTCGAGGGTTTCTTGCAATTACTCACGGAAGCGTTGAAGAACCCAACCTTAACGATCTCAAAATTGAATATGCTCTCTCACCGGGAGCGCTCGATGTTGAAAGCATTTAATGCTACCGGAGTGGACTACCGGCAGGAGGCGACGGTCCTTCAATTGTTCGAGGAGCAGGCAAGAAGAACCCCCGGGCGTATCGCAGCAGTCTTCAAAGATACCGATGTCACGTATGCGGAACTGAATCAAAGAGCCGACAGACTGGCCGCCCTTCTGGCAGCGGAGGGGGTCAGGGAAGGAGGTATTGTAGGATTGCTGGTCCAACGTTCCCTGGACATGCTCGTATGTATCTTGGCGGTCTGGAAGGCGGGCGGCGCCTACTTGCCTCTTGATCCGGGGTATCCGCCGGAGCGCATCCAATATATTTTGCAAGACAGCGGGACAGACCTGCTGCTTGCGCAGAGCGGCCAGCCGGATAGGATCTCCGGTTATTCGGGCAGGATGCTGAAGGTGGACCATCTGCCATCCGGCCATTGGGAGAAAGCTCCCTGTATGGAGCATTCACCGAGTCAATTGGCTTATTTAATCTATACCTCAGGCTCCACAGGAAATCCAAAGGGAGTAATGATCGAGCATCGGTCTCTTCATAATTTTATCCGCGCGATGCTGGACCGGATCGCCTTTGATGAAAGCAAGACAATGCTATCCTTGACCACAGTATCTTTTGACATCTTCATACTGGAGAACATCGTTCCGCTAATCGCCGGAATGAAGGTGGTGATAGCGGATGAACAAGCACAGGTAGACCCGTCCTTGCTGGCCGATCTGATTACCCGGGAACAAGTGGACATGCTGCAGATCACACCAAGCCGACTGCGGTTGTTGCTGGATCACCGGGAGCATGCAGTCAGCATCAGCCGTCTGTCTGAAATTATGATCGGAGGCGAGGCGCTTACAGAGCAGATGCTGGCTCAGGTTCAACGGTTGACACAAGCAAAAATCTACAATATGTACGGACCCACGGAGACGACTGTCTGGTCTGCCATAGCCGATGTAACCGGCTGTAAGAAGGTTACAATCGGCCAACCGATTCACAATACTCAAATCCATATATTGGATGATTATGGCAACCGGATGGCCGTTGGAGCGGTGGGTGAAATCGGCATTTCCGGGGATGGACTGGCACGAGGGTATTGGAACAGACCGGAACTTACGCAGCAAAAGTTCATCTCATGTTCCTGGGAAGAGGGAGAACAGGAATCCGACCTGTATAGGACAAGAGTATACCGGACAGGTGACCTGGGACGAATCTCAAGGGACGGGGAACTCGAATGTCTGGGCCGAACCGACAATCAGGTGAAAATCAGGGGATTCCGAGTCGAGCTGGGGGAAATTGAAAATACCCTTCGAAGAATGCCCCAGATCAAGGAATGTGCGGTTATCTGCGGTGAACATCAGCCGGGCAAGCCAATGTTGATTGCCTACTTTGTTCCTGAAGGGGAAGGGACAGTCCCGGACTTGAGAGCCTATCTTGCCGAACATTTACCGGAGTATATGATACCCGGACAATATTACGCGCTGGACAGCTTCCCGCTAACGCCTAACGGGAAGTTGGACCGCAACTCGCTACCGTCGGTGGGGGAATTGGAGCCCCTTGAGACCTCGGTGTATGTGGCGCCTATGAACGAGATTGAAGAGAAACTGGTATCCGCGTGGCAGGAGGTGTTGGGAACATCCCGTATCGGCATCCATGACAATTTCTTTGAACTCGGGGGGAACTCGCTTCTGTTGATCCGGCTGCATGAGAAATTAAGCGGATTGTTTCCCGGAAGTGCCCTCAGAGTCGTCGATTTGTTTGATCAGCCCACGGTATCTAAAATAGCAAATTTTATAAAAAATGCAAATAAAAAATTCTGTGGTGCAGGAATGGAACGCATTCTATTCCCGAAGGAGTATTTTACGGAACCCGGAGAACGCAATGAAGAGCTGACGTTTCATTTTGTGCTCTCCGATCAGGACGCTGCACAACTGATAAGCAGAGCGAATCAGTACGGAGTACAGGTTGAGGATATCGCCTTGTCCCTTTATATGTATGTGATCTGCCATATTACGGAGAACCCGGTTGTCCCTATCCAGCTCTGTTCCGGGCAGAATTCCGACATTCGCCAGCTTGAACTGGATTTGAATACATATGGCGAGATCGGAGAGCTGATCTCATCCGTGGGCCATGCCGCGGGCAAGGAAATGCAGGAGGGGGCGTATCCGCTGGCTTGCTTAAAACGACACGCTCACACCGTGGACCGACCGTTCGTGCTGCCTTTGTTTGTTGCAGGGGAAGCTTGTCCATTCACGGTCCGGCAGCATTTTGAAATCATATTAAAGTTCCAGCCGCTTGCCGGAGGCTTTCGGTTTGATCTGTACTATCAGGCCGATAAAATTCGCAGGTCGTCCGCTGAGCATTTTTTTGAATTGTACGTTCAAGCCATGGAAATCGTGCTTCGTCCATCCTAAATGACTACAGAGAGGATCGATCAAAATGCAAAAAACCGCTTTATTGTTCCCGGGACAAGGGTCCCAGTATGTGGGAATGGGAAAATCCCTGCATGATCAATACGCTGTTGCAAGAGAGACCTTTGAAGAAGCCCAGGATGTTCTTGGATTCCATTTGGGTCAGTTATGCTTTGAAGGCGGTTTGGCCGAACTGACGAAGACGGAGAATACCCAGCCGGCCATTCTGACGGCGAGCGTGGCGGCTTACCGGGTATGCATGCAGGCCTTCAATTTGAAGCCGGACTTCGGGGCGGGTCATAGTCTGGGAGAGTTCTCCGCGCTGGTATGTGCCGGAGCGGTGAGTTTTGCAGATGCCCTGCGACTGGTCAGACAGCGCGGTCTGCTGATGCAGGAGGCTGCGATGCATGGAGCCGGAAGAATGGTCGCGGTAACCCGGGTAAGCGGGGAATTAGCCGAGCAGGTATGCGCGTCGATATCAAGACCGGATCATATCGTAGTGGTATCGAATTACAACGAGAAGCAGCAGACGGTCATATCCGGCCATACGGACGCCGTATCCGAAGCATGCCAAATTTTACAGGCCTATGATGCTGCTCTGATTCCCCTGGAGGTCAGCGCCGCTTTTCACAGTCCGCTGATGGAGAATGCCGCGTCCTCGTTTGAACCATTGCTCCGTACCTTTGCATTTCAGCCGACCGGGTATCCGGTTATCTCCAATGTAACTGCGCAGCCTTATGCGGGTACGGAGAATATAGCGGATCAATTGGCCATGCAGATGACCCATGCTGTCCAGTGGACCCGAACTATGGAGTACCTGGATCATGAGAGGGTCGGACTGGCGCTGGAGCTTGGACCCAAGCAGGTGCTGAAGAAAATGATGCTGAAGCATTCTCCTCAGGTCACTGCTCTCTCTCTCGACTTAAAAACGGACTGGTCCATTCTGGAGAAGTATCTTGCTTCGCAGGAAAAGGCGGTACAAGCCGGTAAACCGTCTTTTCTGGGGAAATGCCTTGCCATTGCCGTAAGTACCCAGAACCGGAATTGGAATCAGGAAGAGTACCAGAAGGGCGTTGTGGAGCCGTACAATCGGATCAAATGGCTGCAGGAGCAGATCGAATCCGGTGCAAGGGAGCTTACGGCAGACGATATGAAGGCGGGAATCGACATGCTGCGATCAGTGTTTGCCACCAAGGGGGTTCCCTCCGCCGAGCAAAACGGCCGTTTTCAGCAGTTGATGGATCAAACAGGGACGAGGGCGGCAGTGGAACCTTTCCTTGCGCCTGTTGAGGCGTTGTAAGGAGGCGAAACCGATTGAAGCCATTATTGGATTTGCAAAAGTTCGAGCTGTCCGGCGGACGGATTAAGACGCATATCAATACCGTAGACCATTCTCTCAAGGATATCGCCATTATCGGAATTCACGGGCAATTTGCCTCGGCGGGGAGTATCCAGGAATTTTGGGAAATGCTGCGGGAGGGCCGGGACGGGATAACCGATTTCCCCATGGAGCGCCAAGCGTACCTAAGCGAATATTTACAGGGCCAGGGACTAAGTGAGCGGATGCTGGAAGATTTGGAGTATCACGCCGGCGGCTACCTGAAGGATATCTCCAGCTTTGATTATGAATTGTTCGGTATCTCTCCCAAGGAAGCCGGGTTAATGGATCCGAATCAAAGGTTATTTCTTCAAGCTGCCTGGGCCGCTCTCGAGGATGCGGGCTACGGGGGGGACAAATGCTCAGGCAGCCAAACCGGGGTGTATGCAGGTCATAATAACGACTTTGGCGAGGATTATAAATCCTTCATTCAGGTTCTGGACCGGGACGCTATGGAAATTTCGGCCATAGGCAATCTGAAATCCATTATTCCGAGCCGGATTTCCTATCTCCTGGATTTGAAGGGACCCAGTTGTGTCGTGGATACGGCCTGTTCCTCTGCACTGGTGGCGGTACATCTGGCTTGCCGGGCCCTCCGCAGCGGGGAGTGCGACATGGCTCTGGCTGGAGGCGTGAAGCTGCATCTGCTCCCTATAAAAAGAACCAACGCCCAGGGAATAGGACTTCATATTGTGAACAATGTCGAGGCCCATGACGGAAAGGCCAAAACCTTTGACGATACCTCGGACGGAACGGGACTGGGAGAAGGTGCGGCGGTGATTGTATTAAAGCCTTTGACCAAGGCGCTGGAAGACAAGGATCACATCTACGCCGTTATCAAAGGAAGCGCAATGAACCAGGACGGCCGCTCAATGGGCATTACTGCGCCGAATTCTTCGGCTCAGGAACAATTAATTATGGAAGCCTGGAAAGATGCCGGGATTGATCCGGAATCGGTCAGTTATATTGAAGCGCACGGGACCGGAACGAAACTGGGCGACCCGATCGAGATTCACGGTATTGAACGAGCCTTTGCCCATTTTACGGACAAGAAACAATTTTGCGCGGTGGGATCGGTCAAAACGAATATCGGGCATCTCGACAATGCCGCCGGTATGGCCGGCTTGCTTAAAGCCGTTCTTGCGCTTAAGCATCGGCAGATCCCCCCGACTTTGCGCTTCAACCAACCGAATCGAAATATTTCGTTCGTGGACTCTCCGGTCTTTGTTGCGGATAAATTGCTCGATTGGGACAGCAGGGAAGGGGCGCGGAGATGCGGCGTCAGTTCCTTCGGCTTGAGCGGGACCAACTGCCATATCGTTCTGGAAGAAGCTCCTGCAAGAGAAGAGAGGATGACAGATAGACGGCCTGTGCCGCCGGTCGTTACGTTTTCCGCGAAATCCCGGGAATCGCTCCGGGAATGGATGGAGAGGTACATAGAGTTCGCCCGGGAGAGATCGGATACGGAGGATTATTCGGATTTTGTGTATTCGGCGAATACGGGCAGAGGCCACTATCGCTGCCGACTGGCCGTTATGTCCCGCGATTGGAGCGAGCTGTGCAGCAGGCTTGAGCTGATCCGTGAACACGGTCTGGTAAGTCAACCGGAAGCTGGCTTGTTCTATGGTGAACACAAAGTGATTCCGGCGCAAAAGACGGAGGCGGCCTCCGGCGAAATTACCAGCAGCCAAGCCGAAGAGCTTAGCGCCAAAGCCAGCCGTGCAGTTGGGACGCTGGCAGCTGACTCCGCTGCCGGGCCGGGCATGCTGCTTGAATTATGCGAAGCCTACGTGCAAGGGGCAGAGGTGGACTGGGAAAGCTTATACCTTCATGGCAGGTATCATAAGATTCCGCTGCCGGTGTATCCCTTCAAGCGAGAATCCTGCTGGGTAAGAGCTTCCCGGCCAGCAGTCCCCGCCCCTCTCTCCAAATCCGCGCTGCTGGATGCGTATCCGCTGCTGGATCATTGTCTGGCAGAATCAAACGGAATGGATATTTATTCAACAACCATTCATGTCAGCGCGCATTGGGTGGTCCGCGATCACAAAATCAAGGGGAACTACGTGCTTCCCGGCACGGCCTATCTGGAGATGGTAAAAGAAATCTGGTCTTACAGGTTTGGTGAACGCCCCTTGTATCTCGCCAATCTCACCTTTGTGTCACCGCTCATTCTGGGAGAGAACGAAAGCAGAGAAGTTCACACCTTATGGAAGACGACGGAGCGGCATATCGAGGTTATAATCTCCAGCCGTGCTGATGAGGAATGGACCGTTCATGCTGAAGGGGTAATCGAGCTTGAACCTTGGTCGCAGGCTGACAAGGCAGAGATTATGGCGAGAGCGGATGCGCAACGGTGGTCTCTTATAGCCCCCAAAGATCAGGCATCGGGAGCAACCGGCGAAATCGCGGTGGGAGGAAGATGGAAGAATGTCCGGGAGCTACGGTCAGACGGACAAGCGCATAAGCTGAATATTGAACTTCCCTCTGAATTCGAGGGGGATATGAAGGCCTACCATCTGCATCCGGCTTTGATCGATTGCGCTGTCAACGGAGCGAATGCCTGGCAGAGCGATGACCTCTATTTGCCCTACCGGTACGGAGCCACGCTTATTCGCGGCAACGCGCCGCAACGGTTTCACAGTTATTTGGTGAGAAAGGACAAACCGTCGGCCCATTCGGAGACGATGGTATTTGATATCGTACTGGCGGACGAGTCCGGTGCCCCCTTTATGACGGTTCAGGATTATACGGTGAAAAAGGTTCATCCGAAGGGGTGGACGTCATCGTCTTTGAGGGAGCCTTCTATGTATTATCGCACGGGATGGGTGCCGGCCCAGTTGGACCGGACAGTGTCTGTCCCTGTTCAGACCGGATATCTCGTATTTCTGGATCATAACGGTTTAGGACGGCAACTGTCCTCCAGACTTCAAGCTGAAGGCGCAGAGATTGTTGAAGTCAGCATCGGCCAGGAGAATCGGGAGATTTCCCGGAACCAGTACTTGATTGACGGCAGCCGGGAGAGTTATGAGCAGCTGATGGCCCGGTTGAAGACCCGGGGACTGCAGGCTATCCTCCATTGTCTGACCTTGGATAAGCTTCCTTGGGCGGAAACTGCACAGGACCTGGAGAAAAAACAGCAGGCCGGTCCGTTCAGCCTGTTCTATATCGCCCGTTCCCTCATTCATAACAAATGGCCCGGGGAGCTGGATTTGTTCCTGATTTCAAATCACGTCAATAACGTTACGGGCGAAGAAGCGGTGCTGAATCCTGCGGGTAAAAGCCTCTTTGCTGCAGGTAAAGTTCTCCAGCAGGAGCATTCCCACTTGAATTGCCGTTGCCTCGATATCGAGCTGGATACCTCGCCGGAGTTGATTCTGGCGGAGCTGGCGCCCCGGCAAAGAGAGCGCGAGGCTGCCTACCGGAGCGGATGCCGCTATGCGGAAGAATTAAGGGAGGCACCGCTTCCCGAAGGAGAAGGTGAACCGCTTCGCTATCATTCCGAAGGGGTCTACGTAATTACCGGAGGCACGGGCGGACTCGGGCTTGAGATCGGCAAGCATATGGCCCGGCAAGCGAATGTTCAATTGGCGCTCATTCACCGATCCTTTTTGCCTGAACCTTCGGAGTGGGAGACCCTCCTTCAGGCAAACAGAGACCGCAGGCTGTGCCCCAAAATTGCTTCGCTTCTGGAAATCCGGCAATATGGCGCTTCGGTTACCTGCATTCAGGCGGATGTTAACGACGAGGAAGCCGTTCAAGCGGCTATAAAGGAAATCAGGCATACGCTGGGACCGATACGCGGAGTGATTCATGCGGCCGGCGTTGCAGGGGACGGATTTCTCTTCAGAAAAGAAGAGCATGCCTTCCGGAGCGTGCATGATACGAAGGTGCAGGGCGCCTGGAACCTGTATCAGGCCACTGTCGACGATGATCTGGACTTCTTTGTCATGTTCTCATCCATTTCTTCTTTGGTGGCGACGCCCGGTCAAGCGGACTATACCGCAGCAAATGCCTATCTGGATACGTTGGCGGCCAATCTGAGGAAGCGGGGCAGGAAGGCCCTCAGCATCAACTGGGGGCCGTGGAAGGAAGTCGGAATGGCAGCCGATCACGAGGTCGATACCGATCAGGGGGCTTTTCGAGGAATCGGTACAAGCTTGGGGGTGTCTGCCTTTGACAAAGCCTTGGACTCCGGGTTGGACCGTCTGGCCGCCGCGGAGCTGAATGACAACCCGCTTGAATCCCTAAGTCAGGATCTGCGGATATCCGAACGGCTAAGCAAAAGACTGACCCGAATGAGAAAGCCGGCTTCCGGCACAAATCCCGGTTCTTCCGGATCGGGTCCGGCTCAAACCGCCATCATCCTCCACGGCAGGGATGCCAGGGATATCAATGAGACGGAACGCGGAATAGCCGAAGCGTGGTCCCGTGTACTAGGCGTATACGAGATGGATTTGTACGACAGCTTCTACAACCTGGGCGGCGATTCCATCATGGCTACCAAGCTGCTGAAGGAGCTGAATGCGCGGTTCTCCGGTGCGATTGATATTTCGGACATCTTCACCTACCCGACGATTGCGGAGCTGGCCCAACTGGTGGATGGAAAGAAGGCTACCCAACCCGCTGCCGCCGGCACACTGGCAGAGATTCTGGACAGACTCTCCAAGGGGGAAATAACCGAGGCAGAGGCCGACGAGTACATGAATCAATTGAATTTCTGAAATAACCATGCACACGAGAGAAAGCGGGGAACAGGCTGTGTCCAAATTAAAAAGCTACATATTAAAGCAAGTTGCCGAGCAGCGGATTCCAAGCGCGGACGCCGAAGCTCTGTTGAAGGAAATCCAGGGAACGCCGCGAAAAGCGGAGGAGGACAGCATCGCTATTATCGGGATGTCCGGTCAGTTCCCGAAAGCAAAGAACCTCGGAGAATTCTGGGAGCATATCAAGGAGGGGGAGAATTGCATCGGCGATTTGTCCGATGAGCGAAAACGCGATATTGAGCATATTATCGGCAATCCTTCTTACTTTGAATTCATTTTGGGCGACGAACCTCCGAAACTGGAGCATCCGGACGACCTGTTCGCAAAAGGAGGGTATCTGGATGAGGTGGACAAGTTTGACGCCGCCTTCTTTGGCATACCGCCCCGTGAAGCCAAATTTATGGACCCCCTGCAGCGCCTCTTTCTAGAGACCGCCTGGGCAGCAATCGAAGACGCCGGTTACGGAGGCAGGAGAATCGTAGGGACGCGAACCGGCGTGTTTGTCGGTAAAGACAACACCAGTACTGCGCTGTATAAATATATTACGGCTCCCGATCCGATGCATCTCACCGGCACCTGGGAAGGGATTCTGGCAAGCCGGATCGCTTATATCTTTAATCTGCAGGGTCCGAGCATGGTCATTGACACGGCTTGTTCCTCTGGTTTGGTGAGCATACATACGGCCTGCCAGTCGATCTTGAACCGAGAGTGCGATATGGCGATCGCCGGAGGAATTGCCCAGTCGTTTTTTTATGTGAAGAATGTTAAGGGGCCGATGGATCTGAGCTCGGTAGAGTCTACAGAGGGGCTGGTTCGGACTTTTGATAAAGATTCCAAGGGGACCTTGTGGGGCGAAGGCGTAGGGGCCGTATTGCTAAAGCCGCTCAAGAAAGCGCTGAAGGATGGCGATCAGATTCATGCCGTGATTAAGGGGAGCGCCATTAACAATGATGGAGCTTCCAACGGTATAACCGCGCCCAGCGCTGCGGCTCAGGAGGACGTTATCGTTCGGGCCTGGCAGCGGGCGGATATCGACCCGGAGACCATCAGCTACGTGGAAGCGCACGGAACCGGAACCACATTGGGGGACCCGATCGAGATTAAAGGGTTAACCAATGCCTTCAGTAAATATACGAATAAACGGCAGTTTTGCGGGATTGGGTCCGTGAAGACGAATGTAGGACATTTAGTCGCGGCTTCCGGCGTGGCTTCGCTTATGAAGGTGGTTTTGGCAATGAAACATCGGCAAATGCCGCCGACCATCCATTTTGACGAGCCCAATCCGTTTATTAACTTTGCGGAGACGCCGGTCTATGTCAGCGACAGACTGAAAGACTGGGAGAGCGACGGCACGCCGAGAAGAGCCGGCGTAAGCTCCTTCGGATTCAGCGGCACCAACTGTCATCTGGTTCTGGAAGAGGCCCCTGCGGCTAAACGGGAGCCGGAGTCCGAGGAGTGTGGGCTAACCCACTGCCTCACGATCTCCGCCAAAAGCCGGAATGTTCTGGAGGATTTCCTGCAGCGTTATCTCGATTTTGCACGGACGGAACCGGAGCTGGATCTAGGCGCTCTCTGCTATACGGCGAATACCGGCAGAGGACATTATGCTTACCGAATCGTGCTGATGTTCAAGGATCGTGAGGAATTGGAACAGATGCTCCAGGAACTTGTAGCCGACGGACTGGAGAGGGTCAGCAAAATAGGCGTTCTGTACGGTGCGCATAAGATCGTTCCGGAAATGAAGAAGAACAAACTGGCTCATGAAATCACCGAGGGGGAGAAGAACAAGCTCACCAAGCAGGCAGCCGCGCACCTAGAAGGCTTCAGCCAGCTGAAAGATGCGATCAAAGAGCGGGCGCTGAGTGAGATTGGCCGCCTGTATGTATCGGGAGCGGATGTGGATTGGGACAAGCTGTATGCGGACCGGAGCTGCCGCAGAATCAGTGTTCCCGTGTATCCGTTCGAACGGATCCGCTACTGGGCCGAGCCGAAATTGTCCAAGGTGAGTCTGTCCGCTGCTCCGGCCGGGAGGCTGCATCCGCTCATTCATACGCAGCTGGTGAACACCATGAATCAAAGCGTATACCAGACGCTGTTTACAACGGATACGCAGTGGGTGTTGTCCGACCATAGAATCAAGGGCAAATGCGTAATTCCGGGAACGACTTATCTCGAAATGGCCCGGGCTGTAGGCGAAATTCATTATCCGCAGTCGGCTCTGGAGCTTCGGGACGTCATCTATTTGACGCCGCTTATGGTCCAAGTGGAAGAGACCGCAGAAGTCCATACGATTGTGAGCAAAGAGAAGGGATACTTAGCATTTACTATTGCCAGCAAAACGACGGACGCTGTTCCCGCTTCCGGCGAGGCCCGCTGGTTGATCCATGCGGAAGGGAAGATCGCGTCTATCCGGTCTCATACGCGTACCCGGAGCGGACTGGAGCAAATCGCCACCGAAGCCAACCGGATGAAAGACCCCGGGACGTTGAATTCTTCCGACAACGTATTTACGTTCGGACCAAGATGGGATAATGTACAGGCCATTTACGAGAGCGGCAACGAGGTTCTTGTCGCTCTGAAGCTGGAGGACTCTCTCCACGGCGATCTGAAGGAGTATGGACTTCATCCCGGGCTGATGGACAATGCGGCCAACATGACCAGTCAGAGCATCGGAGAGGGAACGTATCTTCCTCTGAATTATAAGCGGCTCTCTCTCTACGGCAGAATGCCCGCCGAGTTCTACAGCAGCATTCGCCGAAAAGGCAACGAGGCCGGAAGTCTGGAAACCATCACCTTTGACATCTCCCTGATGGATACAAGCGGAAAGATATTTGCTGAAATTTCGGATTACACCATTAAGAAGGCGAAAGAATCCCAGCTTGTGTTCAAAGAGCCGACTGCCGAATCCCATTCTATGTACTGCATGGAATGGACCGAGGATTTGTCCCCTTCGATCGAACGGACCGGCCGGACCGGCGCTGTCGTCCTGCTTAAGGGAAATCAGCCGGTATGCGAAGAGCTTGCGGAGCAGTTCAGAAGCCGCTGTCAGCAACTGATTGAAGTGGAACCGGGATTGCGGTATGAGAAGGTAAGCGATAGCCATTACCGGGTCCCCTTCGATGCCGAGGAATTCGACAGGCTGATGAAGGAACTGGCAGATACGCCGGTAAGTCTGGTCGTTCATGCGTTCAGTCTGGACGGAAAAGAAAGCGGAACGGAGATCGAGGACCCCGACGAATGGCTGGGAAGGGAATTATACAGCCTGTTCCATATAACCAAGGGGATATTGAAGCATAAATGGAAGGGACGGGTTGAGATCGCCCTTCTTGCCCGGCACGTCAACCCGGTTACCGGCAATGAAGACGGTCTTCATCCCACCGCCAAGGCGATGTTCGGATTGGGAACAACCCTCAATCAGGAGTATTCCAACCTGTCCTGCAGATGCATTGATTTCGACCAGGCGACTACGGCGGAAGGGTTGTTCCGCGAACTGTGCCGGAGCGAAGCTCCTTATGAGATCGCGTGCCGGAACGGCAAGAGATACCGGGAAGAGCTGCGCGATTGCCCGGCAGACCCGGACGGACTGGCGGATCTGGAAATCCGGAACAGCGGCGTATACCTCATTACAGGCGGAACGGGCGGGCTCGGCCTGCAGGCTGCCCAATACCTGGCGGGCAAAGGAACAGCCCATATTGCCTTGTTGGCCAGAAGTCCATTGCCTGAACGGAGTCAATGGCAGGCTGTTCTGGATAAGCCGGGAGACGACCCGGCGCGCGCCAAAATTGCGATGCTGCAACATATCGAACAGACAGGATCGACGGTTGAGTTGTGCCAGGCTGATGTCTCGGATTGCGGCGCTTTGTTCCGGACGGTGGCGGAGTTGCGGAGCAAATACGGCCGGATCAACGGGGTTATACATACGGCGGGCGTTGCCGGGGATGGCTTTATTCTGCGCAAAGACATGGACGTATTCCGCAATGTCATCAAACCTAAAATACATGGAACCGTCTACCTGGACCAAGCTTGTGAGCAGGATGATCCGGATTTCTTCGTGCTGTATTCGTCCATTACTTCCGTTACGGGCGGGGTCGGACAGGGAGATTACACGGCGGCGAACGCCTTTCTGAATGCGTATGCGTATGCGATGAGACGGCGGGGACGTAAAGCCCAGTCCATCCTTTGGCCGGCTTGGAGAGAAGTTGGAATGGCCGCAGACTATCAGGTGACCGACGATTATACCTGCTTCGTCTCCATCTCTCCGGAGACCGGAGCCGATCGGTTGGATAAGCTGTTGAGAACTTCCGCTTTGCCGGCCGTTATCCCGGCCGAACTGAACCTTTCCGTGCTTCAGGCAAGCTTGAGCAGCCTAGCGTTGGCCGTCTCTTCCGAGATCCGCTCCAGCATAGACCGAATCGCGAAGGGGGCGGAGACTCGTGAGGTTGAAGAACAGCGGATGCTCGATTTTGCCGAAATTCACCTCGTTGGCAAGGACGCTGAGGAATACAGCCTGCTGGAACAGCAAGTGGGTCTGTTGTACGGCCAAGTTCTGGGGCTGAACGAAGTGGATGTATACGAGACCTTCCATGCGCTTGGAGGAGATTCGATTCTTGCGACACAATTGTTGAAGGCCATTGAGCGGTCCTTCCCGGGCATTGTGGATATATCCGATATCTTCACCTATCCAACGGTCACTCAGCTTGCAGGGTTCATGGAGAAAAGAACGGGACAATCCAGCGAGGCGGGCAGGAAAATGCAAAAGGACGAGAATCTGTCCGACGATGAACTTCTGGATATGCTGGATGGTTTGGAGAAGGGGAGCATTTCAGTTCAGGGAGTTCTTAAAAATCTGAATGGGTGAGGATTGGTGACCGTGAGTACCCTATCAAATCTTAAAGAATACATTCTCGGCAGAGTAAAAGACGGCGGGATCGACAAACAGGCAGCTTTTCGCTTGCTGAAGGATTTACAGGGTCTGAATGCCAAGGGCGGGGAAATCGCGGTGATCGGGATGGCCTGCCGGTACCCGGATGCCGATTCCCCGGAGCAATTCTGGAGTAATTTGCGGGCGGGATTGGACAGTGTAGGGGCCTTCCCCGAGAAGAGGAAGAACCAAATAGAACCTTTCCTCCCCCCGCGGGGAGAAGAGGCAGGCTCACCCTATTTCGAGGCCGGATTTCTGGAGCGAATCGATCAGTTCGATGCGGCTTTCTTTCGTATCGCACCACGCGAAGCTGAACGGATGGACCCTTATCAGAGATTGTTTCTCGAGACGGTGTATCACACTTTCGAGGATGCCGGTTACGGAGGGAACAAGCTGCACGGCTCCGATACGGGCATATTTGTTGGAACCGATCATACGAACAAGGTAAAAGCCGCCTATCTGAACTTCATTCCGCGCCATGACTTCAATGATCTGGTCGGGTCATGGACGAGCATTCTGGCCAGCCGGGTCTCTTATCTGTTGGATCTGAAAGGGCCGAGCATGGTCGTGGATACGGCCTGTTCGTCGGGACTCGTCTCGGTTCATCTGGCATGCAAGGCGCTGCAGAACAAGGAATGCTCCATGGCCGTTGCCGGAGGGATCAACCTGTTCCTGACCCCGATGAATTCGAATCTGGACGATGTCGAAGCGGGAGGAAGCGGTTCGGTTATCCGGGCCTTTGATAAGAGGGCGGAGGGAATCCTATGGGGAGAGGGGGTCAACGCCCTCTTACTTAAGCCTCTTGAACAAGCGCTGGCCGACGGGGACCATATATACGCTGTCGTCAAGGGAAGCGCAATCAACAACAACGGGGCGACGAACGGGATTACCGCCCCGAGCGCAGAGGCTCAGGAGGAGGTCATCGTCAAAGCGTGGGAGGATGCCGGCATCAATCCGGAAACGCTGAATTATGTGGAGACTTTTGCGGCAGGCACCTTATTGGGCGATTCCATTGAGATCAAGGGACTCTCCAATGCTTTTGCCCGATATACGGATAAGCGGCAGTTCTGCGGAGTGGGCTCCGTTAAACCGAATATCGGACACAATGTAGGGGCTTCCGGCATCAGTTCCGTCATGAAGGTTATTATGGCGATGCAGCACCGGCAGCTTCCGCCGTCGATTCATTTTGATGAACCGAATCCGTTTATTCATTTCTGCGAGTCCCCCCTGTATTTGAACGACAATCTGATTCCGTGGGACGTAGGAGCAATTCCGCGGAGAGCAGGCGTCAGCGCCTTCGGTTTTAGCGGGACCAACTGTCATGTCGTTCTGGAAGAGGCCCCCGGGTTGGAGACGGTTCAGCAGGCGGATGAACCGCACTTATTTACGATGTCCGCCCAGAAGGGCTCGCTCCTGATGAAACTGGCCGATACTTATCTGGAATGGCTGGCCGATGGACAGGACACCCCGATCGGAGATATCTGCTATACGGTAAATACGGGCAGAAAGCACAATGAATGCCGGGCCGCTCTGCTGGTTCGCAATATCGGCGAATTGACGAACGGTCTGCGGGAGCTGCTGCGAGCCGGAAACTGTGCCGAAAGCCATACCCGGCAAGCCGACAAGGCGGCGCAGTACCGTATGGGCCAAGAAGCGGACAAGCTGATTGCAGAGTATGTGAAAGGCGGGAAGAGCGACTCCGATAGGCTGGCACGGCTCGGGACCCTCTACGAGTCGGGAGCCGGTATTGACTGGGAGGCCCTCTATCAGGGAGAGAGCAGAAGAAAGGTAAGTCTTCCCGGCTATCCGTATGAGTCCGTGTCCTATTGGCTGCAGGCTCCGCAGCGGGGGAATGCGGAAGCTGCCGCAGCAAGGCCGTCATTGGAGCTCACCCCGGACATCGGCATGCCGGAGCCCGTCCGGTTGTACGGGGAGCCGGATGAGGCCTTTACGGAGACCCAACATCTTGCCGCCGCCGTATGGGGACAAGTGCTCGGCTACCGCGAGCTGAACATCGATGCGAATTACTATGAGCTGGGGGGGAATTCAATCCAGGCGATGAAGATTACCAATATCGCCGGCACCCGATTGGAGACGGAAATTGCAGCCGCCGATCTTGTTCAATATCCGACGGTTCGCTTGTTCGCTTCTTTGCTGGAGAGCAGACGGGCGGACGGACGAGTCTATACCCCGATTGAACCGGCGCCGTTCCAGGCGGTGTATGAGGTCTCTTCGGCGCAAAAACGAATATATTTGCAAGAGCTTCAGGAGCCGGGGAACACCAGGTACAACCTTCCTCTGGCCTTTATATTGCGGGGCAGCCTTGACGAGAAACGGCTTGAGCGGGCCTTCTCGGACGTAATCCGGCGCCATGAAACGCTGAGGACCTCTTTCCATTTGGAGAATGAAAGTCCGGTCCAGCGTATTCATGACGAATTCGATTTCCGCATTCAGCGTCTTCACGCCGAACCCGGATACGGGCAACCGGATGAAATGATTCGTGCCTTTGTACAACCGTTTGATCTCTCCCAGGCGCCGTTGTTTCGGGCGGCGCTGGCTCCATGGGGTGAGGAGGAACATTTGCTCCTTCTCGATATGCACCATATCGTATCCGACGGAGCTTCTATGGAAATCCTCGTCCGGGAGTTTGCCGGCCGGTATATAGGGAAGTCGGCTTGGCCCGAGCTGCGAGCTCAGTACAAAGATTTTAGCGAATGGCAGAACCGCTATCTCTCCTCGCCGGGGATGCAGGAGAAGGAGGCCTATTGGCTAAGCAAATTCGACGGCGAGCTCCCCGTATTGAATCTGCCGCTCGATTATTCCCGGCCTAAGCGTTTTTCCTTCGAGGGGGACCGCGTCCGCTTTCAGACGGACGGCAAGCTGGCCGGGAGGCTGAAACGTCTGGCCGCTGCGGAGAAGACGACTTTATACACGGTTTTGCTGACTGCATTCTATACCCTCCTTCACCGGTACACGGAGCAGGAAGATATCGTCGTCGGCTCTCCGACGGCGGGAAGGCAGCACCCGGATGCCGAGCATCTGATCGGGATGTTTGTCAATACCGTAGCCATTCGCAGCTATCCGTCTGCCCGGAAGACTTTCAGACAGCTGTTGGAGGAAGTAAAGACCAGCGTACGCGAGGCGTTTGAGCACCAGGACTACCAGTTTGAAGCCTTGGTCGATCGCCTGGGCCTCAAAAGGGAGCTGAGCCGCAGCCCTTTATTTGATGTTATGTTTGTTCAGCAGCAAGCGGAGAACCCGGCCTTTGAAGCGGAGAACCTGCGTTTTATCCCTTGTCCGGTTGACTCCCGCACGGCCAAATTCGACCTGGTTCTTCAGACATTAAGCGCGGCGGACGACATTAAGCTGGAACTGGAGTTCTGCAGTCAACTGTTCGCCAGAGAGACTGCCGAGAGAATGGCGGAACATTATCTCCAAATCCTGGAGCACATCGCAGCTGACCCGGATGCTGTTCTGTCCGAGATCAGGCTGTTAAGCAGCGGGGAAGAGAAGCAATTGATGGAGGAATTCGCGGGTTCGGCAGCAGGATACGATGGCGGCTTAACGATTCAGCGGCTCTTCGAGCAGCAGGCCGGGCAGGATCCCGGCAGAATCGCGGTCGTCTTCGGGGAACAGCAAATTGCTTATGGGGAGTTGAACGGCAGAGCAAACCGCTTGGCCCGGAGACTGCGGGAGAGAGGCGTGGCCCCGGATCAGATTGTAGCCCTTATGGTCCGCCCATCTATCGAGATGATTGTTGCCATACTGGGGGTTCTGAAGGCGGGGGGCGCTTATCTGCCCATTGATCCCGATTATCCGGATGACCGAATCCGCTATCTGCTGGAGGACAGCCGGGCCCAATGGATGGTTGCGGACGATGAGAAAGCCGGCACTCCGTTCTTTGCGGGAGACCGGATTCTTCTGCAGGATGCTTCTCTCGAAGAACTCGATGAGAGCAACTTGGACAACCTCTCGCAAGCGGGGGATCTGGCTTATATCATCTATACTTCAGGTTCGACGGGCCGGCCGAAGGGCGTAATGATTGAGCACCGCAATCTGGTTCGCCTTCTCTTCAACGACACGCCCGCTTATGACTTCCATCCGGACGATACATGGACTTTATTCCATTCCTATTGCTTTGATTTTTCGGTATGGGAGATCTTCGGGGCCGTGCTGAACGGAGGGAAGTTGGTCATTGTTCCTAAGGGGACGGCAAGAGATCCGAACCGATTTCTCAAATTGTTAGTCGACCAGCAAGTAACGGTGCTGAATCAGACTCCTACCGCTTTCTATCAGTTGACGGAACGGGCTTGCTCCGAGAATCTGCCCTTGAAGCTGAGATATGTTATCTTCGGCGGGGAAGCGCTGGCGCCTGTTCATTTGAGAAAGTGGAAGCAGAGTTATCCCTTTGTCCGGTATATCAACATGTACGGCATTACGGAAACCACGGTACACGTTACATACAAGGAAATCACGCAAGCGGACATCGACAAGAATATCAGCAATATCGGCAGACCGATCCCTACCCTGCGCTGCTACTTGCTGGACCGCAACCGGAAGCCTGTTCCGATTGGCGTTCCCGGCGAAATGTTCGTGGCGGGGGCCGGATTGGCCAGAGGGTACTTGAACCAACCCGATCTGACGAGCGGGCGGTTCGTTGCCGTCGAGGGAATTCCCGAAGAATTGCTCTATGCTTCCGGGGATTTAGCCCGGTGGACACCGGAGGGCAACCTCGAATATCTGGGCCGAATCGATCATCAGGTGAAAATCCGGGGTTACCGGATCGAGCTCGAAGAAATCCAATCCTGTCTTCTTGAGTACGAAGCTGTCATAGAAGCTTATGTGATGGACAGAAGAACGGAGGCCGGGCATCCTTATCTGTGCGCGTACCTGGTCACCGCCCCGGCATTTGAATTGGGAGAGCTTCGCCAATTCGTCTCCGGCAAGCTGCCGGAATATATGATTCCTGCCTATTGGGTCCCCATGGACAAACTGCCGCTGACCTCCAACGGCAAGCTGGATCGCAGCGCGTTGCCCGAACCTGTGGTCCAACCTACGGCGGGCAAGAATGAGCTTCCTTTACAAAATGAGGCCGAACGTCAGCTCGCTGCCGTCTGGAAATCTATTCTGCGCGTAGAGGATGTGGGCCGCAGCGATCATTTTTTTGAGCTTGGCGGAGATTCCATTCAGGCCATTCAAGTTGTCGCCCGTATGAATCGGGCGGGCTACAAGCTGGATACGGGCGATTTGTTCGCCCATCCGACCATTGAAGCGCTGGCGCTCCGCGTTACCCGGCTGGATCAACTGGCAGATCAAGACGCCGCCGCCGGAGACGTAACGCTGACACCGATCCAGCACTGGTTCTTTGAACAGCAGTTTCAAGAGCAGCATCATTGGAACCAGTCGTTTATGCTCTACCGCAGAGAAGGGTTTGATGAGCATGCGCTGAAGAAGGTTCTGCAGCGGATTGCCGAGCATCATGATTCCCTGAGACTTGTGTTCTTCCGATCCGAGGGAGCTTGGAAGGCCCGATACCGGGAGATCACAGAAACGTTATTCGGGTGGACGGCGATGGACATTTCGGATGTGGAGGCGGACACAGGCGCAGACCGGATTCGGGCGGCGATTGAAGAGCAGGCCAACCGGATTCAGCGAAGCAACGATTTGGGCAAGGGGCCACTGCTGCAAGCGGGATTATTCAAAACAGCTTCAGGCGATCATTTGCTTCTGTCGGTCCATCATCTTGTCGTTGACGGAGTCTCCTGGCGGATCCTTTTGGAAGACCTGGAACACGGTTATGAGCAGGCCGCGGCGGGCAAGGCCATCATTTTGGCGCCGAAGACCGATTCCTTTCAGAAGTGGGCCGAAACGCTTCGGCGCTATTCGGCGGAAGAAGAAGTCCGGACGCAGGCTGAGTATTGGCGGAGCGTCGAGCAAGCGGGTTGGGATTCCGTTCCTTTGGACAAGCCGGCCGCCGCTGCCGCCGTTCGGACCGGCGGAACAGTAAAGTGCGTACTCGATGAGATAATGACCGGTCAGCTGCTCAAGGAAATTCATCATGTCTACCGGACAGAAATCAACGATATCCTGCTCAGTGCGCTTGGTCTCGCCTTTCACCGGTGGGGCGGGATGAGTCGGATCGGGGTCTGCCTGGAGGGACACGGCAGAGAGGAGATCGGCGAAAGACTCAATATCAGCCGCACCGTAGGCTGGTTCACGACCTTGTATCCCGTAGTAATCGGGGTTGAAGAGGGCAGGGGGCTTCAGGATTATATCCTGGAGACCAGACGCACGCTGCGCAAGGTGCCGCAGCACGGAATCGGGTATGGCTTGTTAAAGTACTCCGGGCAAGATGTCGGTCCGAACGGCGAAGACCGGGGCCGGGAACTGCCGCCCATCGTATTTAATTACTTGGGCCAGTTCGATGACGGGTCCGGGGATTATCAATTATCGCCGTATTCCACCGGAAATTGGACCAGTCCCGAATCCCAACGAACCGCTGTGCTTGATATTCATGCAAGGGTCACACAGGGGAGCTTGCAGCTTGAGTTCGGATACAGCCGTGAACAGTACGAGGATTCCACCGTGGAGAAGCTGGCGCGGAATTTCGAGAACGCGATTCGAGAAATTGTGGAACACTGCCTGAGCCAGGAACCTTCGAAGCGGAGCAGCGCCGATTTATTATTCACGGGACTGACCGCGAGCGAGCTGGAGGACGTGAGCCGCCGGACTGCCGATCTAGGAGAGATCGAAAATATCTTTTCTCTGACTCCGATGCAGAAAGGCATTCTGTTCCATTCCCGTCTGAATCCCCGGAGCGCTGTTTATGTGGAACAGCTGACGTTTGATTTGTCCGGGCACATCGATCCGGTTCTTCTGGAGCTTTCGGTCAATCACTTCATCTCCCGGCATGACGCGCTTCGAACGGTCTTTATGAACAGCAAGGGAGGGGATTTCCTCCAGGTCGTGCTGAAATCCAGAGAGCTGAAGCTGAATATTCAGGATATCCGGGATTGTTCGGAAGAGGAGAGAACGAGACGGATCGAGGCGTTCAAAGCAAAGGACCGGGAACGGGGATTCTCGCTGGAGTCAGGTCCGTTAATGCGGCTGACGGGTTTTGTCAGGGAAGACTCGCTGCTTCATATGGTGTGGAGTTTCCATCACATTATTATGGATGGCTGGTGCATGCCTCTTCTGTTTCAGGAAGTGTTCTCCATTCTGGAGGCTCAGTCTTCTGGACAGACCCTGGAGATAGAGCAGGGGGCCTCCTATGGGAAATACCTGGAGTGGCTGGGACATCAGCACCTGGAACAGTCCGGCCGGTTCTGGAACGATTATTTAACCGGATTCGAACAGCCGACACTCCTTCCGTACACGACCGGCGGGTCGGGAAGCGGAGATTACCGGTTGGAGGAGCGAACCTTCCGGTTAGGTAAAGAGGAGTCAAGCCGGCTCTCACAATTCGCGGCAAGGAATCGTTCGACATTAAGCACCTTGATTCAGACGGCATGGGGGATCGTCCTGCAGAAGTACAACCAGACGGATGACTGCGTATTTGGGACTGTGGTATCGGGCAGAACGGCGGATGTAGCCGAAATCGGGCAAATGATCGGGTTGTTCATCAATACGATTCCGGTAAGAGTTCAAACGCGGCCGGAGGAGACTTTTGCCGAGTGCGTGGCCCGGCATCAGCAGCTTGCTCTGTCGGCGGTAGAACATCATCACTATCCGCTCTACGAAGTGCAGGCCGGCCACACGCTTAAGCAGGATTTGATTCAGCATCTGCTAGTGTTCGAGAACTATCCGATCAGCGAGATGGAGTTAGGAGGCGAAGCCGGCTCGTTAAGACTCGGCAACGTTCACGTTCGGGAGCAGACGAATTACGACTTCAATCTGGTGATCTTCCCGGGTACCGAATTAACCGTGAAATTCTGTTATAACGGGAATGTGTATACGGATGAAGCGATTGCGAGGATTCAGGGGCATTTTGAACAGGTCCTTATGCAGCTGATTCGGAACCCGTCCGTTCGTGTTGCGGAGGTGGAGCTCGCTTCCGCCGATGAGAAGCGGACCCTGTTGCAAGCGTTCAATCCCGCTCCTACAGCGTCGGGTCCGATTCAGACGCTTCACCGGCTATTTGAGAAGCAGGCGGAACAGTTCGCCGATAAGCCGGCCGTAGAAACCGGAGAGCAGCGGCTTACCTATGCGCAGCTGAACGCTCGGGCGAACCAGCTTGCCCGTGTGCTGCGGCATAAAGGCGTCGGTCAGGACCAGCTGGTAGGCCTGCTGGTGGAGAGATCGGTGGAGATGATGGTTGGCATCATGGCGATTCTCAAGGCTGGCGGAGCCTACCTGCCCATTGATCCGCACAATCCGGATGAACGGTTGTGTTATTTGCTGGAGGACAGCAAGACTCCAATTATACTGACCCAGACCCGCCACGTCCGGCGTCTGCAGAAGCTGTCATCCTTGAGCCTTATTGATCTGGAAGACGGAGGCCTTTATACCGGCGACAGCACGAACCTCCCGGGAGGAGCGGAACGTGAGAATCTGGCTTATGTGATCTACACCTCGGGTTCAACCGGAAATCCGAAGGGCGTCATGATTGAGCATCATTCCGTTATCAACCGGATCGAATGGATGCACAAGCAGTATCCGATCAGTGCAGATGACGTCATCCTGCAGAAGACACCCTATACTTTTGATGTCTCGGTATGGGAGCTGTTCTGGTGGTTCTTGGCCGGAGCCAAACTGTGCTTCCTGAATCCGGGAGGGGAGAAGAATCCGGCCGATATCGTGGGAGCCGTCAGTAAGCATCAGGTTACCGTGATGCATTTTGTTCCGTCGATGCTGACGCTCTTCCTGGAATATGTGCATGGCCGGGAACTTGGCGGCTTGCTCGCAAGCGTCCGCCGCGTCTTTGCCAGCGGAGAGGCGCTCCATATGCGGCAGGTTCAACAGTTTCACCGCATTCTGCATCAGACCAACGGCACACAGCTTCACAATCTGTACGGACCGACGGAAGCGACAGTCGATGTCTCCTATTATGATTGCACGGATCCGGCGCAGAAGGACCTCGTTCCGATCGGCCGACCGATCGACAATATCCGCCTCTATGTTGTGAACAGCCATTACCAGCTTCTTCCGGTCGGAGTAAGCGGTGAATTGTGCATTTCGGGCGCAGGCGTTGCCAGAGGATACCTCAATCGCCCGGAACTGACAGAAGAGAAGTTCGTCCCCGACCCCTTCTGTGAAGGAGAACGGATGTACCGGACCGGTGACTTAGCAAGGTGGATGCCGGATGGCAATATTGAATATTTAGGGCGCATCGATCACCAGGTGAAGATTAGAGGCTACCGGATCGAGCTTGGCGAAATTGAAGCGCAGCTGCTGAAGCATCCTGACATGACCGAAGCTCTGGTCACCGATCGAACGGATTCCGCAGGCGATAAATATCTATGTGCCTATGTCGTGTGCGGACGGGAGATTACCGTCAAGGAATTCAGGGAGTTCTTGGGCAGAAGCCTGATGGAATATATGATTCCCGCCTATTTCATCCGTTTGGAGCGGATGCCGCTAACGTCCAACGGGAAAATATCCAGAAGAGACCTGCCGGCCCCGGAGGCGGAACAAATCACGGGCTCGGAGTACGAGGAGGCCTCGAACCAGGTGGAAGAGAAACTGGTTGCCATCTGGAAAAGGCTGCTGAACCTGAAGAAGCTGAGCGTTCATGACGATTTCTTTGCGCTGGGCGGCAACTCACTGCAGTTAATCAGCCTGGAAGCGGAGATGAACCGAGAGCATTTATATGCTAATCTGACGGATGTCTATCAGCACCGAACGATTCGCAGACTGGCGGAATTCCTGGCTTCCAGCGTTCCGGTTGACCCGGAATCGCCGGCGGAGCCGGGGCGGTTCATTACGTATCGCGAGCTTCCGGCAATGGAGAACCCGGAACAGCCGGGCATAGAGATGGCGAGCGCGGAAGGCGTGAGCGATAACCGTCTTTTGCCGGCGGTAGAGAACGGCGGTATGAAGCGTCTGCGGATCCGCCTGCAGAACAAAATCATTTGCTATACGCACAACTCCTATCTGCTCTGTATCCTGCTCGGGTATGATAATATGCTCCCTTGGTTCTATGAGAATTATGTTCAGCTGTATTACAGCCCCAGCAAGCGGCTTCGGATCAAAGATTCCGAGGAAATTTGGCTCGATTTTTACGGAGGCTGGAATGAACCTCGGCGATTCTTCGATTATAAGTACTACCAGAGAGAGTTTCTTGCCGATCAGGATATCATTCGTTTTATCGAAGGACGAATCGACCGGAACCAGTATTTTCACACCTATCTGGACGAGTTCTATACGATTCAGCAAGGCAGGGAGCATTTTGTTCATGATATCTTCGTATACGGGTATGACCGAGAGAAGCGGCTCGTCCATGTTATCGGCTTCAATGCCAAGCGTGAATTTGTGGCCTACGAGCTGGATTACGACCGTTTCCGCATAGCCTTTGAGGAAGGGGTACGGCTATCCAGAACGCTGGACGAGAACGGCGGTGACTATTACGGTCTGGAGATCAAGTGCATCGTAGATGATTCGTATACGCACTCCTACCGGTTGGACCAGCTGCTGGATCAGCTCCACGACTACCTTCATTCGGTCAATACGGCCAGAAAGCGCAAGATTGATGAATATTTGTATTGTCTCAGCGACAATGTGTTCGGGAGGGATACCTACGCCTATATTCTGGATCACCTGAAGCATGTGCGGGAGCAGGAGGGGGTGCCGGATTACCGGGCCTTCCATACGCTCTATGAGCATAAGAAAGGGCTGTCCGAGAGAATCCAGTATTTGGCCGGACTCTATCCGGAACTGCCGCAGTTGAAGCCAATGGCCGAGCAGTTCGAGAAGCTGACACAGTCCTTCAATCTGGCCAGACTGTCTGCACTTCGGTATTTGGTTATTAAAGATATCGGGCTTGTGGACAGCATGATCGCTCTGGTCTCACGCGGCCAAGAGGAAGAAGGCGTTATTCTGACCGAGCTGTACCGTCTGCTGGACGCGTTCCACAAAGAAAGAGCCATAGCAGCGCTCTAACCCGCAGGAATGACAGCTGCCCCTGCGCCTCGAATACGACTGGAGGGGGGGGCAGCTCTCTTGTGTACAAGGAGGACGACCGGAATGATACCCGTTCACTTATTCTGCATTCCCTATGCCGGCGGCTCGGCCGCCAGCTATTACAAATGGAAGAGCCGATTATCGGATCGCCTTCGGCTTCACCCGCTGGAGATGGCAGGGAGGGGTCTGAAGAGCAAGCAGCCTTTCTATGAAAGCTTGGATCATGCGGCTACCGAGCTCTGTGAAGAAGTCATCCGAACGATCGGACAGGAAGAGGAGTATATCCTGTTTGGACACAGCATGGGAAGTTTGCTGGCTTTTGAGCTCTACTATAAGTTAAGGTCGGCTGGCTACAAAGAGCCCGTCCACCTGTTTGTATCGGGGGGCAAGGCTCCGCATTTTGATCGCCGTCCAATAGTTCACGACAAGCCGCTTGAGGAATTTAGAGAATATGTGCTTGGATATGACGAGGCTTCCCGGGTTGTATTTGAGGATGAACAGCTGCTGAAGTATTTCGAGCCTGTGCTGAGATCAGATTTCAAGCTGGTCGAGCTGTACCGTTTCTCGGCAAAAGCCCGCAGGGTAGGCTGCCCCATGACCGTGTTCACCGGAACCCGGGATCAGAGCTTGACGAGGGAGGAAGTGCTTGCCTGGAAGGAGCATGGCGGCTGTGGGGTCCGGATTCATTCGGTGGACGGCGGCCACTTCTTCATTAATGATCACAGTGACTCCATTATCCAACAGATTAATGAGGCGGCTAGTCCGCTCGACATCGGATAACGGCTGCTGCCGGCAAAATAAAGCCGCCTTCCCTGGCCGGGAGGCGGCTTTATTGGCGCGCTGCGCTAAGGGCGGCGCTTCAGCGAAGCGCCGTTCGTCCCGATGACTTCTCTGTACCAGTGGAACGATTTTTTGCGGTATCGTTCCAGGGTGCCGGAGCCGTCATCGTGCCGGTCAACATAAATGAAGCCGTAGCGCTTCTTGAGCTGGGCTGTCGAGAAGCTGACGCAGTCAATGCAGCCCCATGCCGTGTAACCCAGGACTTCCACGCCGTCCTGAATGGCTTCCCATACCTGAATCAAATGATCGTTCATGTATTCGATCCGGTAATCATCTTCTACCGTCGGCATCCCGTCCTGAACGATCAGCTTGTCGGCTGCTCCCAGTCCGTTCTCTACAATGAAGAGCGGCTTCTGGTAGCGGTCATAGAACTGGTTGAGCGCATACCGCAGACCCTGCGGATCGATCTGCCAGCCCCATTCGCTGGCTTCCAGATACGGATTGGCCACGCCGCCGAAGATGTTGCCTTCTCCCTTCCGGTGCTGGGAGGGGTCGGCGGCCTGACAGATACTCATGTAATAGCTGAACGACAGAAAGTCCACCGTATGCCGCAGCGTCTCTTCGTCGTCGGGCTCCATTGCGATGCGGATGCCGTTCTCGCGGAAGAAGCGCTGCATGTAGCCGGGATAGCGGCCGCGTAAGTGCACGTCGGCAAAGAATTGGTTCTTGTGCTCATATTCCATCGCGGCAATGACATCATCCGGAGCCGGAGTAATGGGGTAAGCAGGCAGGCTGAGCACCATGCAGCCGATCTTCGCATCCGGAATTATTTGGTGACAGAGCTGAACCGCACGGGCGCTGGCCACGAGTTCGTGATGGATAGCCTGGTAGAGATCCTGGCGGCTCAGCCGGTCCTTGGGCGTCGAGATGCCGCCGCTCATGAACGGCGCTTCCAGGATTGAATTGATCTCGTTGAAGGTCAGCCAGTATTTCACTTTCTCCCGGTAGCGAGTGAACACGGTCTCGGCATACCGGGTATAGAAACCGATCATCCTGCGGTTGACCCAGCCGTCATAGGTGCGGGACAGGTGCAGCGGGGTCTCGTAGTGGGAGAGGGTAACCATCGGCTGAATCCCGTATTTCAGACATTCATCGAACAGATCGTCATAGAATTGCAGGCCCGCCTCGTTAGGTTCGGCCTCGTCTCCCTTGGGGAAGATGCGCGACCAGGCGATGGAAGTGCGGAACACCTTGAATCCCATCTCCGCGAGCAGCCGGATGTCTTCCGGGTAACGGTGATAGAAGTCGATAGCAATCAGCTTCATATTCTTTGGGGTGGGCGCTTCGGTAACCGGACCGACAATCCCCTGCGGAGTTACGTCCTGGGTGGACAGTCCTTTGCCCCCTTCCTGATAAGCGCCTTCTACCTGATTCGCAGCGACGGCTCCGCCCCACAGGAAGCCTTCGGGAAAAGCATAAGAAGATTCATTCGCGTGCACAGCGTTCACTCCGTTTCTTAAGAGGATGGTTAGCTATAGACTGGACGAACGGCAAGAACTTCATACGGCCGGCAAGTGCGGCGGCTATTTCAGCAGACGCTTGATCCACTTCAGCTTCTTCGCGCTGTACGGAGGAAAGAGCAGCGGCAGCCCTACCCGGGTGCTTTTGCGCAGTACGCTTCTCTCCCGGGAGAATGTCAGGAAGCTGTAGCGTCCGTGGTATTGTCCCATTCCGGAAGGACCGACTCCGCCGAAGGGCAGCTTCGGATTGGCCAGGTGGGTAATCGTATCGTTGATGCTGACGCCTCCGGATGGCGCGGCGTCCAGAACCCGTTTCTCGGTCTGGCGATTCCCGGTGAAGAGGTAGAGAGCGAGCGGTTTCGGTCTTCGGCGGATTTCGGCCAGCAGCTGGTCCAGATCGGTATAGGTCAGCACAGGCAAAAGGGGGCCAAAAAGCTCGTCCTCCATGGAAGGCGAACGAAAGTCCGCTTCGATCAGGGTCGGACCGATATACCGGGCCTCCCGGTCCGTGTCTCCGCCTGCAAGCACGGCGGAGCGTTCCCGTTCCAGCAGGCCGTTTAGCCGGGTCCAGTGCCGGTCGTTCACAATCCGGCCGAAATCGGGGCTCTGCTCCGGCCGCTCGCCGTAGAATTCCCGGAGGGTCTGCTGAATCCGGGCGATCAATTCGTCCTTGACGGAAGCATGGACGGCAACGTAATCGGGAGCGACGCAGGTCTGGCCGGCGTTGGTCATCTTCCCCCAGACAATCCGCTTGGCGGCGGCATCGAGTCTGGCCGTCTCATCAACGATGGCCGGGCTCTTGCCGCCGAGCTCCAGGGCCACAGGAGTCAGGCGCTTCGCGGCCGCTTGCATGACCACCCGGCCCACCGGCACGCTGCCGGTGAAGAAGATAAAGTCGAACGGCGCATCCAGCAGGGCGGTCACGGTATCCACTCCGCCGCTGACAACCCGGATATAAGCCGGGTCGAACGTCTCTCCGATAAGAGAACCCAGGACCTGCTCGGTGCGGGGCGTCATCTCCGAAGGCTTGAGCACGGCGCAGTTGCCGGCGGCAATCGCTCCGATCAGCGGCTCGATGAGCAGTTGAAACGGATAATTGTAAGGGCCGATAATCAGCGCCGTGCCGTAAGGTTCGTGGCGAATCCGGCTGCTGGAGAGAAAGAGCCGGAGCGGGGTCGCGACCCGGCGGGTTCGGGCCCATTGGGGCAGATGGCGGATCGTATCTCGGATACTGCTTAAGGTAAAGCCGATCTCGGTGGTGTAGGCTTCGAACTCCGATTTGCCAAGGTCCAGCCGCAGCGCCTCCGCCAGATCCCGTTCATGCCGAAGGATGGCCTCGCGCAGCTTCTGAAGCTGCCGGACCCGGAACCCGACGGGCAGAGTCTGTCCCGATTCAAAATACTGCCGATGCTCCTGAAGCATCCGCCCGGTATCCGGGATGCCAATGCCGGCGGAATTCATATCCATCATTCTCCTTGGACGCTGATTCAGCGTCATCATTAGTCTTCACGCTTCAATATAATTCATGGGGGTTCCGGCGTCCAGCAAGGAAGAGAGCCGCTTTATCGTCCTGGGGGCGCCCCTTCAGGCCGACCCCGGTCCGGCTCCGCCCCCGCCTTAGGTCCAGTCGCAAAAACCGTCCTCGGTCTGTTTTGGAAGAGACGCCTTTCACCTAGAATAAAGACATAAGGAAGACAGCAACGAAAGGCGGTGAGAGACATGAACAAGAATAGAGGTAACGGATTTGCAGTGGTTCTGATCGCGATCGGCGCGATTCTGCTGCTGGGTGCGCTGGGGCCCTTGATTCACGGGTTGTTCCGGCTGGTGTTCCCGATCCTGCTCGTGCTGATTGGGTACTACGCCGTGAACAGAGGCCACAAGCTGATCGGATTCGCAGTGATGTTCGTCGGGATTCTGTCCCTGATTAACAAGCTGGCCTGGCTGATTGGCCCGCTGCTGGGCATTGCGCTGCTGGTATGGGGGATTTCGGTTCTCCGCGGCAGCCGTCCCCGCCGGTACTAAGCGTATACAAGGAAAGATGAATGGTCCCCGGCTCAGCCGGGAGAAGCAAGGAGGGAGCGGCAAAACATGAGCGTGTTTCGACGAATGCGGGATATCACCGTAGCTAATTTGAATGAACGGCTGGAGCAGGCGCAGGACCCGGTCAAGCTGATTGATCAGTTTCTGCATTCGACCCGTCAGGAGATCAGTGAGGTCGAAGCCCTGTACAATCAGTATTCCCAACATACGAAGCAGCTGCAGTCGCAGGTGAATCAGGCGGCGGCGATGCGGGACAAGCGCGAAGAGCAGGCGATGCTTGCCCTGAAGGCGGGCGAGGAGAATCTGGCCAAGCTGGCGCTTCAGGAGAAGATCATCCATGAGGAGAAGCTGGAGCAGTACAGCGGTCTGCTGGATCAGAGCCGACAGTCGCTGATGGAGCTGGAAGGACAATTAAGCGAGCTTAAGCTGGAATACCAGACCGTATACAGCAAGCGCCAATATTATGCGGCCCGGATGGAGAGTCTGCGGCTGCAGCAGCGGATGAATGCCCGCTCCGCCGCCCTCGGCGGGAACGGAGATGTGCCCAAGATGTTCGGCCAGCTGGAAGACCGGCTCGCCGATTGGGAACTGGAAGCCAAGAGCCTGCGCGATCTGCGCCGGATGGGCCAGGAATATGCGACCGCAGCCGGCGAGACGGTAGCGACGGTGCTGGAACGCGAGATGGCGAAGCTGAAGGAGAAACTGAACCGGAATGGAAAGGAGTAGCGCTATGACCCGATTGTACCGATCGAACCGGGACCGGGTAATGACCGGACTTGCCGGGGGATTGGCGGAAATCGTCGGCATGGACTCTACGCTGCTGCGAATTCTGCTGCTCATTGCGATTCCGTTCACGGGCGGCGCCGTCATCCCGGTCTACTTCATCGCCGCACTGATTATTCCGCGGGAGTATCATTACCCCGGCGATCCCTATGCAGGTCCGCCCAGAGGAGACCGTTACGGTTATCCCGGCGGCTACCCGGGCGGCTATCCCGGCGGTTACCCGCACAGCGGCCCCCGCAGCTGCGGAAGCCGCGGACCGGCGGCGCAGCCGGGACCGGGCGGCTACGGCTACAGCCATGCGGGCAGACCGGAGGCGGCCGATTCCACCCTGGATGAAATGATGAAAGACATTGAGAAGAAAGCCCTCCGCAAGGAAGTTGAAGACTTAAAACGCAGATTGGCCCAATATGAGAATTCGAAGGGAGAACGTTAATTATGGGAGTATTTCAACGCATTAAGGATATGACAAAGGCATCGGTCAACGATTTGCTGGATAAAGTGGAAGATCCGATTGTGATGCTGAATCAGTATCTGCGCGACATGGAGGCCGAGATTCATGAGGCCGAGGTGACGGTCGCCAAGCAGATGGCGAATGAGCGCCGGATGAAGCAGCGTGTGGAAGAAGCTGCGAAGCTGGCCGGACAGCGCACGTCGCAGGCCGAACTGGCACTGAAGAACGGCCAGGAGGAAGTCGCGCGGAAGCTGCTGGAAGAGAAGATTTATTTTGACCAGAAGTATGCGGAATACAGTGACCTGCACGTCCAGGCCGATACGCACGCCAAGGAATTGGTGCAGCAGCTTCATGATATGAAGGATGAATTCTACAAGCTGCGCAACAAGCGCAACGAGCTCGTATCCCGCGCCCAGATGGCCAAGGCCAAGAAGCAGATGTCGCAGATCAGCAGCGTGCACAGCATTGAGAGCGGCAGTGCGTCGCTTGGCTTCCACCGGATGGAAGAGAAGATCATGCAGATGGAAGCGGAAGCCGATGTCATGCGTGCCCCGTACCAACCGCAGAGCGCAGCGGCTTACAGCCCGCTGGATGCCCAGAAGCAGCTCAAGGTGGAAGAGCAGCTGAATGCGCTGAAGAATAAGCTCGGCGGCGGCTCCTCCGCTCCGGAAGCCGCTTCGGATAAAGCGGCGGAGTAATCGTCCGAAAGTCGGACGCCGTCCAAGCAATTCGGCAGCGCCGGCCACTAAGGTCCGGGAGCCTGCTGCAAAAAATCGGTTCCAAGCGGAACCCGGGATATGCTATTCTTAAACAGGGAAAGCCATGCGGTATGGACCACATATCGTAATGGCTTTTCCGGCTGTTTGGTCCGGTCGCCATTTGGGACGGGCGGCTATGCACACGACGCGAAGAGGAGGCGGGGGAAATGGAGAAACGGAACCGGATGCTGGCGATCCTGTTCATCGGGGCCGGGGTTCTGCTCATATTCGGCAGATGGCTCGGGTTCCTGTCCATTGTAGCGCTGCTTCTCCTGCTGGCGGGCGTGTACCGGACAACCAACGGCGATGTGAAGAAGGGATACCGGCTGCTTGGAGCAGGCGCTATTCTGCTCGTGCTGGACCATCTTGTCCTGGTTCTGGGCGTGGTGCTGCTCTCGCTTGGCCTGTTCATCGTCCGGTCCCGGCGGCTGATGCAGGGGAGAAGGCATGTCCAGAAGCAGAACTTCTCTTCAGGCTTCGACTGGGACCGCCATCCGTGGATGATGGGCAACCTCAGCGCCTGGCATGTGCTGGGCCAGACCGACATTGACCTGTCGCTGGCCATGGCGGAGGAACGCGAGACCGTGATGCTGTTCCAGGGCATCTTCGGCGATACCGATCTGCATCTGGCGGAAGGCTACGGAATCGAGATTGAGGCCTTCGTGCTGTTCGGTTCGATTGATCTGGGGACCCAGCGCGACACGGGGATGATGAACCGGCTGAACTGGAAATCCGCGAATTATGACACGAGCGAATACCGGGTCAAGATTTGTATTTCTTATCTGATGGGCGATCTGGATATTACACTGCCTTGAGACGGCAGGGCGGGAGAGGAGAGCGGTCTGGGATGAACGAACGCAAGCCTTCCAGCATCATATCGCGCAGTATGCGCGAGGGAGCTCTTCTGTCCTTCGCGCTGCTGCTCATTGTGCTGTATATGCTCTATACATACGGTTATTTCAAGCCCTTCGCCGATTGGGAGATCGGCGTCCGCACCGTGGCGGGGCTGCTCCTGCTGCCGCTCGCCCTCGGAGCCGGCTGGGGCTTCTATCAGGGCTTCCGCATGAAGCGGCGGCTGGACCGGCTGAGGGAGACGCTGCTTCTCTGGGAGAAGGGCAATCTGCGGCTATCCATGCCGCCGCTCGGCGACGATGAGCTGGGCCGGCTCGGCGAACAGCTGGAGACGATCAGCGGCAAATGGGAGGACCAGGTCACGACGCTGCAGCGGCTGTCGACGAACAACGCCCAGCTCGCCGAGCAGGCGCGGATGACGGCCATCGTCGAGGAACGGCAGCGGCTGGCGCGGGAGCTGCACGACGCCGTGTCGCAGCAGCTGTTCGCAATTTCGATGACGGCGACGGCCGTGGGCCGGACGCTGGAGAAGGATTTTGACAAGGCGCAGCGGCAGATTGCTCTGATTGAGGAGATGGCGGCGGTGGCGCAGTCGGAGATGCGGGCGCTGCTGCTGCATCTGCGGCCCGTCTATCTGGACGGGAAGGGGCTGGAGCAGGGCATCCGGGAGCTGATCAAGGAACTGAAGGTCAAGGTGCCGATGGATATTGTATTCGAGATGGATCCGGGCATTCAGCTGCTGAAGGGCGTGGAGAACCACCTGTTCCGGATTGTGCAGGAAGCCATCTCCAATACGCTCAGGCATGCGAAGGCCACCCGGATGGAGATTCGGATTCACCGGCGCGGGGACACGGTGCGGATGACGCTGCGCGACGACGGCGTCGGCTTCGAGCTGGATGAGGAGAAGCAGACTTCCTATGGGCTCTCCAACATGCGGGAGCGCATGACGGAGACCGGCGGCTCGATTCAGTTCATTACCGCGCCCGGACGCGGCACCCGCATCGAAGTCGTCGTTCCTCTGTTGGCCGAAGAGCCGGAGGGAACGGCAGCGCCCGCGGGGGGCGGACGGACGGAGGAACATGGAGCCCAATAGCAGAAGCGGGACGGACCGGCTGCGGTCAATCAGACAGGGAGGAGACGAGAGAGCGATGGAGAGCGACAAGCTCATCAAAGTGCTGCTGGTGGACGATCACGAGATGGTCCGCATTGGACTGGCGGCGGTGCTGGGCACGGAAGACGGCATCGAGGTGGTCGGCGAAGCGGGCAGCGGCGAGGAAGGCATCCGGCTGGCGCAGGAGTACAAGCCGGATGTGGTGCTGATGGACCTGGTGATGGAGGGCATGGACGGCATCGAAACGACGCGGCAGCTGATGAAGCTGTATCCCGAATGCAAGGTGATTGTGCTGACGAGCTATCTGGACGATGAGAAGATGTATCCGGTGATTGAAGCCGGCGCGTTCAGCTATCTGCTCAAAACCTCCCGCGCCGCCGAGGTGGCGGACGCCATCCGGGCCGCAGCACGGGGACAATCCGTGCTGGAATCGCAGGTGGCCTCGAAGATGATGAACCGGTTCCGGCATCATGCCCATGAGGAGATTCCGCTGCACCAGGAGCTGACGGACCGGGAGATGGAAGTGCTGAAGCTGCTGGCCCAGGGCAAGTCCAATCAGGACATTGCGGACCAGCTGATCATCGGCATCAAGACGGTGAAGTTCCATGTCACCAATATTTTGGCCAAACTGAATGTCGAGGACCGCACGCAGGCGGCGATCTACGCTTATAAGAACGGACTGGCGGAGTAAGGAGCCTGTCCGTTTTTCTTTGGACCCGTCTTACGCGTATGGGGAATAGAATCTCCCAATTCCGGGCATCCTGACTGATAGATTGATAGCAGCGGATGGGGGAGAAGAAGAATGAACAAGGCGGAGCGGAAGGGTACAGGACGGGAAGCAGGCAGAGGGAAGAACCGGGCGAAGCAGGACCGCAGAAGCGGCGCGGTCTCCGGAGCCGTCTGGCTGATGCTGGCGGTGCTGGTTGCCGCCGCCTTCTGGGGGATCGGCCCGGGAAGCCGGGCCGGGGCTGAATCCGGCGGGGCGGAGCGGGAAGCCGCGGGACTCCCGGCGGCTCTGGAGCGGCTTGCGGCGCTCGGCCGCAGCGCGGCGGCGGAGGGCGCTCCGCTCCGCCTCGTAGTGAAATGGCAGGGTGAGTACGATGGTCCGGCCGGGGACCGGGCCGCCGCTTCCCTGGCGGCGGCGCTGAACCTGCGGCTGGTGTCGCAGGGCGAAGAGGATGGACACCGGACGCTGCGCTGCGGAAGCGCGGAGGACGGCGTCCGGGTCAGCCTCTTCTGGAGCGAGCTTGCGGGCGGCAGCCACTACGCAATCGTGACGCTGGAGACCCGCGACCTGGCGGCAGCGCCCGGCCTGCCTGCGGCTGCCGCCGAAGCCGGGGCCGCCATGGCCGCAGCCGGCGTCCGGGCCGAGTGGAACGCCGCCATCCAGGGCGAGTCCCGGAAACAGGGGACTCCGGAAGAGGCGGCGGCCGGAGCCGAGGGCGTTCTGGCGAAGCTGCTGCCCGGCTCCGAGGCATTGGAACAGTATGAGGACGCCGCCACGGTCAGCCGTTCCTACCGCGTTCCGGGTCTCGAGCGGACGGTTCCCGGCAGCAAGGGCGAGCTTGCCGCCCAGATCGCCGTTCACCGGAGCAGCGGCGACGGACGGGAGCGCGTCACGATCGGGCTGCCGCTGATTACGGTGGAGTATTGAACCCGGCCGCGGCCGGAGTATCAGCCCAACTATAAGCCGCTATAAGAAAGAGTAATTGAAAAGTACTGAAATCCGACGCAAACTGTCAGGTATCCCATAGCATACACCGGATGATTATGATAAAATGACATCACGCCAGTATGGCGAATGAGAATGGATTTCAATACACTATATTACATAGAGAGATGAGGAGCCATGGCTGATAACGTAACCTTTGACGCACCGCAAGCGCCCGGTGCCGTATTTTTTATTTTTGGCGCCACCGGCGATTTGGCTCGCCGGAAGCTGTTTCCGGCTATTTACAGCCTGTATCGGGAAGGCAAGCTGACAGAGGACTTCGCCGTCATCGGCGTGGCCCGGCGTCCCCGCACTCCGTCCGAATTCCATGAGGATGTGATGGAGAGCATCCGCGAGTTCAGCCGCTACCCTGTGGCGGATGAAGAGGAATGGGCGCGCTTCGTCGATCATTTTGAATACAAATCGCTGGACATTAACAATATCGACGGCTTCCGCGAGCTGCGCGAGCAGACCGAAGCGATCGAGCGCAAGTTCGGAATTGCCGGAGGACGGCTGTTCTACCTGGCGCTGGCGCCGGAGCTGTTCGGCGGCGTCTCCTTCAATCTGAAGGCGGGCGGCATGCTCGACGGTCCGGGCTGGAACCGGCTCGTTATCGAGAAGCCGTTCGGCTACAACCTGGAATCGGCGCGGGAGCTCAACGAGCAGATCAACCAGGTGTTCAAGGAAGAGGAGATCTACCGGATCGACCACTACCTGGGCAAGGAAATGGTGCAGAATATCGAAGTGATCCGCTTCGCCAACGCGTTCTTCGAACCGCTCTGGAACAAGCAGCATATTGCGAACATCCAGATCACGCTAGGGGAGACGGTCGGCGTTGAAGAGCGCGGCGGGTATTACGACCATTCCGGAGCGCTGCGCGATATGGCCCAGAATCATATGCTCCAATTGCTGACCATGATCGCCATGGAGCCGCCGAGCCGTCTGCTGGCGGAGGACATCCGCGACGAGAAGGTGAAGGTGCTCCGTTCCCTGCGGCCGTTCTCGAGCAGCGATGAGGTGCGCAAGAACGTCGTTCGCGGCCAATACACCCAGGGGCTCTTCAAGGGCAAGACGCTGCCGGCTTACCGGCAGGAGGATAAGGTGAATCCGGAATCGACGACCGAGACGTATTTTGCGGCCCGTGTCTTCGTGGACAACTTCCGCTGGGCGGGCGTGCCGTTCTACATCCGCACCGGCAAGCGTCTTCCGGTCAAGACGACCGAGGTGGTCGTGGAGTTCAAACGGATGCCGACGAATGTGTACCTGGGCCAAAAGCATAATCTCGAGCCGAACCTGCTCGTCATTCGGGTCAACCCGATGGAAGGCATTTATGTGAAGATCAATGCCAAGAAGCCGGGCTCGGAATCCGAGATTCAGCCGCTGGCGATGGATTTCTGCCAGAGCTGCATGGTCGGCATTAACTCGCCGGAAGCCTATGAACGCCTGCTGCACGATGCCGTCCGCGGCGACTCGACCTACTTCACCCGCTGGGATGAAGTCTCATCGGCCTGGTCTTTCGTCGATAAGATCGCCGAGGCCTGGCAGGAGAGCGCCGGCGACCTGGCTTCCTATCCGGCAGGCACCTGGGGCCCTGTGGAAGCGGACCAGCTGCTTGCGCAGGACGGATTTCACTGGTGGCCGGTCAACGGTCAGGAAGAGGATAACGTCGTCTGGCGCGTGAACAGCTGACGGCAGGGCAGCAAGCGAGGATCAACAAGGATAGAAACCGGCACTCAGCAAGCGGAACCAATGACGAAATCAACAAGCGGCCATCTCCCGGAAGGGGGATGGTTTTTTTGCACAACAGGATTGAGAGAAGATTGACAACCTTTCTTAACCCGCTGCTCCCGGAAATCGCGTAATCTGAGAGAAACCCATATTACGGGAAGGAGAGGCGGCGCATGAAGAAGGGATGTCTGGCTGCGGCGGCGGTGATGCTGCTGACAAGCTGCGGACAAGGAGGGGCGGCGGAGCCCCGGAGGGGAGAAGCGCCGGCCACGCAGCAGGCGGTAAAAATCCGCCAGGCGGCGGCACCGCCAACCTCTGCGGCACCGTCGACCTCTGCGGCTCCGCCAACCTCTGCGGCACCGTCGACCTCTGCGGCTCCGCTGACCTCCGCGATTTCGCCAACCTCTGCGGCTTCCCCGGCACCGCGGTTCGAGGGAAGGAAGCCGGACGCGGAGTTGGCGGAAGCGGACGGCGGCGCGGGGGAGGGCGCTCTGCCGGAGACGGGGTCCGCAGACCCGGTCCGTTCCTTGCGCTGGTCGCTGCCGGACGAGACCGGCTGGCGGCTCGACTCGGCCGGACACGGCATGTTCAGCGCGGACAACAAGCTGTATCGGACCAAGGACGGCGGGGCCTCCTGGCGGCTGACCGCAGATTCGGCCGAAGGCAGTCTGCTGGGCGGACCGGCTTCCGGCCTGATGTTCGTCAGCCCGGATACAGGCTGGATGACGGTCGATACGCCCAGGGAAGGGGCGAGCGGCCTGTACGGCACGCAGGACGGCGGCATCCACTGGGAGCAGGCCAGTCTGGACCTGCCGGCCGGAACGGGCTATACGGAGGAGCTGCCGGTCTTTTTTGGATCAACATCCTATGGTCTGCTTCGGCTTAAGAACGACGGGACCGGGCAAGAGGCGAAGCTGTTCTACCTGACGGCGGACGGCGGAGCGCACTGGGAGGCAGAGACGGAGCGGGAAGGAAGCTTGCGCGAACTGCACTGGCGGGTGACGGACCAGGCTTCAGACAGCGGAGCTCCGGCCTCGGATGCAGAAGGGCAGGAGGGCCGAATATGGACGGTTCAAATTGGCGGGCAAAGCTGGAGCGGCAGCGGGTCAGGCTGGACAGCGGCTGACTGAACTTTTGAATGTTACCGGAAGGTCTCCGGGCGCCCTCCGGGGGGTAGCTAATCCCGGCAAGGATTTGCTATACTGAAAAGGATGCCCGCCTAAGCCGATTAACGGCCGAAGGCAGGGCCAACGTTAACGGCGCCTTGGCCGCCGGAAAGGAACCAGGCGATGAACCGCAGACCGATCTGATAGAGGGCGCCCAAGAACCGGATGTTATCGTACCTGCGCCGCTCTACATTGTTGCCAATACATGAAATGAAGGGAAATGTACAATGAGCCAAGGAATGGACTCCCTGCTGCAGAAGGAAGTGGATAAGCGCAGAACGTTCGCGATTATCTCCCATCCCGATGCCGGCAAAACCACGCTGACCGAGAAGCTGCTGCTCTTCGGCGGCGCTATCCGTCTGGCGGGAACCGTCAAGGCCCGCAAGGCGAGCAAGCACGCCACCAGCGACTGGATGGAGATCGAGAAGCAGCGCGGCATCTCGGTCACCTCTTCCGTCATGCAGTTCGACTACAACGGACACCGCATCAATATTCTGGATACTCCGGGGCACCAGGACTTCTCGGAGGATACGTACCGCACCTTGACGGCCGCCGACAGCGCGGTCATGCTGATCGACGTTGCGAAAGGCGTCGAAGCCCAGACGATCAAGCTGTTCCAGGTATGCGCCAAGCGCGGCATCCCGATCTTCACCTTCATCAACAAGCTGGACCGCGAAGGCCGCAGCCCGTTCGATCTGATGGAGGAGCTGGAGCAGGTGCTGGGCATCCGCTCGGTGCCGATGAACTGGCCGATCGGCTCGGGCCGCGAGCTGAGCGGTGTGTACGACCGGATGAAGAACCAGGTCGAGCTGTTCCAGGGCGACGACCATTCGGTCATCCAGGTGCAGAAGGTGGACGACTACCATGATCCGGTGATCCGGGAAATGGCAGGCGACTACCTGCACGATCAGCTCTGCCAGGACCTCGAGCTCTTGGACGTAGCCGGAGATCCGTTCGACTATGAGAAGGTGCTGCGCGGCGAGCTGACGCCGGTCTTCTTCGGCAGCGCAATCAACAACTTCGGCGTCCAGACGTTCCTGGAGAACTTCCTGCAGCTTGCGCCGAAGCCGGAGCCGCGCAAGAGCACGGCGGGCCCGATTGAGCCGCTCAATGAGAAGTTCACGGGCTATGTCTTCAAAATCCAGGCGAACATGAACCCGGCCCACCGGGACCGGATCGCCTTCCTTCGGATTGTCTCCGGCCAATTCCAGCGGGGCATGAGCGTCAAGCATGTCCGCGCCGGCAAGGAGATTAAGCTGTCGCAGCCGCAGCAGTTCCTGGCCCAGGACCGCGATATCGTCGAGGAGGCGTATCCCGGGGACATCATCGGCCTGTTCGACCCGGGCATCTTCCGGATCGGCGACACGCTGAGCCAGGCGGGGGATATCGAATTCGACGAGCTGCCGACGTTCTCGCCGGAGATTTTTGCCAAAGTCAGCATCAAGAACGCCTTGAAATCGAAGCAGTTCCAGAAGGGCATCGACCAGCTGACGGAGGAGGGCATGATTCAGGTCTTCCGCACGGTCAGCTTCGACGACATTATTCTCGGCGTGGTCGGACAGCTTCAGTTCGAGGTGTTCGAGTACCGGATGAAGGGTGAATACGGCGTCGATGTGCAGCTTCAGCGGATGCCGTACCAGTTCGCGCGCTGGTTCATCGACGAGAGCAAGCCTGACCCGGGCAAGTTCCGGATCAATTCCACGCTGGTTACCGACAAGAAGGGGAACCATGTGGTGCTGTTCGAGAATGAATATGCGATGCGGACGGCGATCGACAAGAACCCGAGTGCGAAGTTTCTCTCGACCGCGCCCTAAGGCGCGGCTGCCGCTGGCGCCTTAGGGCGCCGGCGTTTTTTGTAAGCAGACAGGTGCGATAGACACGGTTAGAGGGGGAAGAAGAAATGAGACTGCCGGAGAATCTGCGGCCGGACTGCGAACGCTGCCTGGGATTATGCTGCGCGGCGCTGCCTTTTGCGCGGTCTGCGGATTTTGCTTTTGACAAAATGGCGGGCGCTCCCTGTCCCCACCTGACGGCCGAATGCCGGTGCGGCATTCATGCGGAGCTGCGGGAGCGGGGGATGAAGGGCTGCACCGTCTACGAATGCTTCGGTGCGGGACAGAAGCTGACCCAGGTCACGTACAAGGGTCGTTCCTGGCAGGACCACCCCGAGCAGCGGGAAGAGATGTTCGCCGTCTTCACGGTCCTGCAGCAGCTTCATGAAATGCTGGCGCTGCTGACGGAAGCGGGCTGGCGCGCGGAGGGCCTTCTCGCGGAAGAAGCGGCCGCAGAGCGGGAGCGGCTGGCGCTGCTGGCAGAGCTTGCGCCTGCGGAGCTGCTGGCGCTTGCAATCGGGCCGCTGCGCGTACAGGTCGGCGGACTGCTGCGCCGGGTCAGCGCTGAGGTGCGGGCCCGGGCCGACGCCGGCCGGGAGATGAGCGGGCCGCCGCACCGCAGGAGCGGCGCTGCCGCAGCCCGCGGTGCGGCGGGCGGCAAGCGGCCGGGCGGAGGCGGAAGCGCCGCCGGCCGGGACCGGATCGGCGCCAAGCTGCGGGGCGCCGATATGGCCGGGGCGGATCTCCGCGGCACGCTGCTGATCGCCGCCGACCTGCGCGGTGCGAACCTCCGGTCGGCCGATCTGCTGGGGGCCGACCTCCGGGACGCCGACCTGTGCGGCGCGGATCTGCGCGGAGCGCTGTTCCTGACCCAGCCGCAGCTGAACGCCGCCCGGGGAGACGGGGCGGCGCGCCTGCCGGAGCATCTGCGCCGGCCGGACCACTGGCCCTTGGCGTGAAGAATAACCGACTACAGCCCGGCCGGACGACTCGTCCGCCGGGCTGCTGTCTTCCGGGCCTTCTGCTGCCGCCGGCCGCCGGTTATCTCGTCAGCGGACCGGGCTCGATGTCCTTGACCTTCTCCTCCAGCATGGCAAGCACAGTTGCCTGCTTGGGGGGATCGATCTCTTTCCAGATCAGCTCAAAGACGACTCCAAGACCGGGCAGAGCGGCTTCGGGACCGTCTACCGAGCCCTCAATCATCCGGCGCAGATCGGACTGGGACTGACCATGGATCTTGTGGATGACAGCCTGGCGCAAATCAAGCGTTACGGACATGGCGGTACCTCCCGGAGATAGGGGTCCCGTCCGGCTGCGGCTTGCCGGAGCGCATCGGTACGTGCCGGGATGCGGGGTATCCGCAGGGCGGGCCTTCCGTAATATGCCCTTTGCAACGGCGGCGCATTCAATCGGGGTGGCTCCGTATGCTATACTGTGACCTAGAAGCTCGGACAACGGGAGGATTCACGACAATGGCCAAGAAGCAGTTTGCAATTATCGGCATGGGAAGATTCGGCTCGAGCGTCGCCAAGGCGCTCAGCAGCATGGGGTACGATGTGCTCGCGATTGACGCCGACGAACAGCGGACCCAGGAGATATCCGGCATTGTCACCCATGCCGTGTCGGCCGATTCCACGGATGAGGAAGCGCTGCGCGCGCTCGATATCCATCATTTTGACGTGGTGGTTGTAGCGATTGGAGAGAATATTCAGGCCAGCATTCTGACAACGCTGATTCTGAAGGACCTGGGGGTGCGGACCATTCTGGTCAAGGCCCAGAGCGAGCTGCACGGCAAGGTCGTGGGCAAGATCGGAGCCGACAAGGTCATCTATCCCGAACGGGATATGGGCCTGCGGGTTGCGCATCATCTGGCGTCGCCGAATATCCTCGATTACATTGAATTATCGCCGGATTACAGCATTCTCGATATGAAGGCCGCCGGGTCGCTTCTCGGGCGCAATCTGAAGGAATTGGATATTCGGGCCAAATACGGCTGCAACGTGATGGCGATCCGTCACGGCGACGAGATGAATATTGCGCCGAGGGCCGAGGATCGGCTGCAGGAAGGCGATGTGCTCGTCATTGTCGGGCATAAGGACAATTTGGCGCGGCTTGAGGCGGCTTACAGCCGGGAAGAGCCGGCCCGAAGCGGCTGGAGGAGCCGCTTCTAGACACCGGGGCGGAACCGGCAGCGGCGAGCCGCGAGCGCTAAAATACAGGCGAACGAAAGGTGAAATGGATGGAGATCATGTCGGTACAGAATGCCCGGGTCAAGGAATGGGCGTCGCTGCAGGAGAAGAAACACCGGGACAAGAGCGGCACATATATCATTGAAGGCGTCCATCTGGTGCAGGAGGCGCTGCTGGCGCAGGCGGAGGTGGAGGTGCTGGCCTATTCGTCCGAGACCGGAATGCCCGCCGAGCTGAAGCCGCTGCTTCAGGATGTACCGGGAATGGAAGTCGTCGGCGTGTCGGCGGCGGTCATTGCCAAGTGCAGCAGCACCAATACGCCGCAGCCGGTCTTCGCGGTCGTGCGGAAGAAGCCGCGGGGCGCGGAGGCGCTGCTGGCAATGAAGGACGCCCTGGTCATCGTACTGGACGGCGTGCAGGACCCGGGCAATGTCGGCACCATTATCCGCAGCGCGGACGCGGCCGGCGCTGCCGGCGTCGTGCTGGGGCGCGGCTGTGCCGATCTCTACAACCCGAAGACCATCCGTTCGACGATGGGCTCGCTGTTCCATCTGCCGATTGCCGAGGCGGAGCTGGCGGAGTTGCTGCCCGAGGCGCAGCGGCGCGGAACGCTGCTGCTCAGCACTTCGCTGCAGGGAGCTGAGTCCTGCTACAGCCATGATTTTCGCGGCAGCCAGTGGCTGGTCATCGGCAGCGAAGGACGCGGCATCTCGCCGGAGACGGCGGCGCTGGTGGACAAGAGCCTGCTCATCCCGATGAAAGGCCGGGCCGAATCGCTGAACGCGGCGATGGCAGCCACGATTCTGCTGTTCGAGGGAATGCGGCAGCGGGAGATCCATCGGTAAATAAACCCGTCCCACCTGAACAGCGAATAGAGTGAGCTTGTAGGACAACCAAGCTAATTACAACGGAAGCAGAGCAGCGCAGACCAACTCAACGGGTAGAGTCTGCGTTTTTTTGCATTCCAACCAAACAGATGAATGTGCATGTTCACCAAGAGTGAATAACAAAAGGAGTGTGAATGGTTAATGAAAAAAATAGGATTAATATTAATTACAGGATGTCTCAGCCTGCTAATCGCAGGAGTCAGCTCTGCGGCGTCTTCAGTTCATCCGATTACCCTGGTTCAGAAATCCGTTGATTTTCGGCCGGTTCTCGCTCAAAGTGACAGTCAGTTCCATGACGGGCTGTTATTGGCAGAACAATCGAACGGATCGTTGGTATACTATAATCAAGCCAACCCGTTCCTTCTTTATTGACCCCTTCGGTAAAGTTATTCATACATTTGATCAAAAGTATGATTCTGAATATGTTTTTATGGACGGATTGGCTTCTGCCTATGAACCGGGAAGCGGGAAAACGGGATTTATTCACTCTTCCGGCCAACTTGTCATTCCTTATCGGTACACCTATGCCAAGGGATTCTCGGAAGAAATGGCATCTGTACAAAATTCCGCCGGCAAGTTTGGGTTTATCGACACCAAAGGGAAAACAGTCATTTCATTTAAGTATAGCAATGCCGGCAACTTCTCCGAAGGACTGGCGGCTGTTCAGAATGCACAGGGGAAGTGGGGATACGTGAACCGGAAAGGAGAACTCGCCGTTCCTTTTCAATTCAGCGCAGCTGGTAATTTCAGTAACGGATTGGCCTATGTGGCGAATTCAAGAGGAAAATACAGCTATATTGACCGTACAGGGACAACGAGAATCGCAACCCTTTCGTACAGCAGAGTCTTTGATTTTCATGATGGTGTTGCTCTCGTAAGTATGAAAACGAAGACCGGAGCAGAAAAGTTCGGTTATATGGATTCCGGCGGCAAGCTTCTCACCAAGGTGGAATTCGACTATGCCTCTTCTTCTTTCAATGGGAAGGCTGCGGTGGGAGTGAAGTCTATGGATAAAGGAATTGCAGTAATTCTGACACAGAGTCATTGATATTCCGCTTGTAATTTAACAGGACAGGAGAAGAACGATGGATCTGCAAGAAGTGTGTAACTGTATCTGTCTGCCGGATTCCATGACGGGAAAAGTGCTCGCCTGGGCAGGCCGATTCGACGAGACCGCAGCAGCGCCCTTGTCCAGAGCTCTATATGACCCCGCTGCCTGGGAAGAGGGAGTTAAAGATATAGCTCGGATTCTGGGAGAAGATCCGGATGGGAGCAAAATGCTGAGCTTTATGCTCTTGCGTGCAGCAGAGGCCTATAAGGAATATGAACAAAGAGGAATCGGAAAAGAAATTTATACGGATACGATGAAGTTCTGTACCCGATTCGTTGAGGAGCACTACAAGGTCTATGGGACCTATGCGTTCACGTGGGGCTGGTGGTTCCCGAGGCAGATTTCCCTTCGTGAATTCCGAATCGGCGCGCTGGAATATGAGATGACCGAGCAGGAAGGCAAGAAAGTGATACATATCCATATCCCCGCGGATGCCGATCTGGGGCGCGAGAGTCTTCGACAGTCCTATGCGGACGCCAGGGCGTTCTTTGCCAACTATTATCCGGAGTATGGAATGTCGGATATAGTGTGCGATTCCTGGCTGCTCTCTCCTGTTCTCGCCAAGCTGCTGCCGGAGAACTCGAAGATCGCCGGCTTTCAGAGAGCGTTCGACTTGCTGCGTGTAGATCCCGCCAACGATAGCTCTATCAGATGGGTCTATGGAAGAACGGATATTCCGCCGGACCAACTTCCCGAACTTACTTCCTTACAGAAGAAGATGAAAGTTCTGTTGGCGGAAGGCGGCAGCGTGGGCGCAGCCTACGGAAGATTGCAGCCAGACCCCTGGAAGGGATGACAGGCTGCGCCTTCGCATTGGAACCGTCCTCAGTCGATCGTATAAATCAGCCATTCCCCGTTCCCGTCGGCGCGAAGGGCGTACAGCATCTTCACCTCATCGACAATTCCGGTGGAGGTATCCATCCGGCTTCCGGCGACGGTAATATTCCATTGATGATAGTCCGGCACCTCTTCAATGGCCTCCAATTCGGTGAAGCGATAGCGGAACTGCTCGCCGTAGTAAGACTCCATGCTGTCTGCGAGCGCTTCATTCACGAATCCCGAGCGGAAGCGCGCGTGGTTAAGCTCGGTCAAGGCCGAGAGATTGTTCTTCAGAGCGGCGAGCACCGGGGCGTCCTTCTGCGGAATGGAGCCGGAATAGGCTTGGAAGTCGATCCATATTCCGGATTGAAAAGAAGGCTGAGGCTTGATCTCTGCATTCGAACCGTTGGAACGGCAGGCGGTCAGAAGAACAATCATCAACAGAATGGGGATTGCTGCAATTCTGGACATAGGCTCTCTCCTTTTGTTATCCGATTCCTATATGGTTACGCTTTCTTATATCCAAAAGTTTCCCTTCTTATGGCTTATGGCAGTTGTATGGCAGTTGTATAATGGATACAGATCCGCCCAATACGGAACAGAAGGAGGCCGCACCATGAGAACAGGCCAAGAATTGCAGGAAGAAATCCGCAGGACCGAGGTGCCGCACGGCTGTCTGGCCGTATGGTTCCTGGGGCAGGAGAGCGTTGTGGCAAAAGGGGACGGACTCACGATTTATATCGATCCCTATGTGTCCGAGGACCCCGACCGCACCTTTCCGCCGCCGCTTGAAGCGGAGCGGGTTACAGACGCCGACCTGGTGCTGATTACGCATGAACACAGCGATCATCTGGACAGGAAGGCAATTCCGGTCATCGCCCGCAACAACCCGGAAGCCCGCTTCCTGGCTCCTTCCTGCTGTCGGAAGGAACTGCTGGAGCTTGGCGTGAACCCGGACCGCCTCGAAGCTGCGGTGCCGGACGCCTGGGCCGGGTATGGGCCGAAGCTGCGCATTCACCCGCTGGCTGCGGCCCACGAGAGCTTGGAATACAGTGAAGACGGGCTGCCCCGCTATGTCGGCTACATTCTGGAACTGAACGGCGTGACGCTCTACCATGCCGGCGACACGGTGCTGTTCCCGGAACTGGTGGAGAAGGTCGGCGCGCACCGGATTGATCTGGCGATGCTGCCGATTAACGGACGCGATTATTTCCGCAACAGCCGGGATATTGTCGGAAATATGAATTACCGGGAGGCGGCCGAGTTCGCGGCCGTGTCCGGGTTCGATACGATGGTGCCGCTGCATTATGATCTGTATGCCGGGAATGCGGAGAACCCGGGGTATTTTGTGGACTATATGTACAAGCATTACCCGGAGAACAAGCTGCATGTCATGGCCCGGGGCGAGCGGTTCGTCTACGTGTCGCCGGGAGCGTTCTGAGGACGGGAGACGGCGGGGGTTTACGCAGAGACACAGCGGCGGGTATGATAGAGAACGTGTCTGAGGTCAACGAGAGGAACGAAGCATCATGAAGACGGAGCATCGGAGCCGTGACGATAGAAGGCAGGGACACCCGTTTCTGGCCCGCAAAAAACAAGAGCTCGGCGTATCCCTGAACCCGGTTCAGGCCGAAGCCGCGCTGCATACGGAAGGGCCGCTGCTGCTGCTGGCATCGCCGGGCTCGGGCAAGACGACGACGCTGATGATGCGCATCGGCTATCTGATGGAAGAGAAGGGCGTGCATCCGGCCCGCATCAAGGCGGTGACGTTCAGCCGGGCCTCGGCGGCGGATATGAAGGAGCGGTTCGCCGCGCTGTTCCCGCGCCTGGCGCCGCCCGAGTTCTCGACGATCCACAGTCTCGCGTTCGAGGCGGCCCGAAATTACCTCCACCGGACCGGAACGGCGTACACGCTCATTGAAGGACGCGTCGAGCCGGAGGAAGAGACGGCGGAAGCCGGAGGTAGCAGCGGGAGCGGCGCCGGACCGGCCGGACCCGGGGAGCTTCCGCTGCATAAACGCATCATCCTGAGAAGGCTGTATGCGGAAGCGGCGAACGGACGGATCACGGACGATCAGCTCGATGAGCTGACGACGTATATCAGCTACATCAAGAACAAAATGATTCCGGAAGAGCGCTGGGCCGATACGCCTTGCGCCGTACCGGAAGCGGCCGGAATTCTGCGGGCGTACGAAGCGTTCAAGCAGAGCGGGGAGCGGCTGCTGATCGACTACGACGATATGCTGACGATCGGGAACCGGGCGCTGGATGAAGACCCCGAGCTCCTGCGCCGGTTTCAGCGGCGCTACGACTATCTTCTGGCCGATGAGAGCCAGGATACGTCCCTCATTCAGCATGTCTTTCTGGAGAAGCTGGCGCGGCCGCACCGCAACCTCTGTCTGGTGGCGGATGATGACCAGTCGATCTACAGCTGGCGGGGCGCCGAGCCGTCTTATCTGCAGCGCTTCGGGCAGCTCTACCCCGACGCGCGGATTCTGTTCATGGAGCAGAATTACCGGTCGGACCGGCGGATTGTGGAGACGGCGGCCTCCTTCATTGCCCGGAACCGGCACCGCTATCCGAAGACGATGTTCACGGACAAGGCGGAAGGGGAATCGGTACGGATCACGGTACTTCCGAGTTACGCCGAACAGGCCCCCGGGCTGGTGGAGCGGATTCGCCGCCTGACGGGCGAGAAGGGGTTCGCGGATGCCGCGGTTCTCTATCGCAACAATGATTCCGCCGTTGCGCTGGTCAACGCCTTCGACCGGGCGGGCATTCCGTTCCGCATGAAGGACACGGACAGCGGCTTCTTCAGGCATTGGGTCGTTGAGGATATTCTGAATTTCATGAGATTCAGCTTCGCGCCGCACCGGGCCGATCTGCTGGAACGCATTCATCTTCGGCTGAATGCCTATATTACCCGCAAGCAGATGGCGGTGCTGTCGGAGATTCCGACGCCGAGCGGCGCTTCGGTATTCGACACGCTGCTGGAGCAGGTGGAGCTGGCCGATTACCAGCCGAAGCGGATCGAGGAATGCCGCCGCGCCTTCGCTCGGATGAGCGGCATGCCGCCCCGGGAAGTGATTCGGCTGATCCGCCGCGGGCTCGGCTACGAGAAGGCGCTTGAACAGATGTGCGAGAAGCTGGGCTTCCGCCGCGAGACGCTGATCGGCATTCTGAACACGCTGGAAGAGATCGCCGATACGCTGGAATCGATGGAGGCGTTCGCCGCCCGGCTGAAGCATCTGGACCGGGTCATGCGGGAAGCCCGTCTCCGCCGCACGGAGGCCGTGCTGACGCTCTCGACGCTGCACGGGGCCAAAGGGCTGGAGTTCGATGCCGTCTACATGGTTGATCTGACCGACGGCATTCTCCCGGCGCCGCAGGACCGGCGCGGCACGGAGGAAGAGCGGGAGCTGGCGATGGAGGAATCGGCCCGGCTGTTCTATGTCGGAATGACCCGGGCGCGGAAGCGGCTGGAGCTGCTGACATACCGCGAGCGGGACGGGGAGACGGCGGCGGAATCGCCGTTCCTTGGGGCGCTCCGGCCTCTGCCAGGAGTCGAAGCGAGCGGACCTCCGGTCCGCAGCGGGCAAGTCGGAATCGGACGGGACGAGACCGGACCGGACGGAGGCGCAGTCCGAACGGTTCGCATCGGCGGGAGCGGAGGCGGCTATTCCCGCTCCATTAGCGGAACGGGAGCGGGCGCGCAGCGGATGAGCGGGAGCCGTACTGGCGGACGAGCGGATGGAAGTCCGCGTTCCGCTTCTCCCGGAAGCGGCCGCGCCGGGCGTGCGCAGGTGGTGCCTCCCCGGGCAGCCGGGGCAGGCGCGCCGGATGCAATCCGCGACCGCTCCGCTCTGGCGAAGGGGGCGGCGGTCCGCCATGCCAAGTTCGGGCGCGGCGTCATTGCCGCTGTAGAGGAGGACCGGCTGACCATTGACTTCAGCGGCGGGGAGAAGAAGCTGCTGATTGCCGCCTGTCTGGAGCTGGGCCTGCTGTCTCCTGCGGGCGACTAGGGCTAGATCGGGCGGCGAAGGAAGGGGCTATCGGCCGGGAAATAGAGTAGACAAGAACAGAAGAAGCGGCGGGGCCGGTAGCCTCGCCGCTTCATGTTGTGTCGCCCTGAATCAGCTCGACATCGACCGTCGCGCTCCGGGCAGGGATCTCCTCCTTCTCGATCAGACCGATGACCGTGCGGGCAAGCAGTCCGCCGATGGCGCCGATTGGCTGGCGGATAGTAGTCAGCCGGGGCGTCTGGAGCATCTGCGTGAAGCTGTGGCCGTCGTAGCCGACAATGGCCAGTTCCTTCGGAACGGCGATGCCGAGTCCGGCCGCGTGGACGCAGAGCGCGTAGGCGGCAATGTCATTGCTGCAGAACACGCCGTCGTACCGGCGCAGTTCCTGGAGCGGCAGCCGCTCTTGCATGAACTGCCGGAAGTATTCATAACCGAGGCCGTTGTGGTCGGCTTCAATCACTTCGCCGGTTACCGAGTCTCCGTGGGCCCGGCAGACGGCGGCGAAGGCGTCCCGCCGCCGGTTCGAGAGCAGCTCAAGCCCGAGCGGGCCGGACAGGTGCAGCAGCCGGCGGCGGCCCTTGGCGATCAAATGCTCCGTCGCAAGCTCGCCGCCGCGGTAATTGTCGGAGCCGACGCTCGGCACGCCGGGGGCGATCACGCGGTCGAACGACACGATCGGCAGCCTGGCGCGGGCGTAGCTACCGGCATCCGGAGTATGGCTGCACATGACGATGCCGTCCACTCGGTTCTGCCGGAGCATGCCGATGTACTGTTCCTCCATGCCGGGGTTGTCCAGCGAATTGCAGACCAGCAGCTTGTAGCCGCTATGGGTCGCTTCCCGCTCGACGGCCTTCAGCAGGTCCCCAAAGAAGGGATGGCTGGAATCGGGCACGATCATCCCGAGAAAGAACGACTGGCTCTTCTGCAGAGCCCGTGCGATGCCGTTCGGCTGATAGTCGAGCTTGCGCATCGCCGATTCCACAGCTCTTCGGGTCCCAGACCCGATATACCCCCGATTGTTCAGCACCCGGGATACGGTGGTTACGGAGACCCCCGCCTCGCGGGCGACATCCTTGATGCTGGTCATGCCTTTATCCTCCTACGTTCATGTGGTAACGTTCAGCATACAAGGGCAGCTTATTTCGGCAATCTCTGCGGAGTTAACTTTACAGCTTCCTAAAACGGAATAATACCGCAGGGGGCAGTTCATACCAATCAAATCGTTTGCCGCTGTCTTCATCTATTTGGAAAGAGGGTTCTTCCCATCCATCCAGCACAAAACCAGTACTTAAAAACAACTGTACATAATACGATAAAGGTCTATGGAAAATGAGATGGGATACCGGTTGCCCCTTTATTCCTATAGTCTCGGTCGGCTCCGGGGTCAAGTATTTGGAGATTTGCACACTGTTTCTGGTTACAATCTCTCCATTGATGTCTTCCGTTTCGTGTATCTTCCTTGTGTTCGGCGCTTGAAAACAAGGGTGCGGTATAGAAAATACAAAAACGCCGTTTCTCTTTAACAATTGCTGCAACGCTCTCGTTAAATGGGTTAGATCAGCAATATCCATTAAAGCCATATTGGCTACCGCTCCATCGTATCGTCCAATCCCAAGTTCAATTAAGGAATCATAATTCGTAGCATCAACCACTTGATATTGAATTCGGTTCAAGTAATCGGTTGACCTTAACAAGGCTCTTTCGATCATTGTTGCACTATAATCAAAAGCAACAACTTCTGCGCCCAAATCGGCTAATCTCCGTGAGAAATTCCCATTTCCACAAGCAATATCAAGAATCATTTGACCCTCCGTTACCTTTAATAGTTCTTCTGTTGATGGTCGGACAATCTCCCGATGGAATCGGTTACTCTGTTCACCCATGTAATCATCCCAGAACTCTGCAATTCCTTCCCATCTGGTTCGGGATTCATTCGTCAATTCTTTCCACTCGTTCAAATCCCCGTCCCCTTTCAACGACCATTGAATGGTTCCTCAAAGCATCCTTAAGCGATGAGGTTTGCTTACTTGTGGTAACGTTTCCTTTATCATACTCGAATAGAGAGAATCTAATCTATAGTAATCTGGCATATTCAGTATGAAAACGATTGACATATATTTTGCCGGAAGGCTAAAATGATAGCGTTACCAGACGACGCAAAGGAGTGAATCGGACATGATCCGGAACGAAATTATGCTCATCACCTATGCCGACAGCATGGGCCGGAACTTGAAGGAGACGGGCGAGCTGCTTCGGGCGCATTTCAGGGGAGCCGTCGGCGGCGTGCATCTGCTTCCGTTCTATCCGTCCTCGGCCGACCGCGGATTTGCCCCGATGACGTATCGGGAAGTGGACGCGCCGTTCGGTACCTGGGCCGATGTGGAAGAGCTGTCCCGGGATTTCTACCTGATGTTCGATTTCATGATTAACCATATTTCGCGGAGTTCGGCGTACTTCCAGGACTTCGTGCGCCATAAAGACAGTTCCCCCTACAAAGATCTGTTCATCCGATACAAGGACTTCTGGCCGGGCGGGGAGCCGACGCAGGCGGATGTCGATCTCATCTACAAGCGGAAGCCGCGTGCGCCGTATATCGAGGTGACCTTCGCGGACGGAACGACGGAGAAGGTCTGGTGCACCTTCGACGAGGAACAGATCGACCTCCGGCTGGATACAGAGACGGGACAGCGGTTCGTCCGGGAGAATCTGGAGTTTCTGGCCGGGAAGGGGGCGTCCCTGATCCGGCTGGACGCTTTTGCCTATGCCACCAAGAGAATTGGAACCAACTGCTTCTTCGTGGAACCGGATATCTGGGAGATGCTGGACGGGGCTAAAGATATTCTGAAGCCTTACGGCGTCGATGTGCTGCCGGAGATACACGAGCATTATACGATTCAGACCCGGCTCGCGGAGAAGGATCACTGGGTATACGATTTTGCCCTGCCGATGCTCGTTCTGCATGCGCTGTACAGCGGCCGCAGCGACCGGCTGATCCGCTGGCTGGAGATTTGCCCCCGCAAGCAGTTCACCACGCTCGACACGCATGACGGAATCGGGGTCGTGGATGTGCGCGACCTGCTGACGGACGAGGAGATTGAAGAGACGAAGAACCAGTTGTTCACGAAGGGTGCCAACGTCAAGAAGGTGTACAATACGGTAGCTTACAACAATCTGGATATTTACCAGCTGAACTGCACGTACTATTCAGCGCTGGGCGACGACGACGACGCTTACGTGCTGGCCCGGGCGATCCAGTTCTTCGCTCCCGGCATTCCGCAGGTCTATTATGTCGGTCTGCTGGCCGGACGCAATGACATCGAGCTGCTGGAGGAGACGAAGGTCGGACGGAACATCAACCGCCACTACTACAGCAAGGAAGAGGTTGCGGACAATCTCGAGCGTCCCGTGCTGAAACGCCTGCTTACGCTGATGCGGTTCCGCAACGCCTATCCGGCGTTCGGCGGTGAAATCGAGATCGCCGGCGGTGAAACGCCGGAAACGCTGGAGATCGTCCGCCGCCAGGGAGACGCCGCCGCCGTGCTGCGCGCCGATCTGGCCGCCCATACGTTCACCGTGACGTACCGGGATGAGGCGACCGGAGAGATGAAGGAGCTGGCGGGAGTATAGAACGGCAAAAACATACAACAAGCGGGCTGTCCTCCAATGAAAGGCTCCCCATACAGCAACAGGTTTTTATTATTTCACCTGTATACTATATGGGGAGCATATCAATGCTAGGATGGCCCTTTCTGTACACGAATACAGCGGAAACAGCATTCACAGCGCGTCTATAGAGGCAAAGACTCTTTAAAAAAGTCTCTTAGTGTCAACGGAGATCGCCTAATCAGATCAGTTAAAGCGTTACTGGTTTGCGCAAAGTCCCCGTTACGGCTCGCACGGAATAAACCCAAGGTGATTGCAATGCGCACTTCCGAATAATCTTGGGCAGCCAGATACGCCCGATAAGCTTCGTCCGTTACGACCTTTCGATAGATAGGCCGGCCGACGATATCCGATATCATCGCCGCAACGCCCTCCATATCAATCGCTTCAGAGGCCGTTAGATTCGGAGATGGCCCATCCCAGTTCTTCTCGGTTAAGATCACTGCAGCAGCTTGGGCCAAATCCGAGTGCGTTGTCCAGGCAATCGGACCGTCCTCGGGAACAATTAACTCGCCCGTTTTGACGGCCTCACCTATTAATCCAGTCAAGGAGGAGGCGTAAAAACCGTTGCGAAGGGACGTGTGGCGAATACTCGACTCTCTAAGCAAAACTTCTGTCGCTGCATGGTGAACCATAGGCGGAAAATACGATGTCGCAGAAGAGCCCATATGACTCGTGTATAGAACCCGTCCGGCGCCGGATTTCTTTGCTGTGTCAATCGCATTTTGGTGCTGACGGATCCCATCATCTCCCAAAATACCGGTTGAAACAAGGAGCACCTGCGACGCATCTTCAAAAGCATTCAGCAAGCTCTCCGTGTGGGCGAAATCGCCATGACGAACACGTACGCCGCGCTCCTTTAAATCCTGCGCCTGGCTGACATCGCGAACACTGACACCAATCCGCTCGGCCGGAATGCGCTTAAGCAACTGCTCGACCACGCCCCTGCCCAACTTCCCGTTCGCTCCGGTAACGATAATCATGTTACTCACCCTTTCTCTTTTGTAAAAAGTTTCTAACTATACGGATTTGTGTAACCATATATCGCATAAGTAAAAGATAAGGGGTTAGTGCCCAGTCAACAATCCGCAAAGGACCGGTTTTGTTGCGTTCCCGACACAATGGCCGTTTTGTTTATTTTTGAGACCCGAAGAAAGCGTGGTGTAGCATGCCGGTAAATCCAAGCGACCCCCGTGTAAAGAGAACCCGCCAGTTGTTTATTCAAGCCTTTAACGATCTGCTCGACGAAAAGAGAAACATCTATTCCATTTCTGTTCACGACATTGCGAATCGAGCGGCCGTCAACCGCGCAACCTTTTATGCCCATTTTGAAGACAAATTCGCTTTTCTCGCATATTGGATGACAGAGAAGTTTCAACTCATTCTCCAAAAAAGACTGTCGGATGATGCCGCCTTCAATTCGGACAATCTGTATATCCTTGTTCAGACCGTGTTTCAATTTCTAGTACGATTTCGACAGTATCTCACGCCGGGAGACAAACAATTTGAACCGCTGCTGGAGAATGCCATGCAAAAGGAATTGTATCGTCTCCTGCTCCAATGGCTAAAATCGGGGCCTAAACAGAAGGACCCTCAAGAAAAGCTGGAAGCTACGGCTCTTGTGGTCAGTTGGGGCATATTCGGATCGGCCCTGCAGTGGAGCAGGGAGGTTCAAGACCGCACGCTGGAGTCGATGGTGGAAGAGGTTATCGAGGTGGTAACGGTTAATTTAGGTGTTTTTTGGGAGCAGGCAACCGGATGAGCTTGAACGTGAATGGCCACAATCTCCTGCTATCTGCGAAGTCACACCTAGAAAGCCTAATCTGCTTAAGCACCTTCCGGGAAAGGCTTGCCGTTACTTATGGTACGGTTCACCTCGATGGCTGAAGCGGTAAGTGTTCAATTACAACAAAAAAGTTCACCAGGGGTAAACGGAATTTACTGCTTCAAAATAAAGCCCTGTCCACATATCGGATTGGGCTTCATGGAAACTAACTTTGTCTTGTAAAATTCAATTTTTTTGCTATGTAATGCTTAGATTGTATAGGGATATTATTGCCAAATAAATTGTAGTGTGAGTTATTTCAAACCAAAGAACCGGTCATCCGCTCGGAAATCGAATTAAACTTTGATTACATTGGCTTTACGGGGGATTACTACGACAGAATACAAATAAAATGAACAAAAAGTGCTGTATCGGAAATATTAGAAATAATTTTAAAAAATAGGAAATCATATGCTAATCTTCTGACATTTTCTTTGCTCTGTCCTTAACCTAAAAATTCCCTTATATGTCAATAACCTCAGTACGCTAAACATTTGAAATAAATTCCAAAAGAAGGCGCCCTCTCTCAAATCAGGAAAGATGCCTTCTTGTTATACGCATTTCTAATTCTTCTAATTTATCGTCCAAGTAATTCAAAACATTATGTTTATTATCCTTAATAGCCTTAAAATCTTGACTTGTAATACTTAGAATATATTTCTCTAATCTTGCATACTCAATTTGACTAGCTCGTGCATGCTTTAATTCATCCCCAGAAAAATTTTCTCTTGAAAAGATAATTCCCACCTTACAATTATCTACCTTATGAAGACCACCAGCTAGCTTATCAACCCAAATACTAGGTACATTATTGTCTTCGTTCTTGCACTCACATAAAATTCTCCTACCTATAACTTGAAGGATAGGAATCTCAATATACTTTAAATATGGACGCAGGGTTACCGTTATATCTATTTGGTTCGTTTGGGTATGTACGGTTGGATCAACACGAAAAAAGGTTATAAACGATAGCATTAAACAGCTTAATTCCTCTAGCGATTTTCCCTTCTCTTCAGTTGATACTCCCTCTTTAAAACTCTCGATAAACCTATCATAGGCTTTGTTAAAAGCATACCAATCAGGTTTAAAAATTTGATTTTCTATTTCTTTCTGACCACTTTTAGTGGTTAAAAATGAAGCTACATTAAGGCGAGGTTGTTGTTTTTTATTTGGTTTTAGCGATTTATACGCTTCATTGCGTGAGATCGATTCTTTAATAATCGGTTTTTCTGGATTCGGTGCCATGATTAGATTAAAAGTCAAATGTATAAATTCATCATGTTCATATGGATTAAAAACTAACTGGCATTCTGAACACTTAATTACTTGGGGAATTAAATCCAGTGAATTTGCTATTTTCACTAATTCATTTTCACAATCTGGACAGTATATTTCGTAGTTTATGCTTAAAATATGAAGCTCAACTGCAGAAATACTGAACATTTCATTTGCCTCATCGTAGCTAACTCCCATGTCTACAGCGAATCTTGCCGGTCTAATTCTCTCTCTCTTCATACCCGATAAACTATTTAACCAATAATCAAGTTTTCCAATTATCAGAGTACTAAAGCCAAAATCACTCAAATGAATCAATGAGGGAAAGAACATGTTCGTAGTCCTCCTTTAATACATAATGAGTAAACTCAATTTTATAAAAGCCTTTGTATGCTGCGATACGAGTTCCTAGTTTAATAACTTTTTCATGTTCTTCAGTCGTTATTTCCTCCAGATCCACCTCTCCGTCTTCCTCATTAGCTTCTGGTTCAATAGAAACTAACTCAGAAGTGTCCTCTATAACCCTAAACCATACCACCCAAATTGCATCTATAAGTCTAACTTCGTTTATTGTTTCGCGAGTATCAAAAAAGATGTCAGATGTTTGAATAGGCTTACTTTTTTCTTCTGTTCGCGCATTGATTCGTCCCCCCCTGTCATCACGAAAATCAAACTTATTTACGTAACCAACCTTACCTTCTACATAACTCTCGATGACAGATTCGTTTTGAACAATAAGCGCTCTTTCAAGAAGCCCCATTATTCTATCGCGTAAATTTATTGGTTGAATATCACTAGGTAATCCTAATTTTTCTGCTATATCCTTTGTAAATTCATTAATAATATCATTGTATTCTTGAACTTGTGGCTGAAATTGCAATTCAATAAAGTTGGTTAACTGACGTTCAATTTTAAACATCTTATTTTTAATTCTTTCAGCACCCCCATCAAGATATCCAATACCGAAGTCTGTCGTGAGGCGTTCCATATACTTCTTAGCTATGTAGTTTACATTAATGGACTTTTCAGTTATATCAGCAACTATCTTAATCTGCGATTGAGATCTAATTCTTAATAAAAGCATATTATTTTCTAAATCCAATTCGCAGCACACATAGGTGTTTACTGGAGTAAAGACTGGTTCTTTATCAACGAACTTCTGCAAAAAATTCTTTTCAATATAACCTACATATATTTTTTTAATTTTATTATTATCATCACCAACGAGTTCATATTCAAACCTCGACAAGGCTACTCCTTCTGGGAGGTTAATCCTATCAATATTATTAAAAACAGTTTGGCCTCTATCCTGTAGATATTGATCTAAGTATTCCTTGCTTTGAAGATTGTCAGCGGTCTCTTCATCAATTTCAATAAAAAAATTATGCTTATTCTTTCCATACCATAATTGCTCTTTTATAAATATCTTTAATTGATCTTCGCTTATTTTCCCTTCCTCGACAGCTATTTCAATATTTCGAATAAGGTTGTTTTTAAGTCCTCGAGAATCAATCTCATGCTTTTTAGCAAATGCGCGTAACAAACCTGCGTTGATATATGACTTTATATCATCCCTAATTAAAAAAGGCATTTATGCTCACCTCATATTATATATGTCAATACTTTTAGTATAGGACAAGTAGTAAATCCTGTCATTAACAATGCATACTGCTTAATAAAAAACTTGCCCCTACTTATGATATGGTTCACCGTATCATATCCTAATCCGGGTATGGAAAAATATAACAGTCCGCTTTTGACCAGTATAAAAACGATTGGCATATCTTTTGCCGGAAGGCTAAAATGATAGCGTTACCAGACCCGGATAATCTCGAGCGTCTCGTGCTGAAACGCCTGCTTACGCTGATGCGGTTCCGCAACGCCTATCCGGCGTTCGGCGGTGAAATCGAGATCGCCGGCGGTGAGACGCCGGAAACGCTGGAGATCGTCCGCCGCCAGGGAGACGCCGCCGCCGTGCTGCGCGCCGATCTGGCCGCCCATACGTTCACCGTGACGTACCGGGATGAGGCGACCGGAGAGATGAAGGAGCTGGCGGGAGTATAGAACGGCAAAAACATACAACAAGCGGGCTGTCCTCCAAGGGCAGCCCGCTTGTTGCATCAGGGAGACGGAGAGGCGGAACCTCTCCCGGAGGGATTCCTATCTCCCGGCCTTTCTCCTCGTCGCCTCAATCACCTCACGCACCTCCCGGACCGTATCGGCCAGGTCGCGGCCGTCGCGGTTCCAGACTGCGGCGTCGGCCTCCCGCAGATAAGGCTCGGCGGTCTCCTCCTCCAGCGCTTTGCGGAGACGGCTTGCCGTCTCATCGGCAGAGCCGCCGCGCGCTTCCAGCCGCCGCCGCAGGCTGGCGGGATCGGCCCCGATATAGATCGCGAACGCTTGGAGCGGGAATAATGTTTTGACAGCACGGACGCCGTTGGCCTCCAGAATCACGACGGCATCCGTGGGGCCCGCCGCCCGTTCAGCCAGCTCTGAGCGCGGGGTCCCATAATATTCGCCGTTATAGGTCGTATACTCAACAAAGCCATTCTGCTCCGCCAGACGGATGAAATCGGTGCGGTTCATAAAATGGTAATGTACGCCGTTCCGCTCGCCCGGCCGTGGCGGCCGGCTCGTCGCCGTGATGATGCGCTCCAAATCGCCGTCTTCCAGCAGCGCGCGCTGAATTTCAGTCTTGCCGGAAGCGGACGGTCCGTATAAAATAAACATCTGACCCATACACACACCTTCTTCATTCTGCGGATAATCCCGTGAATTTTACTTGCTGAAACGCGATATGCTATGATGAATGGATTGGAGATTTGCGGTTGCCGCCCCCCCCGTTTACGGGGGGTTTTTATGAATGCAGACCGGCTGGCTGAGGGGAGAGAACCCATGACTGATCTTATTAACGCATGGATTGACGGGCTGCTGCAAGCGCTGGGGCTGACGGGGCCCGCCATCCTGTACATCACGGTGCCGCTGGCATTTCTCCAAAGTCTGGTTGGAATTATACCGCTGCTCGTTCTGATTATGCTGCATGTGTCCGTCTTCGACATTATCGGGGGAATGCTGATCAGTCTGGCCGCGGCGAGCGCCGGAGGGATTGCCGTCTATGCGCTGGGCCGACGCTATCTGTTCCACTGGTTCGACCGGAGATGGGGAAGCAGGCTGAAGCGGTACGACAAGTGGCAGCGGTACCTGGAACGCTACGGCATCTGGACCGTGGTGCTGCTGCGGACCGTTCCGATTATTCCGAATAATATGATTAATCTGATGTGCGCCGTCTCGCCGATTCGGGCGCGTTCTTTTATTTGGGGGACGATTCTTGGCAATTTATCCTTCATTTGGCTGTTCGGCATTCTCACTTCTTCGCTGATTCTTCCTCCCGGGCAGTGGGGCCTTTATTTGACGGGTTACGGGCTTTTTGCGGCCGCGCTGATCGGTATTTTCATTCACCGTCACTGGAGCCACATCCAGGAGGATAAGCGGAGCCGGATGGTCTGATCCGGAGCCTGCCCGAATACCCATACTTATAAGGCGGCTTGACCGCGGGTAGGCGGGAGGACGATAGCAATGGGCAGAGTGAAAAAATGGGGCGGACGCCGATTCCGGCTTCCGCCTCTTGAGGCGTGGCGCCTGCCGGTCCGGCGGCGCAGCCGGGGCGGCGGCTGGAAGCGCGGCGGCCCGCCGAGGAGCGGGGCCGTCCGCCTGCTCGCCGCCTGGCTCGGTTCGCCGCGGCGGCGGACGTTCCGGCCGGTCCGAAGCGCCGGTCCGCTGCGGACGGCTCCGGCCGGGCCGGTGCCATCCGCCGTCCCGCGGCGGCGCCTCACGGCCCGGAGCGCCGCCCCGGTTCGGGCACAGCGCGCCGGAACGGGCGGCCCGGCGAAGCCGCGGCGGCGGCTGCTGCGCATCCTGGTTGTCGTATCGCTGGTGCTGCTCATCGGCGTTCTTCAGGGGCTGCGCTATGTGGAGCGGCATATGAAGCCGCCCATCCTGCATCTGGCCCAGATCCGGGTGAAGCAGATCGCGACGGAGTCCATCAACAAGGCGATAACGTCTCAAGTGGTAACGGGAGGAGATGCCGGCAAGCTGATCGACTGGAAGAGCGACCGGAACGGCAAGATCACCGGCTTCATGCTCAATTATGCCGAGCATATGCGGATTACCTCCGAAGCGGCCGAGGTTATCCAGTCCACCCTGCAAAGTCTGCACAACCGGACCGAGCATATTCCGCTCGGGCAGGCGCTCGGCAGTCCGCTGATCGCTTCATTCGGGCCCGACATTCCCGTGAAGATCGAGCCGCAGGGAGCGGTCAAGGTGGAGCTGAACACCCGGCAGCAGAATGCGGGCATCAATATGATTCTGGTGGAGGTCTATATTCATATCATCACGGAGGTGGCGGTCGTCATTCCGTTCGATATGGAGCCCCAGACCGTGGATACAGAAATCCCGGTCTCTTACCTCATGGTTGTCGGAGATGTTCCGATGTATTACTACGACAACCAGGGGCGTCCCGTCGGGGAGAACAGCGCCCAGGCCCCGGGCATTGCTCTTCCTGCGCCTTCGGGCGGCAGTGCGGTTCCGGCGGGCGGCGGCGAGGGAAGCGCCGGCAGCGAGCGAAGCGACGAAGGCGGTGGACCGGCTGTAAGCAGTCCTCCGGCTCCGCAGAAACCGGAGGCTTCCGCAGCGGACAGCGGTGCAGATACGGGAGCCGGCGGCGGGGAATAGGAGAAGGGGACGAACCGCAATATACAGGCGGCAGCCCGGACGAACGATGCGTCCGGGCTGCCGCCTGTATTCGGTTCCTCAGCGTTCGGCCATCCGCTGCTGCTTCTTCGTTCTCAGCGCTCTGCGCTCCGTCGTCTCCCACTGGCGCAGCAGCGGGTACGGGTCGAAGGCCCATTCGGACAGGCCGCGGTCCCGGTAGATGCCGTAATGCAGATGCGGAGGGAATTTGCCCTGTGTGCCCGGCTGGCCGTAACCCGAACTGCCGGCCCAGCCGAGCTGTCGGCCGGGTTCAACGAAGCTGCCGACCTCCAGACTCTTGTCGAAGCCGGAGAGATGGGCGTAATAATGGTACCGGTTCTCAATGTCGCGGATGCCGATCCGCCATCCGCCGAAGCGGTTCCAGCCCTTGGTCTCGACGATGCCGTAGCAGGTGCTGCGGACCGTGACGCCGTAAGGGGTGAACAGATCGGTTCCCTCGTGGATGCGGGCGCCTCCCCAGCTTCTGCCGGTTCCCCAGGTGCTCCGGTAGGAGTAGGTGCTTCCGAGCGGGAGCGGGAAGGCGCTGCCCGAGAGATTCAGGCGGCCGTAATGGGCGTAGAGCGATGCGAACTGCGTGACCCGCTGCGTCGCCCGTCCGTTGCGGTAATATTCCCAGACGGCGATCGGGAAATCGCCGTTCGTCGCTCCGTAGCGGCGGATATGGCGGGACAGGCTGTAGAGCACATCGAGGTCGCTCGCGGGATCGGCCCGTCCGTCGCCGGAGCCGTCCAGGCCGAAGCCTCCGAAGAACGCGATGGAGGCGGGCGAGGTATCGGCCTGATCGGGATTCAGCGGGCCGCACCAGAGCGGCGCCGGAACCGAGATCGCCGTCAGCCGTCCCGGGGAGACGGCTGTCCGCCCGTCGCTTCCGGTCCGCGTCAAGCTGCGTTCGTACTGGTCGAACGCCGCCAGACGGAACCACGGAATGCCGGTAGCGGCCTCCAGCTGGTCGAACAGGGCCTTGCGGGCCCGGAACGGGTCCTCTTTGGCGCTGCCGCGAAGATCGGCCGCCGCCCGGGAGCTGCTTGCCGGGCCGGCAGCGGCTGCGGGGGAGGGACAGGCTTCCGTCCACAGAAGCGCCGCCGCGGACAGAGCGATCAGACTGCGCCGCAGCGTGCGGAAGCTTACGGGTAACAACATGGCAGGGTCCTCCTTCTGTCTGGCATCCATTCAGGCGGCCGCCGCGCCCGGCGGCCCACGTATAGGCATAGGTTGGTTCCGGCGCGCGCTTTTTATCCGTGGACCAAAAAGGAGGCATTTCCCTACAGCCCATGATATAATTGAGGCGATCATGGACCCTTAAGCGACCCGCTTGGATAGGGAAGGCGAATATCAGAGGAATCGGAGGTAAAGACTTTGACCACAAAAGGAACGAAACAGCCGAAGCCGGACTGGATTCGGATCAAGCTGACGACCGGCGACAATTATCAGGAAATCAAGGATATGATGCGGTCCAAGACTTTACATACCGTCTGCGAAGAAGCGCGCTGTCCGAATATTTATGAATGCTGGGCCAACCGGACGGCAACCTTTATGATACTGGGCGATATTTGTACCCGGGCCTGCCGGTTCTGCGCCGTTAACACCGGCCTGCCGACAGAGCTGGATCTGCAGGAGCCCGAGCGCGTGGCCGAAGCCGCCGAGAAGATGGGGCTGCGTCATTGCGTGGTTACAAGCGTGGCCCGGGACGATCTGAAGGACGGCGGCGCTTCCATATTTGCCGCTACGGTTCACGCCATCCGCTCGCGCCTGCCGCTGTGCAGCGTCGAGGTTCTGATTCCCGACTTCCTGGGAGACCGGGACAGTCTGCAGATCGTGATGGAGTCGAAGCCGGACATTCTGAACCACAACATCGAGACGGTGGAACGGCTGTCCGACCGGGTTCGGGCCAAGGCCAAATACCGGCGTTCCCTGGAGCTGCTGCAGCGGGCCAAGGAGATGAAGCCCGAGATCCCGACCAAATCCAGCATTATGCTGGGCGTCGGCGAAGAGTGGGATGAGATTCTTCAGGCGATGGACGATCTGCGGGCGGTGGACTGCGACATCCTGACGCTCGGCCAGTATCTCCAGCCTTCCCCCAAGCATCTGAATGTGGAGAAATACATCTCGCCGGAGGAATTCGCCCGGCTCAAGGAAGAAGGATTGAAGCGCGGCTTCAGCCATGTGGAAGCCGGCCCGCTTGTGCGCAGCTCGTATCATGCGCATGAGCAGGTGAAATCGGCCACCAAGACGCGCGAGGAGCGCGCCGTTCGGGGCTGATGACCCATTTTAGACAGTGGAAAGGCAGGCGAGGCTTGCTTGATCGTTATCGGCGGCAAGGGCTACGAGCTCGTAGCGGATCATAAAGACGGCTGGAATCCGGAGGCGTTTCGCGGGAGATACAGCGAAATTCTGGATCGCTATGATTATATCGTCGGAGACTGGGGCTACAGCCAGCTTCGGCTGAAGGGGTTCTACCGGGACAACCATCCCAAGGCGAACCGGGATACCTCGATTTCGGGATTAATGGACTATATCAATGAATACTGCAATTTCGGCTGCGCCTACTTCGTGCTGCAGAAGCTGAAGGAAGCGCCGGTCGGCCCGGATATTCTCATCAAGGAGCCGGCGGGAGCCGAGCCGGGGATCGGGGCGGCAGCTGCACCGGAGGCGGCGATCCGCGCCGAGATTCCGCGCGATCTGCTCTCGCGCCAGGCGGCGGCCCAGATTTCCGCTTCCCGGGAGACGCCGGTGCGCGAACTGCGCGAGCATATTACGAAGGAACGGCCGCACAAGGACCGTTCCCGGGAGCAGCGTGGGTCCCAAGGTGGCGCCGGCCGCAGCGGGAACAAGTCCGCGCCGCCGGCGCGCGGTTCCCAGGGAGGAATGAGACCGCCGCGCGGTCAGGGCCAGCCGGGAGGCGGACCGGGGCAGCAGAACCCCCGTCAGGGGCAGGAGCCGCCGACCACCGGCGGACAAGCCGGTCCGGGTCCGGAAGGTGCGGCTGCGGGCAACCGCAAGCCGTTCCAGCGCCGCTCCGGCGGCCAGGACCCGCAGCGCGAGCCGAAGAAGCGCCCGCCGCACCCCGGCGCGGGCAGCCGTGAAGGCTCCCGCGAAGCTTCCGGCGCTGCCGGAGCACCGGGAGCGGGCGAACGGCCCGGCGGACGCGAGCGCGGCGAGCGCAGCAAGCCCGCAGGCGGAGGCGACGCCGCTTCGCAGAACCGGCCGAGAACGCCGGAGACTCCGGGAAGCCCGGAATAACAAGCAACCCCCTGCACGCGATGTGCAGGGGGTTTTTGGCAGGAAGGGCTATGCCTCTATTTGGTGCTCAGCGTCAGCTTCTGAGCTGCGGCGTCGTACTTCCAGGAGACCGACGGAAATGCCTGATGGAACGCATCGACCCGAATGAAGGTCTCGTTGTCGGCGATCATCGCCTGCTTCGCCGTGACGCTGAACCCGTAGGCCTTGCCAGCTCCGTTGGTGACGACGACCTTGCGGTTCTTGGCGTCCCAGCTCAGGTCGGATTCCGCCAGAGAAGAGAGAACAGCGGCGGAAGCGTAGACGGCGTTGTTCTGCTTGATGAGCCCGACATTGCCGGCAAAGGCTTTGCCGTTGACGTCCAGCACCCGCCGGTCGCCCTTCAGTTCAATCGTCTTCATCCCGGCGAGCTGAAGCGCGGTGACGAGCTGGGCCGTCTTGTTGGTGACATTGAAATCGGGCATCAGCCCTTCGTGATTGAAATCGACCTTGTTCGGCGTCAGATAGCGCTCGGTTGTCAGCTTAAGCTCGCCGCCGTCGGTCAGATCGAACAGGCTCTGAATCCGGGCTTTGCCATAAGTGCGGGAGCCGACCACGGTAGCGAGATGATTGTCGTGAAGCGCGCCTGTAAGCGCTTCGGAAGCGGAAGCGGTATAGCCGTTGGTCAGAATGACAACGGGAACGCCGATTTTGCTGCCGTCAGTAATGGTAACCGGCGTCAGCGTGCCGCTGTTGTCCGCCGTGTACATCATCAGACCTTTGTCCATGAACTGCTTCACAATATTGTAGGCGGAATCCATGTAGCCTCCCGGGTTATCGCGCAGATCCAGAACCATCGACTTCATGCCGGCTTGGCGCATCGCTTTGAGCGCTGCGGCGAATTCCTCGTCGGAATTCTGCGTGAAGCCGTTGAGCGAGATATAAGCGGTTTTGGAAGCGAGCATGGAGGAGGTCACCGAAGGATAATTAATCTCCTTGCGGGCGATGACCACCGACTTCTGGGCGCTGCCGCGCTTGACCAGCAGCGTCAGCTTCGTCCCGGAGGTGCCGGACAAGGCATCGCCCTCCGCTTGGGCGACCGGAATTCCGTTGATCTTCAACAGCACGTCGCCGCGCTTGAGGCCTGCCGTATCGGCAGGAGAGCCGGGCAGGATCGACTCGACATAGATGTCCGAAGAGGTGGCCGACAGCGTCACGCCGATGCCGACGTATTCCAAGGCGAGCTGATGCTCCAGATCGGCGGTCTCTTCCTTATCGAAATACTGGCTGTAAGGGTCGTCCAAGGAATCGACCATGCCGTCGATGGCGGCCCGGATCAGGCTCTGACGGTCGACGGCCGTGAGGTTGTAGGTTTCGATATACTCCATCACTTCATTGATAATGTCGGTATCGGACGAAGCCTTGGCCGCTGCCGCAGCCGAAGATGAAGGAGCGGCAGCATCGGCCGCTAGGGCAGCAGGCGCCAGTGCCAGAGAGAAGGACAGAATGCCGCCGAAGAGGGCGGAGGTCAATTTTTTCATGGGGAACCTTCCTTTACGGATTGATGAATGCGCTAATGATCTGACGGGAGCCAGTAGATGTCGTCAATGGTCCATGTGCCGTCAGCTTGGCGGGAGAGAACCAGCATCCCGTGCCTCTGAACCGTTGTTCCGGCATCTTTGTCCGTAAAGCCCAGTTCAACATAGACGGCCGCTGTACCCAGGCTATAATAATAGATATGGGATGCCGTCAGGTCGAACGCAAGGTTGCTCGTCCCAAAGGCTTCGGTAAAGCTTCTCTTCAAGGATTCCCGGAAGGTGTCGCTCTTGGCGGTGAAGACCTTAAGAAGACCGTTGGTATCCTCGTTATTCAAATATTGATAATAGCTCTGAACCGTCGCGTCGATGAGACTGCGGTCGCTCGCGGGAATCTCGGGCGAAGCCGAAGCCTGCTCTTGGGTTAGCAGCACCTCGGAATTCTGAAGCGTCAGCTTATAAATCTTCCAATACCCGTCCACCTTCTTCAATTCGTACACGTACGTGTCCCTGTAATCCGGCTGATAGCTCCCACTGACACGGGTCGTCGTCTCTACAGTCTGTACCGTCGCTTCGTCGTTTTGAATCCGGAGCACTTCAAGACTGTTGACGGTATAGTTCAGGTTGTAGGCTGCAAAAAACTCCTCCACCGTCTCAAGCTCGGCTTCCATCGGCGAACCCTCCACCACCTTCATGCGAAGCAGCTTCGGAATTCTTGTATTGTACGCCCCGACGAACATGCGGACCTGCGCGGCGACCAGGGCGGATTCTTCGCGGTCGCTTCGCGCCTCCGTGATCCGGACAGCCGAGCCGTTCCAGGTTACGGTGCCGCCGGTCGCTTCCCCGACCAGGCGCAGCGGGATGTAGACGGTACCGCCGCGGTTGACGGGCGCTTGCGCCAGTCTGTGGACCGTACCGTTCACGACGGCGCAGTTGCTGCCGACGGCCAGAGCGAGCTGCACTTCACCGGAGGTACCGGTAAGCTTGCCGGAGGCGGGGTTCCAGCCGATCTTTAGACCGAGCTGCTCGAACAGTCCCCGGAAGGGAACCATAACGGTCCCGTCCTGCATATAAGGCCGGCCCGATGCGAAGATGACCGGCTTGCCGTCAATATACACGGAAATGGTCTTCGAGGGGGCGGCTGCCGCCGGAGCGGCCGACGCCGCTGCCGGCGCTCCGGCGAGCAGGGCGCACGTCAGAAGTGCGGCGGCCGGGTAGCCTTTAAACTTCAAATGTTCTCTCTCCTTCTATAATCTATTTATGTTGTCAAAAATAGGATCATTATATCACTAGAGCGATCTTCCTGTCCATGAGACTTCAGACGAGGAAGGATTCGCGCACCCGGTTCCAGAAGGGAAACGGCCGGTAGCGGGCAAAGCTGACCTGCTGGCTGGATACCTGACAGCGTACCGAGACCAGGTCGTCCACCGGAATATTGAGGTGATCCACGGTCAGCATAAGACGCTGCTCCTTGCGCGAGAAGATGTCGCAATGATGATGCTTGGGGAGCAGCAGCGGCGAGCCCATGGTCCGGAAGACCCGGTTGTTGATCGAGGCGATTTCGGCGATCTGCAGCGCTTCAATGGACGGGTGAACCATCGCTCCGCCCAGACTCTTGTTGTAGGCGGTACTCCCGGAAGGTGTGGAGAGACAGAGCCCGTCGCCCCGGAACATCTCAAACGTCACATCATTGATATCCACCTGGATGACGACGGTTCCGTCCACGCCCTTGAGCGTGAATTCATTCAGGGCAATATGGGCCGAGGACCCGGTCTTCTTGTGGATCTCCAGCTCCAGCAGCGGATATCTGACGATTCGCGGCTTGTTCGGGTTCTTCCCGGTTCCGCTCATGTAATCGACCAGCAGCGGCAGCTCGTCCGCCTTCCAGTCGGCATAGAAGCCGAGATGGCCGGTATGCACGCCGACGAAGGCAAGGCTGGAAATCCGGTCGATAAACATGTGGAAGGCATGCAGCATGGTGCCGTCTCCTCCGATCGACACGACGATCTCGGGGTTGTCGGCGTCCAGCTGCATGCCGCGTTCCGAGGCCAGCTTTTGGAACTGTCGGCTAAGCTCGACCGAAAGGTCGTCGCCGCGGTCCAGCACATAATATCTCAACGTAGATTGGCTCCTTTGGCAATTGTCTTATACCGATCATAATCAATCCGGCGTCTGAACACAATGTACCTGAAGCCGAAAAAGCCTTCGCTCCCGGGCGGCGCGCTCCCTCCGTCTAATGCCGTCCTATTCGCCGCGCTGCCCCGCGGACGATCCCGATAGCCCCCGCGGCTGCGAGCGCGGCGGCCGCTGCGCCCGCCCCCAGCAGCACGGCGGCTGCGGCCGAGCCCGCCGCGCCTCCGGCCGTAAGCCCGGCCGCAGCAGGCGACCAGACCGGAGCCGCGCCGCGAAGCGGCTCCCAGAGCAGCAGCGCGAGCGAAGCCGCGAGCAGCCCGTGGGCGAACCGCGCGGCCAGGAAGGGCAGATAGCGGAGGCCGGAGCCGCTCAGGATGCTTGCCACCTGGGCATGGACCGACAGTCCGCCCCAGGACAGCACGAAGGCAGCCGCCGCTACGCGGTAGGGAAGGGCGGCCTGCGCTTCGCCGGCCAACCGCGTTCCCAGCGTGACCTCAAAGACGCCGCCGGTCACGGCTTCCGCCAGGCCGGAGGGAAAGCCGAGCAAATGAAGCAGCGATCCCGCCGCTCCGACCAGCAGCTTCAGAACGCCTGCCAGGTCCATCAGGGTCATCAGGACGTTGAAGAATACAACCAGTCCTCCAACGACCATAATAAGCTGAAGAGAGGACGCGACCGCGCCGCTCAGCAGCTCGCCGAAGCTGCGCCCGTCCTTGAGCCGCGCTTCCCGCATGGCGGCGAGGGCCTGCCGCAGCCGTCCCCGCGAGCCGGCAGCGGATCGTTCACTCCCGCCGGCGCCGTGCGCCGGCTCTGCGCGGCGGGGCCCGGCAGCTGGCGTCCGGCTGGCCCGGTCCCGTCTTCCGTGGAATCGCATCAGGAGGCCGATGAGCAGGCCGCCGCCGTAATGAGCGGCCGCCAGCAGCACTCCGAGCGAAGCATCCCGGAAGAAGCCGACGGAGACGGCTCCGAGCAGAAAGATCGGATCGGAGGAGGTGGTGAAGGCCACCAGGCGCTCTCCCTCCTCCCGGGTCACCAGTCCCTGCTCGCGGAGCTTGGCCGTCAGACGGGCTCCTACGGGATAGCCCGACACATAGCCCATGGCTGCCGCGAAGCCCCCGCTACCGGGGATGCGGAAGAGGGGACGCATCAGGGGGTCGAGCAAGGCCCCGAACAGATGCACGACGCCGAGGCCCAGCATCAGCTCGGACATGACGAAGAAGGGAAAGAGCGAAGGGAACAGCACTTCCCACCAGACGGCGACCCCGCGCAGAGCCGAAGCCAGCGAAGCGCCGGGGAAGGCCAGCAGCAGCAGCATGCAGGCGGAGAGGACGGCTGCCAGCAGGGCCGTCCCGAATTTCTTGAGCTTCATCGTACACGCCTCCCGTCCAGATGGTTAGTTCTATGCGCGGGAAGGGACAAACAGCACAGAAATTCATCGGGGAAGCGCTTGCAAAGGCGGGTGCTTTTTAACAAGATTTGTGATAAAATAAAAATAAGTCAACCGGACTTTAGGCCGCTTGAATTTTCAGGGATGGAGTGATGGTGATGAGTGTTGTTGCCGGTGTCCTTGTTTGCGCTTTTGTGTATGTCATCCGGGCCTCCCTTGTCTCCCCCGGCGATGAGGATTGGCGAACTTATTGAATAGCTCGGACGCTGAACCGCGTGTTTGGCGTCTTTTTTGTTCATTGGGCATTAAGTCCCTCCTTTGGTATAATAGGAAGGTCTGAAGAACGACAGAAGAAAGGCGGACCTATCGGATGAATTCGGCATCAAGTATATATGACAATCTGGGCGGTGCGCAGCGGCTGCAGGAGCTGGTGGAGGCCTTCTATGCCCGTGTCCAGCGACATCCCGATCTCGCACCGCTGTTCCCTGCCGATATCCGGCCCGTCATGGAGAAGCAGTTTCAGTTCCTGAGCCAGTTCTTCGGCGGACCCGCGCTGTTCTCGGAAGCCCACGGTCATCCGATGATGCGGGCCAGGCATCTGCATGTGCCCATAACCGAAGCGCGGGCGGAGGACTGGCTCGGATGCATGGCCGGCGCCCTCGGCGACATCGGGGTTGAAGAGCCGCTGCGCTCTTTTATCGTCGCGCGGCTCTCCGGACCGGCGCGGCATTTTGTTAACCGTCCGGACGAATAGGTTCTGACGAGGAAAGGAATGAGGTCATGACGGCCATGGAACCCCTGTACAGCATTACCGTCGAGTGCTGCCAATGCGAGCGGGAATTCACCACTTCGCGGGTCAGACCGAGCCTGAAGCGGGCGTACCGCCAGGATGCGGACTTCTGCTGCTATTACAAAGAAGAGAACCCGGATTATTATGTGGTGCGGGTGTGCCCCCACTGCGGATTCGCATCCACGGAGAATTCGGCGGACAAGCTGGCGGACTGGCAGCGCCAGGCGTTCCGCGATCAGATCGGAAGCCGGTGGTCGTACCGCAGATTCGAGGGCAAGCGCAGCTGGGAAGAGGCGCTGGAGACCTACAAGCTGGCGCTTGTGTGCGCCCAGTGCATCCGGGACAAAGACAAGATTATAGCCAGTCTGCTTCATCATATCGCCTGGCTGCATCGTTACCGGGACGACGCCGTTCAGGAGCAGCGGTTCCTCCGGTTCGCACTGGATTCCTATGTTCAAGTGTTCGAGAATGACGATGCGCAGGGCAATGACGCGCGGCTGATGTTCCTGATCGGGGAGTTGAACCGGAGAATCGGAGAATTCGGCGAAGCGGTGAAGTGGTTCTCGCGCGTGGTCAATGACCAGCGCATTATGGATTCGGCCATGATTCGCGCTTGCAGAGAGCAGTGGGCCCTTCTGCGGGAGCAGATGCGGGGCATGGAGAGCAACCCGAATCAGGTGCCTGGCTAGAACGGGAGGCGCGCGAAGGCGCCGGGAGAGGGGAAGGCGGCGGCCGCAAGCGGCGCTAGAAGAAGACGCGCTTCCTGCCGGGGCCTCACGGCCCCGGTTTTTTTGAACCCGGAAGCTTAGCGTACGGCCTGATCGAACAGCAGATAATCGCCGTCCGTATCCACGACAACCGGCCGGGCGCTGCAGCAGGGAAAGACCAGCAGCTTCTTCTTGCCTTCGCGGATCGCAATCAACTCTTTGGGCTTCATCGGCAAAAGCACATTCTCCCGGCCGCAGAACGGACAGGAAGGTACATAGACATCGCCCAGGAGAATGTCGTAAGGCCAGGCATGACTGAATGGAATCATGGCTGTTCCTTGTTTTTTTTGGCCAGTTCGGCTATCTTTTGCAACAGAACGTGCTGGGGCATATGCATAAGATGCTCAATCGGCACACCAAGCTCTTTGGCGAGCGCTATAGCCGTTTCCGGCGAAATCTGAAGTGGACGCATGGGTGTAACCTCCCTTAAGAATAAGGATGTGTACTTCACTTTACCACGGATGAAGCCGTTCGCAAAATCAAATTGACACAAAGGAATGTGATGAACCATGAAACAACCCCTGTCGCTCACCTGGAATCTGGATTCTTTGTATCCCGGCGGGTCCGCTTCTTCCGAATTTGAACAGTTTCTGTCCGCTCTTGAAGCCGATGCGGCCAAGCTGGCCGATGAAATCCGGAATGCCGGCGTTCCCCGGAACGCCGAAGAGACACAAGCGCTTGACGGCATAATCGGGCTGCTGCAGAGCTGTTCGGGACGTCTGACGCAGGCGGCGGAATTCGCCGAGTGTCTGGGCGCGCAGAATCAGCAGGACAAAGGAGCGGTCCGCCTGACGAGCCGGGTCTCCGGCTTGCGGGCCCGATACGAAGGAGCGGTCTCGCAGTTCGAGAATCTGCTCCGCCAGACCGCAGACGACGTATGGTCGGCCTGGATCGCCCGCCCCGAGATCGCTCCGCTCGCCTTCGTGCTGAGCGAGAGCCGGGAGCAGGCCCGGGAGAAGATGAGCCCCGAGCTGGAGAGCCTGGCGCTGGAGCTGGCGGTCGACGGTTACCACGGCTGGAGCGAGCATTACGAGACCATCGTCGGAGATATCCGGATTCCGTTTGAAGACAAGGACGGGACCGTGAGACAGCTCTCCGCCGGGCAGGCGTTCAACAAGCTCTCCGACGGCGACGCCGGAGTGCGCAAGGAAATGTTCCGCAAGTGGGAAGAGGCTTGGGGCGAAGCGGCCGATTACTGCGCCGATACCCTGAACCATCTGGCCGGCTTCCGGCTGAAGCTCTACGAGCGCCGGGGCTGGGACGACATCCTGAAGGAGCCGCTTGGCCTGAACCGGATGAGCCGGACGACGCTGGACCGGATGTGGGAAGTCATTGCGGCGAACAAAGGGATGCTGGTCTCCTACCTGGAACGCAAGGCGAAGCTGCTCGGCTTGGAATCGCTGGGCTGGGAAGATGTCGACGCGCCGGTCCGCAGCGTATCCCGCACGATTCCCTATGAGGAAGCGGCGCATGAGATCGTCGCCCAGTTCCGCAAGTTCAGCCCCCGAATGGCGGACTTTGCCGAACTGGCCTTCAACGAGGACTGGATCGAGGTGGAAGACCGCGCCGGGAAGCGCCCCGGGGGATTCTGCGTCTCGTTCCCGGAGAGCGGCGAGTCCCGGATCTTCATGACCTACAGCGGCACGCCGTCCAATGTGGCGACACTGGCGCATGAATTGGGCCATGCCTATCATTCGTACCTCTTGAAGGATCAGCCGGTGCTGAACCAGAACTACGCGATGAACGTGGCCGAGACGGCCTCGACGTTCGCGGAAGTGATCGTGGCTGATGCCCAGGTGAAGGCGGCCGGCAGCCGGGAAGAGAAAATTGCCCTGCTGGAGGAGAAGATTCAGAACAGCGTAGCCTTCTTCATGAATATCCATGCCCGCTTCCTGTTCGAGACCCGATTCTACGCCAAACGGCGGGAAGGCCTCGTAAGCGCGGAAGAATTGAACGCTCTGATGGAAGAAGCGCAGAAGGAAGCCTTCAACGGCGTGCTGTCCGGCTACCACCCGCATTTCTGGGCCTCGAAGCTGCATTTCTACATTACCGGAGTGCCGTTCTACAACTTCCCTTATACGGTGGGCTATATGTTCAGCACGGGGTTGTACCGGCTCGCTCTGCAGGAAGGCCCTGCTTTCGCGGACAAGTACGATGCGCTGCTTCGGGATACCGGCGTCATGACGCTGGAAGACCTCGTAGCCAAGCATCTGGGCGTCGATTTGACCCGGCCGGATTTCTGGCAGGGCGCTGCCGACCTGATTGCGGAGGATATTGCCGAATTCCTGCGGATGACGGAAGATGCCCGCTAAAATTTTGCACGTTCACGAATAACACGAAGGGGACCCCGGTCTTGCACCGGGGTCTTTTTTGCTGTTCATTTGTCGGAACTCCTCGATTGCAGAGGAGCTAAAAGGAGAGGAATACGGGATTTCGTTCTCTATTAGTAATAATAAACCATTTTTGTTGAATGCTGTTGTAAGGACTGTTAGCCTACTCTATAATGAGTCTCGGGACTTATATAAGCGATTCATACGAATTCAAGGGGGAAAAACGATGCTCGCAATAGAGCAGCTTTCACTGGCAAGACAGTTGGATCTGGTATTCAAGGAATTGGACGAGGAATTGGGCGGGATGTCCTCCGGCACGGTGTTTGTGCAAATACGCAATAATGTCGTCGGCAAGTTCGGCATCCGCCATAATCCGCTGCCTGGACGAGGCGGGAATTTCGATTCCGGAGAGGAAGGATTGAACGGAATTCAGCGGGCTTCCTTCCGGGCGCTGGCGCTGGAATCCCTCAAGCTGAAACAGCGCTGGACCCACGGAGAAATCCAGTATGATTTCTCGCTCCGGCAGGGCATGCTGACGGTCGACGCCACACTGGAGTCGAATTATAACATGGCTAATCTGCTGATTCGCCAGCCTCGCGAAGGGCAGCGCGGCGCCGCGAATCCTTCCTGCGGGTAACGGAGAGAGGGAGGAAAGAGGTTCCCGCTCGCGCTAAAAGGCCTTTCGTCCTCCGCGTGAGGGGAGAACGAAAGGCCGGAATGCCGGCGGCGGTCCGCCGAAGCGGGCCCGCCGCTGAGTACAGATGAATTACAGATTCGAACGACCGGAGAGCTGCTGCTCTGCCAGCTGTACAAGACGTTTGGTGATGTAACCTCCCAGAGAACCGGTTTCGCGGGAAGTGTAGTTGCCGTAATAACCGTCCTGCGGGATGGTTACGCCCAGCTCCTGAGCGGCTTCATATTTCAGCTGCTGCAGAGCGGCGTTCGCTTGAGGCACGACCAGGTTATTGGAGCGGCTGCTGCGACCTTGACCTGCTTGACCCATGATTGTCACCTCCTTCGTCCGTTGTGAAGATAGTATGAGCGCAGGAGGGAGGAATCATGCACGGGTCAAGAGACTGCATCGGGTTCCAATTTATGTTAGATGTTAGATATTAGATGGCTTCCGGTTCGATAAGTTCGAGCATCGTGGAGAGCTCCAGCGTCTGCCCGGGATCCAGAGCAATCAGTCCGGTAAAATCGGCATCGTCCGATACATTCGGGGCATCGGGCAGCCAGGTATACGGCTCAATGCACAGGTACTGATCGGCAGGACCCTTGGTGTACAGCACCCAATGACGGAAATAGCGCCGGTCTGCCGTATAGCGCAGGCCGTATCCGTCTTCCCGGAGCAACAGGGCTTCCGCCGGCTGATCGTCCCCGATCCGCAGCGGAGTATCAAAGTTGGTCCCCGAGAGGCTCGAACCGCCGTTGTTCAGAGCTTCCAGTTCGCCCAAGGGCAGCAGGCGTCCGCTGGGAAGCAGATCCGGGCTCTGTTCGTAGATGCCCGAGACGGGAAGCTTCAGATGCCAGCGCTCCGGTTCGCCGTCGATCAGGAACCAGGTGTGATAGCCCATCCCAAAGGGAACGCTCCGCTTGCCGGCGTGCGTGACCCGAAGCGTCTGGGTAAGCGAAGCGCCCTGAAGACGGAGGGTCATCTCCAGCACAAGCGGCTCGGGGAACTGCCGAATCCAGTTCGGATCGTTCTCGGTGCGCAGTTCCGCCGTCAGAGCGCAGCCGTCCTCATCTTCCTGGATGTCGCTGACACACCAGGACTGGGTGCGGTGCAGACCGTGGATATGGTGGCCGCCCGTGCCGTTGCGGTCGAACTGATACTCGTCTTCTCCGAACGCGAAGCGGCCGTCCCGGATCCGTCCGGGCGGGATGAGTAGCGGCACGCCGAAATGGTAAGGCTTCTGCATATAGAAGTCCAGGTCGCTCTCCTCCGGCCTGCGCAGCACCTCGCGCTGCCGCCGCAGATCCCGAATGGAGATTACATGGTTGCCAAGACGCGGCAGCAGTGTAACTTCCAGCTCGGAACTGTGCAGAATATAGGTGTCATAACCGTTCCACTGCCCTTTGGTTACCTGTTTCATCGCTCTTCATGCTCCTTTGGTTTCGTTCTCCCTATCATACCAGATTTAGACGGGACGGGAAGCCCGCTTGCGCTCGGGAGGGTTTGACAAAAGAAAAATGCAGTTCTATGATGAGTATAACTTCACCATTAGCACAATGCGATGACGGGGACAAGTAAGCGAGGCCAGGCAAGCCTCCAGAAAGCCGGTGGATGATGCGAACCGGCGGCGCTTCTTCGCCGAATGGACCCCTGAGCGCCGAGTCGAACGGAGAGAGATTTCCTGCGTAGACCGGCCGGCTCTTCCCCGTTACGGAAGCTGAAGGCCGCTTCGGTCCGCTGCTCTGATTGTTGGGGCGAGCAGGAGCCGGCGGCGAATAAGGGTGGCACCACGGTCTCACGTCCCTTTGCGGGAGTGAGGCTTTTTTGCGTTCCGGTCCAAGGCCGGATACGAACGACGAAAGGATGATCACGATGAAGAAAGTACTGTCCGGCATCCAGCCGAGCGGCAAATTGACTCTCGGCAATTACATTGGGGCCATGAAAAATTTCGTCAAGCTTCAGGATGACCACGACTGCTATTTTATGGTCCCGGATCTTCACGCCATTACGGTTTCCCAGGAACCGGAAGCGCTGCGTGAACAGTCCCAGGCCGTTGCGGCGCTCTTCATTGCGGCTGGCATTGACCCTGAACGCTCGCGCATCTTCATGCAGTCGCATGTGCCCCAGCATGCCGAGCTTGGATGGATGATGACAACGCTCACCGCAATGGGCGAGCTGGAGCGGATGACCCAGTTCAAGGACAAGGCGTCCGGCAAGGACTCCGTAGGAGCCGGCCTGTTCGTCTATCCGTCCTTGATGGCTGCGGACATCCTGCTCTACAACGCCGACCTAGTTCCCGTGGGCGAAGACCAGAAACAGCATTTGGAGCTGACCCGGGATCTGGCCGGACGGTTCAATCACCGGTTCGGCGATTTCTTCACGGTTCCCGAGCCTTACATTCCTGAAGTGGGAGCGCGGATTATGTCGCTGGACGACGGCACGAAGAAGATGAGCAAGAGCAACCCGAACCCGGGCAGCTATATCTCGCTCCTGGACCCGCCCGATGTTATCCGCAAGAAGATCAGCCGGGCGACGACCGACTCCGGCCGGGAGATCGTCTATGATCCTGCCAACAAGCCGGAAGTGAGCAACCTGATGACCATCTACGCGGAGTGCACCGGACTCAGCTTGACGCAAATTGCCAGCGAGTATGAGGGCCAGATGTACGGCGGATTCAAGAAGAATCTGGCGGAAGCGGTGGTCTCCGTACTTGAGCCGATGCAGCAGCGGTATTCCGAGATCCGCAGCTCAGGCGCGCTGCTCGATATTCTCGCAAGCGGAGCGGAACGGGCGCGGGCCGATGCCGAAGCGACCGTAGCCGGCGTCAAGGAGCGCATGGGCTTCCTGCCCAGACGCTAGCCTCTCCGCCGTCTGGCCTTGATAATGAAGCCCCATCCGATATTCAGAATACAGACGGCTCCGAGCAGCAGAGCGGCCCATACCGAATACGCCAGCGCAATCGACGCCGCCGTAAGCAGGGCGATGGAAGAAACAGCGAACCAGAGCGACAATCCTTTTCCCACAGCGATTCCTCATTTCGGATCATAATGGCGGAATTTGAATTTCTCCCGCTACTATGAAGTGTAACAGACAGAGGCCCCCGTTCTCTACGCCTGCGCAGAGAACGGGGGCCTTGTTCATTGAGCGGCTCTCCTAGGAGCCGGGGCTGACGGCGAAGCGTTCGTCCAGCTTCTCGCTGCTCAGCCAGCCGACATACGTCTGCATCGGCCGGTAATGGCGATCCATGACTACAACGGCAACGAACGGAAACTGCTTGCGGTGCAAATAACGGACATCGCCCCAGCGCACAATATAGCCGGAGGGCACCTCTTCAACTTCCGCTACGGCGTATGAAGTGAAGTACAGAAAGGCCCGCACATCGGGGTGCTTCCGCGATTCCTCAATGGCCGGATGCTTCATGCCTTTCGAGTGCTTGATCCATTCCAGCCGTCCGCCTGCGAGTACGCCGATGTCATAGCTTCCGTCACGCCGGCATTTGACGATGTTCCAGCGATGGAGCGAGATGGTCGGTATGGCCATATAACGATCGCCCGGCCCGTGGTCGTCCCGTCTGCTGATCCGCCGGGTCAGCCGGATATGAATCGCCGTCCGCCACATATAATACAGAGCGATTACACTGTAGAGCGTTACGAAGAGCGGGGCCGGCGGCACGAGGCCCGTGACCCACAAGGCAATGGCTGCCACATGGCTGCCGAAGATGAACGGGTCGAAGATATGGATAATATTGAGGGCAATCCAGCGCTCCGTGAACGGCCGCGCCGCCTGGGTCCCATAGGTATTGAAGATATCCGTGAAGACATGCACGACCACCGCCACCAGACTCCACAAGGCCAGATGAAGAATTTCATGGGAATGGCCAATGAATCCGAACAAGGGGGTCAGAACCAGAGTGATCAGCGCGGGCCACAGGAGCAGGAACGGCAGGGAATGGGTGATGCCCCGGTGATTCCGAATGTACACCGCATTATTCTTCAGGCGCAGCGCCGTATCGGCATCGGGGGCCTGGGAACCGATAAGGGTCCCCAGCATGACCGCCGCCGCCAGCTTGTGATCCGAAGCAACGGCGGGATCAACGAACGACAGACCGGCGAGTCCGAAGCCCATGACAAAGTGAGTCGCGGTATCCATTTGGCAAAACTCCTTCTGAGTAGTTAAGGTTCACATGTTCCCTATTAATAACTACCCCATTTTTAATCCGCTTATAAGGCAATCGTCAAATTATTGTCTTCACGTAATTGTCAAATTCATGAACAAAGAAGGCGGTCTCTGTCAAAAGCATCGGCTGTTTGATATGATAAAGTTAACAGCGAGAGGCCGTTATTTTCAAAAATTCATGATAATTGTTATACCAAGGAGGAACCTGAACGTGGATAATCAATGGAGATACCAAGCCTCTTCCGATTCCGCGGCGGTGTCCGCCAAGCTGCCGCCGGAGAACGCCACATGGCGTGATTTCATCACTCTGACCAAGCCGGGCATCATCCGCTCGAATCTCATCGCCGCCTTTGCCGGCTTCTGGCTGGCTTCCGGCTGGCATGTACAGTACGGCCAACTGATTGTAACGCTGATCGGCACGATGCTGGTTATGGCTTCGGCCTGCGTATTCAACAACTATTTTGACCGGGATCTCGATACTAAAATGGACCGGACGAAGAAGCGCGGCCTGCCGGCCGGCAGGCTGAAGCCCCAGGTCGTCCGCCTGTACGGCGCTGCTCTGGGCGCAGCCGGGCTGGCTACGCTCTTTCTCGGGTCCGGCGTGCTCGCCGGTCTGTTCGGCATCTTGGGCATGTTCGTCTACGTCGTCGTCTATACGCTGTGGCTGAAGCGGACGTCCACCTGGAGCACTTCCGTCGGTGCAATCTCCGGCGCGATGCCTCCGGTCATCGGTTATGTCGCCGTTACGGGCAAGGTGGACCTCGGAGCGTGGCTGCTGTTCGCTATGCTGTTCCTGTGGCAGCCTCCGCACTTCTGGGCGCTCGGCATCCGGCGCAAGGAAGAATACCGCGCTGCGGGATTTCCTCTGCTGCCTGTTGTCAAGGGCGTGCGCCGCACGAAGCTGCAGATGATTCCGTATGTGGCGCTTCTTCTGCCGGTTCCCGTGCTGATGTACGCCTACGGATACGCCGGCATTTACTACCTGATCATTACTCTCCTGCTGTCTCTGGCCTGGCTGTACCTGACACTGAAAGGGCTCGGCGCCAAGGACGACGATGCCTGGGCCAAGCAGAACTTCTTCTTCTCCATTAATTACCTGACGCTGAGTCTGATCGCCCTTGTCCTCAATACCACTCCCCTGTAAGCGGGAGCGGAAGGCGCCCGGATCTAAAGGCCTGTCCCGTTTCGCGGTTCCCGCGAATGCCGGAGACAGGCCTTTGTATGTTCAACTATAGGGCGGAGCCTCCGGGTAGATGAGGAATTCCTCAAGTCCGGCTTTTTCCAGTTGAATAAGATTATATTCGTCGGGCGTTCCCTCCACCCCGGCATATCCGCGGCGGGTATAGATATGTTCGGCATCCGGGAAGACATCCCGGAGCATGCTGCGGATTTTGCGGCCGGAACTGTCGTTATCCAAATAGAGGTATACGTCGCGCGAGCCGACCGCACGGCGCAGCCCCTCGAGCTTGAGCGAATTAAGCGTACCGAATGTGCACAGAATCTCGATCTCGGGCCGGAGTACGCGGCGCAGCCGGCTTCGGTCGTTCTTGCCTTCTACAATAATGACGATGGACATACTCCTGGAACACCTCCGTCTTCGGGGCGGATGGAACTTCCGCGGGTTTTGTCCTTTATTGTACCCAAGCTTGCCCGTAATCGCCAACGGGCTGAACGCCGCTGATCATTCCCCGGGAAATGTCGGGATGTGACTCCGTGCGCTTCGCTGCTTGGGTCTCCACGCCAAAAAGGGCCCTGGCCCGGCACGATTCGTGCGGGACCAGGCTTTTTTTGGCGGAAAGACTTGGGTAAATCTATACCCAGAACGTTCTCAGGATGATTACCAGCAGGATATAGAGCACCAGGATAACACCGGTCGAAGTGTAGAGCGAAGCTACGGGAGCCGGCGAAGGAGTGGGGCAGCAAGGGTTCGACATGCAAGTTCACCTCTTTCGTCTGCAGTGGGTGTTTACATCCTTATCATATGGAAATGGCGGAGAGGTGTTTGTGCCGCTGCCCAATTTGCCGCTCAAGTTTTAGGCGGGTCGTCCATCGGGGCCGGCCAAGAAGAAGTCGCGTCCGCACGCCGCGGCCCGCGGCAGCAGCATAAGCGCCGTCATGACCAGCAGGAAGGCCAGAAAATACGGGGAGACATAAGCTCGGAGCTGGCCGGCGGCTACGGGGCCGGCGAAGGAGCCGAGCGACATGGCAATGGACTGGAGCGAGAAGATGCGCCCCATGCGCCCTTCCGTTCCCAGCGAAATAAAGAAGGTAGCCAGGGCCGGGAACAAAATGCCTTTGGCGCAGCCCAGCAGAAACAGCACGGCCCCGGCAGGAAGGGCCGGAACGGCCGCCAGCGCGAAGAAGCAGGCCGCGAGTCCAAGCAGGGCGGATGCCATTCTCGGCGCAGGAGAGAAGCGGTTAAGGAACAGCAGGCTGAGAGTAACCAGCGCGCCTGCGCTCATCAGCGACAGCAGAACGCCGGTGGACACCATGCCGTCTCCGGCTCCCATCTGCGACAGGGGAAGCTCGAAGAACAGCATACCCTGGGAGCAGGAGATCAGAAAAGGCAGCAACAGGACGCGCAGCGGAACGGGAAGACGTCCTTCCCGTTCTTCGGGGTCTGGGGGCAAGATGGCGGCGGCAGATTCGGGACCGTTACCGGCGGCAGCCGCGCCTGAAGACGCATCTCCCGCTTCGGAGTGCGCAAGAGGCTGCGGAACTCTTCGGGCGGGGATGCTGAAATAGGCCAGCACACCGGTGGCGGCCATGAGCCAGCCCAGGCTCTGGAACGTTCCCGAGAAACCTGCGCGGGATACAATGTAGGCGCCCGCCGCCGGCGAGACGACGGAAGCCAGGGTATGGACGATGCCGTGGCCGGACATGTAGCGACCCTGCTTCTCCCGGTCGCTCGAGAGGGAAGCGAGCAGCGTCATGCAGGCGGGCGAGAGGAACGCCAGGGCGAACCCGCTGGCTGCCCGCAGCAGGAGCAGATGCCACGGCAGGCTGGCATGCGCCTGAACCAGCAGAATAAGGCCGGCGGCGATGAGGCTGGCGACGATATAGCGGCGGCCGCCGCGCCGGTCGATCAGTACGCCGGCGAGCAGATTGCCGGGCAAATGGGTCAGCGAATACATGCCCATCATCCAGCCGATCAGCGCCGGACCCGCGCCCAGCGAGACGGCAAACGGCGTCAGAATCGGATACTGGGCGTGGATATCGAAGAAGGCGAAGAACAGGAACAGATAGAGCCACAGGGCGGTTCTCATCGGCATGAACGCTCCTTTCGGGCCGGATTCTTCCGGCTGATACTTGTACTGTACGTGGGACGGGGCCGGGTTATGTCCGGACATCGGGCTGCCTGCGTCCTGAAAAGCTACAGTGTTGTTACTCTTTCAAGAGCCAATGAATTATAGGGTTCGATGTTGTATAATAGGAACAATGACATGAATTGAATGGAATGGGGGCTGTTTCGAGTTTGTTCGACACACAAGTATGGTCACAGTTCCTGCGCGAGAACTGGATTATTATAGCCGTCGCGCTTGTGCTGCTGTTCGCAGTTATCAATCTGGTCAAAACAATGCTGAAATGGGCAATCGTCATCCTTATTGTGGCGGGGCTGTTCATCTACAGCGGAATTACGATAGATCAAATCGGCGGAGCCGTCAGCAAGGTGACGGACGGCACGGTCGATACGCTGAAGACCGAGGCCCAGGAAGTTATGCTGAAGGAGGCGCGCGATGCCGTCTATACGTCCAACGGGGACGGAACCTTCGTCATTACGACTCCGAACCTGAAAGTAACGGGAGCGGCGGGAGACGATAAAGTGAATGTGACGTTCCGGGGCGTCAGTCTCGGCAAATGGAACGTTACCGATACGCTGAAAGGCTTCATTGACGAAGCGCGGAAGCATCCGGCTCCGGCCGGCTCCTGATGAGAGGGGCATCGGGTTCATGCTGAACGAAGCGCTGTCGAGTCTCAGGGCAGGCAACTGGGTCACGGTTGTTCTCGTGGCCATTGTGCTGCTGTCCGTCCTGCAGGGTGCCTTCCGCGGCTTCAGCCGGTCTGCGGGAAGACTGCTCGGTCTCCTGGGCTCGGGACTGCTGACGGCGGCCTCTCTGGCGGGAGCGCTGATCTCCGCAGCGCTGCTGTCCCCGCTGGTCAAGACGTGGGCGGAAGGGCGCACGGCTCCGGCCGGCGAGCTGTCCGGCTGGCAGGTTGTCTATTACACGTCACTGTCGTCGCTGTCGGCTTCGCCGCTGCTGCGCTTTCTGCTGCTGACGGCGGTGTGCAGCATGGCGATCCGTCTGCTGCTTGCCCTGCTGCGTGTGCCGCAGCCGGGCCGCGGCCGCCGCTTCGGCGCCGCGCCTGCACGGCGCACGCTGGCCGGAACGCTGGGCGGCGCGGGCATCGGGCTGTGCATCGGCGCGGTTCGCGGCGCAGTTGTCGTCGCGCTGCTCTATGTCGCGGCCGGCCTCGGTCCGGATACCGGCTTCGCCCGGTATGTGGAATCTTCGCCGGTCTACCGGCAGAGCGCGGATGCGCTCATCGAGCCGCTGGGCGGACGGGCGGTCCGTCAGGGCCTGCCGGTCCTGACGAGAACGTTCGCCTCCGAGATGGACGGGATTCTCCGGCGCAAGTACGATCTTGTGGACCGGGACATCTCGGCTTCCATCGCGGAAGCGGCGGGCCAGATCGCCGGCAAGGGAAAGAATGACGAAGAGAAGGCGCGGCTTCTGTACGATTGGGTCGGCAGCCGAATTGCCTACGATCACGCCAAAGCGGAGAATTACGAGAAGAACGGAATCTGGAAGGAGCAGACGCCGCAGGATACCTTCGATACACGCGAAGGCGTCTGTATTGACTATGCCCGTCTGTATGCCGTCATGGCCCGCTCCCAGAACTTGCAGGTGCGGGTTGTTACCGGCCGCGGCTATGACGGCCGCGGCGGGTACGGACCCCATGCCTGGAATGAAGTCTACCTGGCGGAGCAGCAGCGTTGGGTCCCGCTCGACCCGACCTGGGCTCAGAGCGGGAACTGGTTCGATCCGCAGGATTTTGACAAGACCCATGTTCAGGAGAGCGTGCTGTGAGGCCCGCAGAATAGAATGGAGACATTTCAATACTTGGGAACAAAGGAGAGGGGAAAGTGAGCTTTTTCCGGAAGCAGGGCAACTCGCCGGACGAGGCCCCGGCCAAGAATACGCAGGGATTGCGGATTAATATTTTCTTCTTCAGCACGTTTGTCATTTTCTGCGTCATCATCATCCGGCTGGCCGTGCTCCAGTTCGTGGAGGGTCCGACTCTGACGGAAGTGGAGACGAACCGGGAGGTCAAGAAGGTTCCGCTGGCGGCGCTGCGCGGCACGATCTTCTCGGCGGACGGAGCGAAGCTGGCCTATTCCACGCCGGTGCAGTCGCTCTATATCACGCTGACGACGGAATATACGGCCAAGAAGACGGACAAGAAGACGAAGAAGGTCGATTATACGCCGGAAGCGAAGGCGAATGTGCAGAAGCTGGCTGCCGATCTGGTGGCGGTCTTCAATAAATACGGCGATAAGCAGGATACGCCGATAACCGAGAAGGATGTCATTGAGTCGCTGGATATGAACTACAAGAAGTTCAACGGCTATACGCCGAGACGGGTCAAGGCGGGGCTTAATGACAAGGAGGTCGCCTACTTCCTGGAACATAAGAACGAGTTCCCGGGACTGGAGATCGTCGAGGAGAATGCGCGCCATTATGACACCGACCAGACCGCAGTCCAGGCGGTCGGATACGTCAAGCTGTTCAAGAACTCGAACAGTCAGAACATCTACAAGAATGTTCTCACTGCCATGAAGAAGGTCGATGCCGATCCGGGTCTCTCGTATAAAGACGACGAGCTCGTCGGTTTCGACGGGCTGGAGCTTCAATATCAGCGCGAGCTTCGCGGCAAGAACGGCTACCAGGAGGTCGCCGTAAATCCGCAGAATATGGCGGAGAATATTGAGGGAACCGTTCCGCCGGTCAAAGGCAATAATGTCTATTCCACGATTAACAAGAGCATCCAGCAGAAGACCCAGCAGGCGATCACGGATCAGATCAAGTGGCTGCACACGAATCCGGTGCAGGGCGAGCTGCATCCAAACGCCACAACCGGCTACGCGGTAGCCATGGAAGTCGATACGGGCAATATCGTAGCGATGGCGAGCATGCCGGATTATGATACGAACGCGTGGGCCAGCGGGACAATGAGTACAGCCGTGTATAAGCAGATTGAGACCTATTTCCAGAACGGCACGATTACTCCAAATGCTTCGGGCCGCTCCGGGCATGGGTTCCAGTCCTTAGTTCTGCTGGGTTCAACCATCAAACCGCTCAGCGTACTGGTGGGTCTAAATGAGGGACTCATCACGACTTCTACTGTATATAACGACACGGGCATTACTGAATTCGGCAAAGCCGGTCATGAGACGAAGGTGCGAAACTCCTCCAATCATGCCTATGGTTCCCTGTATCCGAGAACGGCCATCGAAAAATCCTCCAACGTCTTTATGGTGGATGAGATCGCGAAGAAGCTGTATCGAAAGTACAATAACGATCAGGACAGCCTCAATGTCTGGGATAAATATATGAAGCAATTTGGCTTGGGCGTCGAAACCGGGGTTGACCTTCCCAATGAGAGCAGGGGCAAGATCGATTACTTTGATTTAAAGTCGGCAGGCAGCGTACAGGCCGCCATCGTGTATGCCTCTTTTGGTCAGCAGGCCAAGTATACCGCTCTTCAGCTTGCCCAGTACACGGCGACCTTGGCTAATAAAGGGGTCCGGATTAAACCGAATATGGTCAGCAAGATCACGGATACCAACGGGAACGTGGTGAAGACATTCGGGCGGACCGTCCTTAACACCGTTGAAATGAAAGATTCCTACTGGAATGAAGTTAAGGTTGGGATGAACACGAAAGTGGATGCGTTCAATGGTTTTCCTTATGATTTTGCTCGAAAAACCGGGACCTCTCAGCAGGAATATTGGTCCAAGGGTCATAAGCAGGTCATCGACAACGGCGTCTTCATCGCCTATGCCCCGCGTGAGAATCCGAAGCTGGCTGTAGCCGTGATTATCCCCGAAGGGGGATTCGGATCGAGCAGCGCCGCCCCGGTGGCGCGGAAGATTTTTGACGCATATGACTGGGAATACGGGCTGGACGGCGTGCCGAAGAAGACGCTGCAGACGAGCAAGGCTGCGGCGGAAGGCGGCGAAGGCGCAGCAACGGCCGGAACTGACGCCGGCGGCGGAACGCACTAGACGACACCTACAGAAGAAACGGAGTGGAGCCATTTGAATACCGACTACCGCCTGCTGGCGCTGGATATGGATGGAACGCTGCTGAATGACGAGCAGATTATAACGCCCGAGACGGTCGCCTGGATTACCCGGGCGGTGGAGAAGGGGGTGCATGTGTGCCTCTCGACCGGCCGCTCCTTCCAGAACGCCTACCCCTATGCCGAGCAGCTTGGGCTGAAGACGCCGATGGTGACGGTGAACGGCAGCGAAGTCTGGCGCGCTCCCCATGAGATCTACCGCCGCTCGCTGATGGACCCGGCGCTTGTCGAGCAGATGCATGCGCTGGCGGTCCGGCATGGAATCTGGTTCTGGGCGTATTCGACGGAAAGGGTGCACAACCGGGAGAACTGGGTGAATGACATCCTGGAGAAGGAATGGCTGAAGTTCGGCTACTATACCGAAGACGACGGCATCCGCCACCAAGTGCTTCTCGCGCTGGAGGATATGGGGGGGCTGGAAATTACAAATTCTTCGCCGTATAATCTGGAGATTAACCCGCTCGGCATCAACAAGGCGGCGGGAATCCAGGAGGTCTGCGGTCTGCTCGGCATCGGGATGTCGCAGGTCATTGCGGTCGGAGACAGTCTGAACGACCTTGCGGTCATTCAGCAGGCCGGACTTGGCGTAGCCATGGGCAATGCCCAGGAGACCGTCAAGCAGGAAGCGGACGCTGTGGTCGCGGGCAACAACGAGGACGGCATTGCTGAAGTGGTGCGCAGGTTTATTTTTGGAAACGGGGAGTGACGAGTGATGACCGTACTGGGCTGGTTATTGATTATTGCACTGTTCCTGGTGGGCCTCGCGGGTGCGGTCTATCCGATCCTGCCGGGCGCGCTGGCGATTTATTTTGCCTTCTTCGTCTATGGCTGGTTCTTCTCGTTCGGTTCGTTCGGACCGGTGTTCTGGACGGTGCAGACCGTCATCGTCGCAGCGCTGTTCATCGCGGATTATGTGGTCGGGGCTTGGGGCGTCAAAAAATTCGGAGGCTCCCGCGCCTCCGTCATCGGCAGTACGATCGGCATCATTGCCGGGCCGTTCGTAATTCCGGCCTTCGGCCTGATTCTGGGTCCCCTGATCGGCGCCCTGGTCGGCGAGCTGCTGGCCGGTTCGGATATTAAGAAGGCGCTTAAGGTCGGCTGGGGTTCGCTCCTTGGCCTGCTGACCAGCACGGTGGTCAAAATCCTCCTGCAGCTCGCCATGATTATTCTGTTCTTCATCTGGATCTGGCGCTTCTGAATTCCGGCCATGTTCCGCGGGGCACCCTCCGGCTCCCTTGTCACAAGGGAGCTATTTTAATGTAAAGAAGGCGAAACGTTTGTCCAAGAAGGAATCCTTTATCAAAGGCACCCTGATTCTGGCGGCCGCTGCGCTCGTCGCGCGGGCGCTCGGCATCTTCCAGCGCGTGCCGCTGGAGCATATCTTCGACGATACCGGCAACGCCGCATTCGTCCAGGCGAACAATGTATATCTGACGCTGCTGACGCTGGCGACCGCCGGCATTCCCAGTACGCTCAGCAAAATGGTGTCCGAGCGCTACGCGCTGAACCGGCCCGGAGAGGCGCGCCAGGTCTACCGGGCGGCGCTCTACTTCGGCGCCGGGATCGGCGTGGTCATGAGCGCGATTCTGTACATAGCCGCTCCGGTGTATGCCCGGCATACCGGCGTGCCGGAGAGTACGTCCGCCATCCGGGCGATTGCGCCCGCGCTGCTGCTCTTCCCGACCATCGCGATGATGCGCGGCTATTTCCAGGGCCGCAACAACATGGCGGCCGGCGGGATTTCGCAGATTGTGGAGCAGATTGCCCGCGTGGCTACGGCCATTCTGCTTGCCTTCATTCTGATGCGCCAGGGCTACAGCAATTCGGTGATGGCCGCAGGGGCCTCGTTCGGCAGCGTACTCGGAAGCGTGGCCGCTTTTGGCGTGATGATCTATTTTGCCGTGAAACTCCGGCGCGAGGATGCCGCCGACCGGCTGAGGTACGGGCAGGAGGAAGCCAAGCTTCCTATGCTGGGCATCTATAAAAATATTTTCAGCCTGTCGATTCCGATTGTTCTGGCTTCCATGACGATTCAGGCGGTCTATATGATCGACTCGTCGCTCGTGGTGCCGCTGCTGGAAGGGCAGGTTGGCCAAGCGGATGCGCAGGGGCTGTTGTCGATCCTGGGGCAGAAAGCCCAGAGCATCGCCGGGATTCCACCCGTGCTGGCGATTGCGCTCAGCACGTCGCTGATTCCGGTCATCTCTGCGGCCTATGCCCGCCGGGACGAGAAGCATCTGAAGCGCCAGATGACGATGGCGCTGCGCATCGCGGTACTGACCGGGACGCCGATCGTGCTCCCGCTGGTCATCGCCGCTTATGCGGTCAACGGCCTGCTGTTCAAGACCCCGGAAGGCAGCGGCATTGTGGCGCTGCTGACACTGGGCACGATATTTCAAATTTCGATGACGACCTCGAACTCCATCCTGCTCGGAATGGGCAAATCGCGGATTTCCATGTTCTACGTGCTGGCCGGCATTACCGTCAAGCTGGTCGGAAGCATCGTACTGAGCCGGTTCATCGGCATTTACGGCATTATTCTCGCTACGGCGCTCTGCTTTATTGTCATCACCCTGCTCAATCTGCGGCTCCTCAAATCGATCGTTCCCTTCGAGATTATGGGAGGGCGCTGGGGCCGCTACGGTGCGGCGGTGCTGGCCGCGGCAGCGGTCGGCTTCGGTCTGAACGAGCTGGGGCTGCTGCTGACCGGAGCCATGCCCGACCGGATCGCCTACCTTATCACCTGTCTGCTGGTGGGAGGCGGGGTCGTTCTCGTCTATCTGGTGCTGCTGATTGTGCTCGGCGCGCTGAGCCGCCAGGAGCTGGAGAGCTATCCCGGCAAGGTGCAGCGTCTCCTCCGGCCGCTCATGAAGCTTCAACCGGCGCGGGTACGGGGAGAGTAGACATGCAGGGCCGGGAAGGGAAGGAAAGGGAAGGAAGACAGTCCGACAGAGTTGACTTCCTTCCTCCGTTTTGCTTCACTAGAGGGAATCCCATTCCAGACGAAAGGAAGATGACGTATGAAGGCCATTCAATCTCCCGAGGAGTTTCGTTCGGCGATCGTGTCGCCCCGTCTGACCATAGTGGTATTCAAAGCCGACTGGTGCGGAGACTGCAAGTTCATTGATCCCTTCATGCCGGAGGTCGAGGCCGCCTATGCCGATAAGCTGACGCTGGTCGAAGTGGACGTGGAGGCTGTAGGCGATGTCAGCCAGGAGCAGAACATTCTGGGCATTCCGAGCTTTGTGGCCTACACGGAAGGCCGGGAGCTGGTGCGCTTCGTCAACAAGCTGCGCAAATCGCGGGAAGAGATCGAGAGCTTCCTGGACCGCGCGGTCGAAGTATATGAAGCCGTAGAGAAGGCCTGACCGTCCCGGCGGGTCTGATCTTTGCCGGAAGCAGGCGAACGGCGGATGGTGCCCATCCGCCAAAAGGTATGAACGGGGGCCTTCGGGCCCCCGTTTTGCTGTGTTCAGGGGACCGATAGAACCCGGAAGCGCGGCGCTCCGGTCCCGGAGAACATTCAAATTTCAGATTTGCCGGATGCCGGTCCCGAGATTATCGGTTATAATGGAAACGCATTAGATTTGTCGTAATTTCTCGAATCAATGAAACCTTGAACAGGCGGGATGAACCATGACGTTGAGGCAGTTGAGCAGCTGGAGCGGACTGACCTGCCTGATAATAATCGCCGCGCTGGTGGGCCATGCAGCGGGCGGAGAAGGAAGCGGGGAGACGCTGATCTCCGGTGCGGGCTTGGCCGCTAGTGTGCTGGCGGCGCTGCTGGCGGCCGTTTCCGCTGCGGCGGTGCGGGGCTGGAACGCCCCGGACCGCCGTTCTCTGCGGAAGCGGGCCCGCCTGGCGCTCAGCCTCGCGGCCGCGCAGGGCATCCTCGCGGCGCTTCTTGGCGCCGCAGAGCCGCCGTCGGCCGTCCAGGCGCTGCTTCCGGTGCTGCTGCTGGCTGCGTTCACGGCCACGCTGCATTTGAACCTTAGGCTGCGCAGACTTGTCCGGGAAGAGCGCGGCGCAGGCGAGCCCGGCGCTTCCGCTGGCCATGCGTGTGCAGCCGGGCCGGGGGTTCCGGCCGCGCTTCCCCGCCCGTTCCGCAACCTGGTGCGGGGAACAGCCGTATACGCCTATGTCGCCGTCTATATCGGCGCTTACGTCCAATCCGCCAGCACGCCGTCCGGCTGTGCCGGCTGGCCGTTCTGCGGAGGACAGGCGATCCCCGAAGGGTCCGGAGATAACCGGATGGTATGGATTCACCTCGCCGCACAGCTGCTGCTGCTCCTGCTGGCTGCGCTGGTAGGCCATCTGGCGTTCTGGAACTACGGCCAGGGCCGCCCCGGGCTGCGAAGACTTGGACTGGCGGCTGCCTTGCTAAGCCTCATGCAGCTGCTGGCTCTCGCAGCTTCCGCGTTCGCGGCAGACGAAGGATTGCACCGTCTGGCTCTGGCAGGCCAGGCTCTTCTGCTGGCCGGGTGGTTCGGCGTGATCGCCTGCCTGGATGAGCGGGCGTCAACGGGCCGTTTCGGCTGACCCGAAGCGGCGGATAGAGAAGGATTTGAGGAGGAACCATATTGGGATACGCGAATGTGCGACAATGGATTGAACAGCTGCAGAAGGACAAGGACCTGGCGATTATCGATGCGCCGGTCGATCCGTATCTGGAGCTGGCTGAAATACACCGCCGGGTAATTGCGGAAGAAGGCCCGGCTCTGCTGTTCACGAACGTGAAGGGAACGCCGTTCCCGGTGGCCACTAACCTGTTCGGCACGGTAAGACGCGTGGATCAGGCGTTCGGACCCCGGCCGGAGGCCTTGATGAAGGGGATGATGGGCGCGGTCGAGACGCTGCTGCCGCCTACGCCCATGGCGGTCTGGAAGGAGAAGGGGCTGCTGTGGGATCTCCTGAAGGTGGGCATCAAGAATGTGCCGCAGGGAGAAGCGCCGGTGCTCGGCGTCTGCCGGAACCAGGACCCGCTGAAGGATCTGCCGCGGGTAACCAGCTGGCAGGAGGACGGAGGGCCGTTCGTGACCCTGCCTCTGGTCTACACGGAGAGCCCGTCCAACCCGAAAGATCACAATTTGGGCATGTACCGCATCCAGATCTACGACGACAGCACGACCGGCGTACACTGGCAGATTCACAAAGGCGGCGGCTTCCACCACCACGAAGCGGAGCTTCGGAACGAGGCGCTGCCCGTATCGGTCTTTGTCGGCGGCCCGCCGGCGCTCGTGGCTACGGCAATCGCGCCGGTGCCGGAGCGCATGCCGGAGCTGCTGCTGGCCTCCCTGGTTCTTGGCGGCCGGCTGCCGATGGTCAAGGACCCGATGGGCGGACACCGGATTCCGGCGGAAGCCGAGTTTGCGATCCGCGGCCTGGTGCCGCCGCATGAACGCCGGCCTGAAGGTCCGTTCGGCGACCACTACGGCTATTACTCGCTGAAGCATGATTTTCCGGTCATGCATGTGCAGCGCATGTGGCACCGCAAGGACGCCATCTACCCGGCGACGATCGTCGGCAAGCCGCGCCAGGAAGATTATTACCTCGGCGATTTCCTCCAGCGGCTGCTGTCTCCGGCCTACCCGCTAGTGATGCCGTCGGTGCACTCGCTCTGGGCGTATTCCGAATCGGGCTCGCACACGCTGGCGTCCGCGGTAGTCCGGGAGAGCTATTCCCGCGAGGCGCTGGTCTCGGCCTTCCGCATTCTGGGCGAAGGCCAGCTGTCGCTGACCAAGTTCCTCGTTCTGACGAACCAGCCGGTTGATCTCGCCGATTGGCCGCATCTGCTGGAGACGGTGCTGGAACGCTTCGATCCGGCGGTCGATCTGTTCATCTTCAACAAGACGTCGCATGATACGCTGGACTACACCGGCCAGAAGATGAACCACGGCAGCAAGGGCGTCATGATGGGCGTCGGCGCCAAGATCCGTGAGCTGCCGCGGGTCTTTGAAGGCGGGAACCTGCCGGGCATCGCGGACGCCAAGGTGTACTGCGGCGGCTGCCTCGTCGTCTCGGGACCGTCCTACACCGAGGACCCCGACCTGCCCGAGCGGCTGATTCCGGCGCTTCAGGCCGGGGAGACCGAATGGCCGCTCGTTATCCTGGTCGACAACGCCGCCGAGACGGTCCGGACACAGACCTCTTTCCTCTGGACGGTGTTCACGCGGTTTAACCCAGCGACCGACATCTACGCGGAGTCGACCGTGCGGCATCATCACATCGGCTACAAGCTGCCGATCGTCATCGACGCGCGCATGAAGCCGGGTTATCCGGACGAGCTGTTCCCGCGGGAGGACATCGTGGAGACCGTCGACCGGAGATGGAAGGAGTATTTTCCGAACGGACGGAACGCTTAGGGCGCCGATTCGGGCAAGATAAGCTGATTGCTTCACCGCCTCTACCCCCACTACGAACCGTTAAGGAGGAAGACCGATGCTGCGCATACTGCTGGGTGAAGCCCCGCGCGTGAACGAGGGCCCGCTGGCCGATGCCATCAACGCGATGGCCGAACAGGCGGCGGCGCTCCGCAAGGAGATGAACCGCCAGGGAGACCGGAACCATGAATCCCGGGAGATCGAGATCTGGACCCGGGGGCTGATTACGTCTCTGGACGAGCTGGAGCAGAGCTGGTTCGCCGCCGCTCATTTCCGCCGCTCGGTCCGGGCGGGATTCGTGGACGAAATGACGCCCGACGAGCAGGGCGAGTACGCACGTTATGTGTATTTTTACAAGAACGGGTTCATCCGGGTCTTCTCCCTGCTGGACAAGCTTGGTACGGTGCTGAACAGCCGGTATGATCTCTGCACTTCGGCGCTCAAGCCGCATTTCTCGTATTTCACGGTGCTTCGGCAGCTCCGGACGCGCAAGGAGCTTGCCGACCTGTCCGACGAGCTGGAAGGCATCCGGAAGGAATACCGCGATGCGCTGCAGAAGTTGCGGAAACGCCGGAACGCCGAGATTCACTATATGAACTCGGAAATGCAGGACGATTTGTGGCAGCGGCACCAGGGACTTGAGGAACGGATTGCGTTGGAGGATCTGGACGGCCATCTGGAGGATCTGCGGCAAGGGCTTGAGATGGTCTGCCGGACCTTGGCAGCCGCCTACCGGTATATGGGGAACCAGCGGCATAGCTGAAATTTCCTTTTGACAAAATCCGCGGCCTTCTCTATACTAAGATCACCAATTTCATACACCAATCTTATCAAGAGCGGCGGAGGGATAGGCCCGATGAAGCCCGGCAACCGATCTTCGGACAACAAGCGCACAAGGCGCGGTTGGAAGAAGGTGTCATGGTGCTAATTCCTGCACAGGACGGACATTCCGGAACGTGCGCAGATGAGAGAGGGCTGGAGCTATTCTGAATGGAACAACAGCCTCTTGCGATTCTGGCGACGGAATCCGCAAGAGGCTTTTTTTGAGGTGCGGCATGGAGCAAGAGGAGGAGCAGGATGATTGAGTTAAAAGGGTTAACCAAAGTATACGGACGGGGCGCAGCCGCCCAGACCGCGCTCTCGGGCGTGGATTTGTCGATTCGCCAGGGGGAAATCTTCGGAGTGATCGGACATTCGGGCGCCGGCAAAAGCACGCTGATCCGCTGCATCAATCTGCTGGAGCGGCCGACGGAAGGAGAGGTTCGCGTCGGCGGAATCGACTTGACTAAGCTCGGCAGACGCGAGCTGCAGGAGCGGCGCCGCAAGATCGGCATGATCTTTCAGCATTTCAACCTCCTGTCGTCAGCGACCGTCTATGACAATATTGCGTTCCCGCTGCGGCTGACCCGCACGCCCGGCAAGGCCGTGGAGACGAAGGTGAACGAGCTGCTGAGTCTGGTCGGTCTCGCCGAACACGCGGACAAGTATCCCGCCCAGCTCTCGGGCGGACAGAAGCAGCGGGTCGGCATCGCCCGGGCGCTGGCCAGCGAACCGGATGTGCTGCTCTGCGACGAGGCGACCTCGGCGCTGGACCCGCAGACGACGGATTCCATTCTGGCGCTGCTGCTGGACATCAACAAGCGGTTCGGACTGACGATTGTCCTGATTACGCATGAGATGCACGTGATCCAGAGCATCTGCGACCGGGTCGCCGTTATCCACGGCGGCGGCATCGTGGAGCAGGGCGAAGTGGCGAAAGTATTCCTGAAGCCGCAGCATGACGTAACCCGGGAATTCATCCGCAGCGAAGCGCGCGACGGAGGACCGCTCCAGGCGGCCATCGCCGCCGGAGGAGCGGACGGTTCCAAGGCGGCGAAGATTACGTTCATCGGCTCGCGGACCTATGAGTCCACGCTGTCGAGAACGGCGTCCAGGACCGGGGTGCATTTTGCCATTCTGCAGGGGACGATCGGTACCATTAAGGAAGAGCCTTACGGTCAGCTGACCGTGCGCTTCGAGGGACCGGCGGAAGCCATCGGAGAGACGATGGCCGAATTGACCCGGCAGGGTCTGGATGTGGAGGTGCTGAACTGATGGGAGAGCTGGATTTTTCGCTGGTGGATTGGCATGAAATGTGGGTAGGCACGCTGGATACGCTCAAGATGATGGGAGCCTCTGCGGTTTTTACAATAATTCTTGGTTTACCGCTCGGAATTGTGCTATATTTATGGGGACGATCTTCTTCACCGGCCATTCGGGCGGTCTACACGCTGCTCTCGGTACTGGTGAACATTCTGCGGTCCGTGCCGTTCATCATTCTCGTGATTGCGCTGATTCCTGTCAGCCGGGCGATTGTGGGCACTGCCATTGGGGTGCTCGGCGTGATTCCCGCTCTCGTGATCGGAGCGGCGCCTTTCTTCGCGAGACTGGTCGAGACTTCGCTGCGTGAAGTGGACCGGGGCGTCATTGAAGCGGCGCAGGGGATGGGCGCCTCCACGCCGCAGATTGTCTTCCGTGTTCTGCTGCCGGAAGCGCGGCCGTCTCTTCTGGCCGGCATTACCATTACGGTAGTTACATTGGTCAGCTATACGGCAATGTCCGGCATGGTCGGAGGCGGCGGGCTCGGCGATCTGGCTATCCGTTACGGCTATCAGCGCTATGAAGAAGAAGTCATGCTCGTTGCGATCGCACTGCTGGTCATCCTGGTGCAGCTGCTTCAGATGATCGGCGACCGGCTCGTCCGGCATTATACCCGTAGATAAGGTTCAACTTATATATAGAGATCCTTATTGAATTAACCTAGGAGAAGAGGGGAATTATTCATGAAGAAAATCTCGTTGTCACTGCTCAGTCTCGTTCTGCTTGTCGTTCTGGCCGCCTGCGGCAACAACAATGCCGGCAACAACAAGGAGGCCAGCACATCGCCGGCCGCCGGTTCGTCGTCCAGTCCAAGCACGGCTCCAAGCACCGAGCCGGTCAAGCTCGTGATCGGCGCCACTTCCGTGCCGCATGCCGAAATTCTGGAAGCCATTGCGCCGCAGCTTGAAGCCGAGGGCGTGAAGCTGGAGATCAAGGAATTCACCGACTACGTGCTGCCGAACACACAGCTGGCCGAGAAAGAGCTGGACGCGAACTTCTTCCAGCACAAGCCTTATCTGGACGACCAGAACCAGAAGAACGGAACCGATCTGGTGCCGGTGGTAGCCGTCCATGTCGAGCCGTTCGGCGCTTACTCCAAGAAGATTAAATCCGTGGACGAACTGAAGGACGGAGCCAAGGTCGCCATCCCGAACGATGCCACCAACGGCGGCCGCGCGCTGATTCTGCTGGCGAAGAACGGTCTGATCAAGCTGAAGGACGACACCAATATTCTGTCCACGAAATCCGATATTACCGAGAATCCGAAGAACCTGAAGATTGTCGAGCTCGAGGCCGCTACACTGCCGCGCATGCTGGATGAAGTGGATCTCGCGCTCATTAACACCAACTACGCGCTGGATGCCAAGCTGAATCCGACCAAGGATGCCCTGTTCATCGAATCCGGCGATTCGCCGTACGCCAACCTGCTGGTGGCTCGCCCGGACAACAAGGATTCCGATGCCATCCAGAAGCTGGCCAAGGCCCTGACTTCGCCGGAAGCGAAGAAGTTTATTGAAGACAAATACCAGGGCGCCATTATTCCTGCGTTCTAATCCAGGTCTATCATCCGTTCATACGGCTTGAATCGTCCCGTCCGCTCTGAAGAGCGGCGGGATTTTTGCTGTTGGGGAAGAAGGACTCTCCCTCCTGAAGCGGTTCTGGCCGCCGTTTCAAATCCTTCACCTTCAGCCCGTTCTTCTTCGCTTGGGGGTGCCAGAAGCCGTAGGTGGCGGCGAGACGCCAGGCAACGCGGGGGAAGTTCGGAGAGAGGTAGACGGATTCTCCGGCTGCCCCCGTCCGGACTGCGGAAGCGAGAGCCTCCAGCGCCTGCCCCAGATCCTTCAGCGGGCCGCGTCCGAGAGGAACTTTCTCCAGGGAACCGAGCATTTCACCCGCGCCGAACCCCACCGCCATTCCGAAGCGAAAGCCGCAGCGCCCGCACCAATTGCGCACAATGGAGACTGCAGTTCGGCACTGGCCTCCTTCATAGAAGCCGTTGTTCACAAGGACATAGACCGGAAGAGGGCGAGAGCCCGGAGCTTCCGCCGGCGGTGTGCCCTGCCGCTTCACCCAGGCTTCCATTCCGACCATCATGCGCAGAAAGTGGGAAGGGATGCCGTCAAAATACAGCGGGAACGCCAGCACAAGCGCATCCGCCGTGTACAGTTCCCGGTACTGCTCTTCTCCGAACGGCTTCGGGCCCACCCGGTACAGCGGCAGCTCGCAGCCGCCGTCTTCCAGAAGAGGGGCCAGCTTCTCCAGCAAAATGCCCGAATTGCTCTTGCCGCCCTTGGGGCTGCCGTTGACTCTCGCGATTCTCATGCCCAAGCCTCCCGTAAGTCTTCTATGCGGTCATAGAAGAGAATGGATGTATCGGTTGCGCCCATATTGACTGCGTTGGCCTGAACGAGAGCGCGGGCGGCGGCAATCTCGTCCGCGGTCATGTCCTCGGCATAGAAGTGAACCGTGAACCGGAAGCGCGTCTCATAGCGGCGCGCATGATGCGTCTCGCCGTTCCGGACCGCAAAATAAGGAAGCACATAGGAGAGCGTCCGGTTCAACGCGTTGGCGACGAACGGGCTGTAGCTTCCGTAGACATTGCGGCTGACCAGCACCAGCTCGCCGCAGTCGGCCAGGCGCCGGCCGAGATGCCGGTAGTTATCCTTGAGTACACAAGTGCCCGGGGTCCGCACCCAGCAGCCGAAGCAGCCGACGCAGTGGCGCATGGTGCCGTCATCGTTCAGAATCTCCGAATCCTGCCCGGCATTCTCCTGATCCAGCCACCCCGCCGTCTGTGCTGCGGTCAAATCATGTACGATCAGTCTCATTGGCTCTGTCCTCCCGATTGCAATATGACCTGCCAAATCTCCCGCCAATTGCCGGCGTAATGAATAGGGCGCGCGGTAATCAGCGAAGCGATGCCGTGAGCCGATGACCAGACGGCCATCAGCATGCTCGCATCGCGCTCCGGGGGAAGTCCCGTCTTCCGGAAGGCCCTCCGTGCGGTACCCCGGAACACCTCGAACGGCGGATAGGCCGCATGCACATCCGTTTCGCCGTTCACGTGAATATCAATGCCGGAATGGTAGAACAAGAAGGGGAAGTAGGCCGGATGCTCTTCAAAAAAGGCAATATACGCTGTCCCTACCCGTTCCAGCTCGCTGTCCGGTTCCTCTGCGGCTTCCACCGCGCTGCGCAGCCTGTCGGCGAACTGCTGCGTGACGTGCTCTGCCATGGCGGACAGCAGATCGTCCTTATCCTTGAAATGGCTGTAAGGAGCGGCATGGCTGACGCCGCACCGCGCCGCGATCCGGCGCAGCGAGAAGCCGCCGATGCCCTGCTCGTTGATCAGCTCGATGCCGTTCTCGATCAGCGTATTGCGCAGATCGCCGTGATGATAACTTCCTTCCTTCACTCTGAAGCCTCCTCAATCTTGACATTGTCAAGATACAGGAATATTTTAGCACTGTCAATGACTTATCTGTGCGCCGTAGGGCTGCATGGAGAAGAAATGATTTTATGATATAATGACCCTTGCAGCGGACGGACACCGGCATGAGAACGCAAAAAAGCCGGCATCCCGCGTGCGGGACACCGGCCTGAGGACCGGGCTTGCTTTAGAATACTTGAACGACGTCCTCAATACCCTCGACTTCTTCCATCAGGGCGCGTTCGATACCGGCCTTCAGCGTGATCGTGGAACTTGGGCAGCTGCCGCAGGCTCCCATCAGCTTCAGCTTCACAATTCCGTCCTCTACATCGATCAGTTCGACGTCGCCGCCGTCGCGTTGCAGGAACGGACGCAATTTATCCAGAACTTCCAGCACTTCATCGTACTTGGAGATTGTATTCTCATTCATTTCTCAATCGCTCCTTTCGTACGTTTATTATAGTACAAAAGCTTAAAAAATAAAATGGTTACCCATTCAAGGAGAATAATATGAGACCGATTATTGAATTTTGTGTCAACAATATCGGGCACGGGACCGAAGAATTGATGGACAAGCTGGAGCAGAACCCCGATTTCGACGTCGTCGAGTACGGCTGCCTCGGCAATTGCGACCAGTGCCGCGTCGATTTCTTCGCAATGGTGAACGGCGAGATCGTCGCCGCCGGCTCCGTGCCGGAGCTTGAACAGGCGATTCAGGATAAGATCCGGGAAGCCGAAGCCTGGCTGGAGCTCGATCTGGACTAGAACGGGAGCGGCTACGGGCAAGGGCGGCTTCGCCTATCCGAAATGCCGCTTCGACATCCAGAGCACGCCGCTCTTGAGGATGCGCGGAACGCGGCCCATCATGGAGCGGGAACCGAGCAGGCCGAAGCCTTCGCTCTTGCCGAGGGAGCCGAGCGTACCCTTCAGCCGGATTTTGCCCAGACGCGGGGTCTCGTTCTTCCAGAGCGCGCGCAGCACCTGCGCAACCTGCTCGCCCTGCGCGCCCGCCGCCTGTGCGCTCGGCGCAAACGGAAGACTGGCGCAGTCCCCGATGACGTACACCTCCGGATAATCCGGCACCTCGTAATACTCGCCCAGCAGTATGCGCCCGCCGCGGTCCTTGGGCAGATTCAGCATCTGCACCGGCTTGACCGGCTGAATGCCGCCCGTCCATACCGTAACGTCGCCGAGAATGGCTTCGCTCCCGTTATAGACGGCGCCGTCCTCCACATGCGAGACGGAGATCCGTCCCCGGGTCTGCACCTGATGCTCGTTGAACCATTCCTCGACATATTGGGAGAGCTTGGCCGGAAAAGCGGACAGAACCCGCTCGCCGCGGTCCAGAATCGTGATGTTGAGGTCCGGCCGGCTCTCGCGCAGCTCGGCCGCAATCTCCACCCCGCTCAATCCCCCGCCGACTATGTTCACGTTTCCGTACGGTCTGATGTTGTTCAGCCGCCGGTAGGTCTCGCGCGTGCCGGCCATGCTCTGAATGCTGCACGTATGCTCGGGAGCGCCGGGTATCCCGTGGTGGTTGTCAGTGCAGCCGAGGGCAATGGCGAGCTGGTCATAGGGAACCTGCTCGCCGTCTGCCAGCAGCACCTGCTTGCCGGCGAGGTCGATGGATTCGACCTCGCCGTAGCGGACGCTGAGCCGCGGATGCTCCGGGAATGCGATCCGCAGGCTGTGGTCGGCCACGGTGCCTGCGGCAAGCGCATAGTATTCGGTCTTGATGCCCTGATAGGGCATCCGGTCAATCAGGACAATCTGAAGATCGTGCGGAAGATGGCTCTGTAGCAGTTCCTGGATAAGGGCAAGGCCGCCGTAGCCGCCGCCTAGAACAAGCAGTGTACGCATGCTGACCGAACATCCTTTCGAAATCGATTATTCTGATTCGCAAGCAAGCTTACTCATAGACTTTGATTTCGTTATAGAACGTGTCCCGTTCAACCGGGATTTTGCCTGCGCCCTTGACGAGCCAGATCAGTTCCTTGCGGGTAAGACCCTCCGGCGTCAGCGCTCCGGCCGAATGGCTGATGCGCTCTTTGAGGATGGTGCCGTGTACGTCAGAGGCGCCGAAGCTGAGGGCCACCTGGGTAAGCTGCGGACCGATGTTGATGAAGTAAGCCTTGATATGGTCGAAGTTGTCGAGCATCAGCCGGCTCACGGCAATGGTCTTGAGGTCCTCGAAGGCGGAGTTGCGCCGCATGATGCCTGCGTTCTTGTTCTTGGGCTGCATGGACAGCGGAATGAACACCATGAAGCCGCCGGTCTCGTCCTGCAGCTCGCGGATCTGCAGCATATGCTTGATCCGGTCCTCGCGGGATTCAATCGACCCGTAGAGCATGGTAGTGTGGGTCTTCATGCCGAGCCGGTGCGCCTGGCGGTGCACTTCCAGATATTCAGCCACGCCGGCTTTGTCGACGTGCATTTTTTCCCGGTAATGATCGGACAGAATTTCAGCGCCGCCGCCGGTGAGGGACTTTAGTCCCGCCGCCTGGAGCTTCTCCAGCACTTCGCAGATGCTCAGGCCGCTAATTCGGGTGAAAAAGTCGATCTCCGCGGCCGTGTAGGCCTTCAGCGTCACATCCGGGAAGCGGTCGTGCAGCGCCTGCAGCGAATCGACATAATATTGAAACGGAACATGCGGGTTATGCCCGCCGACAATATGGAATTCGCGCACGCCGGGATGAATATGCTGCTCGACGTACTGGATCATCTCTTCGCCGGAGAGCGTATACGCTCCCTCTTCGCCTTCATCCTTGCGGAAATTGCAGAACGCGCAGCGGGATTCGCACACGTTGGTGAAGTAGAGACTCATATTCTCGATAAAATACACCTTGTCGCCGTTCTTGCGGCGGTTCACTTCATTGGCCAGCTGGCCGATCGTGAGCAGATCGTTGCTCTCATACAGATAGACGCCGTCCTCCAGACTGAGCCGGACGCCGCTGTGCACCTTCTCGATGATCTCCGCCATGCGGGCATCCGTGCTTGGTGTAATCAGTGTGGACATATCTTCTTCCTCCTGAAGGTAGTGCGTGACAAATTATCGAACAATGTTGACGCCCTCCCTATTATACTCTTCCTCCAGTCAAGCGGGCAACCGCGAGAGACGGGGAGCCGGAGGAGTAAGAAGCGAAGAACAGATTAGGAGGATAGGCTAGGAGAATACTATCCGATGTTTGACGACCCAGACAGTCCGCTGACCCGGGAAGACCTGAACCGGCCGGCAGGGCGGAAGGCTTGAGGGGCCAAGGAAAGTGGAGTATACTTCAATTTAGAGACGTTCTAAATTGAAGGAGGGCAAGACCATGATTACCATCAGCGAGGCTGCGGCCGATCAACTGAAAGAAATGCTCGCGGCCCAGGAAGTGCCGAACATGTTCCTCCGCCTTGGCGTATCGGCTGGCGGATGCAGCGGCTTCTCCTATGCCATGGGCTTTGATGACCATACAAGCGACCAAGACGAATTCATGGAGATCCAGGGAATGAAGATAGCCGTTGCCAAGGACGACCTCCGCATGCTCGACGGCGTCGAGATTGATTACGAGGCAGCCGGCATGACCGGAGGCTTCACGATCAATAACCCGAACGCCATCGCCACCTGCGGCTGCGGACAGAGCTTCCGCACCCGGAAGGAAGAAGAATCGCTGGCGCAGCCGTGCGAGGATTGAGCGTTATATCAACACTTTTTGTTTCGTTGATTTGAACGGTAGCCGATAGCGTAGCTTCTCCTGTACGTTAACAACCCTGAACGCCGTTTTAGGGTTGTGGATTATGACCTCTATTAAGCCATAGTCACTTTGACTAAGCGTAGTAGGGGTCGTTTTTGTGCCTTATAATGGATTCTGTCCGCTGCGGTTTTTACGTTATAGCGGGTATCCTGTACGGCATTTATTATTAAAAGGGCTCTAGCAGCTATAGCGGAGATTAACCCGGCGACCGCCCATAAATGAATGCTTTAGGGCCGGATCTATCCTGTTAGGAGGATTCAATACTATGCAAGGTATATATGTCGGAATATTAATTACACTCTTACTGCTTTTCATCACTTCGATAGTAATTGCAGTGATTTTATATAAGATGAACAGGGAACTGTTAACGGCCGTGTACCGGTTAGTGGATGTCACGAAAGAAAATAAGGTTCTACGAAGCGAGTAAGAATAATATCTAGGAGAGTGATTTCATGCTCGTTCCCCAGTTATACCTGAACGGCGCCTGCACCGAGGCGATGGAGCTGTACCGCCAGGCTTTTGGAGCGAAGACAGAATCCGTTATGTACGACCCGCAGGAGGAGCCCGGCACCGTAGTGATTCATGCGGAAATGAATATCCTGGGCAGCCGGATCATGCTCAGCGACTTCGGAGGAACCGGAAGGGCGTCTGCGGAGAGCACGATGGAGATTGTAGCAATTTGCGCGGATGAAGCGGAATTGCGGCAGGCCTATCAGGTGCTGGAGCCGGGCAGCGAGACCGTTACGCCGATAGGACCGACCTTTTACAGTTCCTGTCTGGTTCAGCTCGTGGACCGGTTCGGCGTCAAATGGTGCCTGATGGTCTAGCGCTATGGATACCCACACCCGAATAAAATACTTATTATAGAAGAGAAATATTCACCCGGGCGGAGATTCAGTCGGTCCGGGGCGTCCGGGGGAGGATGCTGATCTTTCTGCGCAGTCGTGATCTTCAAGGATGAGCCGGATGTGGAATAATGGAATAGAGGTGAGGAAGGAATGATCGTTTCTTTTGGCCGAGAGCATATAGACGCCCTTTCGGATTGGGGAGAAACGCTGGTCTCCCGGGGAAAAGTCCATGCCCTCCGTGATTTGGACGGATTCGTATACATATATCCTGATGAGCCTGCCGGCTTCATCCTGTACCGGATCGAAGACCGGGAATGCGAGATTGTGCTGCTGGAGAGCAGGCGGGAAGGACAGGGCGTGGGGGCCGAATTGATCGCCACAGTGCTGGACCGGGCGAGGGAAAAGCATTGTCTCCGGGTATGGCTCATCACCTCCAACGACAATATCAAGGCGATCCGCTATTATCAGAAGCGCGGATTCGATCTGGCTGCGGTTCATCGCCATGCGATTACCGAAGCCCGCAAGCTGAAGCCCTCCATTCCGCTAATCGGTCTGGACGGGATCGAGATTAAGCATGAGATTGAATTCGAATATAAGCTGGAGCCCCTATGAGGAAGCGGTAACGGTCTGCTCCGACGACCAAGGGAGACGCTTGTCGGATTGGGGTACCCCGATCATTTTATATCGCATTGGTCTGTTCTCTCCTTATCGTCTTTCTGTTGGAGAGGCTCCCGCTGCATACGGCCTGGTTCAGAGGGACAAAATTGGTTCTAGAGGCCGGCTGTTTCCTTCAGGCGATCATGCTGTTCCGGCGAAGTTTGGTCAGTCACAGATTGGAGCTGACGGAACATTCGCTCTGCTTCCATGGTCAAGAAGTCCCCGCGCAGCGGATAGACCGGATCGTGATTCAGGGATATTGGGCAGAGAGCGTCGGCATCCGGCTGCGGGGAAGGAGAATGGTTCCGTTCATGCTGCACTTCAGGTTCTGCGAAAGGAATGAAGAAGGGATGCAGCGCCTAAAACGATGGGCGGACAGGAACGGAGTTCCGATCAAGAAGGGGCAGATTTATCGCTGGCTCTGAGAGCCAGCCCCGGCCGTTAGCCCGTCGGTGAGAAGAGGAGCGGAGGAACGAGAAGAAGAAGCGCCCGGTCCGCTGCAGGACCGGGCGCTTTGGTCTGACTAGAACTTGATGATTCCCGCGGAATGCAGGAAGACGAACAGCACCAGCACCGGGGCCACATAGCGCAGCATGAAGAGCCACAGGCGGAACCAGCGGGCGGAGAGGCCGGCCTCGTCGCCGACGCTCTTCCAGAAGTAGCCGGCGAAGAGGGTCACGATCAGCCCGCCCAGCGGCAGAAGCACATTGGAGGCCAGGAAGTCCATCCAATCGAAGAAAGCTTTGCCGCCGAAGTTCAGTCCCGGCGCGGCGCCGAACGACAGCGCCGATGGAATGCCCAGCAGGAAGCAGCCGGCGGTAATCAGCAGCACCGAGCGGGTTCGTCCCCATTGGAGCCGCTCCATTGCATAGGCGACCGGAACTTCCAGCAGCGAGACGGTAGAGGTCAGCGCTGCAATGGCGAGGAGGATGAAGAACAATCCGCCGAAGAGCGAGCCGAAGGGCATCGCCGAGAATGCGGCGGGCAGCGCCATGAAGACCAGCCCGGGTCCCTGCGCATTGTCGATTCCGAAGGAGAACGTCGTCGGGAAAATAATCAGTCCGGCAATCAGCGCATACAGCAGATCGCCGCCTCCGATGGCCAGCGTCGCCGATCCGAGCGACTGCTCTTTTTGCACGTAGGAGCCGTAGGTCAGCATCGCCCCCATCCCGAGCGAGAGCGAGAAGAACGCATGTCCCAGCGCTACCAGCGCGGATTCCGCCGTCAGCTTGGAGAAATCGGGCTTCAGGAAGAAGGAGACTCCGTCCATAGCGCCCGGGAGCGTCAGCGCCCGGATCATCAGAATGACCAGCAGGAGAAGGAGGCCGGGAATCAGCACCTTGTTGAATTTCTCAATGCCTCCCGACACGCCCCGGGCCACGATCCAGGCGGTAAGCGCCAGGACGACAACCTGCCAGAGAATCGGACTGTAGCCCGACGTGAAGCTTGCGAATTGACCGGTGTAATCGGGGTTCGTGAACAGCTTCCCGCTGAAGGCCCGAACCGCGTAATACAACGTCCAGCCGGCGATGATGGCATAGAAGGACATAATCATGAAAGCGCCGATGACGGAGAGCATCCCCATTCCGCCCCAGGCCCGGTTGCCGCCCACCTTGACAAAAGAGCTGGCCGCGCTGCCCCGCCCGCCCCGGCCGATGGTCAGCTCTGCGAGCAGCACCGGCAGGCCGATAGCGACCAGGCAGACAATGAAGAGCAGGAAGAACGCCGCTCCTCCGTACATCCCCGTAATATAAGGGAACTTCCACATATTCCCCAATCCGACCGCGCTGCCGATGGCCGCGAGAATGAAGCCGCTTGAGGAGAATTGGTCCTTGGATTCCAAAGTTCTGGGTTGTTTCGGCATAGAGTTCAGTCTGCCTCCCGACTATAAGATGAAGTTCTTGCTGTCTGTCCGTGACCGCCCTGGAAGGAGCATTGTTCATGTTGGAGAGACATAATATGAACAAGTATATAGGCAGACTGCCAAAACTACAAGATGCAACTTCTGTGAAAAAAGTTTGTCCATCTATGTAATGAGGCATGCAATCTTTGTCCTATCCGGTATCAGACGCCAAAGGTATACTTGGTTAGGCATTGCGGAAATATGGCGAAAGGGACCAGCGCGAACGGAGATTTGGGTAAGTCTTATATAATTAATAAAACGGGCCGCGGGCCAAGGAGGACATCATATGAAGCTTGCCGAGGCGCTTGTACTTCGGGCGGACTGCCAGAAACGGATCGCCCAGCTCAGACAGCGGCTTACCCGGGTCGTCAAGGTTCAGGAAGGCGAGAAGCCGGCCGAAGACCCGGCGGATCTGTTGACCGAGCTGGAACGGTCGCTTCAGGAGCTGACCGGATGGATTCGGGCGATTAACAAGACCAATGCCTTTACGGCATTTGACGACAAGCGGTCAATCGCCGATGCGCTGGCCGAGCGCGACGAGCTGATGCAGCGGCGCAGGCTGCTGGCGGAGGTGCTGGAGAATGCCTCGATCAGGCAGGAGCGCTTTAGCCGTTCGGAGGTCAAGTTCCACCGGACGGTGGATGTGGCCGCCATTCAGAAAGAGGTGGACGCGCTCTCCAAGGCTTTTCGCGAATTTGACTTCCGGATTCAGCAATTGAACTGGACGGTCGAACTGGCCGGAGAGTAGAGGAACGGGCCGCGAAGGTAGTCCGGCCGCCGGCAAAAGCGAGCATACCCCCTCCAACGGGCAGGTTGGACCTCGGAGAGACTCGGGGCGAATGTCTCAGCTATAAGCAATCAGCCCAGAACCGTTACAAGAGTGCGCTTCAGCACAGGAGTACCGTGTAGCAGGTTTATTGTTACGACCTTATGCTGGTTTGCCGGCCCGGACGAGGGCGGGGAAGGGGATTGCAGGCCCGATGGCAGAATTGAACACGGGTGCCCGGTATTCCAGACGATAGTCTGAAGCGCCGGGCACTGTCCGTTAGATGGGGATGCGCGGGCACGCGGCCAAGCGCCTCTTTTTCCAAGGCAAGGACAATCATACAAGAGTGGGACATTCCCCTGTGAGTATGGTATGGCAGAGGCCAAGGAAGGAGAGGAAGAGACATGGCGGGAAGACAGCTCGCAAGCAAATGGCGGAAGACGGCGGCGCTCTTAAGCGATCCGCGCGTTTCGGGGTATATTCCGAAGACGCAGATTTATAGCGGCAGCGCTCTTCGGTTGATGCTGGCCGCCTATGGCGATGTCGTAGTGAAACCGGTTGTAGGCGGAGGCGGACACGGCGTGATCCGGGTATTCCGCGACGGAGGGGGCTACGGGCTTACCTCAAAGAATCGCACGCGGAGATACAGCCGTTTTGGAGAGATGTTCAACGGGCTGCAGCGCATGAAGCTCAGACGCCGTTACTTGATCCAGCAGGGTATTTCCCTTGCCCGGATCGACGGCCGCCCGATTGATTACCGGGTCAAGGTCGTCCGCAGCAACGGGGCCTGGGAATTCCGGTCTATGGTGGGACGTCTGGCGCGCCCGGGTCTGTTCGTGACGAATCTCTGTCAGGGCGGGACCATGCTTAGCTGCCGGGAAGGACTGCGCCGCTCGCTTCCCCGCATCAATTCTGCCGCCAAGCGGCGGGAGATGCGGATTGTGACCGTTACCTGCATTCAGACGCTGGAACGCCATTTTCCGGGAATCGGAGAGCTGGGGTTCGACTATGCGGTGGACCGGAACGGGCGCTTGTGGATCCTGGAGGTTAATACACGTCCGCAATAAAGAGAGAAGAGGCTTGGCGGGTTAACAAAAACCGCAAAGAGTCCGATATTAGAGCTAAAGAATACGTTTGAAAGGTTGTCCGGCGGGTTAATTAAGAATGGATAAGAATGGAATCGATAGATTTGTAAATTTTTTGTGCATATATCCAGACAAATTCTCCTGTGCATAACTATTATCCCCAATATACCCTGCACAACCGGACGGAAATTCCAACTTTTTCACATATTATGCACAGGATTTCCACAATGCGCTGTGGATATCAGAACGCTTGTTCGGATTCTGCTAGTCTGCTATGATAGAAGAGAACCAAATAAAGGAAAGATAGGTGATCGTTATGATGGAATTGTCCGATCAGATGCTGTTGGAATCGTATCATCAAGCGATTGAACTGCAGCTTGAGCATGATTTCATTGCTATGCTTCTGGTTGAAATTCGCAAACGGAACTTACACTCTCCAGAACTTGCGGTACTTCACTAAAATGGTCCAGACCTGTTCGATCAACGAAGATGACGGATCATTACATAAATATAACCGCAGTATGGCAAAATAGGGTATCCTTAACGGATACCCTTTTGTTTGGATCGGCGCTGTCCGGCTCTACAGCTTCATGTTGCTGCTGTGCCCGGGGGACAGCTTCGCGTCCGGATCAATATATACTTTGGCATTGTTGACAGCGGTCGGAGCTTCGCCGAAACCGACGGCGATCAGCTTCAGCTTGCCGGGATAAGTGGAGATGTCGCCGGCGGCGAAGATACCGGGGATGTTGGTCTCCATCCGAGAGTCGACCACAATGGAGTTGTTCTCGATCCCGATGCCCCATTCGGATATCGGTCCCAGAGAAGAGACGAACCCGAAGTTGACGATGACGCTGTCCACTTCAATCTCGCGGGTCTCCTTGGTCTTCACGTCGGAGAGCGTGACGCCGGTAATGAACTCTTCCCCGTGGAGCGCCGTAATCTCGGTTGGAGTAATAACCTGCACGGTGGACTTCATGAGGTTCTCCACGCTGTGCTCGTGGGCGCGGAATTTGTCTCTGCGGTGAATCAGTGTAACCGATTCGGCAACCGGCTCCAGCATAAGCGCCCAGTCCACGGCGGAGTCGCCGCCGCCGCTGATGAGGACTTTCTTGCCTGCGAATGCAGTCAGGTCGCTGACAAAGTAATGCAGGTTGGCCTTCTCGAAGCGAGCCGCTTCGGGAAGCTCCAGGCGGCGAGGCTCGAAAGCGCCTACGCCGGCAGTAATGATGACCGCTTGGCTGTGGTATTCCGCCTTGTCGGTCGTAACGACGAAGTGGCGCTCGTCCTGCTTGACGACGGAGAGAACCTTCTCCTCCAGGCGCACATCCGTCTGGAACAGATTCATCTGGCGGGTCAGATTATCGACGAGTTCCTGGGCACTCACCTTCGGAAATCCGGCGACGTCGTAAATGTATTTCTCGGGATACAGAGCGGCAAGCTGGCCGCCCAGTTGAGGCATGCTTTCAATTAAGGTAACGGATGCCTGGCGCATGCCGCCGTAGAACGCGGCGAACATGCCCGCAGGGCCGCCGCCGATGATGAGCAGGTCGCTCATGGGGGCGCCGGATAGCTGGGATGTCACAGGAAACTACACCTCCGAGTTGATATATTCAAATTGCCATATTGGTCTACCCCCCATTATAAACATACTGGATGCAGGCTGCAAAGTGGCGCTCGGAGATTTTTCCTATAATCTTTGTGGGGATATCTATTTGATTAATAGTAGTTGAAGGTTTACAATGGATATGATATTTTTCGTAATGTTTCAGGTTTTATTGGAATTTATTCTGAATTTATGTGTTTAAATTCACAAAACAGATCTGGACAAACTAAAAGTTATAGACAGAATGATCGAAAATGATCTATTTGGAAGGAGTCGGACCATGAGCAGCATTCCCAAAATCGTAATTCTCGGAGCGGGTTACGGAGGTATATTGACAGCTCAGCGCTTGCAAAAGGCGCTGAATTATAATGAGGCGGATGTGACGCTGGTTAACCGCCATGAGTATCATTATTTTACGACGCATCTACATATGCCGGCTGCCGGAACCGACAGCATTGAGCATTCGCGCGTTCCGATCTCGAAGCTGATCGACGAGTTCAAGATTGATCTTGTCAAATCGTCCGTTCAGGAGATCCGCACCCAGCAGAAGAAAGTCATTCTGGAGGACGGCACGCTGTCCTACGACTATCTGGTTATCGCCCTGGGAGGCGAGCCGGAGACCTTTGGCATTCCGGGCATGGACCAGTACGCCCTGACGATCCGCAGCATCAACTCCGTCCGGCTGATCCGGGAGCATATCGAGTATCAGTTCGCGAAGTACAAGAATGAGAACAACGCGCAGGAGCACATCAATTTTGTCGTCGGCGGAGCCGGCTTCAGCGGCATCGAGTTCGTGGCCGAGCTGGCCGACCGGATTCCGGGCCTGTGCAAGGAATATGATGTGGACCCGAGCCTCGTCAACATCTATAACGTCGAAGCGGCTCCGACGGCCCTTCCGGGCTTTGCGCCGGAGCTGGTCGAGTACGCCATGAACGTGCTGACGAAGAAAGGCGTAACCTTCAAGATCGGCGTTGCCATCAAGGAATGCCTGCCCGGCGGAGTTATTCTTGCTACGGGCGAAGAGATCAAGGCTTCGACCGTGGTCTGGACGGGCGGCATCCGCGGCAATCGTCTGATTGAATCCGCCGGCTTTGAAGCGATGCGCGGCCGTGTCAAGGTGGATGAATTCCTGCGTGCGCCGGGCCATGAGAATACCTTCATTATTGGAGACGGTTCGCTGGTCATCAATCCGGAAGGACGCCCGTATCCGCCGACGGCCCAGATTGCGATGCAGCAGGGCGAGTGCTGCGCGAACAATCTGGTGGCTGCGATCCGCGGCCAGCAGCCGAAGAAGTTCGTCTTCAGCAACAAGGGAACGGTGGCATCCCTCGGCAAAGGACAGGGCATTGCCGTCGTCGGCAACAAGAAGCTGAAGGGCTGGACGGCGGCCCAGCTCAAGAAGGTTGTCGATATCCGCTACCTGTTCACGATCGGCGGCATTCCGCTGGTCTTGAAGAAAGGCAGATTCCTGTAGGATGCGCCACTGCAGCGTTCAGGTGCGCGGGCTGCTGACGCGGGAGGAGCTGGACCGCTATAACGGCCTCATCGAGGCCGGCTCCTATCTGGAGGATCAGGGCCGCCATGATCTGGCCTACACCGTACAGAAGGAGATCGACCTTCTCATTCAGCCGGCCATCGAGCGGCTGAAGGACAAGAGCCGGGCACGGGACCGGGCGACCGAAGAGTTTCTGAAGACGCTTGAAGAAGAGGATTAAGGGACGAAGAAGAAAAGGTGTGTTCCGCGGCGCAGCAGCGCTTGGGAACACACCTTTTTTGGCTTACACCTTCAGCATTTCGTCGAACGACTCGGGCGTCAGCAGATTGCCGACATAGAAGGGGCCGAATTCCCCGTAACGCGCGCTGACTTCGTCGAACCGCATCTCGTACACCAGCTTCTTGAACTGGAGCGCATCTTCGGCGAACAGCGTCACGCCCCATTCCCAGTCATCGAAGCCGACGGAACCGGTAATGATCTGCTTCACCTTGCCGGCATAGCCGCGGCCGATCAGACCGTGCGAGTACATCAGCTCTTTGCGCTTCTCCATGTCGAGCATGTACCAGTTGTCGGCAAGCTCGCGCTTCTTGTTCATCGGGTAGAAGCAGATATGGGCTGCCTTTGGCAGGATCGGCTTCAGGCGGGCTGCCACATGCGGATTTGCCATCGGATCGCCGCCGCCCTCGCCGCTGTTGTAATTGCTCAGTTCAACGATGCTGACGTACGAGTAGGCTTTGGTTGTGAAGGCGGCGAAGGCGGTCTTGTTGAAGGCGGTCTCCAGCCGGTTCAGCTCCTCCAGACTCTCGCGCAGATGCATCATAACCAAATCGGCCTTCTGGCCGACAATCGAATAGAGAGCGGAACTGCCGGTCTTGGCTTCCTCGACCCCGGCCCATTCTCCGATAAACGCATTCAATTCTTCCAGAGCCACAGCGCGTTCCTCGTCGTCGGCCGCCGTCCAGGCGGTCCAATCCAGCGAGCGGAAGTCATGGAGCGCATACCATCCTTCCAGCGTCAAAGCGGCTTCACTCATGTGTATCACTCCTCGAATTCTTGGTAAGCCGTTACTGCCTCATTGTAGCGCAACGAAAGCTTCCAGAGCAAACCCGGTCACATTCTGTTCATGGAAATCCGGTTCAGGAAAAGAACGAGAACGCCGGAGCGCTGCGGTGATCCTTCGGGATTAACCGCCGGAATTGGGCTTTATTCCACATTTCCTGACAGTCGATTTATGTTAGAATAGAAATCTACTGGGTTGATCTCATTCCAACACCGAAGGGGGCTCGCATATTCGATGCAGATCAGTCAAATTCACCATTTCACCGAGCATCACCGATACTGCGTGTCCCGCGAATTCGGGCTCAGCACTGTGGACGAGCGCATGCTCAGCACGGTCTATCAGCCGATGGCCGGGGCGCTGGCGATTTCGCTCTACCGGCTGCTGTTCGGCCATGTGCCGGCCGAATGCATCGGCCATTCCTCGCCGGAGCCGCAGCGGCGGCTCTTTCTGACGCTCGGCATCGAGCCGAACGAGAAAGGCCGGCGGACGCTGATTGACCAGGCCTCGCGCCTGGAGGCCGTCGGCCTGCTGCAGACGAGCCGGATATATATTCCGGAGACGGATGATTATATGTATGAATACGAACTGCTCCCGCCGCTGTCGCCGCCGGATTTTTTTGCGACCCAGCATTTAACCCTGCTGCTGCGCGACCGGATCGGGAAATTCGCCGTGCTCGCGCTGCGCGAACAGTTCTGGAGCCGGCCTCCGGAGGAGTGGAGCCGCCCGGGGATCAGCAAGGAGAACATTTCGCGGCCGTTCTATGATATTTTTGAGCTGAACACGCATGTCATCGACTATGAGCTGGAGCAGGCGCTCACGGAAGTGGCCTCGGTCCGAATACCCCAGCCCGCAGAAGAGAGCAAGCATGCCATCGGATACAGCGACATTATTCTGCGCTTTCCCCGGGAATCGGTTAACCGTGGGCATGTTGAGCGGCTTCGCTTTGATTATAATGCCTTGGGCGCGGTCAATTATGTGGCCCATAAATACCAGCTCGGCGCCCAGGACGTGTGCCGGCTGCTGGACGAGGACGGCGTGTTCGCGCCGGACGGGGAACTGCTGCTCGACGAGCTGCAGCACCGGGCGAGCCAGCATTTTCGCCAGACAATGAAACGGCAGGAGCAGCGGGAGATCGCGGCGGCCAAGGTAGTCGCGCTCCGCGCGGAGGAACCGGTCGTCCAGCAGGAACAGGCGGTCGAGATGGAGTACTATGTCGAGGTGCCGCCGCAGTTCCGGAGTAAGTGCGATATTCACCAATATAATATGATGCTTCGCAACGAACCGTATACCCGGCTCCTGCAGACGTTCTTTCCGGGAGCGGTGCCGAGCGGTCTGATGAATACGTTCGAGAAGATGGAGCACAGCTACCGGATGCCGGCGGAAGTCATCAATGTACTGATTCATTACCTGATGACGATGCTGGCGGCAGACGGGGAGCAGCGTCTGAATTATAATTTTGTAGAGGCGATCGCCTCGAACATGCTGATGAAGCAGGTCAATACGTATGAGAAAGCGGTTCAGTATATCCGCGACCAGTCCAAGGTGAAGGGCAAGGCCAAGGGAGGGACGACCGGACGGCAGTCCCGGTCCTCCTATGCGAAGGGCGGCGCCCGTCCGGGGAAGCCGGAGATCGCCATGGCTGCCGATGACGGCACGGCCGGAGCGGTATCCGAAGAGGAATTCGCGGAGATGATGAAGAAGGCGGCGGAGATCAAAGCCCGCAAGAAGAAAGGAGCGCTCAAGGCCCCTTGACGCGCCCGACGAGAGAAGAATCAATCATGGCCGAAGCGCCATTTTGAAATAGAGGTGGATTTATGGAGTCGATGAGCGAGGTGCTGCGGAGCATGAGCACCCCCGATCTGCGTCAGCGGTCGGTCCGGCTGGAGCAGGAGCTCCTCGGGCACCCGCTGGTGCGGGAGCTGCTGGAGGAGCACCCGGAGCTGGAAGCGTCGCGGCTGCGGCTGCACTTAAGCCGGCTGTATCAATACGTGGAAGAGAGCAAGCACTGCGCGAATTGCCCGGGGCTTGCGAACTGTCCGAATGATTTTCCGGGCCACTACAGCAAGCTGTCGGTGGAGACCGCGCCCGGAGGCCAGCCCGAGCTGTATGAACGGAAGAAGCCGTGCGAGCTGCAGCTGGCGAAGGACGCGCAGGACCGCATCCGCAAGCGGATTACGAGCTTCTATGTGGACGAGCGGGCTTTAAGCGAAGGGTACGACGAGATCGAGATCATGGGCAAGGACCCGCGGCGCATGTCCGCGGTGAACAAGCTCTTCAATTATATTGCCCATGTGCGGGAGAACGGGCTGGGACCCCGGGGGATCTATCTGCACGGCGCGTTCGGCACGGGCAAGACCTTCCTGATGTGCTATCTGCTGCACGAGTTGGCCGTGGCCGGCCATTCGGGCGTCATTGTCTACATGCCCGATTTTGTGGAGGAGCTCAAGACGATGATGCAGGACGGCGCGCGGCTGAAGGAGACGGTCGATGCGATGAAGAACTGCGACCTGCTGATCTTCGACGATATCGGAGCCGAGAACCTGAACCCCTGGGTCCGCGATCACATTCTCGGCGCGATCCTGAATTACCGGATGAACCGGAAGCCGACCTTCTATACGAGCAATTATCCGCTGCCTGAACTGGAGAAGCATCTGAGCTTCACGAGCAAGGACGGCGAAGAGCTCTATAAGGGCCAACGGCTGATGGACCGGATTCGCCCGTTCGTCGAGGCGGTTCCGCTCTATGGCGAGAACCAGCGGGGCCAGCATTCTTCCTAGGCTGCGGGAACCTCTCCGGCAGGACGGATGGCGAGGTTCACACTGTGAGGTTTCACATATCGGGATCAGATATGTTATACTTAATCCGTGTCGGCATTAAGGATTCTGGTTATCCTATTACATGCATCTTTGCATACTTGAACTATAAGGAGGAGCTTGAATATGGCTATTGTTAACGTATCCGACCAATCCTTCAACAACGAAGTGGCTGGTCAAGGTACCGTCGTTGTAGATTTCTGGGCGCCTTGGTGCGGCCCTTGCAAAATGTTGGCTCCTATTCTGGACGAACTGTCCAGCGAACTGGGCGACAGCGTGAAGATTGCCAAGCTGAATGTGGACGAGAACCCGGAGACGGCTTCCCGCTTCGGCGTCATGAGCATTCCAACGCTGATCTTCTTCAAGGACGGCCAGCCGGTCGACAAAGTTGTTGGCCTGAACTCGAAGGAATCCCTGAAGAATATCGTCGCGAAACACCAATAAGTCTGAATCTGCATGTAGAAGCCTGAACATCTTCGCTCAGGCAGCGGCGCCTTCGGTTCTCCAACCGGAGGCGCTTTGTGCGCTATAGGCGACAAGGCAGCGGTTGGAAGATGCGCTCTTCTAACGCGATACAGGAGGGACGCAGCATGGCGGATTACATGGACAATATCCGGAGCAAGCTGGCGCTTTTGCCGGATCTCCCGGGATGCTATCTGATGAAGAACGACGAAGGCACCATTATCTATGTAGGCAAGGCCAAAATTCTGAAGAACCGGGTCCGTTCGTATTTTACGGGCAGCCATAACGGCAAGACCCAGCGGCTCGTCGCGGACATCCGCGATTTTGAATACATCGTCACCGGCAGCAACATGGAAGCGCTCATTCTGGAGTGCAATCTCATCAAGCTGCATATGCCGCGCTATAATGTCCAGCTCAAGGACGACAAGACCTTTCCTTATCTGAAAATTACGAACGAACGCCATCCGCGGCTCGAAGTGACCCGCCGGGTGCTTAAAGATAAAGCTAAATATTTCGGCCCTTATCCGAATGCCTATGCCGCCCATCAGACCAAGAAGCTGCTGGACCGGATGTACCCGCTGCGCAAGTGCAATGCGATGCCCAAGGAAGTCTGTCTCTATTATCATATGGGCCAGTGTCTGGCGCCGTGCGAGAAAGAGGTGGCTAAATCCGAGTACGATGAGATCACCCAGAGCATCGCGGCCTTTCTCGGCGGCGGGCATGAGGCGGTCAAGAAAGACCTCCAGCAGAAGATGCAGGAGGCGGCCGAGGAGCTGTATTTCGAACGGGCGAAGGAACTGCGCGACCAGATCATGCACATTGACGCTCTGATGGAGAAGCAGAATATCAATACCGCCGATACGAAGGACCGGGACGTCTTCGGCTATGCGGTCGACAAGGGCTGGATGTGCGTGCAGATTCTGTACATGCGCCAGGGGAAAATGATCCAACGGCACGCCTCCAGCTTCCCGTTCTATGGCGAAGCCTACAGTGACTTCATGTCCTACGTCACTCAATATTACAGCGACAACCCGGCCCTGCCGCAGGAGATTCTGCTGCCGGACGTCCTCCGTCTGGAGGACGCGGCTTCCGTGCTTCCGCCGGAGACGGCGGAAGGGCCGGGTTCGGCCGGAGCGGAAGAGAGCTCCGGCCAGGGAGCGGCTTCGGCGGATGAAGACGCCGAAGCGGACGGCGGCGCAGAGGAAGCCGCCGGGGAGTCCGCCGCCGCAGCCGAAGCGGCGCGCTCGGCCGCAGCCGGCGTGGTCGACCCCGCCGGCGCAGCGGCCGCCCTGCAGCAGTGGCTGGGCGTCAAGGTGCTGGTGCCGCGCCGCGGACTGAAGACGAAGATGGTCCGCATGGCCTGCGAGAACAGCCGGGTGGCGCTGGACGAGAAGTTCCGGCTCATCGAGCGCGACGAAGAGCGGACGTCGGGCGCGGCCGCCGGCCTGGCCGGGAGTCTCGGGCTGGAGCGGCTCAGCCGGATCGAGGCGTTCGACAACTCGAACATCCAGGGGGCGAATCCGGTGTCGGCGATGGTCGTTTTCATCGACGGCAAGCCGGCCAAGAAGGAATATCGGAAATACAAAGTCCGCACCGTACAGGGTCCCGATGACTACGAGACGATGCGGGAGGTCATTCGCCGCCGGTATGAGCGGGTGCTCAAGGAGAATCTGCCGCAGCCGGACCTGATTGTCGTGGACGGCGGGCGCGGCCAGATCTCGGCGGCGGTCGATATCCTGGAGAACGAGCTGGGTCTGTTCATTCCGGTATGCGGGCTCGTGAAGGACGTCAAGCACAAGACCGCGCAGCTGCTCGTCGGCGATCCGCCTGAGCCGGTCCGGCTTGCCCGGGACAGCGAGGAGTTCTATCTGCTCCAGCGCATCCAGGATGAGGTGCACCGCTTCGCGATCACCTTCCACCGCGAGCAGCGGGGCAAGTCCATGGTCACTTCCCGGCTGGATGCCATTCCGGGAATCGGCGAGAAACGCCGCAAGCTGCTGCTGAAGCATTTTGGCTCGTTGAAGAAGATTCGGGAAGCCTCCGTCGAGGACTTCCGGCCGCTGTCGATCGGCGACAAGCTGGCCCGTCAGATTCTGGACGCCCTCAAGGATGAAGAGACGGTATAGGCAGAGCTACAAGAAACTGTTAAAATCTGCCGCTTCTCCGCGCCTCCGCCTGTGCTACACTAAGACAGCACAGACAAGCGAAACGGAGGAATCAATCCGATGAATAAACGAATGATCCCTATGGCTGCTGCTGTAATTGCCGTCGGGGCCGTCGCCTATTTCTGGTCCGCGGGCGGCCAGCAGCCGGGCAAGAGCGAAGAGGCCGGTGTGCTTCCGGCCGGTGTGGACATTAAGGAACTCGTGCAGAGTTACAGCACCGGAGAGATGAAGGCGGAGTCCGCCTCCATCTCCTCCACGAAGCTGGTGGTGACGCAGGCGGATCAGAGCCGTGTAGCCTACAAGCTGCCGGGCGACGAGTTCTTCCTGTCCATTGCCCCGTATCTGAAGGAGACCCATCCGTGTGCCACCCATAACCTGACCGGCTGCCAGGGCGAAATGGCCGATCAGTCCTTTCAAGTGAAGATTACGGATCATTCCGGCCGCACCGTGGTGGACCGGGAGATGACCTCTTATGCGAACGGGTTCCTCGACCTGTGGCTGCCCCGGGAGGGACGCTATCACGTCAAGCTTGAGCAGAATGGACGGGTGGCCGAATCGGACCTGTCCACCTTCGAGAGCGATGATACCTGCGTAACGACGATGCAGCTGAAGTAGAGCCGTTCAGCTGCGGCTTGCCCGCTCCCCACAACACAAATTGAACAGGCCAGTTCCGAATGCTCGGAACTGGCCTGTTCGGTATGGAATTCGGCGGTCATGAAGTCTGGCTCGCCGTTAGCGGATCGTGTCCGGTCCTTCGCCGCGTCCGCCGTTCTCTCCGGCGGGCGCGCCGCCGATGGGACCAAGCTCCGGAGCGGGAGAGTCCCAAAGTCTGACCGTTCTCTCCCGCCCGGGCGGGTTGAAGCGGTAGACCAGGTAGCCGACAATCAGCGGCAGAATCATCGACACGATGCCCGAGCCGATATTCACGGCATCCTTCATGAAGATGAGGGAGCTGCCCATCAGGATGCTGTCAAAGATGACATGGCTGAACATGACGGCGATAAAGCCGTAACGCAGGAAGATGAAGCTGAAGAGCAGGCCGATTACCGTCAGTTCAATCGGACGGGAGCTGACCGGATAGATCGGGTAGAGCGTGTGGCCGAACGCCCACACCAATGTCGTAATCAGACTGGCCAGCACGGTGCTGCGCACGACTTTGCTCAGCATCCGGATGCCGAAGAACCGGTACAGCGCTTCTTCCGACAGCCCGGCAAGCCAGGCGGTTAAGGGCAGCAGCCAGGCATATTTCATATTGTAGGTCGACTGCGACGCGTCGGTTGTGTACCAGCTGCCCAGCACATTTTGCAGGACGATGAAGATCAGCGTCTGGACGCCGAGCAGAACGAAGGCCCAGAGATAGCCGGTATAGACACTGTCCAGCACATAGCGGCCATAGCCCTGCTCGCGCGCACGCGGCCAGGCATTGACGCCTTCCTTGCGCCACAGGCCGTCGCCGCCGACAAGCGAGAAATAGAGCAGGACCGACATGAGCAGACTGTACAAGGTATAGACGACGAACAGGATGATGTTCGTAACCCTGGAATCGTTCAGAGCCTGCTCGGGGCTCGCATATACATTATAGGTCGTGGACATCATGACGGCGAAATAGAAGAGGCTCAGGAACAGTCCGCGTTTGAAAGACGTATGATGCCGGCGCAGAATGCTGTAGATCAGCGCCAGAATGCCCAGAATCAGAGTGGGCAGTCCGTATCCCACCATGGTCAGGAGAGTGGCTGTTCTCTTCTGGCTGTCCATATAGTCGGTGTGCCACTGCGGAACGGTAAAGCGGGTTGTCAGTGCATTCACCTGCTCGCGCTCAAAGCCGAACCGGTATTGCAGTGAAGCTTCGCCGACGGCGACCGATTTATCCGTTACAACCAGGTCGGAGCCGGCGCTGTAAGTCAGATTGTCCAGGTTGGCTCCCCACAGCTTCAGCCAAGGCTCTGCCAGTTCCCGCATCTGCGGCTCGGAGAGCGTGTCCGATTTGCTCGCCAGCGTCTGCCGGTTCGCCGCTTCGCTGTCGGTCCGCTGAAGGGTATGATTGAAGCCGACGACATCCCCGGTGTACATATTCAGGAAGACCGCCACCGATTCATCGTCCGCGCCCGACGGAATGAGCGTCGCCCGGTAGTAGTCGTACGGATATTTCTCGTCGAGATTCCGGTCCATATAGCGTTCCGTCAAATTCTTGCGCGACAGGTAGCCGTAGAATTTGGAGTCGGACTCATACAGAACGGACCAGGTGTCGCCCGGTGCGGGCGTATAGCCGAGTCGGGCTTCGGCGAAGGCGGAAGCCCGTTCTGCCGCGGTGTCCCGGCTGATGACCGCGCCCGAAGGTTCATCCGAGACCGATTGATACCAGGACGGGACCCAGTTGAAGCCGATAAAAATAAGCAAGCCGACGATGGCGGCCGTCAGCAGCCTCCGATTGATGGGCCGCTGTTGGAGCGGCTGACCGACTGAATTCATGGAGCGCCTCCTGTAATTGTAAATTCACTTTCTGTACCATATCATACGCCGGGCGGCTAGCCAAGCGGGATGGTCACGAATGCGGCCATTCAGAAAAAACGTGAAATGATGGCATGATTTTGATAACATAGCCTGTAGCATAAAATCATTGTATGTCCCCATTACGGATCTGATGAGGTGAATTTTATTGGCTGGACCGCTTGTTGCCCCGCCCCGTCTGCGCTGGCTGAAGCTGTCGCCGCCGCAGATTCTGGTAATCGGCTTCGCCGTCATCATTCTGCTGGGAACCGGGCTGTTGATGCTGCCCGGCGCTACCGCAGCCCCCGGTTCTCTGCCGTTCGTGGATGCGCTCTTCACCGCCACCTCTGCAACCTGTGTGACCGGTCTCGTCGTGCATGATACGGCTACAACCTTCACCATATTCGGAGAGGTGGTCATTCTGGCGCTGATCCAGATCGGCGGTCTGGGCTTCATGACGATGGCGACGCTGATCGCCTTTGTGCTTCGGCGGCGGATATCGCTGCGCGAGCGCCTGCTGCTCCAGGAAGCCATGAACCAGGGCTCGATGGAAGGCATCGTCCGGCTGATCCGCCGGGTTCTGGTCTTCGCGCTGGGGATCGAGGCGGTGGGCGCCGTGCTGCTGGCGCTGCGCTGGTCGTCGGACATGCCGGCGGGGCGCGCCGTCTATTTCGGCGTATTTCACAGCGTCTCGATGTTCAACAACGCCGGCTTCGATCTGTTCGGCCACTATCGCAGCCTGACCGGATACGCGGCCGATCCGGTGGTCAACCTGACGGTCATGCTTCTGATTGTGACCGGCGGCATCGGCTTCATCGTTCTGTCGGAGCTGTTCGAATTCCGGCGCACCCGCAGACTCTCGCTGCACGCCAAGGTGGCGCTGTCGATGACCGGCGTGCTAATCGGAATAGGCGCGCTGGTGATCCTGTTGTTTGAATATACGAATCCGCGCACGCTCGGTTCCCTAAATACCGGAGGGCAGATTTGGGGGGCTCTCTTCCAGTCCGTCTCGCCGCGGACGGCCGGAGCCAACACGGTGGACATCACAGGGCTGAGACAGGCCACACAGTTCTTCATCGTGATCCTGATGTTCATCGGCGCTTCGCCGGGATCGACCGGCGGCGGGATCAAGACCACGACGTTCGCGCTGATGGTCGGCGCCGTGATCGCCATGCTGCGCGGCCGCGAGGACATCGTCATGTTCCGCTACCGGCTTCACCCGGAGCGGGTATCGAAGGCGCTCACTGTAACCGTGGTGGCGCTGCTGCTGATCGTCGGCGTATCGATGGGGCTGTCCACGACCGAAGACGCACCGTTTCTCACGGTGCTGTTCGAAGCCACCTCCGCTTTTGCCACCGTAGGTCTCAGTATGGGGCTTACTCCCGAGTTGTCCGTGCCCGGCAAGGTGTTGATCAGTCTCACGATGTTCGCGGGCAGGCTCGGAATTCTCACTTTGGCCTATGCGGTCGGACCGCGCAGGGGCAGAGAGCTGTACCGGCATCCCGAAGGCAAAATCATCATTGGATAAGGAGAACATGACAAGATGAGAGCGCAGCAATTTGTCGTAATCGGCCTGGGCCGGTTCGGAGCCAGCCTGGCTCTGACGCTGATGGAGCTGGGATACGAGGTGCTCGGGATCGATCATATCGAAGAGCGCGTGGAGGAGATGTCCGATCTGCTGACGCATGCCGTGATGGCCGATGCGACCGACGAGAGCGTCATGCGTTCCCTCGGCATCCGCAATTTCGACTGCGGCATCGTCGCCATCGGCGACAATATGGAGCGGAGCATTCTGGCCGCGATTCTATTGAAGGAACTCGGCGTGAAGCAGGTGGTCGCCAAGGCGATTTCGATCCTGCACGGCCGGGCCCTGGAGCGGCTGGATGTGGACCGGGTGATTTTTCCCGAGCGGGATATGGGCATCCGGGTGGCGCATCAATTGGTCACGCCGAACCTGCTGGATTACATTGAATTATCGAAGGATTACCGGATCGTGGAGCTGACGGTGCCTGCCTGCATGGACGGCAAAAGCCTGGCCCAGATCAATACCCGGGCCCGCTACGGCTGCAGCATCATCGCCCTGAAGCGGGGCGAGGGCAGGGAGGAAGGCGTCATCGTGGCCCCGACGGCCCACGACTATCTGTACGAAGGCGATATTATGGTCGTGATCGGGACCAACGAGAGCATCAACCGGTTTGAGCAGGAAGCGATTGAGAGCGACGAATAAGCGGGCGAACCTCCCGCAGAGGTACCGCCGCCGGTCGGCGGATGACACAGAAAGAGCTGAGGCCCAGGGCCTGCAGCTCTTTCTGTGTCTTTCCGCTCTTTCCGCCAACTTGTCCTGCCGCATTCGGCCTTCAGCCCAGAGGCCGGCTGCCGCCCGGAAACACCTCTTCCGTGACCTGCACGAGGCTCCGCGCGGCGGCGCTGAGCGGGCCGTCGCGGTAGATCAGGCAGGTCGAGCGCTGCGTCTGCTCCAGCTCTTTGATATGCAGCGACGCCAGCCCTCCGCTGGTCAGCAGCTCCGGCCGAAGGTAAGACTTCGGCAGCAGGGCCGCCGCCTTGATCGTCGGCAGCAGCCGGACGATCGCCTCGAACGAGTCGATCTCCATGCGCACATCCGGTTCGATGCCGCTGCGCTGGAACAGCTCGTCCGTCATCCGGCGGTACCAGGTGCCTTTGGAGAAGAGAATCATCGGCTGGCGGTGCAGATGCTCCATCGTCAGCGCCGGAACCGCCGTCAGCGGATGATGGCCGGCCACGACGAGGCGCAGCTGATCCTCGAACAGCGGTATGCAGCGCAGGCCCGGCTCCCGCGTGGCGGAAGCGATGATGCCGACATCATACCGGCCTTCGGCGACCGACGAGACAATTTCGTGCGTCTTGCCGGTAATCAGCTTCAGCTCGGCCGCCGGGTATTTATCCATATACGCATGGACCAGTGGCGGAAGCGTCGTCTGAAGAGTCGTCAGACTGGCGCCCAGCGTCAGCAGCAGCGGCTCGCCCTGCCGGAAGCGCGAGAGCGTCTCCAGGAATTTGGCGCGCTGCTGCCGCTGCTCCAGCGCATACGTATAAGTCAGCCTTCCGACCTCCGTCAGCTCCAGCCGCTTGCCCTGGCGGGCGAAGAGCGTTACGCCGAGGCGTTCCTCCAGCTTGGCGATTTTCCGGGAGAGCGCTGGCTGGGATACATTCAGGAGACGGGAGGCCCGGTTCAGGCTGGACTGTTCCACCACGGTTGCAAAAATATCCAGATCGTCGAACATAACAGCCATCCTTCTAAATGAGAATTATGATCACTTTGGAATTACTCTTATGCAGATAGTGTATAACGTTTAATAATTAGATTGCAATTCCCTTATAAGCTAAAAAGGAGTAACATACAAAGTGACACAAGATGGTCACAATTTGTGAAAAGGAATACAAAGGCGGACTGCCGCTGATTCACACCTGTTCCATCCCGTGTATGAGCATTAATGAAAACGCTGTTAAACTGAAAGGGGCCACTTCGAATGCGAGAATTTTATTCCCGAAAAATTCATTCCCTGCTTGGCGTAATCCCGCTCGGCGCATTCTTCATCGAGCACATGCTGACGAATTTCTCGGCGGTCGAGGGCGGCGCTTCCGGCTTCCAGGACAGCGTGGCCTGGTTGAACAGCCTGCCGCTGGTCTTCTTCCTGGAGCTGCTGTTCATCTGGCTTCCCCTGTTGTACCACGGGGTCTACGGCCTGTACATCGCCTACCAGGCGAAGCCGAACCTGAACCGCTTCAATCTGGAGCGCAACTGGCGCTATACCCTGCAGCGGATAACGGGCATCGTCACCTTCATCTTCATCGTCTGGCACCTCTACGAGACGCGCGTGCAGGTGGCGCTTGGCAACGTGACGCATGAAGAGCTCGGCGGCGTTATGCACGACATTACGAGCAATCCGGCGCTTCTGGCCGTGTACATCATCGGCATTGTGGCGGCCTGCTTCCATTTTGCGAACGGCCTGTGGTCGTTCCTGATCAGCTGGGGCATCACGGTGGGCCCCCGGTCGCAGCGCGTCTCTTCCTTTATCTGTCTCGGACTGTTCGTCGTTGTAACCTTCATGTTCCTGCTGTCCCTGGTCACGTTCCGGGATGACGAATTCCAGGCCGCAGCCTCCGCAGCCCAGACCTTGCAATCTTTCATCTGACTTCTACCTTCCAAGGGAGTGAACCGTTATGGCAACAGCCGATATCATTATCGTGGGCGGCGGCCTCGCCGGCCTGATGGCGACCATCAAAGCGGCCGAAGCCGGCGCGCATGTACAGCTTTTTTCTCTCGTTCCGGTCAAAAGATCCCACTCCGTCTGCGCCCAGGGCGGCATCAACGGAGCCGTCAATACGAAGGGCGAGGGCGACTCGCCCTGGGAGCATTTTGACGATACCGTCTACGGCGGAGACTTTCTCGCCAATCAGCCGCCCGTCAAGGCGATGTGCGAAGCTGCGCCCGGCATCATCCACCTGATGGACCGGATGGGCGTTATGTTCAACCGCACGCCGGAAGGATTGCTCGACTTCCGCCGGTTCGGCGGCACGAAGCATCACCGGACAGCGTTCGCGGGCGCGACCACCGGCCAGCAGCTGCTGTACGCGCTCGACGAGCAGGTGCGGCGCTGGGAAGTGGAAGGGCTGGTCACGAAGCGCGAGAACTGGGAGTTCCTCTCCGCCGTCATCGACGACGAGGGCGTATGCCGCGGCATCTGCGCGCAGGACCTGCGCACGATGGAGATTTCGACCTTCCCGGCGGACGCGGTTATTCTGGCGAGCGGGGGGCCGGGGATTATTTTCGGCAAAACCACGAACTCCGTCATCAACACCGGCACGGCCGCCAGCGCCGTCTATCAGCAGGGCGTGACCTACGCGAACGGGGAGTTCATCCAGATTCACCCGACCGCGATTCCCGGCGACGACAAGCTGCGGCTGATGAGCGAATCGGCCCGCGGCGAAGGCGGACGCATCTGGACCTACAAGGACGGCAAGCCGTGGTACTTCCTGGAAGAGAAGTATCCGGCCTACGGCAACCTGGTGCCGCGCGACATCGCCACCCGCGAGATCTTTGACGTCTGCGTCAACCAGAAGCTCGGCGTGAACGGCGAGAACATGGTCTTCCTGGACCTGTCCCACAAGGACCCGAAGGAGCTGGACGTCAAGCTCGGCGGCATCATCGAAATCTATGAGAAATTCATGGGCGACGATCCGCGCAAAATCCCGATGAAGATCTTCCCGGCCGTTCATTATTCCATGGGCGGCATGTGGGTCGATTACAACCAGATGACCAATATCCCCGGCCTGTTCGCCGCGGGAGAGTGCGAATACCAGTATCACGGCGCGAACCGTCTGGGCGCGAACTCGCTGGTGTCGGCCATCTACGGCGGCATGATGGCGGGCCCGAAGGCCGTCGAATATATCAAGGGGCTGAAGAAGCGGACGCAGGATGTCTCTTCCGCGCTCTTCGACGGCTACCAGAAGAAGCAGAGCGGCAAGTACGAGTCCCTGCTTGGCATGAACGGCACCGAGAACGCCTATGTCATTCACAAAGAGCTGGGCGAGTGGATGACGGCGAACATGACGGTGGTACGCTACAACGACAAGCTCGAAGCGACCATCGGTAAAATTAAAGAACTGAAGGAGCGTTATCAGCGCATCAATATGACCGATACGTCGCGCTGGAACAACCAGGGCGTCGCCTTCACCCGCCAGCTGTGGAATATGCTGGAGCTGGCCGAAGCCATGACGAAGGGCGCGCTCCTGCGCAACGAGAGCCGGGGCGCACATTACAAGCCGGATTTCCCGACCCGCAACGACGAGGAGTTCCTGAAGACCACAATGGCGTCCTGGACCCCCGACGGTCCAAGCATCTCATACGAGGAAGTGGATGTCTCCCTGATCCCTCCCCGGATTCGCGATTATTCCAAGGAGAAATAAGACGACACTATAGCGTACGCCAAAGGAGGCAATCAAGATGGCGGATACAGCGGCAGCAGCCAAAACGGTCAAGTTTATTATCACCCGCCAGGACGATCAGCAGAGCGCTCCCTATACCGAGGAGTTCGAGCTGCCTTACCGGCCGGGCATGAATGTAATCAGCGCCCTGATGGAGATTCAGCGCAATCCGGTCAACGCATCCGGCCAGAATACCGTTCCCGTATGCTGGGAGTCCAACTGTCTGGAGGAAGTGTGCGGCGCCTGCTCCATGGTTATTAACGGCAAGCCGCGGCAGGCCTGCGCGGCGCTCATCGACAACCTGGAGCAGCCGGTGCGCGTCGAGCCGATGAAGACCTTCCCGGTCGTGCGGGACCTCGTGATCGACCGCAGCCGGATGTTCAACGCTCTGAAGCGGGTCAAGGCCTGGATTCCGATCGACGGCACGTACGATCTCGGGCCCGGCCCGCGCATGGCCGAGAAGAAGCGCCAGTGGGCTTATGAGCTGTCCAAGTGCATGACCTGCGGCGTCTGCCTGGAAGCCTGCCCGAATGTCAACGAGCGGACCAACTTCATCGGTCCGGCGGCAATCTCCCAGGTCCGCCTGTTCAACGCCCATCCGACCGGCGAAATGAACGCCGACGACCGGCTGGAGGCCTTGATGCAGGACGGCGGCATCGACGGCTGCGGCAACTCGCAGAACTGCGTCCGCGCCTGCCCGAAGGGCATCCCGCTGACAACCTCCATCGCCGAGATCAACAAGCAGACGACGAAGCATATGTTCAAGCGCTGGCTTGGCGTGTAGCAGCGGGCGAAGCCTCCCAGCCTGCGGCCCGCCAGTCTGCAGCTTTATTTATTTCATGCAATTTTTAGCGGGATTTCATGCACCTTTAAGCTGCAGAATGTAAAGTATAGCCATTGACCCCCTGATATAGAACTTGGCCCCGCCGGTGACGGCGGGGTCCTTTTATTTTGTAACATAGGGAAGAGGACATGAAAAATGAGCGCTTTGTCTCCGGCAGTCTCTGTGGAGACAAAGCGCTCGTTGCTTTAAACTTACTTTTTATAAATCCATAACCGGTTCTGCTTCTTTTCTTCAAACAATGCTACTAGCTCATTAAACCATTTCTTCCGGCTTCCGTCTAAAACAATTACGTTAGATGCTTTATTTGAAAAACCCTTCTTAATTTTGACTTCTTTTAGAGAATTGATCCGATATTCTAAAGTTAAACCTGTATCAGATATAAGTTCGATTTTAACTTCACTAAACTTTTGGGTATATATTTTGGGAGAAGCCATGTCAGAAAATGTTTTTATGAGAGTTCTCTTTTTTAATACCCGAACCACCTCAGCAATTTCCTTTGGAGCGGTTGAGGTAATGCTTTGGGAGATTGATCCATTTCCTGCGCCTGGTATATTGTCAGTAAGCTGTATAATTACGCCCTTTATATGCTCTTGTTTATAGTATAGAGGGACGTAATTATAACCCGCATAGGTAACATAAGATAATATTCCGAGAATTAATGTACCCAAGAGGATGATTATTCCTTTTTTCATGTTACATTGCAGGGAATGAGGTATTTCCATAAGAATAATTATTAAAATTTTCAACATATCCCCCATTTACATAGTTCAGCCAAGCTTTTTTATCACCCTCATAAAAACTTGGTGTATAAGCTGCCTTGACTTCAGTGATTAAACCGTTAACTTGAGCATATCCCGGTATATTAACAAAATTTTGGAAATTTGTATTTGAATATTCTCCCTTATAACCAAAGTAATACTGGTTATCCATTACTAAGTAGGTGTTTTTCTTAACAACAGTTTGAATTAGTTTAGCTGTGTGTGTAACTTCAGTATAATTAGAAACTGCACCAGGGATACCAGAAGTGAATATTTTTGCTATATCCCAATAGCCTAAAGTTATAGCATTCAATCCCTTATCCACGAAAAATTTAGCAACTTCAGTTATAGTACCGTTAAGGTAATTTATCCAGTTGCTTTTTGTTGTTTTATTTATTTCTTTCTCACTACTTATACCACTATAAGTTACTGTTTCTTCATAATAAGTTTTATTATTATAACCCGTGTAAGTTCTGTTAGAAGATGTTGATAGAGTTGAAGCAAGTGAATTTAAAGTAACTTCTTGACTCACAGCAGGTACATAAATATTCATAGTAGCAGCAGTTATTTCTCCATTTTGAACCTTTTTAGCGAATTCACGGATATCTTTCACTGTTTCTGGCTGTAACTGATAATTATTGATAGTTCCCTCAACCTCTTTACTGTTAAGAGGATTGATTTTTATTTTTTGCAGAGGTAATTTAGATTGGCTTGTGATTGAACGTTCAATATTAGCTTGTTGAGTATTCAGTTCTTTATTAGAATCTGTAAGTGAGGAGGCAAAAGAAATATTCACTCCTGAAAATATAAATAATGTGCAAGATAATAACAAAGATAAAGTTTTTTTCATGAAAATTCTCCCATCAGATTATTTATTTTAATACATAAGACGCTTCAATAAAAGCAAAAAGATTTTGGGAAATAATAAATGATTTTGAACTTTTCTGGATCCTTTGAAGATTTAAAGCGCTTCCAATCATAAGTGATAACGTTGGAATATGATGGTCAATATAATACATTCAACAAATTTAATGTATCGCGTCCCCCTTTCTTATTTCAAAATAGCAACAGATGATAACTAGGAATTAACAAATTTATTATAAGTTTAGTGACCACCTACAACCTTTATACCATAATTATCCATGAATTTCTATATTTTTTTAAAAATGATGGATTGTAATGTAATATGAAGTGTAATAGACCATGCTGGTTTCGTGTGAAATGGGTTTACCAATCAGTTTTCACAAGGAGATCCAAGATGAACTACTCCCCTCTTACTTAGCACAAATGAATGAGGACAACTAGAGGCGCTGCACTGGTTAGTGTGGTCGTGCCGATGGAACGGTAAAGCGCTAGGTCGTCCTGCTCTTACCATTGCACGAGAGCTAAACCGTGGCTGCACATCCAGACGATTATCAAAACCTATAGCTTAAGCCCGACGATCAAGGAAGCGCTTGACCGTTTGAACTGACGAATGAAATACTACCCGGGGGGGGTTTTTCATGGACGGCATTGCCATGTATCGGTGATGTCTTGCTTCAATGCTCCTGATACGTCCACAGCCCGTTCTCTTTCTTTGCTTCGAAGAAACTCTTCAGCTCGTTGAACCATTACTTCCGGCTTCCGCCCCAAGGAATCCCATGCCATGCGTCATCGTCGAATCCTTGTACAACCTGGATGCCTCCAAAAGAATCAAGATAATAATCCAGCGTTACCTCATTATCCGACAGAAGCTCAATATGCAATTCCTGAAATTCTTGGGTATAAGACTTAACAGGCCCCAAGTCAGGCCATAGTCGAATCGGCGTTCTCTTCTTCAGGAGCTTGACGATATCGGCAAGTTCCTCTTCGTCGGTTGTGGTAATCGATTGAGAGCTCGACCCGATTCCCGGTTTATTGTCCCGTAAGATTACCATTGCCCATTTAATATGCTCCTGCGTGTAATAGGAGCGGGTGTACCTATAACCTTGGAAGACCTCATAGGCCAGACAAGCGAGCACGAGGAATAGAAGGTACCGTTTCCTTGTTCGGAACACGCGTGTAATTGTAGTCATTATGGCACCTCCGGCTCCGGCTTTCGAATTGGCTGCCCCCTTATGATATAATCTCCATATTATCTGCACCATGCGTTACAGCATAGGGATCAGGGAGGAATGGACGTTGATTTGTCGGGAACAAAGCGGAGATTGGATTTTGATTCGGCAGCACGATCATGGCTTGGTGGCCGGAGAGTTCGCGGCCCGTTTCAATGAAGCGGACGCGCCGGCGAAGCACCGCCGGGAAGCCGTGCTGTATGCCGTTGCGCACCATGACCGGGGCTGGATCGACCTGGACGAGACCCCTTTCTGGAATGATGAAGCGAAGGCCCCGTACAGCTTCCTCGATTATCCGGTAGTGCCTAAGCTGAATTTCTACCGGAAGGGACTGGATGAGCTGGAAGCGGAGACCCCCTACGGAGCGCTGCTGTGCAGCCTGCACTACGACCGGCTGATTGAAGCGTCGGGAGAGCGCGGCGAATCGCTGGATGCCTACCAGGAAGAGGAACGGGAACGCCGATCGCGGATTCACCGGGAGCTGGAGGCGAAGAGCGAGGCTGCTGCGGAGGACGAGCTGTACTACGATATGCGGCTGCTGCAATTCTGCGATGACCTGTCGCTCTACCTCGGCCTGCATGAACCCGGCTCCCCGAAGCCGGAGGAGCATCCGTGGTTCAAGGACGGCTTCGGGGGAACGGAGGACTTCTCCTTCACCAGCGGCCGCCCCGTGACGGCGAAGTGGCAGGGAACTACGCTGCTGCTCGAACCGTATCCCTTCAAGGAGAGCTTTGAGGTGGAACTGCCGCTGCGGCGGGTCTCGGCTGCGGAAGCGCGGGCGAAGGGGCTGGCGGCCGCTGACCGGTCGGCCAAGGAGGAAAGGATCCGAATTGGAATCGCACCGGGCGAGGTGCCCCGGCCCTAAGCGCAAGCGCCGGAAGAACTTACCCTTAACGGATGCGCCGTAGCCGCCGCATCCTCAAGTCAGGGACAGGAGCGTCGATAATGGACGGATGGATCTGGATGCTGAATGCAGCAGCCATTGCAGCGCTGATCGTGTTGTTTTATCGGTCGAAGATCAAATGGGTGAATAAAGGCATTCTGATTGTACCGCTGCTGGTGTATGTGCTGTTCTCGGTGGAGGATCTGCTGGATCTCATCAGCCTCGAACGGCTTGCGGCAGGGAATGCCGGCATGCGAACGCTTATCCTGTTGTTCTGCCTGTTCTCCGTGGTCTTCTATTTGATCTTTATCTTTCATGAGATCAAGGAATCGAACGACCGGGAGGTGCGACTCAAGGACACGCTGCGGCGGATCAGCCTGGCCGCCATCATCTGCGTGCTCTTCTTCACCGTCGTATACACCTCCATCTACAAGCTGTTCGGAGCCTCTTCCTTTCATGGAGACGGCATCGGAAGCGATCTGCTGACTGAACTGGTTGCGTTCCTGTATTTCAGTGTCGCGACCTTCACCACGGTTGGATACGGCGACATCGCAGCGGTGGACAGCACTTCGCGTCTGGTGGTCGTTATGCAGATCGCTTTCAGCTTCATTACGGTCGCCTACGCGTTGTCCATGCTCGGCTTGTTCCGCAAGATTCTGGGCGATATGCCCGAGGAGGAAGTCGAAGCAGAGATCGATGTCAGTATCGATACCGGGCGGCAGAGCGGCGGCGGGGAATCGAATGGCGGCAGGACGGACAACGGGGGGACGGTCGAGAAGAATGTGACGACTTCGGCCCGAATCAGACCGAAAGACTAAGCAGAAGAGGAGAGATGCCCATGCGGGGCCAACCGGCGGGACATTCTCCCGCACCAGACAACCCCGGGGACCGGGGAACCGGAGGAGAAAGCCCGGGTGTCCGGGGGCGTATGATGACGCGCCGCCAGTTCCTGAAGCGAACGGCAGGAACGGTAATCGGAGCCGGTCTGCTGACCGGCGGCTATGCCTGGCAGGGGGAGCCAAGATGGCTTCAGACCGTCAGGCTGGAGCTGGGGTGGAAAGACCTGCCCGCTTCTTTTGACGGCGTCCGGATTGTTCATATCAGCGATATTCATCTCGGCTTTAATAAGGACGCCGGGGATACGAGGCGGCTTGTCAATCATATTCAGTCCGTCCGCCCGGATCTGATCTGCTTCAGCGGCGATATTGTAGACAGCTATGCGGAGGATATGGCGGAATCGGTTCCGATTTTGGCGGAGCTGACCGCGCCGCTTGGCCGGTTCGCCATTCTCGGCAATCATGACTACAAGAATACCGAGCTGCTCGCCAAGCTGTGGAAGCAGGCGGGATTCCGGCTGCTTCGCAACGAACATGAAATGGTCGAGCTTGGCGGCAGCCGGATTGCGGTAGCCGGCATGGAAGACCAACTGCACGGCGAGCCGAATCCGCGGGCGGCGCTCGGCGATATCCCGGACGACGTATTCACGTTGCTGCTGATGCACGAGCCGGATTATGCCGATCTGATACAGGCCTATCCCGTACGGCTTCAGCTCTCGGGCCACAGCCACGGCGGGCAGATTCGGCTTCCGGTTCTGGGCGCCCTTTTCACGCCGGATGGCTCGCTCAAGTACATAGACGGCCTGTACGAGATCGGCGGCCGAGGCATGAAGCTGTACGTCAACCGCGGCTTCGGCGAGACGTATATGCCGATTCGGTTCCTGTGCCGCCCGGAGCTGACGGTCATCACGCTGCGGCGGAACTAGCCTGTGACGTTTTGTTACACAAATGAAATCATACCGTTATCGAACTCTAACAGAGAACGGGTAAGATACAGACATGACCCCCTTTTGAATATATGACTTTGAGACCCGGGAAGAACGGGTCTCCTTTTTTTGTGCAGAAATAAGGCTCAGAGTCGGCGGGCACTCCCCGTACAAAGAAGAAAACAAGAAAACAAGAAAACCCCCAAGGGCAGAAGCGCCTTTGAGGGTCTCCAGACGATAGCGATACGCGCCCGTCCAGGCCGGTTCGATTCATTTTCGATCCCATTTCGATCAGATTTTGAACTGCTGGACCAGCTCCCGAAGCTCTTCCGAAAGTTTGGCCAGGTGCTCGGAGCTTCCCGCCACGCCTTCCATAGAGCTGCTTGCCTGCTCCGCGGAAGCGGCCGTCTGCTGCACGCCGGCCGCCGTTTCTTCGGCGACGGAGGCGATTTCCTCGATGAATCCCCCGACTTTGCGGGTACTCTCGGTCACATCGGACAAGGACCGGGAGATGCCGCTGATGCCTGCGGCCATTTCGCGTACGGCATCGCTGATTTCGTTGAAGGTCTCGCCGGTGGTGTGAATCTGGGCCGTTCCCTGTTCCACTTCCTGATACCCGCTCAGCAGGGACCGGGAGGCCGCATCCGATTCGGATTGCATCTGATTCACGATTTGAGTAATGTCCTGCACAGAGAAGGCCACCTGTTCGGCCAGCTTGCGCACCTGATCGGCCACTACCGCGAAGCCACGTCCCTGATCGCCCGCTCTAGCCGCTTCAATGGCTGCATTCAAGGCGAGCAGATTGGTCTGCTCGGCGATGTCCTTAATGACCGAGACCAGCTTGGAGACTTCCTGCGACTTGGCGTCCAGACGCTCCATCTGGTTCATGGCGTCCCGGACGATATGATGGATGTTGGCCATCTGCCGGGAAGAGGATTCCATGAGCAGGCTGCCCTTCTCGGTCAGGTCCTGCACTTTCTCCGAATACGTATGAACTTCCTGCCCGCGGTCGTTCGCTTCGTTGACTGTAGCGGTGAAGCCTTCCATCAGATCCGACAAATCGCTTGCGCTGTTGGCCTGCGTTTCGGCGGCTGTAGCCATCTCCTCCATGGTCACCGCGATTTGTCCGGTGCCCATCTTGACTTCCCCGGCCGCCTGCGTGAGTTGCTCGCTGTGGTTCCATACCGTGTCGGATACGGTATGAATCCGATTCAGCAGCCCGTTCGTCCCTTCATTCATCCCGTTGAGCGCCGTCACCAGCTGTCCGATTTCATCCGCGGTCGCTACGGGCAGGGCCGGTTGGCTGAAATCGCCGGCCGCCATCATTTCGACCCGGTCCTTCAGAGCGATGATAGGACGGGATATTTTTCTCGCCATCAGGAGAGCAACCCAGATCCCAACGGCGATAACGAAGACCGAAACACCAATATCCACCTTAAGGGAAGAATCCCCGTAATGTTGAATATAGTTCACCTGATCCGAAATGGAGCTCTCAGCCAATGCAGCCATATCGGTATAACCCTTCAGAATTTCGATCTCCAGAGGCTTTGATTGCGTCTTCAGCAGCTCCTCGGCTTCTGCCTCGTTACCGGCGTCGAACGCCTGAAAGACGCTGTCCAGCACCTTTTCCCAAGCGGCATTCTTCTCCACCAGCTGCTTGGCTTCCGGCGAAGCGTTCAGCTTCAGCAGTTCTTGTTCCAGCTTGATATTCTCTGCGCTGAGCTGATCCAGTTCCTTCCGGAGCGCGGCATCTTCATAGAGGACGGAGCCGCGGGCAAGGGAGGTGCGCTGCGACATATTCAGCGCGCTTTTCTCGGTAATCATCAACAAAGACAGCGGATGATCGACCACTTCGTCATTTTTATCATTCAAAGCCTTGATGGCCAGATAATTGTAGCCGCCCAGAAGAACCACAACGAACAAAACGATGGAAAAACCAAATAAAATCCTTTTCTTTAAGCTTTTGAACCGAAAACTCCTCTTCATGCTGCATCCGTACCCTTCTGCATAGAATCTTGATGCCGTTGCTATTACTATATCGACCAGGGCAGGGATTCCATGAAGATGAAATAAGTGGAATTCAAGAAGGATAATCCGGAAAATACGAAGAAGCAGGCTGACGGCAGCCTGCTTCTCTAATTGCGGTTAGACAGTTCGGTCTGTTAGAGCGGCACCGTAACCGGCCGCCGTTCCTTGAAGTAGACCCAGGAGCCGAAACCGATCTCCTTCAGCCTGGCGGCGACGGCTTCCCGGTCCTCCGCCACCCGCGACGGCCGATGCGCATCGGAACCGAAGGTCACCCGGACGCCGAAATGCAGCGCCCGCTCCAGAATGTCGTCGGACGGATACCACCCGCCGCACAGCTTCGTGCCGCCGGAGGTGTTAATCTCGATGGCGGTGCCGCAGTCGGCGATGGTCCGCAGACAGTCGTCGATGGCGCCGCTTGCGGGAATGTCCGAGAAAGCCGGGAAGTTACCCTTCATGGCGTCAATATGTCCGAGAATCTGGAACATGCCGGTGCGCGCCGATTCGGCGATCAGCCGGTAGTACTCGGATTTGACAGCGATTCGCTCCTTAGCGCCGCATCCTTTCCAGCGTCCTTTGTTGAAGATGCTGACGCCGCCTACGCTGTGCACGGAGCCGATCACATAGTCAAAGGGAAGCTCGGCCAGCTTGCTCCGGTACAGCTCAGCGTGTTCCGGGAAGTAATCCGATTCGATGCCGAGCAGAACGTCAATGACGCCTGCGTATTCCTTCTTGAGAGACAGCACTTCATCCACATATTCCCGGAACTGCGATTTGGCCATGGCGATGTTCGGAAAGGCCTGATCTTCGCTGCTGCCGAAATAGGGCGTATGGTCCGAAATGCCTACGACTTGAAGTCCGGAGGCGATAGCCGCCTCCACATAGTCGCGAATACTTCCGTCGGCGTGCCCGCAGCGGGAATGATGGGTATGCAGGTCAAAGCTGGTCATGGAATCACTCCTTATTCAGAACCGATGAATTGGGCCTCGGGCATGCCCTTGAGATCGCTGAGGAACTGCCTCATTGCCGAATTGACGTATTTGCCGGCCTTCGTGATGACTCCGACGGGATGGGTAACCTCCAGTTCCAGAATCGGAACAATCCGCAGCGTCCCGGCGCGTACTTCGGAAGCGACCGATTGCTTGGAGATAATGGCTGCTCCCAGATCCAGCTCGACCATCCGCTTCACTTCTTCGCTGCTCGTCAGTTCCATAATCACTTGGGGCTGGATGCCGTGGCGGGCGAAGACCTCTTCGGCAAAACGCCGGCCGACAGTGTCGGGGGAGAGCAGAATCAGCGGCGTGCGGCCAAGCGCCTCAACGCCTGCGGTCCGCTGGGAAGCCAACGGATGCCGGGGCGATACCACAAGCTCGAACGTGTCATAATACAGAACCGAGGTGTTGAAGCCCGGGTTCTGGCCGATGAGATAGCCGATGCCGACATCCACAATTCCGTTCTCCACCTGCTGGTAGATCTGCGAAGACGACATGGATTGGATGGAAGTCTTGATATGGGGGAACTGGTCTTGGAAATAGGACAGAATACGCGGCAGGATCTGGATAGCAATGGAGGTCGTTGTCCCGAGAACAATATGGCCCTGGGGCGTCTCCTCAAGGTCCGCCAGCCGCTGTCTCAGCTCGTCCACGATATCTACAATCCGTTCTGCGTGGGCGAGAAATACCTGTCCCCGGTCGGTCAGCGTGACGGGCTGGTTCCGGTCGACCAACTGGGTTTTGAATTCTTCCTCAAGGCTCTTGATCTGGGCCGATACCGCCGGCTGCGTCAGGTTAAGCAACTCTCCGGCCTTGCGGAAGCTCATGGTTTTGGAAATCATAATCAAGGTCTCCAACTGGCTGATGTTCATGGAATCCCCCCTCCGGTTCACGTATCTGTATGTACCTTATCTTACGCCGTATACGGGCATTTGATTAAATTATAGGAGATTCCCCCCGGATGGGCAATGCGGGCGGCAAATCCGGGCTCGAAAACCTTGAGAATGTTATTAACTTTTGCTGGAATGTGCCGATATATTAGGTATACTATATCTATGGTATTGGGACTTTTGGTGTAAGACTAAAGCCCGGTGAGGGGGACACACACTTCATGAAAGCAGAAGTTATCAATCCGTTTCTGGAATCTGCGCGCACCGTGATCGAACAGGTAATTCAGGTCTCGCCGTCCACTGGTAACCTGGGCATAAAGGATATTGAGGTAATCGATAACCATATATGGATTCAGGTTGGCATGACGGGACAGCTCAGCGGCAATATCGTCTTTGGACTGGAAGAGCATGTAGCGCTGCGGATGGTTTCGGCTATGATGGGCGGCTATACCATTACGGAGATGGACGAGATGAGCCAGAGCGCGATCTCGGAGCTTGGCAATATGATCAGCGGCAATGCCAGCACGATCCTGTCCAATCAGGGCGTGACGGTGGATATTACGCCGCCGAAGGTTATGAAGTCGGAGAATATCGTATCGTTCCTGCCGCGCAAGGCCCTGAGCATCCCGCTGCTGATGGACGGCATCGGCGAACTGGATATTCAGGTCATGATCTCTTAGAATAGAAGCAGAAGCGGCGAAGGCGGCCGCAATTCCAGCGATTGGAGTTGGGAAGAGAGCTTCTATGGAACTTAAAGGGAAGATTGTGGTAGTGACCGGCGCTTCCGGCGGAATCGGAGCGCTGTCGGCGCAGATGGCGGCCGAGCGCGGAGCCATCCCGGTACTGGTGGCCCGCTCGGAGGACAAGCTGAAGGCGATTGCCGGAAGCCTGCCGGGAGAATACGGAATGTACCGCTGCGATGTGGGCAGCTCCGCCGAGGTGGAGGAGACGTTTGCCCGCATCTTTGGCGTGTACGGACGGGTGGATGTGCTGCTGAACAATGCGGGATTTGGCCGGTTCGCCCTTACGCCCGAGACGGGCATCGACGAGTACGAGATGATGATGAACGTTAATTACATGGGAACGGTCCGCTGTACCAAGGCTGTGCTTCCGAAGATGCTGGAGCAGGGAGCCGGAAGAATTATTAATGTCGCTTCCATGGCCGGCAAAATCGCCACCGCCAAATCGACGGCCTATTCGGCCTCCAAGCATGCGGTGCTGGGCTTCACCAACGCGCTGCGCCAGGAGCTGCGCGGCAGCGGAGTTACCGTATCGGCTGTGAACCCCGGGCCGATTGATACCGAGTTCTTCGACATCGCCGACCCGGACGGGACCTATGTCAAGAATCTCGGCGGCATGATTATGAAGCCGTCGTATGTGGCGAAGAAGATTGTCGGCGTCATGGAGAGCGGCCGGGAAGAAGTCGATCTCCCCCGCTGGGCGGCCTGGGCCATCCGGGCGTACGGTATGGTTCCCCGTCTGGCCGACCGGCTGACCTATAAGAGCATGAGCCGGAAGTGATTTCCGGTTCGGCGGCAAGTGCGGCTTCTCTATAGCCGAGAGAATTGGCGCGCAGGGCCCTCCAGTTGGTGGAGCGGCCTTTTTTGGCATATAATGAAGAGATCATACAAGCGAAAAGGATGAATATCCCTATGGAAAAAGCTTCATTTGCGGCGATCGGCATTCAGGAAGACCTGGAAGCAAGATTGGCCGAATTCGGCATTACCGAGCCTTCGCCGGTTCAGCAGGAGACGATTCCGCCGCTGCTGGAGGGCCGGGATGTGCTGGCTGCGTCCCAGACCGGGACCGGCAAGACGCTGGCCTACCTGCTGCCGCTTCTTCAGGGCATTGACCCTTCCCGGCGTGCGGCGCAGAAGCTGATCCTGGCGCCTACGCAGGAGCTGGCGATGCAGATCGTGCGCGAGGCGGAGCGTTACGGCGCCCAGCGGGGCATCGGCGTAATGGGCCTGATCGGCGGCGCGGCGATCAAGCGGCAGATCGAGAAGCTGCGCGAGCATCCCCAGCTTGTCGTCGGTACGCCGGGACGCGTGCTGGAGCTGATCAGTCTGCGCAAGCTGAAGATGCACGAGATCCGCACCATCGTAATCGACGAGGCGGACCAGATGTTCCAGCTTGGCGGCGAGGGCGACGTGAAGAAGATTGTCGGCAGCGCGCTGCGCAGCCGCCAGCTCGTCATGCTGTCCGCCACAATCGGACCGGCGACGCGCGCACTGGCCGCCCGGGAGATGAAAGATCCGGTCGAGATTGGCATCGAGCCGGAACGGACGACGGCGCGGGGGCTGGAGCATCTCTATGTCGTTGCCGAAGAGCGGAACAAGATCGACACGCTGCGCCGCGCCATCCGGCACTACAACTCTCCGCGGACGATCGTGTTCGTGAACGATACGGCCCATATTGCGGATGTCGAAGCGAAGCTGAATCATCTGGGGCTAAGCGCGGCTGCGCTCTACGGCGAGACGGACAAGGTGACGCGCAGCCATGTGCTGAACCGGTTCCGCGAAGGCCGCTTCCGGGTGCTTGTCGCCAGCGACGTGGCCGCCCGGGGACTGGATATCGAGAATTTGAACCTCGTGGTCAGCTTCGACCCGGCGTTCGACTCGGAGCACTATGTGCACCGGGCGGGCCGGACCGGACGGATGGGCAAGAGCGGCGTCTCGCTGTCCATTGTGACGGCGCCCGAGACGTTCATCATGCGCAAATTCGCCCGCGAGCTGGGGATCGAGCTCAGCGAACGGGTACTCTACGGCGGCCAGGTGCTGCCGCCGGACAGCGTGCGCGGCGGAGCAGGGCCGCGCCAGAAGCCGCGCGGCGAGGCGTCCGCGCGCGCAGGCGCTGTGCCCGCGCATAAGCCGCGGGCATCCGCCGCTGTGCCCGCGCAGAAGCCGCGGGCATCCGTCTCCGGCCGGCCGGCGGCCGGAGAGAAGGCGGGCGCGGAGAAGAGCGCCCGCACGGCAGCGCCCCGCCCGGGCGAAGCGGGCGGGGAAGGACGCCGGGACGGCGCAGCGCGCCCGGCGGCGGGTGCCAGCAGCGGCCCGGGAGGACGGGGCCGCAGCGAGCGGGAGCGCGACCGCAAGAGCAAGGGCGCGCCCCGCTGGCTCAAGGACAAGGGACCGCGGGGTGACGGCCAATGAGCGCAGCTGCCGCGAACGTACTGGAGATTCAGGGATTGACCGGCGGCTACAGCCTCAACAAGCCGGTGCTGCATGATATTTCGCTCAGCGTCGGCCGGGGCGAAATGGTCGGCCTCATCGGCCTGAACGGGGCGGGCAAGAGCACGACGATGAAGCATATTCTCGGCCTGATGACGCCGCATAAGGGCGGCATCGCCGTAGACGGCGTCACCCGGGACAAGGACCCGGAGCGCTACCATGCCGCGCTGTCCTTCGTACCGGAGGCCCCGCTGCTGTACGACGAGATGACCGTCCGCGAGCATGTGGAATTCACAGCCCGCTCCTACGGGGTGGACCGCGCCGATTACGAGGCCCGGAGCGCCCGGCTGGCTTCGCTGTTCCGAATGGAAGAGAAGCTGGATACGCTGTCCGGCCATCTGTCCAAAGGCATGAAGCAGAAAGTAATGATCATGTGCGCGTTCGTCGCCAGACCGTCGCTCTATGTCATCGACGAGCCTTTCCTGGGTCTGGACCCGCTTGGCATCCGCTCCCTGCTGGACTTCATGCAGGAGCTGCGGCGGGAGGGAGCTTCGATTCTGCTGAGCTCGCATATTCTTTCGACGATTGAGAACTACTGCGACCGCTTCATCGTGCTTCACCAGGGCAAGGTGGTCGCCCAGGGAACGCTGGACGAAATGACGGCCGCCGCCGGACGGCCGGGTCTTCCGCTGGAGCAGTTGTTCTACGAGCTGGTCCAGGGAGGGAAGTAGCATGGATCTGCGCGAACTGCGCGGCCGAAGACGCAGCCAGGCGATGGGCGGAATTATGCCTTATGTCGGTTATATTATCCAGAGCGGCGTCGCCATGGTGTTCGCTTTTGGCCTGATTGCGTTTGCCGCCTGGTACACGGCGCTGCTGCAGGATGTGCCCGAAGGGCTGCCGATTCTTCCGATCATGCTGGCCGTACTGGCTCCGGCGGCGGTGCACAGCAGCTTCCGAACCTATTTGCAGGAGCCGGATGCGATCTTTCTGCTGCCCCAGGGACACCGGATGAAGGCGTACTTTGCTCCGGCCTGGGTCAGCGGAACGGTCTGGAAAAGCCTTCGGCTGCTCCTGCTGCTTCTGCTGCTGTGGCCGCTCTATATCCGAAGCGCCGCCGAGCCGAAGGCGCTGGCAGCCACCTTGCTGCTGCTGCTGGGCGTGAAAGTGCTCTCCTCTTTTGGCTGCTGGAGAGAACTGAACCTGATCTCGCCGCCGGCAGCGGCCGGGTACCGGCTGCTTCGCTGGGCAGTCGGCCTGCTGATCGCCGCCGCCTGGCTGTGGCAGCCTGCGCTGCGGGGTCTGCTCTTCTCCGGCCTGCTGGCAGCCGCGTATCTCGCAGCCCTGGCTGTGCCGGCCCGCCACAGGGTGGCGTGGGACCGGCTGATCGCCACCGAGAAAGCCCAGGCCGAACGCGCCCTGCTGCTGCTGGGCTGGTTCGTGGATGTGCCGGGACGCGGCCAGAAAGTATACCGCCGCCGCTGGCTGTCCCGCTGGGGAGCGGGATTGCCGTGGAAGAAGGAGACCGCGTACCGGTTCCTGCTGACCAAGACGCTGGCCCGGGGCGAGACGCTCGGCATGGTGACGCGCATCGGCGTACTCACGCTGCTGCTGGTCTACTGGACGCGGGGCGGCTGGGGCGCGCCCGTGCTCTATCTCTTCTTCCTGTTCGTCATCGGCGTCCAGCTCTCCGGCGTGGCCAAGCCGCATGAGGAGTCGTTCTGGCTGACGGTGTATCCGCTGCCGGAGGGAAGCCGCCGCCGGAGCACCGTCTCGCTGGTATTCGGCCAGCATCTCATCTGGGCTGTGCTGCTGTGGCTGCCGCTGCTGGCGAACGGCGCAGACGGACTGGGCGCTTCCCTGCTGACCCTGGCGGGAGGCGCCGCCGTCGCAGGGCTGACGCGTTATCGTCTGGACCGCAGGCTTCGGCAGCCGAATGAAGAAGATTTGTAAGGCGGGAAGACAGAGGGAGCAGCAGGGAGCGATAACCGCTCCCTGCTGCTCCCTGCTCATAAGCGCAACAAAAACTGGAATCCTTTATTTTAACGGCATAAATGACGCAAATTTCTTCGTTAATCTTAATCAATCATGAATTTTACGAGTGCTGATCCATTTAACCATTTCGGGATCACGATGCGAGAAGAATAGACTTTGATTCGTATCCAGCGTAGTAATCTTACTCATATCCTCTTGGCTCAACTCAAAATCAAAGATGTTGAAGTTCTCAATAATTCTTTCCTTACGAACTGATTTGGGGATTACAACAACGTTTCTTTGAGTTAACCAACGCAAAACGACCTGAGGCACGGATTTATTATGCTTTTCAGCAATGGATACCAATATCTCATTTTGGAACAAGCCGTTTTTGCCCTCCGCAAAAGGCGCCCAAGATTCAATTTGAACATGATTCTCTCTCATGAATTTCGCATTATCAACTTGTTGGTTGAACGGATGGGTTTCAACCTGGTTTACAGCAGGAACCACTTCGTTATGAAGAATCAAGTCAATCAAGCGATCTTCGTGGAAGTTACTTACACCGATTGCCCGAACCTTTCCTTCTCGGTACAATTCCTCCATAGCGCGCCAGGAGCCGTGCACATCTCCGAACGGTTGATGAATCAAATAGAGATCCAAGTAATCAAGCTGCAGAAATTCCAGCGATTGTTTAAATGCCTTTTTTGTACGCTCATACCCGGTATCCTGCACCCACAGCTTCGTTGTAATGAAAAGTTCCTCCCTCGACACGCCACTGCGTTTGATTGCTTGGCCAACGGCTTGTTCATTGCTATAAGAAGCAGCGGTATCAATCAACCGATAACCGGCCTCAATCGCGTCCACGACGCTTTGCTGGCACTCATTCGGATCCGTAATCTGAAAAACGCCAAATCCGAGAATGGGCATTTCAATACCATTGTTCAAGGTCACTTTTTTCATAATAAATCCCTCCATTTATGAGCTTCTTCATATCCTCCATTATGCGGCATAAGACAAAGCGGCCGATATCTCAATCGGATCAAATCATTGCCTAATTCTCTCACGGCAACTTATGTAACTAACGTTTATCGTCTATAATCCATATTATTAACAGATCAAAGGAGAGGGTCCCAATGTCGCAGCTGCAGGCAGAGCTTGTTCAAATTATCGTGCGTTATGCAAAGCAGGACGGTGTACATGAAACCGCGGTTCCTTCCTTATATCTCATGCGCGATTCCAATGCTTCCGTACCTAACCCCGGCGTATACAAGCCATCCTTCTGTGTGGTTGTTCAAGGGTCGAAGGAAGTATGGCTAGGTGAAGCGCGATTTCGATACAGCCCTGCCGACTATCTGGTTGCTTCAGTTCATCTGCCTGTTACTGCCGTTGTCATTGAAGCGACCCCTGAAGTTCCCTATCTGGGCTTTAAACTTGAATTTACGGCAACTCAAGTCTTAGAGGTTTTGCATGATTTAGAAAAAAGAGTTCGACCTGGAGAAAATGCAAAGCGAGGGATGTTTGTCAGTCGAATGAACCTGCCTTTGCTGGATACGGTCATTAGGCTGGCTCGTTTGCTTGATGCTCCAAACGATATCGCGGTACTTGCCCCCTTGTATACGAAAGAGATTCTGTACCGTATACTTCAGGGCGAGCAAGGCAGTACACTTGGGCAAATTGCAACAGAAGGCAGTTCTGCCCATCAAATAAACGAAGTCATTGAATATATTACGAGCCACTATGTCCGTTCTCTTCGGATTGAAGAACTTGCAGGGATTGCCAATATGAGCGTGTCATCGTTACATCGACACTTCAAGGAAGTAACGGCTATGAGTCCAATTCAATATCAGAAACAGCTGAGACTTCAGGAAGCACGCCGATTGCTGTTAACCGAATCGGCAGATGCGACAGAGATTGCATTTCGAGTAGGATACGAAAGCCCGTCGCAATTTAGTCGGGAATATTCCCGAATGTTCGGCTCTCCACCAAGAGAAGATATAAAGCGCTTAAGGGCATAAACCCGATGCTCCCCAAATGAATGAAAGGGTTCACTATCACTATGACGCGGATCTGCCGCTTTTCAGCCTGAACGAACTCCGGTATGATAGAGAGGCAGCAAGCAGGCGGGCCGCCTGCACGAAATGGTGGTATCGTTTGCACAGAAGTAAACGGTTTCAATTCATTGGATAGGAGTGAACAAAGTGGACAGTAAGTGGTGGCACACAGCAGTCATTTATCAAATTTATCCGCGGTCCTTTCAGGACAGCGACGGGGACGGCATCGGCGACCTGCGGGGGATCATCAGCCGTCTCGATTATTTGGAGCAGCTCGGCATCACGGCGATCTGGCTCAGCCCGGTGTATAAGTCGCCGAACGACGACAACGGGTACGACATCAGCGATTATCAGGACATCATGACCGAATTCGGTACGATGGCCGACATGGACGAGCTGATCGCGGAGGCGAAGCGGCGGAACATTCGCATCATTATGGACCTCGTGGTCAATCATACCTCCGACGAGCACGCCTGGTTTATCGAGGCCCGCAAAGGCAAGGACAATCCGTACCGCGACTACTATGTATGGCGCAATCCGGTGGACAATGAAGTGCCGAACGGGCTGAAGTCGATCTTCAGCGGACCGGCTTGGGAGTACGACGAGGAGAGCGGCCAGTATTATCTGCATCTGTTCAGCCGCAAGCAGCCCGACCTGAACTGGGAGAACGAGAAGGTTCGCCGGGAAGTGTGGGACATGATGAACTTCTGGCTGGACAAAGGAGTCGGCGGCTTCCGGATGGACGTCATCGATCTGATCGGCAAAATTCCCGACCAGGAAATTACCGGAAACGGTCCGAAGCTCCATGAATATCTCCAGGAGATGAACCGCGAGACCTTCGGCAAGCATGACGTGATGACCGTCGGAGAGACCTGGGGCGCGACCCCCGAGATTGCCAAGCTGTACTCCGATCCGAAACGCGGCGAGCTGTCGATGGTCTTCCAGTTCGAGCATGTCGGTCTGGATCAGCAGGAAGGCAAGGACAAGTGGGATTTGAAGCCTCTGGACATCCGCGAACTGAAGGCGGTGCTCGCCAAGTGGCAGACCGAGCTCGGCGAGGAAGGCTGGAACAGCCTGTTCTGGAACAATCATGATCTGCCGCGCATTGTCTCGCGCTGGGGCAACGATACCGAATACCGGACGGAGAGCGCCAAGATGTTCGCCATCCTCCTTCATCTGATGAAGGGAACTCCGTACATCTATCAGGGCGAAGAGATCGGCATGACGAATTATCCGGTCAGCGGCATTGAAGAGGTGCAGGACATCGAGAGTATCAACATGTACCGGGAGCGGCTGGAAGCCGGCTACAAGCCGGAGGAGATTATCGCTTCCATTAATGCCAAGGGACGGGACAACGCCCGGACCCCGATGCAGTGGGACGATACGCCGAACGGCGGGTTCACGACGGGCAAGCCGTGGCTGCATGTCAACCCGAACTATACGGAGATCAATGTGGCCAACAATCTGGAGGACCCGGACTCGGTCTTCCACTGCTACCGCAAGCTGATTGCGCTCCGGCAGGAGCATCCGATCATCGTATGGGGCGACTTCGAGCTGGTGAACGATGTGCCGGATCAGGTGTTTATGTACCTGCGCCGCTACAAGGGCGAGACCTGGATCGTCGCCGCGAACTTCGGCGGCAGTCCGGTAACGGTCGAGCGGTCCGGACTGGGCCGGACCGGCGATATTCTGATTGCGAACTATGAGCGACCATCGGCGGACTTCACCAAGCTGGAGCTGCGTCCGTACGAAGCGTTCGCGGCGCGTCTGGTGTAGGTTCAGAGAGGCGGAAGCCGGATAGGGCGGCCTCGTTGGCGGCAACTGACAAAAGAGGGCATCCCGGCCTTGCGGCGGGGATGCCCTTTTTGTGACGTAAGATGAGCGGTGACTCCGGCAGAAGGCCGGCCTCCCTCTAAGCAAGGAAGAGAGCGCCAGGCTCTCTTCCGGCATTGCTCCTGCCCCTGAAGGGTTACACGAACAGGGAACGGCTGATGATGACCAGCAGGATGAAGAGTACGAGAATTGCGCCAGTGCTCGTGAAAGGACCGTATCCGTATCCGCCTCTTGTTTCTTCGCTCATGGTTCATTCCCCTTCCGGTAAGTTGTTGTACTGGAGTACACCGTATACTATGTACCCCGGGGGGAAGAGGTATAGGCCAATGCCGGGAAGGCCAAAAATATTGGCCCGGATCTCCGGTCTTATTTGTAGAAGGAGGTGGTGAGCGGAACGAACAGACTGCCGCCCGACTTCACGTCGGCATGAACGAAAAGATCATTCACTCCGCTGATGTCCACCTCGAAGGTCTTGATCCCTTCGGAGACGGCCACGGTTCCGATCTTCAGCTTGATATCGGTATCGGCGTCCTGGACAAAGATTTCTTCGACATCCTTGCCGACGGCCGCCACTTGGAGATACAGCTTCGTATACTTGCCCTTCGGATAGAGCATGAAGCTGGCGCCGCGCGTGCCTGAAGAATTGTTGAAGAAGACGTCCTTATAGTCCTTGTCTCCGTATGTAGTAAGCTGCGGGTCCTTGGTCCGGAAGTCGCCGCTGAAGGTGCCGGCCACGGAGACGCCTTCGGCTTTTTCGCCCAGGTAGATGGTGTTGGTCTGCTGGTTGTAATCAATCGCTACGCCCAGCGCCTTGGACATCGAGCGTACCGGCAAATAGGTCGTATTGTTGTACACAATCGGCGCCAGGACGGCTCCGTTGTCATTCTGCGGCTGGAACGGCTGGCCGTTCACCTGGAATTTCATGGACGGGTTCAGGAAAGCCTTGATCGGCTTCAGATTGGCTCCGGCATAAGCTCCTGCGGCGGTGCACATAAAGACGAGTGCTGCGGTTCCGGCTGCGATCCATTTTTTCTGCATGACAACTCTCCTCGCTGGGTATCGAATTTGGAAAAGGCTGTATTCAAGCATAAATGATTGAATTTTGAAATAATATAGGCCGTTGGTCTTGAACCCAAAGACTGGAACCGCAGACGGGAAACCCAAGAATCGGCCGAACGGGTGCAGCGGGGTGTGCGAAAGCTGGGGGTTCTTAGCGAAACTACGCAAAAAAATGCTGTAAAGCCGCCGCGGCGGCTCTACAGCATCCTTGTGTCGATAAGCGGATATCCGGCAGTCCGAGATTACCGGTTCTGTTCCAGATCCTTGATGCCGGCATAGACCAGATCAAAGAGATCTTCCAGGCTCTCTTCCTCGATACAGGAGAAGGCGATGCGCAGATCGGTCTCGCCCAGGGCAATGGTGCCCAGTCCGTAGTTGTGAATCAGATGAACGCGCAGCTCTTCCGCCTGGACGGTGTGCAGCTTCAGACACATGAAATAACCGGAGTTGAACGGATAATACGTCCAGACTTCAGTGCCGTATTTGCCGCTGTCGAGCAGTTCCTTGACCTTGTTCGCGCGTCCCTTCATGATGCGGAACTTCGCATCCTTCTGCGCTTCAAAATCCGGTGCGCGCAGGGCATCCAGCACGAAGGTCTGCGACGGGTGCGGACCGCTTGAGATGGTGGCGCGGATAATGCCCATCGTCTTCTGCTCCAGCGCAGCCAGGACCTCCTTGCTCTCCGACGCGTAGGTAATGAAGCCGACCCGGAAGCCCCAGACATACTCTTCCTTCGTAGCTCCGTCCACCTTCACCGCCAATACGCGCGGATGCAGACCGGCCAGCTTGCCGAACAGCGACTCCTTGAGCGAATCTTCAAAGAACAGTCCGAAGTACGCATCGTCGCAGACGGCGACGATATTGACGCCTTCCTCGGCGGCGCGCAGGATGGAGGCGATGATCGCTTCGCCTTCGGCGGCCCCCGGCGTATAGCCGGTCGGATTGTTCGGGAAGTTAAGCAGCACGATGGCTTTGCCCTGGCCCTTGCGGGCGAGCAGCGCTTCCAGCAGGCCGTCGCTGTTGAACTTCATCTCTTCGGTGAAGAGCGGGTAGGTGACCATCTCGGCTCCCCGGCGGATGCCGAAGGTCAGGTCGTAATTCTCCCAGTTCTTGTCGGGATAGACCACGGCGTCCCCGGCTTCGGCGAACAGGTCGGCAACGATGCTCAGACCGTGCGTCAAGGCGTTCGTGGCAATGGGATTGCCGAACGATTTGCCTTCAAGCGACGGATTCTCCTTCACCATCTTCTCGCGCCAGGCGGCGCGAAGCTCAGGCTTGCCGGCGGGCGGCGCGTAGCCGTACAGATCCTTCGGCGAATAAGCCGACAGCTTCTCCTGAATGACGCCGAGGTGCATCGGCAGCCCCTTCTCGGTGGCGATGCCAATCGTCGCATTGTACTTCTTGGCATGGGCGGTAGCCTCCGCGGACTGGCTCAGAATTCCCTCTTTCGGAAAAAAAATCTCCCTGCCGAGCGCGGACAGCATGTCATAGACATGGCTGTTGCCGGCTTTGATGTTCTCGTTCAACTGGCCTGCTAATGCGTTCATCGAATTCATCCTTCCAGCTTGACATTGCCTAACATTATATCACCAGCCCCGGCGGGCGTCACTTCGATAAATGGCATTTTCCCGAAAATGTTAAACATCGGGTAATCCTCCCGCTCCCCGCCTCCCGGACACACCGTCTTGTTATCAAGAATAGAGAAGATTATAATGAACGTGCTAACAGGCTAACGAATGTTGGCATCGCTTTCATATAAGTCATCCAGGGAGGCTGAACAGATGGTGGACGTTAGAGGAAGATGGGCGCTGATTACGGGGGCAAGCCGGGGAATCGGCTATCAGGCGGCGTTGTTCATGGCCCGGCAGGGCTGCAACCTGATTCTGCACAGCCGGAACCTTGAACATTCGGCCCGAGTGGAGCGCGAAGCAAGAGAACTGGGCGTTGAAGCTTACGCCGTCCAGGCTGAGCTGGGTAAGCCGCAAGAGGTTGAAGCGATGCTGGACGAGATCGAGCGCAGAGGCACGCCGGTGGATATTATTCTGAACAATGCCGCCGTCCAGGTCGCCTACCGCACCGATTACTGGGCGACGCCCATCGGGGACTTCGAGCAGAGCTTCCGGATTAACTTCATCTCCATCGCGATGATCTGCGGCCGTCTGGTGCCAAAGATGATCGAGCGCGGCTTCGGGCGCGTCGTCAATACAACCAGCGGCATCCGCAACGAGCCGGAGCAGTCGGCCTATGCGGCGAGCAAAGCGGCGCTGGATAAATACACGAAGGATCTGGCCTCCCGTCTTGACGGCACCGACGTCATTCTCAGCCTGACCGATCCGGGCTGGTGCCGCACCGACCTCGGCGGGCCGAACGCGCCGGATGCTCCCGAGAGCGCCATTCCGGGAGTTGCCGTCGGAGCCTTCGTGAACGACCGCAAGAGCGGACGTTTCTTCCATGCCCAGCAGTTCACGGGGCTGTCGCTTGAGGAAGCGGTCGCGAAGGCGGAATCGCTGGAAGCGGTACCGTATACGATCTGACGGCACAGGCCTTCGGCCAAGAATCCCCAAGAAGACAATCAAGCCTGAACCCGGGCGCAGTCCCGCGGTTCAGGCTTGTTCGGCATTCTCCGGCATGTCAGGTCAGGAAGAGTGATACGGGCAGTATTTCTTCATCAGCGCAATCGTCTCTTCGTCCCGCGCGCCTTCGCGCTTCACCAGGCCGCCGATGACCGCTTCCCGTTCGTCTTCCTGCAGATTCTGGCCGAACTTGAATTTGGCCGTCAGCTCTTCCACATCAATGCGCACAACGGATACCGCCTTGAGCTGAGGGCGGTAACGCGGGTCTTCGGGCGTGATCGGATCATAGCCCCCCTGCGGCTGAAGCTTGGCCATGAACAGGGAGAGCGCCCGCGCCTTCTCGGCAAGGTCGGTTACGGTCTCCGCCCGGCCGCGGGCGGTCACGCTTTTGAAGTAGGCGGTGGCCGGGCAGGCCAAGGACGGATCGGTGAAATAGGACGGAATCAGCGCAACCTCGTCGGCCACCGAGAAAGTGACGGCGTCCCGGCTGCGGATGTCCTTCATTTTGCTCCCGGCATGGCTGCCGTGGAAATAGAAGGCCCCGTCCGCATAGACGAAATTCAACGGGGTCACCCGGGGGCGGCCTTCGCCGTCGACGGTGCCGAGAAAGCCGAACGTCATGCCGGCGAGGAAGGACTCCAGTTCTTCCGGCTGGTCGATTTGAAACTCTTGTCTTCGCATTATCGCTTCACTCCTTGCCGCGTCATGAGGCGGTTCATTGATTTTCAATCAGTCTACTTGCTGAATTGACAGGAAGAAAGGGCCGATTTATTGTATTTTTATTGGTCCAATTCTCTCAAAAAGGAGGCGGGGCGCCGTGGACTGGATGCCGACCCTGGCGTATGACCGGTATCTGGAGGAGCACCGGTACAAATATTTGGCGCTGTATCACGCCATGCGCGCCGCCATTCTGGACGGCGGCCTGCCCGCCGGTGCCCGCCTGCCGCCGACCCGCCGGCTTGCGGTGATGTTCGGCCTCTCGCGCGGCTCCGCCGCCCAGGTGTACGACATGCTGGCGGCGGACGGGTACGTCCGGGGAGAGACCGGACGCGGGACGTTCGTCGCCGGAGACGCGGACCGGAGGAGCGGCGCGCTGCCCGCCGGGAGCGGCGAAGAAGCCGGGGTCTCCCCGGGCGGCGGCCTGCGGCTCTCGCCCTGGGGACAACGCCTTGCGGCGTCGCTGGCGGGGATGCCCGGGGTAGCTGCCGAAGCCGCGGCAGACCCGGCCGCGGACCTCATCAGCTTCCGCGCAGGCGGAGCGGACCTGTCGCAGTTTCCGGTCGCCGGGTGGCGGCGGGCCTTGTCGGACGCGCTCGGAGCCGGCGGAGCGGAGCTGGCGCAGACCGCACCGCCCCAAGGGGACGAGGGGCTGCGGCGGGCCGTCGCCGCCCATCTGCGCCTTGCGCGCGGCATTTCCGCCGAGCCGAGCGAGATCATGATCTACCGCGGGTCGATGCAGGGCATCGTAGAATTGACGGCGCTGCTGCTTGCGCCCGGGGAGAAGGCGGTGACCGAGGACCCCGGCTTCCCGGGCATCCGCCGGGCGGTGGAAGCCGCGGGCGGCATTGCGGTCCCCGGGCGGGTAGACCGGGACGGACTCGTGCCGGGAGACTGGGACGCCCGGCTGGTGTTCGTCACGCCGGCCCGGCAGTATCCGACCGGCGCCGTCTTGCCGCTCTCGCGCCGCCGCCGGCTGCTGGAATGGGCCGCAGCGGCGGACGGCTATATTATCGAGGACGATTACGACAGCGAATTCCGCTGGTCGGGCCGGCCGATCGAGCCGCTGAAGGCGCTGGACCGCCATGGCCGGGTCCTCTACATCGGCTCCTTCTCCACGAGCATGTTCCCCGGCTTGCGCATCGGGTACGCCGTACTGCCGCCGGCGCTGGTCCGGCCGGCCGCCATGGCCCGGGCGCTGCCTGAGCCGGTGCCGGGCGGACTGCTGGAGCAGCGGGCCTTGGGCCGGTTCATGGCGCAGGGCGGCTACCTCCGGCACCTGCGCCGGATGACGCGCCTCTACGGGGCGCGGGGCCTTCTTCTCCGCTCGCTGCTGAAGGAGCGGCTTGGCGGGGTCTGGGAAGCCGCCCCGGGCGACGCGGGGCTGCATGTGTACGCGCGGTGGCTCGGAAGCGCCGAGGCCTACAGGCGCTACGGAGAAGCCGCGCGGCGGCGGGGCGTCGATTACGCCGATGCCGCCCGCTACCGGATGACGCCGGGGGAGCCCGCGGCGTGCTTCGCTTTTGCCCATCTGGATGAAGAGAAGCTGATCGAAGGGACGGAGCGCCTGGCGCTGGCCTGGTCGGATGTGCAAAACGGCCGCTGAACCGTTATCATACAGAGTAAGAGAGGAGGACTGGATATGCTGCATGCCGCGCCCAGCGACTTCGTCATTCTGCCCGCCCTGGCCAAAATCGTCTGCGAACCGGGATGGAAATGGCAGGTGCGGGAAAAGCCGCTGCCCAACTATGATCTGTTCTATATCTGGAGCGGCGAGGGAACGGTAGTCCGAAACGGAGAATCCTACCGGGTCGGGAAAGGGAGTTGCTTCTTGTTCCGTCCCGGCGATCAGACAAGCGCCACGCATAACCCTCAGAAGCCGCTTGTACTGACTTACATACATTTTGACGTATCGTCTCCCGTCACCGAGATTCCGCAGCCCTACCGCGTGCTGGAGGATACGCTGGAGTTCGAGCATATGCTGGCCCGCTATGTCCGGCTGTTCCTGGTGAAGACGTTCGCCGCCGAGGAGGAGGGGCAGCTTGTGCTCAAGCAGCTCATGATTCATCTGCTGCGGGAAGACCGGGTTCAGCCCGTGGAGCGCAATGCCAGCAATCAGCTTACGGAAGCGATCCATGAGATTGCGAACTACATCAGCCAGCATCCCGGCGCGTCCCACCGGGTCGAGGAGCTGGCGGCGCGGGCGGGTCTGTCGCCGCGTTATTTCTCCATCAAGTTCAAGGAGCTGATCGGCTCGTCCGTCCAATCCTATGTGATCCGGACGCGGATCGAGCGGGCCCAGCATCTGCTGCTCTACGCCGGGATGAATGTGACGGAAGTGGCGGATGCGCTCGGGTACCGGGACATTTTCTTCTTCAGCCGCCAATTCAAACAGTACACGGGCAAGAGCCCTTCCGAGATCAGATAGAGCGGTTTCACAGCCGGAACGCCGGGGTAAATACGCTTAGCATACAAGCTTTTACCGAACCGTTGACCACATCCGGAGGGAGCGAGCATCATGATAGCAAGACGCCGAATCTGCAACAACTGCGGCAGCCATGCCGGCGGAGGCAATCTGTTCCGCAGCCGGCTGCGCCGGCAGAGAGCCGAAGCCGTTACAGGCGAGAGCTGGTTCTAAATCCAACGGAATCCCAACTTCATCAGGAAGCGGCGGCCTGCCGGCCGCAAGAACCGCCGGGGTGCGCCTTTGGCGGTTTTTTTTGCGTTCTGCCCGAGGGGCGATGTGATTCAAACGGCGGGAATGGTCAATATAGTAAGGAGGAGAAACGGAAAGGAGAGAGACGACATGTATCAAATCGTATTGCTCCGCCATGGCGAGAGCGAATACAACCGGCAGAATCTGTTCACCGGCTGGAGCGACCCCGACCTGACAGAGAAAGGGGTAGAGGAGGCGCGGGCCGCCGGACGCACGCTCAAGGAGGCGGGATACACGTTCGATCTGGCATTTGCATCGGTGCTGAAGCGGTCGATCAAGACGCTGAACTACGTGCTGGAGGAGCTGGATCTGCTGTGGATTCCGGTGCAGAAGTCGTGGAAGCTCAATGAACGGCACTACGGCGCGCTCCAGGGCCTCAGCAAAATCGAAACCGCCGCCAAATACGGCGACGAGCAGCTTCAGATCTGGCGCCGCAGCCTGTCGGTGCGGCCGCCGCTTCTGACGGCGGACGACTCCCGCTACGCCCGGAACGACCGCCGCTATGCCGAGGTGCGTCCCGGCGACATTCCGCTGGGCGAGAGCCTGGAGGATACGGTCCACCGGGTCGGCGAGTTCTGGAACCAGCGAATCGTTCCGCTGGTCATGAAGAAGGAGAGAGTACTGATCTCGGCTCACGGCAATACGCTGAGAGCGCTCATCAAGTATATGGAAGATATTGACGAGACGGCGCTGCTCCATCTCAATATTCCGACCGGCATTCCGCTCGTCTATGAGCTGGACGATGAAGTGAAGCCGATCCGCCGGTTCTATCTCGGCGAACCGGAGAAGGTGGAGGAGAAGGCGCGGGAAGTCGCGAACCAGGGGAAGGTAACGGAATAATCTTCAAAAGGCACTCCCGCTCGAAGGAGCGAAGGAGTGCCTTCTTTGTTATTTATTCGTGGGTGGCCGGCCGAAAGGCCGTATTCCGGGCAGCTGGCGGTACGCCCGCTAGACCGGACGAATCATCGCGCCGAGCAGTTCGCCCATCTTCACCTTGACGCCGGCGGTCAGACCGGGCCTTGGGGTGAAGGTTCCGTTCTCCAACAGAAGCACGACGGTAGAGCCGAATTCAAAATAGGCGAGATCGTCGCCGATCTCCCAGGCGTCCGCTTCTTCATCGGTGTAGCGGATGCTGCTGACATTCATGGCGCCTACCTTCACTACGGCCGCTTCGCCGCCCGCTCCGGCAATATACGTAATCAGCCGCTCGTTGCGGCTGAGAACACCTCTCATATGTCTCATGCCGAATTCATTGACGGGATATGCCCGTCCGCGGATATGATCGCTCTCGACCTTGCGGCCGCTGATCGGCGCATGAATCCGGTGATAATCCGTCGGACTGAGGTACAGGATGAAGAAGAAGCCTCTCTTGTACAGCTCCAGATGCGGAGAGTGATTGAGCAGCTCCTCCAGCCGGTAATCCTGGCCTTTGACATTCAGTATCGTGCCGGAGTGAACCTCGCCCATGGCTGTGATCTGCGCGTCCACGGGACTGGCTACCCGGTCTGCGCCTTCTGCCACCGGACGCATGCCCGGCTTAAGCCGCCGGCTGAAGAATTCATTCAGCGAGCGGTACTGGCCGGGATCTTTCTCCGCCTCGTCGACCGGAATTTGATAAAGCCGGATGAAGGCGGGAATGAAGTAGCGGCTGATTCTGCTGTGGGAACAAGCTCCCATGAACCGGGACAGCCATCGGTGCGAGGAGAGCTCGGTCATCAGCCGCAGCAATTGTTTTACCATGCCCATCTCCCTTCCATGATGCAGAGTGGAAAGCCCCGGAGCCCGGAACCTTCCACTCTGCATTATCTTGACATAGAACGGAAGACAAATCAATAACCGCTGTTCACGGCTGCCGCTGCTCCAGCAGATAGCGGGCGTAGCCCATTGGCCGCCGGTAACTCTCCTTCCAGACCTCCGGAAGTCCCGCTTTCAGAAATCCGTATCTCTGATCCCGCCCGTTGCATTCAATGAAGAAGAGCTGTCCGTTCCGGTCGATTCCAAGGTCCAGGCCAAGATCTGCAAGACCCGGCAGGCGCGGCTCCAGCGCCCGGGCAATCTCCAGAGCAAGCGCGCCTGCCGACATGCGCAGATGGGCTGCCAGAGGACCGGGAAAGACCCGGTCCAGCAGCCGGGAGGACGGAAGGGCTGAGCCTCCCCGGGCTACGTTGGAGATGAAGCTGCCGGGAGGGGCCAGCTTGGCGAACAAGCCGGTTACGCCCCATTCTCCGCCCCAGCCCTTCTGCACCGTGACCCGAAGATCGAACGGGCTGCCGTCCGCCTCGGCCAGAGGGATGCGTTCCTGCGCCAGGTAAGGCACAGCGCCGAGGCGCGCAGCCAGTCTCTGCGGCAGCCGTTCCTCGTTAAAACCGATCTGTGACAGCCGGCGGCTTCCCGCCGGCCGGTAGGTCCAGACCCAGCCGCTTCCCTTCCGCGTCAGGCGCATGACGCCTTCGCCTACGCTGCCCCGGCACGGCTTCAGAATAATATCGCCGCAGCGCAGCATAAGTCTGCGGAGCCCCGGGAGCCCGGTCTCGGTATCCGGAAGATGGCGGCGGAGGGCCGGGACATCGGCCAGCAGCCGGTGAATCTCATCCTTGCCCCGGCGCGTGTTCCGGTTAAAGACGACGCTTCCGGCTGCGGCCAGAGCCTCCGTTCCCCGGCTGTCCGGTCCATAGATTGCCCGGTTGTGAATAACGGCGGGGAGCGGCAGTTCCTCTCGCCGGTATCCGCCGCGCCGGCGAATATAGGCGCGGCATGTTCGGGAGGGGATATCAATGTCCGCGAGCTTCAGGTAGCAGGGAACCAGGCCGAAAGCGGCGGCGGCTTCTTCGTAATTATGCAGCGATTCCTGCCCCGTTGCTCCGTGGGGGATGCCCCGGTGCACCGCGGCATTCATCAGAATTCCGACGAGATTCTGCTCCATACCTGCTTCCCTCCCGGATGCTTAGGCGCGCTTGGCAGGCGGCCTTCTCCCTCATTCTATGCTCCGCCTGTGCCTTTGGGGTGGACCAATGTGCGGGGGCAGCCGCCCCTTTGCCGGAAGAACGCGAATCTCCCTCCTTCGCAGCCGGGATAAGGCAGATCATGGCGCCTATGGGACCGTATAGTGTCATTCGCCCATATACCCGCATACGATGGCCTGAGAAGCAATCATCCGTCAAGGAGGGGAGTGCCTGTGGGCAAAATCAGAAAGAAACCGAGCGGCCGTGCTCCAAAACGCCTGTTCGTTGTCGATAACCCCGATATTATGGAGCTGTGTCTGCTGGAGCAAGGCCGCTCGGAGGTAACGGAGGGAGCCGCAGCGTCGGAAGAGATGACGATCCATGCGGCCGCGCCCGCGTTTGCAGGGGAGTTCACCGGGGAACCGGAGGGAATCGAGGTGGATGCGGGCGAGGACTTGGAGCCGGCGGACACGGGAATTTCAGAAGGTGAAGAGGAATCGGCGGGAACGGCTCCGGCAGCTTCCGGTGAAGGAGTGCCTGAGGAAGACGAAGGCAGCAAGCCCGTACAGCCGGATCGGCGGCGGACGCTCGTCTACACGGATGATCTGTCGGACGCTGCAGTTACCGCCAGCAAGCTGGCCCCCCGGAGCGTAGACGGTTCCAAGCTCAAGTATGGCAGCATCGGCTCTCCCTGGATTCAGGATTACGCGGTTCAGGGCATCCATATTGCCGAACACGCTGTGACCTCTGCCAAGATCGCGCCCGCCTCGGTTACCGGCGAGCATCTGGCCGAAGCCAGCGTATCCGGCGGCAAGCTGTTGGACCGTTCCATCGGCGGAGAGAAGCTGAAAGACGGAAGCATTGGTCCCGACAAGCTCGCCGACCGGATCATCGGCGGCGACAAAATCGCCGACGGAGCGCTGGAGAGCCGCCACCTGAGCCGGTTCGTCGTTACAGGGGAAGTGCTCGAGGACGGCTCGGTAACCGGAGACAAAATTGCAAGCGGAGCGGTCGTCGGACGTCATCTGGAAGGCGGCAGTATCGACGCCTCCAAGCTGGCGGGAGGCGCGGTTACAGGAGCCGCGATCTCGGCAGGAGCGGTGGACGCTTCCAAGCTGGCCGATCGGGCGGTGGAAGGCCGCCATATCGGAACCGGCGTCATTACGGCGGAGCATCTGGCTCCGGGAGCCATCGGAAGCGGCCAGCTGGCCGGACGGATCATCGGAAGCGGCCAGCTGCAAGCCGGTGCTGTGGAGCGGGGCCATCTGGCGGACGGAGCGGTCGGGGCCGGGAAGCTGGCGGCCGAAGCGATCCGCAGCCAGCATCTGGCGCCGGAGAGTGTCCAGGGAGCCCACATCGCCGAAGGGGAAATCGCCGGCCGCCATATCGCGCCCCGGGGAATTACCAGCCGTCAGCTTGCGGAGAGCAGCGTCGGGACGGCCCAGCTGGTGGAGCAGGCGGTCACTTCGTCCAAAATCGCGGATCAGAGTATCCCGGGCACTAAGCTGTGCGATGAAAGCATCGGCTCCCGCCATCTGGCGAAGGCATCGGTTCGGTCGATGCATCTGGCGGCCGGGTCGGTAGGCAATGCGCAGCTCCAGCTGGATTCTGTCGATGGCGAGCGAATTGCGCCCGAGGCGGTGGGTTCCCGCCATTTGCAGGCCGATGCGGTGCAGACTGCCCACCTGGACGCCGAGTCGGTCCGCTCCCGGCAGCTTGCGCCGGGAGCGGTCGGAAGCGGACACTTGGCCGAAGGCAGCATCACTGCGGCGAAGCTGGCAGGCGGCAGCGTCACCGGACCGAAGCTGGCGGCCGAAGCGGTCGGCTCTGCCGCAATCGCCAAAGGAGCCGTCAGCGGAGAGCATATCGCTCTCTGCACGGTCGAGGAGCAGCATTTGGCGGACGGCAGCGTCGGAAGCCGGGTTCTTCAGGAGGGAGCGATCGGCGCCGGACATCTGGCGGACGGGATCATCGAAGAGCGGCACCTGCACCGGGGCAGTATCGGCGCCGAGGCGCTGCGCGCCGGGACCGTGACTTCCGGCCACCTGGCGGACGGAGCGGTCCAGAGCCGGAATCTGGCAGCCGAAGCGGTGCTGCCCCATCATTTGTCCGACTATGCCGTCACGCCGCTGAAGCTGTCGCCGGAGAGCGTCGTGACCGACAAGCTCGGCAACCTGGCCGTTACCGGTGCGAAGCTGGCGGACGGCGCAGTCGGCCCGGAGAAGCTGGCGAAAGAGGCGGTTGGCGGAGAGCATCTGGCGGCTGGAGCCGTAGAGGGCCGTCACCTGGCGGCTGGAACCGTAGAAGGCCGTCACCTGGCGTACGGCACAGTGAGCTTGAAGCACCTGGCCGCAGAGGTCTGCGGGCCGGAACTGCTTCCCGACAGCAGCGTCACGGGCGAGAAGCTGGCTTCGGGCAGCGTGGGACCGGAGCAACTGGCCCCGGGCTCGGTCGGAACGTCCGCGCTCCAGGAAGGCGCGGTGGATGGCAGCCATCTGTCCGCATCGTCCGTAGGTTCCTTCCATCTTCAAGATGGCAGCGTCACGGGCGAGAAGCTGGCTCCGGGCAGCGTCGGGCCGGAGCAACTGGCCCCGGGCTCGGTCGGAACGTTCGCGCTCCAGGAAGGTGCGGTGGAAGGCAGGCATCTGTCCGCCTCATCCGTAGGTTCTCTTCATCTAGAGGACGGCAGCGTCACGGGCGAGAAGCTGGCTCCGGGCAGCGTTGGTTCGGAGCAGCTGGCCCCAGGCTCGGTCGGAACGTCCGCGCTCCAGAAAGGCGCGGTGGACGGGAGCCATCTGTCCGCCTCATCCGTAAGTTCTATTCATCTAGAGGACGGTAGCATCACAAGCGAGAAGCTGGCTCCGAGCAGCGTCGGGCCGGAGCAACTGGCCCCGGGCTCGGTCGGAACGTTCGCGCTCCAGGAAGGTGCGGTGGAAGGCAGCCATCTGTCCGCCTCATCCGTAGGTTCTCTTCATCTAGAGGACGGCAGCATCACAAGCGAGAAGCTGGCCTTGGGCAGCGTGGGACCGAAGCAGCTGGCTTCAGGCAGCGTGGGGCCGGAGCAGCTGGCCCCGGGGTCGGTCGGAACGTCCGCGCTCCAGGAAGGCGCGGTGGAAGGCAGCCATCTGTCCGCTTCATCCGTAAGTTCTCTTCATCTAGAGGACGGCAGCATCACAAGCGAGAAGCTGGCTCCGAGCAGCGTCGGGCCGGAGCAGCTGGCCCCAGGCTCGGTCGGAACGTCCGCACTCCAGAAAGGCGCGGTGGACGGGAGCCATCTGTCCGCATCGTCCGTAAGTTCTATTCATCTAGAGGACGGCAGCATCACAAGCGAGAAGCTGGCTCCGAGCAGCGTCGGGCCGGAGCAGCTGGCTCCGAGCAGCGTGGGGCCGGAGCAACTGGCCCCGGGGGCGGTCGGAACGTCCGCGATTCAGGAGGATGCGGTGGGAGGCAGCCATCTGTCCGCTTCATCCGTAAGTTCTCTTCATCTAGAGGACGGCAGCGTCACGGGCGAGAAGCTGGCTCCGAGCAGCGTGGGGCCGGAGCAACTGGCCCCGGGCTCGGTCGGAACGTCCGCGATTCAGGAAGGAGCGGTAAGCCTCATTCACTTGGCCGCAGAGGTCTGCGGACCGGAGCTTTTGCCGGACGGCAGTATCACGGGAGAGAAATTGGCATCGGAGACGGTGGACGCCTCCCATCTTGCTCTCTCAAGCGTACATGGCAGCCATCTTGCCGAAGAGACGATCGAAGGGCGGCATATTAAAAAGGGTACGATTACTCTGGCGCATCTGGGAAATGAATTCTGCGCCGCAGATCTGCTGGAAGACGGCTGCTTGGAGCCGCGCCACTTCTCGTCTGGCATTACGTTTGTCGAGCTATTGCCGGACGGCAGTGTCGCGGGCGAGAAGCTGGCATCGGGCAGCGTAGGGCCGGAGCAGCTGGCTCCGGGCTCGGTCGGAGCGTCCGCGCTTCAGGAGGGCGCGGTAGACGGAAACCATCTGGCCCCAGGCTCGGTCGGAGCATCCGCGCTTCAGGAAGGCGCAGTAAGCGGCAGCCATCTGTCCGCGTCGTCCGTAAGTTCCTTCCATCTTCAAGATGGAAGCATCACGGGCGAGAAGCTGGCAACGGGCAGCGTCGGGCCGGAGCAGCTGGCTCCGGGCTCGGTCGGAGCGTCCGCGCTTCAGGAAGGCGCAGTAAGCGGCAGCCATCTGTCCGCGTCGTCCGTAAGTTCCTTCCATCTTCAAGATGGAAGCGTCACGGGCGAGAAGCTGGCTTCGGGCAGCGTGGGACCGGAGCAGCTGGCTCCGGGCTCGGTCGGGGCGTCCGCGCTTCAGGAAGGCGCAGTAAGTGGCAGCCATCTGTCCGCGTCGTCCGTAAGTTCACTTCATCTAGAGGACGGCAGCGTCACGGGCGAGAAGCTGGCTTTGGGCAGCATCGGGCCGGAGCAGCTGGCCCCGGGAGCGGTTGGAACGTCCGCGCTTCAGGAAGGCGCAGTAAGCGGCAGCCATCTGTCCGCGTCGTCCGTAGGTTCCGCCCATCTACAAGACGGCAGCGTGCTAGAGAATCACCTGGCGGACGGTGCCATACACTCCCGCCACTTGGCCGACGGGTCGGTGGAACCGGAGCATCTCCGGTTCGTGCCGGTTCACAGCGGCGGAGGACGCTCTGCGCTGCAGCAGTTCGGAATGACCGCCTTCATGTTCGTCGGAACCGCTGTCCACACCGAGGTTACCCTCACGTTCGATGAGCCCTACGGTCATACCGGTTATGTGCTGGTAGCGATGACGAACCAGCCTTTCTTCCAGGCCTCCCTCAAGAGCCGGGACTGCGGCAGCGCCGTCGTGCAGATTGTCCGGCTGCAGAATACGCCGCATTTCTATGGCGTGCTGTCCTGGATTGCCATCGGCCCGCCCTCTTTTGAAGAGGAACAGAATCGTCCTTTTGATTAATTGGACCCTCCATTGTTTCACAAGCAAGGAACAGAACCGGTCCATCGGCGGCCCGGTTCTGTTCTTCTTTGCGTTTCGGGGGCGGTCAGGGACAATGGCCGTGGCCGCGCCGAATTCTGGACATAGACTGTGAATGAACGTGCTGCAAGACGAGGGAAGCATCCGGCAAGTGAGGTGGATGAGCTTGAAATCCAGAAACGGAAAATCCCCAGGCAGACCGGCAGGTACGGGAAGCCGCAGAGCACGGGGACGCATGAAGAGAGCGGCAGTCCGAAAGACGGGCAGATCGGGCGGTTCCGTTCAGAAAGGCGCGCAGCTTCGGATGCTGCGGGCGGACGGAGGTCCCTCCGTATCCGTCATCATCCCGGCAATGAATGAGGCCGGGACCATCGCGGCCGTCATCGCCGCGGCCCGGTCGGTTGCTCCGGGGACCGAAGTGATCGTCGTTGACAACGGCTCCTCGGACGGGACGGGCAAAATTGCCGCAGCGGCAGGCGCCCGGGTGCTGAACTTTCCGGAGCCGCTCGGCCACGATGTCGGCCGCCGGGCGGGAGCGAGGGAGGCGAGCGGCGATATTCTGCTTTTTCTTGACGCGGATATGGTAATTCCGGCCGCACGGCTTCGCCCGTTCGTGGAGGCGGTAGCCGTGGGGGCAGACGTAGCGCTCAACGATTATTCCGGGCCGGTCTCCCGTCGACAGCCTCATCCGGTCGTGCTGGCCAAGCATGGGCTTAACGCGCTGCTTGGCCGCCCGGATCTGAAAGGCTGCTCCCTGACGGCAGTTCCCCACGCGCTGAGCCGGCAAGCGGCGGAGCGGCTTGGCGATCTGCTTGCCGTCCCACCCGCAGCCTTGGCCCGAGCCGTGCTGGACGGTCTGCGGGTTGTCCGGGCTTCGCATGTGCCCGTTGGCCGGCTCAATCCGGTCCGGCGCCGGAACGCGGGGCGCGATCCGCTGCAGGATGTGGTCTTCGCCGACCACTTGGCGGCAATGGAACTTCTGCTGCGGGAGCGGGGGCCCCGCGCAGGCTTCACGGACGGCGCCCGCCGAAGGGAGATGGTGCGATGAAGAGCAGCCGCGAAGTCCGGAAGGGGAGACGCAGCGCAGGCTTCGCCTGTCGGGGCAAGACGCTTCCGGCCAGCGCCGCCAAGAGACAGGGACAGGGACGGAGAGAGGCGGGGACCGGCCGTTCCGGCCGGCGTCCCGGCGGGTTGGGAAGGCCGAGACGCAACGGAACCGGTGCGTCCGCTGCGGCCAACGCCGCCCTTGCCCCCCGGGCCGCCTATGCGCCCCGGGTTACTCCCGGCGGCCCGTTCCCGCCGCTGCGGGAGCGCCTGTCCGTTATTGTCACGGCGCGCAATGAAGAGCAGACGCTGCCGGCTGTACTCCGCCAAGCCGCAAGGCTCAAGCCCGACGAGCTGATCGTCGTGCTCAACGGATGCACGGACGGCAGCTACGCAGCCGCACGCCGCTTCCCGGAAGTGATCATCGTTCATTGCCCGGAGGCGGCAGGCCACGACGTAGGCCGCGGCATCGGAGCGAAGCTCGCCCGGGGCGGCATTCTGCTGTTCCTCGACGGAGATCTTCCGATTGCGGCCGAGGACCTGTATCCCTTTGCCGCCGCCGTAGACAAAGGGACAGACGCCGCCCTCAACGATCTTGGACCGCTATTGCCCCCGTTCTCCGCCGCAGATACCGTGACGCGCTGCAAGCTGCTGTTGAATGAAGCGCTCGGGCGGAGGGATCTCGGCGCCGCTTCGATGACGGCGGTTCCGCATGCTCTCTCGCGGCGGGCTCTGGAGACAATCGGTCCTTCGGGGCTCGCCGTACCGCCGAGGGCGCAGGCGATCGCCGTTCTGGAAGGGCTGCGCGTCGAGACGGCCGGAACGGTCGATGTGATCCGCCGCAACCGCCGCCGGGGCGCCGACAACACGGGAAGCGGCAACCGGATGGAGCAGCTCATTGCCGGCGATCATGCCGAAGCGCTGGGAGAACTGCTGGCCCGGCGGGGCGCAGAGGGCCGTTCTCTTCCTCCGGGGTGCAGGCTCCCCGGGTCTGGTCATCTGTCTCCGCAGAATACGGCATACCGCCGGATCGTGGCGGCATGGAGGAACGCGAAATGACAACGAGCATTATCATTCCGACTTACAACGGTCTGCCGCTGCTTCGTTCCTGCATCGCTTCCATTCGGGAAGCGACGCCGGAGCCGCACGAGCTGCTTGTTATCGACAATGAATCGGACGACGGCACCGGCGAGTTCTGCCGGATGGAGCGGATCGCCTTCATTTCGCTTCCCCGCAATCTGGGATTTCCCGCTGCCTGCAATTACGGGCTTGCGCTGGCCTCGGGCGATGAGCTGCTGCTGCTTAACAATGATGTGGTGGTAGCGCCAGGATGGCTCGCCAATCTGAAGGCGGCGCTGTACAGCGCGCCCGACATTGGTCTGGTAGGGCCGGTCACGAATTATGCCAGCGGGCGGCAGCAGGTGACGGTCGATTGCAGCGGACCGGGCGGATTCAGGGAAGCCGCCGCCAAGTGGAATGTCCCCGATCCGTCGCGGTGGCGGGAGACCCGGCGTCTGGTCGGCCTCTGTCTGCTGTTCCGGCGCGAGGTGCTGGAGGCGCTGGGGCCGCTGGATGAGCGTTTTTCACCGGGGCATTATGAGGATGATGACTATTCCTACCGTGCCCGGTTGAAGGGCTATCGGCTTCTGATTGCAGGCGATTGTCTGGTCCATCACGAGGGGAGCGCCAGCTTCCGAAGTCTCCGGCCGGCCGGATGGCAGGAATTGGTTGAACGCAATCGCCGCCAGTTTCAGGAGAAATGGGGCGTCGATCCGCTGGATTTTGTGTAGAAGAAGGAGTCGCTGCGCAAGAACCGGAAGATTAGGCAGGCGCGCATGCAGGATGGACTATTGTGGGAGGGGAGAGCCTTGAGAGGAGTCATACTGGCGGGGGGGACGGGAACCCGATTGTATCCGCTCACCCGAATGCTGAACAAACATCTGCTCCCGGTCGGGAAGTATCCCATGATCTGCTATGGAATCGACCGGCTGCGCAGGGCAGGCATTACCGACATTCTGCTGGTGGTAACCCGCCAGTCGGCCGGGATGTACGCCGATTTTCTCGGCAGCGGGGCGGATCTGGGCGTCTCGATCACCTACCGGGTGCAGGAATCCGCTGGAGGAATCGCACAGGCGCTGGAGGCAGCGAGGGATTTTGTTCCGCCCGGAGAGCGCTTTGTCGTGCTGCTGGGAGACAATCTGTTCAAGGATGATCTGGCTCCCTATGTGGATGCGTATTTGAAGCAGCCCGCGGGAACCGCCAAGGTGCTGCTAAAACCGGTGGATGATCCGCGCCGCTATGGGGTTCCGGTATTCGACACAGGCGACCCCGCCTGGATCGTCCGAATCGAGGAGAAGCCGGAGCATCCCGGAAGCGGGTACTGCGTAACCGGAATTTATATGTATGACACCGAGGTATTCAGGCTTATCCGGCAGGTGTCGCCCTCGGGGCGGGGCGAGCTGGAAATTACGGATGTCAATAACCTGTATGCTTCGGCCCGCAAGCTGAGCTATGATGTATTGAAGGATTGGTGGAGCGATGCCGGCACGTTCGATTCGCTCAGGGAAGCCGGAGAGAAGCTGAAGGATGCGCTGCCGTAAGGCAGCGTCAGACTGTCGACAACGTGTCGGCGGTCTTTCTTTTTGGTGGAAACTTCGTAGAGGTTGTGACGAGTGTTTAGAAATAGGGTGCTTGTGCTAAACGATCATTGGATTCGCTCATGTGCGAATGGATAAAGCCATTGCTGCGAGCAGAGCGGTAAGTGCCTTTCTCCTAAAAAAATAATCCTAAAAATATATTTTTATATATAATAATCATAAGTGGATTATTATACCAATGGAGAGGTGGAAAGTTTCAATGAAAGAGCTGGTGTACACAATTTGGCCCGTTATGATGACGATTCTTCTGATTCTTTTGGTTTTGCTCCTATTCAAATGGATAAAAAGTAAGCATACATAGCAAATCTACCAGTGCTTATGCGGAAGTGCACATCGCCCGTTCTATCCGCACGGACCGCCGCAAGGCAGCGCCTTTTAGCGTTGGCGAACCGGAAGAAGAGCCGCTTCCTCACGGTTCGCGCCTTTGTTCCGGGCTTGGGGAGGAAATACTTCCCAAATGCCGAAATGGTACAGATAAGCTGCCGCGTTTCCCGTGTCTGCCTCTTACCGGCACTGCCGGGAAGACGAACTGCTCTACAGGAAGGAGCAAGACGAATGGAGATCTATGCCTTGCGGTTAAGCCGCGAGTTGAGCGGCCCGGAATACCGAATGCTGCTGGAGCAGACCGATCCCGTTAAAAGAGAGCGTATTGCCAGGTTCCTCCGCCCGCGGGATGCCCAGCGCTCGCTGCTGGGCGATGCGCTGATCCGGTGGGCGCTGGTCCGGCATCTGAATCTGCCGCCGGAAGGATCGAATACGCTGGTATTCGATCAGAACGAATACGGCAAGCCGCTGCTCGCTGCGCCGGGCGGCGTGCATTTCAATCTCTCCCACTCCGGAGATTGGGTGGTCTGCGCCGTTGCCGCTGCCCCGGTGGGCGTGGACGTGGAGGAGCTGCGGGAAGCGCCGCTGGAGATTGCGGAGCGGTTCTTTCATAACAAGGAGCGCAGGTTGCTGAATGCCGCATCGCCCGAAGAGCGCGGGGAGCTGTTCTACCGGCTGTGGACATTGAAAGAGAGCTATATCAAGGCGGTCGGGCTTGGCCTGTCGCTGGCCCTCGATTCCTTCTCGGTGGACGGCGGGACGGGCACCGTTCTTCGGAGAGATACCGAAGAGCGTTGGCTTCACCGGGCATGGAAGCTGGATGAGCGGCATATGATGGCGCTGTGTGCAAGTGACGGGAGTGAATGCCGGGAGGAGAGACGGATGGATCTGGATGAGTTCCTGACCGTCCGCTCCCGGCCAGGGAGGATCGGTGCAGAGGAGGGATCGGCATGCTGGACACGCTGAACGCCCAGATTGGCAGCTCGGCGCTTATCTGGCTCTTTTTGGCGGCCTTTATCATTCATGATTTCGAGGAAATTATCTTTATGGAAGGATGGACGCAGAAACACGGTGCCTGGCTAATCTCCAGACTTCCCGCTCCGGCCGCCCGGATCGCCGGCAGATACGGCAGGCTGACCGGATCGCGGTTCGCCGTTCCGGTGCTGTTCGAATTCATCGCATTCGTTCCGATTACCTTCGCCGCCGCCGAGCGGCAGCATTACGCCTTCTTTCTGGGAATCAACGCCGTCATGTTCATCCATGTGTTCACCCACCTGGGCCACGCGATTCTGCTTCGGCGCTACACCCCGGGTGTGGTGACCGCGGTTCTGATTGCGCTTCCTTACTCCGCTTACCTGTTCTACCGGCTGACGGACGAGGGCCTGGTGTCCTGGAAGGAAATCTGGATGAGCCTTCCCTATGGAGCGATTCTGATTCCGCTGGTCGGCTTCGGCTACCTGGCAGGCAAATATTTGGCTCCGGCGCGCGAGGCGTGACGGATTTCTGCCCACAGGGCCGGGAGTCCATGACCGCGGCATACACCGAAAAAAACAGGCTCTTTCGCTGATGCGAAGAGCCTGTTCTTTTTGCTGCCGGATCGGGCGGGGAAAGCTGAAGTCAGACGGCCTTGGGCGACTTCTTGCCTTCCGGCTTCTTCTCTTTGGGGAACAGCGTCCGGTGATTCCACGGCGTCCACCAGTTGAGTCTGCCGAGCAGATGCATGGAGGCGGGAACCAGCACCGTCCGCACGATAACCGCATCCATCAGAATGGCGATCGCGAGCCCGACTCCGAGCTCTTGCACGAAGCGGAATCCGGCGAACAGAAAGACTCCGAATACCACCACCATAATCGAAGCCGCGCCGTTGATCATGCCGGTGGTGGCGGTGAATCCCTCGACGATGGCGCTTCGGTTGTCCTGGCCCCGGCTGTAGGCTTCTTTGATGCGGGAGACGATAATCACCTCGTAGTCAATGCTCAGTCCGAACAGAATGGCGCAGATCAGCACCGGAGTCCCTACATTGAGCGCCTGTGCGGTAGAGCTGGGCAGATGTCCCCACTGATACAGAATGACCAGTGCTCCCAGCGTGGAGGCGGTGACCAGTCCGTTCAGGAGAATCGCCTTGAGCGGCAGCAGGAGCGACCGGAAAGCCAGCGCCAGCAGAACGAAGGAGAGAATCAGAATGTAGAGGACGATCTGCGGCAGACTTCCCGTGACCTGCTTGTCAAAATCCATCCCCGTCGCTGTCTCGCCGGTCACCTGTCCGCTGTAGCCCCCCGGGAGTGCGGAAGGAAGCTCGGCGCGAATCTCGCGCACCAGCGCGCGCGTCTTCTCGCTGGTCGGGCCTTCCTTCGGAATGAGGTAGAGCACCGTCTCGCGGCCGCCCCGGCTGAGCAGCGAATGAAGCTGCGCGCGGGCCTCGGCCGGCAGACGATCCGGCGCCTGATAGGCGGCCGCCAGCTGCTCGGGGGAGGCCGGATATACCGAGGTCAGGCTGACGACCTGTTGGACGCCGTCCTTGTCTCCGAACTGCCGGGTCAGACGGTCGACGGTCTTCAAGGCCTCGGCACCGGTCGCGCTGCCCCCGTTCGTATTCAGCAGCAGCTTAACGGGAAAAGACTCGCCCAGACCGTAATGTTCGGTCAGAGCCTCCATCCCGAGGCGCGCTTCGCTGTCCTTGGGAAGCTCCTGGAAGGCGGCAACCGGAATATGCATCTCCAGCTTGCTGATCGGCCAGGCGAGTGCGGCGAAGAAGAGAACCCCGATGGTCAGGAACAACGCGGGACGCTTCAGCAGCACCGAGATGAAGCGGGTCCAGAATCCGCTGCCCGATCTGCTCTTGAAGGCAAAGGGGATGCGCAGCCGGTCCACCCGGCTGCCGAGCAGGGTCAGAAGCGCCGGAAGCAGGGTGAAGGCGGTCAGAATGGAGACGAAGACGACCACCAATCCGCCAAGCGCAATCGAGCGGAAGAACATCGTGTTGGGCAGGAACAGCGAGGAGAGACTCGCCATAACCGTCAAGCCCGCAAAAAAGACCGAACGTCCGGCTGTAGAGAGCGACAGTATCGCGGCCGAAGCAGAGGAGCTTCCCTTGGCCAGTTCTTCCCGGAACCGCTGAGTGATGAACAGCGCGTAATCAATGGCGACCCCGAGCCCCAGCATCGTGACGACGTTGGTCAGCGTGGAAGACAGCGGCATATAGAGGGTGAAGAGATAGATAACGGCCAGCGTCAGCACGATAGTGAACATGCCCATCAGCAGCGGGAGCAGAGCGGCTACCACCGAACCGAATACGAGCAGCAGCAGCACAAAAACAATCGGAAGGCCGATTCTCTCGACCATTTCCACATTGCTTAGGCTGACCTCATTCATCTCTTCGGTCAGCGCCGGACTTCCGGTGATGTCGAAGCGGAAGCCGTCCCGGTCCAGGCCGGCGCTCCGGAGCTTATCCCGGACCACCGGGATGAACGCCCGGGCTTCCTTCTCCGTAGCGTCCATGTCGATCTGGATGAAGACTCTTCCGTTCTTCTCGTCGGCGAGGCTTTCCCCTCCCTTGGAAGCGGGACTCGTCAGGCGGGCGATGATCGGTTCATCCCGAAGCGCCTTCTCGGCGGTCTGAAGCTTCCCGGTAAATTGCGCATCTCCGGCGGCTGAGCCCGGATGATCGAGAACGACCGTGAGCGTCTGGCCGTAGAAGCCGTCGAACCCGGTACGGATGCGCTCCGATGCCTGGGCGGATTCACTCCCGGGGATACTGAAGCCCTCACTGGTCAGGTGGTCGGGCAGCTTGGGAGCCAGCAGCAGGGAACCGGCGAGCAGCAGCACCCACAGAGCGATTACCGTGCGGGGCCAGCGGGCAGATACAGAAGCGATACGGGCGAACATTCAGATTCCTCCTGGCACTAATTAATTTGGCGGCGGGCCGCTTAGCAGACTCCGCTCGCATACAGCGAGTCCATCACCTCGTTGTACAGCATATCGAAGAGGGGGGCTTGATCGGCATTCAGATAAAAATGATCTCCAGGGAACATTTGCAGCGAGAAGCGGTACTTGGTATACCGCTCCCACTGCTCCAGCAGCTCCGGATCGACCAGGGAATCGTCGATTCCGCTGTACACGCTGAACGGACAGAACAACTGGGGTCGCCCCTCCAGACGGAAGGTATTGCTGAGCTCAAAGTCCGACCGCAGCACAGGCAGGAAATAGGACATCAGATCGGGATCGTTCAGAACTTCCTGCGGGGTCCCGTTATAATCCCGCAGCACCTGGATGAACTCGGGATCGGACAAATGATGAACCTGTTCTTCGGGCACATGCGGAGGCAGGCGGCCCGAGATGAAGAGATGCACCGGCGACCGGCGGAAGCGCTCCTCGAGCAGCCGTGCAGTCTGGAAGGCAATCAGCCCGCCCAGACTATGGCCGAATAGGGCGAAGGGGCGGTCCAGATAAGGAAGCATCGCCTCCGCCAGAGCCTCCACCAGCGGCTCCACTCGAACATATGCGGGTTCGTTCATCCGCATGCCCCGTCCGGGCAGCTGGACGGCGCAGACCTCGATGTCCTCCAGCGCCGCGCCCCATTCCTTATAGACGGCGGGCGTTCCGCCTGCATAGGGGAAGCAGAAGAGCCGCAGCTTGGCCTTCGGTTTGGGCTGGCGAACAACAAACCATTCTGAAGCGGTAATCATATGCGATTCCTCCTTAGAAGATAAGATCCGGCGACATGGCGGCTGCGGATTCTGCCCGGGCCAGGCGCTGAATGCGGTCCCAGGACGGCGGAGGAGGCAGGAAGCCGGTCTCGATGCAATAGGAGATCGAGCGCCGCAGCCATTTCGAATCCGGCTGCCGGAGCCGGATTCCGAAGCGGGCCATCGCAGCTCGGGTGTCTGTGCTCTCCGCCGGCTCGGGTGGAAGAATTCCGCTCTCCATGTGCGAAATAAGGTAGGCGATATCCTGCCGGAGCTCCGGTTCCTCGCTCCACTCCAGCAGCAGTTCCCGGTATTCCGCCCGGTCGGCCCAATAGATCGCATACCCGAGAGCCTGCAGCAGGGCGATCAGCTCACTATGGGCATACGGCCTCGGATGGGTGAGGTGGTAGGTTTCGCCGAGACTTGCGGGAACCAGCGACAGTTCGACAATGGCGGCTGCAATGAAATCAACGGGCATCAGATCCACGACGGCTTCCAGACGGGGAGCCAGTCCGACCCGGGAGATGGCCCGAAGACTCGTATAGAGCGCGTTGTCCGCCATATTCCGCTGAAAGCGGCCGGACCGTGAATCGGCTCCGACAAAGGCAAGGCGATAGACGGATGCGGCCAAGCCGCGCTCCATTTCGCTGCGAATCAGCATCTCTGCCTTGAACTTGGTCCTGGCGTATGGAGAATCGAACTGTTGGCCGATATCGAGATCCTTCTCGCCGAAGGGACCTTCAGCCTCCCCCTTGACGGCAATGGTCGACACATAATGAAGCGACTTGTCCTTGCCTTCCCGGGCGAAGGCAAGCAGGCGGCGGGTCCCTTCGAGGTTCACTTCTTCAAAAGCCGCCTCGCTTCCGAAATGCCTGACATCCGCTGCGCAGTGGTAGATCGTATCGACCAGGAGACAGAGAAAGTTGTAATCTTCGCTGTCCAGTCCGAGCCGTTCCTGTGTCAGGTCTGCCGGATATACAAAAATGCGGGACATCTGCTCCTCGGTCAAGCCCTGCGGAAAATACCAGCGAAGCTGCTCCGTCAGGCGGCGGTAAGCCTCCTGATGTCCGGCGCCCCGTACCAGGCAATGCACTACGGCGTCCGTCCGCTCCAGGCTTTCCTTCAGCAGGTAAACGCCGATGAAGCCGGTTGCTCCGGTCAGCAGAATCGAGCTCGGCGTGCGTTCTGCCCGCTGTCCCCGTTCCGCCCGCTGCCCCCAGTCCGCGGAAGGAGGCAGTGTCCGCTCATCTCCGCCCGTGACAGGCTGGAGCAGGCCCCTTTCATTCCCGCTGGAACAAGCGGTCTGCTGCGGGGGCCGGCCGTCTGCATCTGACACCGGATGCAGCTGAACGGCTTTCGCCTCAGGAGCTGCGGAAGAATCGAGCAGCGCCGCCAGCGCCCGAAGTGTCGGCCGCTCGAACAGAGCCTGGGGACTGAGCGGATATCCGCTCTTGTTCAATTGCACCGACAGCTGAATGGCATCGACAGAGCTTGCGCCTAGCGAGAAGAAGTTCGAATCCCTTCCGACGGCATCCAGGCCCAGCCGTTCCTTCCACAGCCCGGCCAGCCAGATTTCGTTCGGCGTTGACGGCGGTTCAAGCGAGCCGCCGCCGGAATGGCCGAACTCCGGCTGCGGCAGACGGCTGCGGTCTACCTTGCCGTTGGGCGACAGCGGGAGGCCATCCAGAAAGACCAGATGAGAAGGGAGCATATAAGACGGCAGTCTGGCGGCAAGACGGCTGCGGATCTCGCCGGATTCGCCCGGAGAGGCGGATTCGGAAGGGACAATATACGCCGCCAGACTTCCGCTTCCCCGCTCGTCCCGGATCAGAGATGCGGCGCATTCCCGCACTGCTTCGTCTTCCGCCAACGCCGCTTCGATTTCTCCCAGCTCGATCCGGTAGCCGTTCAGCTTGATTTGGGCGTCGTCGCGGCCCAGGAACAGGATCGTTCCATCCTCCAGATAAAGTCCCCAGTCTCCGGTATCGTACAGCCGTTCTCCGGTTCGGGGGTGGACGACGAACCCTTCCTCGGTCTTGCCGGGATCGCGCCAGTAGCCCAGGGCCAGACCGGCGCCGCCGATGTACAGCTTGCCGGGCACGCCGGCGGGGCGGAGCTCCAGTTCGCAGTCAAGCACCTGGACCGATTGGCCGCTCAGCGCCCTTCCATACGGAATACTGGTCCAATCGGGGTCGATCTCTCCGATCGGATAGCAGATGGACCAGATCGACGCCTCGGTTGCTCCGCCGAGACTGACAATCTCGGCCTCCGGTGCGAGCCGGCGGAATCTCTCCGGGAGCGGCAGCGGAATCCAGTCTCCGCTCATCATCAGCAGCCGGACGCTGTCCAGTCTGCCGGGAGTCCCGTTCTCGGCAGCTTCGGCGAGCAGCCCCGCAAGTGCCGGTACAGTGTTCAGAATGGTGACGCCTTCGCAGGCAACGGTCTCGGCCCATTGAACCGGGTTCCGGCTTCCGTCTTCCCCGGGGAAGACCACCGCCGCTCCGGCCGCGAGTCCTCCGAATAGATCGTAGACCGACAGATCGAAGTTCAGCGCCGAGAGCGCAAGCACGCGGTCCTGCTCGTTTATATGGAATCGGCGATTGATGTCCAGGCACGTATTCAGCGCTCCGAGATGGTCGATCATCACGCCTTTGGGCGTACCAGTCGTACCCGAAGTGAAGATGACATAGGCCAGATCGCGAGGGCCCTGAAGCGGATCCGGAAGCAGGCGTTCGCTGTCTTCTTCGGAGGCTTCTTCGGAAGCTTCTTCGAGGACTACGGGAGTTACCCCGTCCGGCCACTCCAGGGTGTTCATCAGGTTCTCCGACGTAACGGCCAGCCTGACTTCTCCGATCTCCAGCAGCTGCTTCAAGCGTTCCGCCGGAAGGCCGGGATCGAGCGGCAGATAGGCCGCACCCGACCGGAGGATGCCGAGGACGGCCAGCGCCTGCTCCCAGCCCTTCTCGAGCACGACGGCAACCAGCGCATTGGGCTGCGCGCCAAGTCCGCGCAGCTGCTGTCCCAGCCGTCCGCTTGTCTTCATCAGTTCCCCGTATGTCATCCGGAACGGACCGTCGATCAGGGCAATTCGCTGCGGATCGCGGCGGGCCTGATCCAGGAACGGAGAATGCAGCAGACCTCCGGGGAGCGCCGGCGGGCCGGCGGGGGCTGATTCGATTGGCCAGCCTGCGGGAACGAGGACTCCGGAAGCCGATGCTTCCCAGACTTCAGGGTCACAGGCCAGTCTGCGGACCAGACCGGTATAAGCGGCGAACATCGCACCCGGCATGCCGGACGGGAACAGGTCGTCGACGCAGTCCCAGATCAGCTCGGCGGCGCCCCGGTTCAGTACAGCGACATGATCCAGCCAGATCTGCGGCGTCTCGGCCGTCCCGTGCTTCAGTTCGCCGAGCCAATCCAGCGCTTCTCCGAAATCGCGCAGCATGCAGGTGAACACGACGGGCATGACGGCCTTAGGGGCTTGACCCGAACGGCGGTTGATTTCCCGAATCAGCTCCACTCCGTTGAACCTTGTGTGGCCCAGATCCTGTTGGAACTGTTCCTGAAGACGCAGAGTTTTGGCTGTAAAAGACAAGCCCGGCGCATCTTCAGCCTCCAGCAGCAGCAAGCTCGTAAAGTCACCGACAATGCGGTCCGTATGCGGGTGCACCGGCCGGCGGTCGAACAGTGTCAGGTTAAGCGTGAAATCCGGCGAACGGCTCCATTTGCGCAGAACCTCCGTATACGCTCCGCAGAGTGCAAGCGCAGGGGTGAGGCCGTAATTCCTGGCCTGTTCCGTGAAGGCCTCCCACTCCCCGGGAGAGAGGGAGAAGGTGCGTCTGACGTAGTCCGGGCGGATCACGGATTCCGGCTGTCTTTGGAGAGGAAGCTCCGGCGCGGACGGCAGCGAAGGGAGACGGCCAAGCCAATAGGCGCGGTCGCACTCATATTCCGGCAGCGAGCGGCGATTCTGTTCGTGCAGCGTATAATCGCGAAAATTCAGTTCAAGCGGCTCCAGCTCCGCTTCCGGGTTCTCGTACAGCCGCCTCCATTCCTCCATCAGAATCATCAGACTCGCGGCGTCTCCCACAAATCCGTCGAAGAAAAACATCGTCCGCTGCCGGTCCTGCGGAAGCCGGACGACGCAGATTTCGAAGCCGGGCCAGCCTTCGTCCGGCGTTGCTCTGCGGGTCAGCCGCTTCCGCATTTCCGTCAGCAGCCGAAGACGCTCTCCCGCAGAACGGAAGCGCAGATCCTGTCTGCCGATCCGGCTGACCGGCACTTCCGGACGAATCTCCTGCCTTCCGTCGGCCCGGACGAACGCCCGAAGCATTCCGTGCCGCTGAACGAGCCGGTTCCAGGCGGACTCCAGCCGGGAATGGTCCAGCAGAGGACCTTCGAACTCGAGGAACAGTCCTCCCGATACATTGCCAAGCTCCATGCCGGCAGCCCGTCCGATCCAGTACGCCTCTTGAATGTCATTCAGCGGGAACGGCTCATGGGCCGATGCGGGATCACACTGCAGCTCCGGCTCTCCGCATCCATCCGGCCCGGCGGGCGCGGCGCTTGGCATCAGGGACAATAACCGCTGTGCCAGTTCGCCGATGCCGGGAGCGGTCAGGAGATCGGAGACGGGAAGATCGGCTCCGAAGCGGGTGCGCAGCCGTCCGCGGAGCTCAATGCTCATCAGCGAGTCCAGACCGAGCCGGACAAGCGAACGATTCAGCGGAATGCGCTCTGTGGGAAGGCGCAGAATCCGGGCAACTTCCAGCCGCAGCTCCGCTTCAATGGCATCGGAGGACAGGTCTGCCGCAGCGGATGTCTCGTGCAAGGCCGGCAGCGGCAGAACTTGGCCGGTTCGGCGGGCCGAATCGGCCAGGGCGGATGGGCCGGATGCTCCCCGCGAGCCTGAAGCAGCTCCGCTGGAGATGGCGAGGGCGGACGGGATTCCGTCCGGGTCCGCTGCGCTTGCGGGCATTGTGCCGCCGGGCAGCTCGAACCAGTGACGCTGCCGCTGCCACGGATAGAGGGGCAGCGACAACACCGGCCCGGCCGGGTAAAAGCTGCTCCAGAGCGGTTCCAGTCCGGCGGCGTACAGCTCCCCGAGTCCTTCAAGCAGGACGGAAGCGTCCTCCTCGCCCCGGCGAAGCGAGGACAGCAGCAGCGGCTCCCGTTCCTCCGGGAAGTCGGCTTCTTCGCTGGAAGCAGGAGCCTCCAGCGAAGCCTGAACTTCACGAAAAGCAGAGGTATTACGAGAAGGGAGATTTCCACGAGAAGCAGAGCCACCGCGAGAAGCAGCGCCCTCACCAGAAGTAAAACCATCGGGAGAAGCCAGGTCCTCACCGGAAGCAGAGTCACCGCGAGAAGCCAAGTCCTCCGGCGCTTCGCCGGCAGCCGGGCTCTGGGAGGCAGGCTCTATGCCGCTGCCTTCCGGCTCGGCGGTCGCATCGCGCAGCGCCGATGACAGCACCGGATGCGGCCCGATCTCCAGATAGGCGCCGATTCCTTCGCGGCGCAGCGCCCGGACCGCTTCCAGGAAGCGCACCGGCTGGCAGAGCTGCCGGGCCCAGTAAGCGGCGCCCAGCTCGGAGCCGCCTAGAAAAGTACCGTCCGCAGTCGAGAAGAACGGCACCGCCGCCTCCTGCGGACGGATTCCCGCCAGCGCCTGCTCCAGCTCGGCGGCAACCGGCGCGGTCAGCGGGCAGTGGCCGGGCGTGCGGGCCTGAACGAACCGCACGGGAACGCCGCGCCGCTTGAGCGCCGGCACCCAGGCTTCCATCGCCGCCGCTTCGCCGGAGAAGATGACCGCGCGCGGACTGTTGACCGCGGCGACGTAGATGCCGCCGCCGGCTTCGGCGGCCAGCTCGGCCGCCGCCCCGGGGGAGACCACGGCGGCGGCCATGCGTCCCTGGCCCTGAAGGCGGCGCAGCAGCCGGGTGCGGTGCAGCAGCACGCAGGCGGCATCCTCCAGCGAGAGGATGCCGGCGGCATGGGCCGCGGCGACTTCGCCCATGCTGTGGCCGCAGACGGCGGCGGGGACGCAGCCCCACGAGCGCCAGAGCGCGGCGAGTCCGGCCTGGACGGCGAAGACGGCCAGCTGCGCGTCGGCGTCGTCGGCTTCTGCCGGGCTGCCGGAATCGGGCGCAGGCTGAAAATGCGTGCGCAGCGAAGGCAGCGCAGGGTCAAGCGCATGGAACAGCGTCTCGCAGCGGTCGATGACGGCGGCGAAGACGGGGAAGTCCAGACAGCCGGCGGCCATGCCGAGCCAATAGCCGCCGTGGCCGGAGAAGACCCAGGCGGTGCGCAGCGGACGGGCGGGGGCAGCGTCGGGGTGAAGCGCTCCGGCTGCCCGTTCGTCCAGCGCCTCGC